>NZ_ASPR01000046.1:0-231832 GCF_000517845.1 Paenibacillus sp. FSL R5-192 | reverse complement strand
CGCCAGAGGCACCGCCAGCGCAGCGCGCAGTCGCGGCAGCGGTGCCTGGGCCATCGGCGGCGGCTGGCGCTGAACGCCGCCGACGCCTGGACGCAGCAGCGGCACGGCTCGAAGCCGCTGCTGCGCTGGTAGAGCCGTACCCCGCCATGGGGTCGGCGGTACGGGATCTGCGTGCACGCGCGGCTTCGCTTGCGGGCGGCACGTTCACTTTGGCGCTGTTCGGAGCATTCAGCGCCGGCAAATCCTCCTTCGCCAACGCATTGCTGGGCGAAGCTGTACTACCCGTCTCGCCGCATCCAACAACAGCGGCGATTAACCGAATCATGGCTCCTGCCGGGGGCGCGGAGCATGGAACAGCCCGGGTCCGGATGAAGACCCGGGACGCCTTCCAGGAAGACCTCGGCTATTCCTTCCGATTGCTCGGACTGGGTGAGCCTGGAGCGGAGTGGCAGAAGCGAGTACGTTCCCTCTCACCACAGGATGTGCATCCGGCGGGGCGCCCGCATTACAGCTTTTTGCAGGCAGCGGCAGCCGGTTGGGAAGAAACAGCGGACCAGTTAGGTCAGGATGTGCTGGTGGATCTGGACGGTTATCGTAACTTTGTCGCAAACGAGAAGAAGTCCTGTTTTGTAGACAGTATCGATCTCTATTACAGTTGCGATGTGACTGAACAAGGCATTGTACTGGTAGACACACCAGGAGCGGACTCCGTGAATGCTCGTCATACGGGTGTAACCTTCAATTATATGAAGAATGCGGATGCACTCATTTTTGTAACGTATTACAACCATGCTTTCTCACAAGGAGATCGACAGTTCCTGAATCAGTTGGGACGTGTTAAAGATAGTTCTGCCATGGATCAGATGTTCTTTGTTGTGAATGCCAGTGACTTGTCTTCCTCTGAGGAAGAACTGGAGCAGGTTCTCGATCATGTGAGCACCCAACTGCGCAGTAATGGAATTCGGGCACCACGACTCTTCCCGGTATCCAGCATACTGGCGATGGAAGGCAAGATGGCAGGTGATTCGAAGCTGCTTGAGCAATCCGGTTTTATCCGGTTTGAGGAAGAGTTCAACCAATTTGCTGGCAGAGAATTAGCCGACCTTGCGGTAGGTGGAGCTTCCGAAGAGATGGCACGTGTCATTCAGCGGCTGAAGAATCGTGCAGAGGATGCGGCTCAGGGCGAAGAAGTATTGCAGCAGCGGCGGGATGAACTAGGGACTATTCAGGGACAGTCACGTCAGCGCATACAGCAACTTGCAGCAAGATCCATGAAGGAAGAACTGTCACAGGAAACAGCAGAATTACTCTTCCATGTGCGGCAGCGGCTTGCCTATCGCCTTGGTTTATTCATGGCAGAAGCATTCCATCCATCCGTACTTCGGGAGGATCGGGGCAATCTGAAGATGGCTTTTGCAGCCTGTGGACGTGAACTGTTACGTATGATTGCCATTGAACTGGAGCAGGAACTGCTTGCTACCACCCTCAGACTTGAACAGGCGGGTCAGACCTGGCTGATGAAGCAAGTTACGGAATGTATAGATGAGGTGAGGCAGTTATCAGGGGGCGTGGATGTGTCACTGCCACTGAACGAACGCTGGAGTACACCTGTGCTTGAAGAAGTTCGTCTGGAAGAACCGTCCGGATGGAAAAGCTATTTGAATTATTTCCGCAATCCGAAACAGTTCTTCGAAGGAGATGGACGTCAGCGATTACAGGAGGCACTTGATCCTGTCCTCAAACAGATGATCATTGAAGTTCTTCCTGCTGCGCAAGACAAACTGATTCAGTTTTATGACAACCAGATTTGTCAATCCTTGCAACACCAATCCCGTCAGTTGGAAGAACGTCTGGACGAGGCGGTAAGTGGAATTCAAGATACACTGGAGAGCGGAATTCCGGCGGAGCAATGGACCAGCTTGTCTAACCAACTGGAACAGATTGAACGCAGTTAAAATCACGGCATAACGCGTATTCTCTGGAAGTCTTTGTAAAACAAAATGAATGATACAGCAACACATTGAAAATGTTGCGAAAATCAACCCAAAAGGGCCCCTGCCGAAAAGGCATATAGGGAGCCTTTTTTTGGTACGAACAACCTGAAATAAAGAGAATATTCAAACATTTGATTGAAAGGTGGGTATTTACCTTCGTTAATGCGTCAATAAGCTGAAAGCAGGCAGAATATGGTCTGTTATTCGCTTTGCCGCGAATGGGGTACGGTGATAAACTTCATAAATGTTCATAGTATTTTTGAACGACATAAGAGGAGGAGAAACATGGATGTTCTTAGGCAACTGCAAACCTTTTTTTGGGAAAAGCGAACGTATTTATTTGTATCAATCTTGTTCCTCGCCTTAGCGACCGCACTTGGGTTGGTGTATCCGTACATGCTGAGGATACTGATTGATGACATCATTGTTCCGCGAACTTTTGAAGACGTTCCCATAATTGCCTTGACTGTGTTAGGTGTAGTTATTTTGAAAGCGGGAATGCAGTTTTTACATGGCTTTTTTGGAGGACGCTTGGGTAACTTCCTGGCGTACAGACTTCGTAATGCATGTTACGAAAAGCTTCAATTTTTATCCTTCCGTTATTATGATACGGCCAAGACAGGTGATCTGATGTCCCGCCTCACGGGAGATTTGGAAGCCATCCGTAACTTTATCGGATTTGGTTTCGCCCAGATTCTTAACATGGTTTTCATGGTCGTATTTGGCGCAATCATGATGATGACCATGAGTTGGCAGCTTACGTTGTTCACGCTCATATGCATCCCATTACTTGCCTTCGTTGCGCTGAGATTCGAATCCAAAATTCACCCTGCGTTTCAGGAGATGCGGCTGGCGCTCAGTTCACTGACAACAGCGGTACAGGAGAATATTACTGGCGTACGTACGGTAAAATCCTTTGCACGTGAGCCTTATGAAGTGGAGAAATTCTCCATACGTAATGAGCGTTACAAAACAAATCAGATTCATGCCGCAACATTGTGGAGTCGCTATTTTCCGATCATGGAGATTCTTGCTTCGGTGAGTATCGTGCTGTTGCTGGTGATCGGTGGAAGAATGGTTATACAGAAGACGCTGACACTCGGTGAACTCGTTGCCTTTTTCAGTTTGATCTGGTACATAATCGGTCCAATGTGGAACCTTGGGTTCCATATCAACAACTATACGCAATCCAAAGCTTCAGGTGAACGGGTGCTCGAACTGCTCAATACGCCAGTGGACGTGGAAGAAACGCAAGATCCAGTCATTGTTGAGGCAGACCAGGTGAACGGCCATGTGACATTTGAATCCGTTACCTTTGCCTACGGCAACAAAATGCCAGCAGTAACTGATATTAATTTTGACGCTGCACCCGGTTCTGTAATCGGTTTCCTTGGGGGAACAGGGTCAGGTAAATCGACCATCATTCAGCTTCTGATGCGTGCCTATAACGTCAACTCGGGAACGATCAAGCTGGATGGCAAAAACATTAAAGATATAGGTATTCGCAGTTTGCGGAGTCAGATCGCTTCTGTTTTCCAGGAAACATTCCTGTTCTCATCCAGCATTCGCAATAATATTTCCTACGGACTTAAGAACGTCACCATGGATGAGATTATCCGTGCAGCCAAGCTGGCCAAGGCTCATGACTTCATTATGGAGTTCCCGGACGGATATGACACGGTGGTTGGTGAGCGCGGTATGGGTTTATCGGGTGGACAGAAACAGCGGATTGCGATCGCAAGGGCTTTGCTGAAAAATCCGAAAATTCTGGTACTTGATGATGCAACAAGCGCCGTGGACATGGAGACGGAACACGAGATTCAGTCCGGTTTCCAGGAAGTTATGCGCGGCAGAACGACTTTTATTATTGCACACCGGATATCTTCACTACGACATGCAGATGAGATTCTGGTGCTCGATGAAGGTCGCGTGGTACAACGTGGCAAACATACCGAACTCATTGAAGTGCCTGGACCATACCAGGATGTTTATAAAATTCAATATGCAGATTATATTGCCCGCGGTAAGCGGGAGGCTGGGGAGCAGGTGAATTCATGAGTGCCGAAACGATAGCAGACAGGCGCGAGGCAAAAGTGGCCTCTGAGAAGAAACTGAATGAACGATTTGTGTATCAGGATGATGAAATTATTGAAAAACCGTTTAACTGGAAAGAATTTGGACGTTTATTTGCATACATGAAACCTTATGCGAAACAACTGTTACCACTCGTTATTCTAATGATGATTTTGGGCACCATTACAAAATTGTCCGTACCTTTTCTGATCAGTCTGGCAATTGACCGGGCCATCGCACCGGCAACGGGGTTGCCAAGCATGACCATGCTTTATCTTATCGCAGGCTCCATATTTGTGTTGTATCTCATCCAGTGGGCTGCCAATACGTACCGGATCAAATTGACAAACATTATCGGACAGCGTGTTATTTATGACCTTCGCTCGGATCTGTTCAAGCATATCCAGAAGCTGTCCTTTAACTTTTTTGACAAAAGACCGGCAGGTTCCGTACTGGTACGTGTTACGAATGATATTAACTCCCTTCAGGATCTATTCACGAACGGTGCAGTTAACGTCATGATCGACTGCGTACAGTTGCTCGGGATCATTGTGATCTTGCTGTTGATTAACTGGAAACTGGGTCTTGCCGTGATCATTACGGTGCCAATCATGTTTATCATCTCGACCAAACTGCGGGTGCTGATCCGTCGGGCTTGGCAGGATGTGCGCATGAAGAACTCTCGGATTAACTCCCACTTGAATGAATCCATTCAAGGGATTCGAGTGACTCAGGCTTACACACAGGAAAAAGAGAACATGAAATACTTTGACAACATGAATCTGTCTAGCAAAAAGTCATGGGATAGAGCATCAGCGATGAACCAGGGCTTTGGACCGCTGATTGAGATTACCGGTGGATTCGGTACATTAATCCTTTTCTGGTTTGGTGCTTACCTGATTCAACATGACCAGTTAACCGTGGGATTACTTGTTGCCTTTGCCAACTATGTCGGCAACTTCTGGGACCCAATCAACCGTCTGGGACAGATGTACAATCAGTTGCTGGTTGCAATGGCGTCATCGGAGCGTATCTTCGAATTCATGGATGAAAAACCAAGTATTGCGGATAAACCAGGTGCCAAGCCACTTCCTTCTATTAAAGGAGATATCGCATTCGAAAATGTGGTGTTCGAATACGAGAAGGGCAGACAGGCGCTGAAAGGAATCAGCTTCTCAGCGGCTGCGGGACAATCGATTGCACTTGTTGGTCATACGGGCTCGGGTAAAAGTACGATCATCAATCTGATCAGTCGTTTCTATGATATATCCGGCGGACGTCTCACCATTGACGGACAGGATGTGCGGGATGTAACAGTAGAGAGTTTACGCAGCCAGATCAGCATTGTATTACAGGATACCTTCATCTTCTCGGGTACGATTCGTGACAATATTCGATTTGGACGACTGGATGCAACGAATGAAGAGGTGGAGGATGCAGCCAAAGCAGTCAATGCACATGAGTTCATCATGAAGCTGCCTGGCGGATACGATACCGAAGTAGAGGAACGCGGGAACGTATTATCCATGGGACAGCGACAACTGTTATCCTTTGCCCGTGCGTTGCTTGCTGATCCACGCATACTGATTCTGGATGAAGCTACAGCCAGTATTGATACGGAGACAGAGCTTAAAATCCAGGAAGCGTTGAAGGTGCTGTTGCAGGGAAGAACGTCCTTTATGGTCGCTCACCGTCTCTCAACCATCCGGAATGCAGATAACATTATCGTCCTGGATCATGGTGAAATTAAAGAAGAGGGCAACCATGAGCAGCTGATCCAAAAACAAGGCGTGTATAATGGTTTAATTGAAGCTCAATACAGATTTTTGTGATGAAACCTTCGGACGCCCGTTAAGCGTCTGAACACATATGAACTTATAACACTCTGGTGTTTTTTAGCCTGATCCTTCAATAATAAGTGCATCTTATTCATTGAAGACAGGTTAGAGGATAGCCGGAGTGTTTTTTTTATTCGTTAGTGTGGTATGTTATATTTTTGAAGAATGAAATCAATACAATCGTTCATGGCTGGAGGGAGATCAATGCAGATGGACAACAACGAAATAAATTCAAAACATTTGGATCACCTGGATCATATGAATTTTAGACTCCTTCACGTGAATTATACGAGTGATCCTGCGACGGAGTGGCTTCTGAGGAAACACTTCATTGAAACATACATGTTATTATTTGTAGCCAGTGGGCAAGGGTGGTTAAAGATAGATGGCAGTTTCATCGAATTGAAGGCGGGCGGACTGTATGTAGGCTTCCCGGGGCAACTGGTTGAGGCAAATGTGCATTCGTTGGATGAAAGAGGCGTGTATCACATGAGTTTTGATGTCATGTACGCACTGGAGCAGGAGGGTGGAACAGCCCTGGATATGATGAAGCAACTTTTACGTAATGAAGTAAATGGCGAGGTCAGCTCATCTTCACCCGTTGCTGTTGGCGTGATCTGTCAGATGATTTACCACCACACGTTGAAGAAGGATGGTTTGCAAAGGTACTATGGTCAGATTCGTTTTCAGGAACTGTTGTATACCATGTTTTACGATGTGGCCTTTACCGAAAAGACGGACCTGGCTTCACCAATTGAACATGTCAAAGGTTACATGGAGCAGAATTATTCGAAGAGATTAACCATTGAGGAACTAGCAAATGTGGCACGAATGAGCCCTCGACATTTCATGCGTTTATTCAAGAAAAGGTATGGTTATAGTCCAGTGGACTATCTAACGCTATACCGAATTAAACAAGCCCAGATCTTAATGAGAAATGATCACAGTTATCGACTCAAGGATGTGGCATCGTACGTGGGTTATCAGGATGAGACGTATTTCCGGCGTAAATTCAAGCAAATCTCTGGCATTCCACCAGCAGCGTTTATACGTAATAGCAAACAAAAAATTGCTGCAATTCATTCTGTGAGCATTGGTATACTGCTTGCATTGCAGATCATTCCCTGTGCCGCGCCGGCAAGTCATCCATGGACATACTATTATAGACGTAAATATGAAACGGACAAAGTTATGCCACTCGCAGAGAGTGAGACCACTTGGCTGGAACAGCTTCGATTAGTTAAACCTGATTATATTATTACTGTTGGGACGGAGTCTGAGGATTTGCAGAGGCAGCTTCATTCCATTGCTCCTATGTGTGACCTCCCGTGGGAAAAAGGCGATTGGAGAGAACATTTGAGATATGTTGCAAGCTTTTTGGACAGGTCTGATATTGCAGAGGTATGGCTTCAAAGATATGAAGAGAAGGCAACGACCATAAAGGATCAGCTTGAGGATTTCATACGAAAAGACAGATTAGTTGTACTCAAAGTTTATGGTGAAGCGTTGCAGATGTTAGGCCCAAGGAGCATTGCTTCCGTTTTTTACGTTGATATGCAAATGGAGGGTCCCGAAGGAGTTGAGACTTATTGGGAACGGGGCACAATGACCATTAAGGAGTTATCTGTTCTCAACGTGGAAAGAATATTATTGATTGTGGGTGAAGATGAGGAATCTAGGCAGACATGGTCTGCTGTGCGTAAGTCTGAGGAATGGCTTGCATTGTTAGCGGTACAGAATGGCAGAATGGATATGCTTTTGTCGAGCGTCCTGCTGGACTACACTGCGTTTACCCATGAGCTTATGTTGGATGAAATATTAAAGTTATGGCAAGATCGTCCATAGCAAAAAGTCTGAATAGTCAATATCATACCTGAACATATTTTAATATACTTACTCCTATATCAAATGATAATGATAATTATTATTAATTAGACGTTGTCATAACTAAATGCCATATAGGGGGTACATAAAGAATGAGATTCAGATGGTTAACGGTACTATGCACCATGATGTTGGTGCTCATTATTTCGGCTTGCGGTGCAGCAGGCAACGAAGCATCCTCGAGCGAGGGTCAAGAAGCGGGTACCGCCAATTCTTCAACAACAGAAGCCAGTCAGGTGAAAAAAGTGAACACGGAAATGGGAGAAGTTGAAATTCCGGTGAACCCACAAAAAATAGTTGGTTTGTCCGTTGTATATCCAGAATTTTTATATTCACTTGGCATCGTACCCATCGCTGTACAGAACTACCATGAGGATTTTCCTTCTTACTTGCAAGAGCCATTCACAAACACGATGAAAATGGGAATAGGAAGAACGCCTAACTTTGAAGCCCTGATGGAGGCAGCTCCGGATTTGATTATCGCCCCTGACTGGTGGTCCAAAAAGGACTATGATCAGCTTACTCTGATAGCACCTACCGTACTTTTGCCACAGCGTGATGATTGGCGCGATGAACTGCGGGATATGGCCAAAATTCTGGACAAAGAAGAACAGGCAGAAAAGGTGATTCAGGATTTGGTGGATAAGGAGAAAGTAGCTGCTTCCAAATTGGATAAGCTGATTGGTGAGGAGACTGTTCTCTACATTAGAGTGATGGAAAAAGAAATCGTACTTCATGGGGAGAACCTTGACCGAGGAAACTTTGTCCATAAACGATTGGAAATGAATCCACTTCCTAATTTCCCGAAAGATCAAACTGCCATGTCCGTATCCTTGGAAGTACTGCCTGAATACGACGCAGATCATCTGATCGTTCAGCTGGATGATGAGACAAATTCGGAAATTAAAAAGAAATTTGAAGATATGTTATCTTCATCGTTATGGAAAAATCTGAAAGCAGTCAAGCAGGACCACGTCTATATGGTGGGTGGCAAGGAATGGTTCAATCTGGGAATGTCTCCACTTGCCGATGAATATGTCATTGATGATATTGTTGCTGCTTTTGAAGCAAAAAACAAATAAAGCAAACGGGTAAAGTTACATGTATCTCGAATTCATAACTAAATTAACAAGGTGTGTTTAAAATGAATAAGGAAGATATCTATGATCTGACCATCGTCGGAGGCGGACCGGCAGGATTATATGCGGCCTTTTATGCCGGGATGCGTGATATGAGAGTTAAGATCATTGACGGCAAAGACCAACTTGGTGGTTTTCTGCATACCTATTCTGAAAAAACTATTTGGGATGTGGGTGGCCTGCCACCAATGAAGTGTTCAAAGTTGATTGAGTATCTGGTTCAGCAGGCGAATACCTTTAATCCAACGGTTGAATTGAATTGCAAAGTAGATCGGTTCGCTCGACTGGACAACGAGATTTTGGCTCTGTATACTGCTGAAGGCGACATACACTATACGCGTACAATTATTGTCGCAGTAGGCCGCGGTATCGCAGAAATTCAGAAATTGGAGCTTCAGGAGCCGATTCAATGTGAGTATGAAAATCTTCATTACACCGTGCAAAATCCAGAACATTTTTCCGGGAAGCGTGTGCTCATTTCAGGAGGAGGTAACAGTGCAGTAGATTGGGCAATTGAACTTGCTCAACTTGCACGGAGCGTAGTGGTCGTCCACCGAAAAAATGAGTTTCGTGCAATGGAACGCAATGTTAGCGAGATGAACAATGTAACGGATGTCAGAACACCATATAGCATCACACGGCTTCATAATCATGGTGAACGTATCCATCAGGTTGTAATTACGCATATGGAGAGTCAGGAAAATGTATTGTTAGATGTGGATGAAGTCGTAGTTAGTCATGGATATAAAAGCAATTTAAGTGATCTTGCCAGTTGTGGCTTAGAAATGGACGATGGAATGGTTCTAATGAGTCACCATGCACAGACGAGTCTGCCGGGTGTTTTTGCTGCAGGGGATTGTGCAACTCACGATAGCAAAGTCAGACTTATTGCCGGAGCCTTCAACGATGCGATTTTAGCTGTAAATAGTGCGAAAAAATACTTGACTCCAGATGCTCCCATGATGGCGTACGTCTCCTCCCATAATGAAATTTTCAGAGAAAAAAACAAACAAATCCCAAGGTTCTAAACTTGGGGTTTGTTTGCTAATTTATGTTCACTGGAATATTAAAATCTACTCTTTTGACATTTCCTTAATTTTGGGAGGAATGGAAGGAGTATCGAATCTGTGAGCAGTAATTGTAAAATTTGATCGAAAAAACACAAAAAATCTTGTAAAATTCACAAGAAAAATAGGGAGCACTCTTGCAATCTTTAACCAAAACCCCGAAAATAGAGAGACAGATATAGAAGATTTCTCTTTGGGAGGATTGGAAAGAACATGTGGGGTGCTCCTTTTACGGCTCAAGCCAAAAAAATGCTGCTACTAGGCAGTGGAGAATTGGGAAAAGAGGTCGTTATTGAGGCCCAACGACTGGGAGTAGAGACGATCGCTGTTGATCGTTATGAGAACGCACCTGCAATGCAGGTCGCGCACCGGTCTTACTGCATCGACATGCTGGATGCCGAAGCTTTGAAACAATTGATCCGTAAAGAAAAACCTCATTACATCGTACCTGAGATTGAAGCTATTGCAACAGAAGCTTTACTGGAGCTTGAGGAAGAGGGATTTTGTGTAGTACCTACTGCCCGAGCTGCACGTCTAACGATGGATCGCGAAGGCATCCGTCGGCTTGCAGCCGAACAATTGAAACTTCCGACAGCTGATTACCTTTTTGCGGACAACCTGGAACAACTTCAGGAAGCCGTACGTGAGCTTGGCACACCTTGTGTCATTAAACCATTAATGAGTTCTTCCGGCAAAGGGCAGAGTGTATGCCGAACACCGGGCGACGTAGAGGATTGCTGGAACATTGCTCTTTCGGGGGCTCGTGGCAAATCCGTTCGTGTTATTGTGGAGAGCTTTGTGCAATTTGACAGTGAGATTACATTACTTACTGTTAGGTCTGTATCAGGCACCGTATTTTGTCCTCCGATTGGTCATATTCAGAAGGATGGGGATTATGTCGAATCCTGGCAGCCTCATGCAATGACTCCTGAGCAATGGCAGCAAGCTTGTCATATTGCCAAATCCGTCACGGATGAACTTGGCGGGTATGGACTGTTTGGAGTGGAGTTGTTCCTGACCCCGGATGGTGTTGTGTTCAGCGAGGTATCTCCTCGTCCACATGACACAGGTATGGTTACAATGGTGACGCAAGACAGTTCCGAGTTTGCGCTGCATGTACGTGCAATTCTTGGTTTTCCGGTCACAGGTGTACATCTGTTGACACCGGGAGCTTCAGCAACGCTGAAGGCTAATGATGAAACATCTGACTTTACTGTAGGCGGGATTGAAGAAGCTCTGGCTCTTCCTCGTACTCAGATTCGTGTATTTGGCAAACCTGAGACCAAAGTAGGACGCCGAATGGCTGTAGCCTTAAGTGCTGGTCAAGATGTGGAAGAAGCTCGTAAAACAGCGGTGCAAGCCGCTAATATGCTGAAAGTGGAGGTAAATCATGTCCAATAATGTTGAGGCCCCTGTACTGATGATCCGAGAGTGTGAACTACGAGATGCTGAAGCGGTAACGGGACTGATGCGAGAGGTCAGCTATCCGACAACAACCAATGTCATGAAAGAACGTATTGAATGTTTGGAAACCAATCCAAACGCATGCATGCTTGTTGCCGAAGTGGATGAACAAATTATTGGTGTGATTGGCTTGCAATGTGTGCAAAGTCATGCCTATCCAGAACCTGCCGCACAAATTACTTCCCTGATTGTAGGTCAAGAACATCGTGGTGGTGGGATTGCCCGTCGTCTGATGGCTCGTGCCGAAGATTGGGGCAGACAGCAAGGTGGTAAACAACTGTTTGTCACGGGTGCAAACCGTGAAGTGACTTCAACAACGTACTCTTTTTATGAGCACATTGGTTTTCAGAAGAGAGGGTATCGGTTCAGTAAAGTTCTTCTATAGTACAAATAAAGTTTCTTCTATTGCATGGAAATTCTCATGATATCCTGATCTGCACATTCTTGTGTGGTGAATGATAAATAGATGGTGAAGCGACATTCGACTAGCATTTTTAGTCCGAATGTCTTTTTTTTATGATTTTGTCAACGGGAGTAGAGCCTTACAGGATAAGCCCTCAGACAAATCTGTAACACTCTAAAAAATGACAAAAAAGTTACTTTTCCATATTTTATAGGTTCACAATCTCCTGTCGAATTGATATACTGCTAGAGTATTAATTACAAAGTTGTAATAACTAATCTTAAGGAGATGAATGAATTTGAAAAAGAAATGGATGAAAACTGTCGTAACGAGTAGTCTGACAGCCGTACTGGCCGTAGGGGTAATGCTTCCTGCTTCCGCGTCTGCTGCAGATTCAACATATAAGACTATCACAACGTACAAAATTACAAGTACAGACAGCTTGAAAGCTTATATTGAGAAATGGCTCAAACAAAATGGATACACCGTATCCGAGGGGCAAATTGTAGAGAAACCTGCTACGCAGCCTGATCAAACGACGAAACCTGCTGAGCCGACAACAAAACCAACTCAACCAACAACAAAACCTGCTGAGCCTACAACTAAGCCTGAGCAACCGACTAAACCAACACAACCAGTTCAAGAAGAAAAACCGGAAACTACACCGGCTAAAGATCCTTCAAACACGGGTAACACAGGTAACACAGGTAACAATACAAGTAATAATGGTAGCGAAAGCACACAATCCGACTTTGCTACTCAAGTTGTAAAACTTGTGAACGCTGAGCGTGCTAAAGCAGGTCTGAACGCTCTGACTTCAGATGCACTTCTGGACAAAGTAGCTGTTGCTAAAGTAAAAGATATGAGTAACAATAACTATTTTGATCACCAGTCACCTACGTATGGTTCTCCGTTTGATATGATGAAACAATTCGGAGTAACGTACAGCTATGCAGGTGAGAACATTGCCCAAGGACAAAAAACACCACAGGAAGTTGTTACAGCTTGGATGAATAGTGAAGGTCACCGTGCCAATATTCTGAGCAAAAACTTTACGCATATCGGAGTAGGTTTCTACAACGGATACTGGGCACAAGAGTTTATCGGTAAGTAATCGATTTATAATGAAGAAAGTATGATTTTCTTTTCCACAAGGTTATGCCAGTACACAGTTCAAATCTGTGTATGGCATAACCTTTTTTCCGTAAAATGACATATAAAAAATGAATTCTGCGAATGCAGCGCCAAAGTTTGCAAATTAACGACAGAACATTTATGTTATTTAGGAATAGCATCATTAAGGCGTGTCTGAAAACTCCGAAGTAAGCGGATTTTCAGACACGCCTTAATGTAAAGTCATTATAAATTATAAAGCACCCGGACTGGTGTACATGAGTGGAGATGTGATGATGAAAAAGAAAAAAAGCCTGGATTCAGCACCATGGATCTGGAGAACTGTCAGTACAGTATCCATCTTGGCAA
The DNA here is from genome assembly GCF_000517845.1 of Paenibacillus sp. FSL R5-192. Classification (NCBI taxonomy): domain Bacteria; kingdom Bacillati; phylum Bacillota; class Bacilli; order Caryophanales; family Paenibacillaceae; genus Paenibacillus; species Paenibacillus sp. FSL R5-192. Next base: position 218,488 of record NZ_ASPR01000046.1, on the reverse strand, counting down.
CTTTGTTGTTGTTATTTGGATTTGGTTACGCCATAAAAGACGTGATTTTCCCCGAGGGAGATTCCGCATTAACTACAGGCCAGGAGGCAACTGCTCCATCTAAGGATATCGAGGGGGAACCGGCTGTCGTGGAAGATGGCAAGATTCGGATGGCCGTCATCGGTGATTCTCTGGCAAGAGGCACGGGCGATGATGAAGGACTCGGTTTTGTGAGACGTGCAGGGAATCTGCTTAAAGATAAAGGATATGACGTTCAGGTTCTTAATAATCTGGGTGTAAACGGTTTGAGAACAGATGCTTTATTGGAAAAACTCGATGAGCAAGGCGTACGTTACGTCTTACAACAATCCAATTTTATCTTGCTCTCGATCGGCGCAAATGATTTGTTCCAGGGAGGACAAGTTCTACAGGGGGAAGATCCGCCAACAGCAGAGCAGCTGGCAGCGGCTTTGCCGGAAACGTCGAAGCGCCTTCAAGAGATATTGAAGAAAGTAAAAGAAATTAATCCCGATGCGCAGATTGCGTACATAGGGTTGTACAATCCATTTGGCGATGTGAAGGAACTGGAGAAGCCAGGTAATGCAGTGGTAGCTGCATGGAACGATGCTGCACTGGCTATTTTGAACAATGAGGACAAGATGACACTGGTCCCTACATTCGATTTGTTTGAAAATCATCTGGGGGAGTATCTCTCGTCAGATCATTTCCATCCCAACGGACAAGGTTATGAGCAAATTGCAGTTCGGATTGCACAGGAATTCCAGGCAGATACACCGGCAGAAGGGAGCGGAAATTAAATGGCAGAGCAACTGTATGATTCCGTCCTATCCGTACAGAATCTGAAAAAGCGGATCGGACGCAAATGGATCATTAAGGACGTTACATTTGACGTAAAACCTGGTGAAATCTTCGGATTTCTCGGTCCCAACGGTGCCGGCAAAACAACTACGATACGGATGCTGGTCGATCTGATCAAACCAACAGAAGGAAAAATTAAAGTTTGTGGTTATGATGTGAATCGGGACCCTGAGCGTGCTTTGAAGTATGTAGGCTCCATTGTTGAAAATCCGGAGGTATATACATATCTGACAGGGTGGGAGAACCTGGAGCATTTCGCTCGCATGCAACCAGGTGTGGACAATGAACGAATTCAGGAAGTTGTAGATATTGTGCGTCTGGATCAGCGGATTCACGATAAAGTCAGAACGTACTCATTGGGTATGCGTCAACGGCTCGGTATTGCACAAGCGCTGCTTGGGCGACCGCGTCTGCTTATTCTGGATGAACCGACAAATGGTCTTGATCCAAAAGGCATTAAGGAACTTCGTGTCTTTATTAAGCAACTTGCCAGCGAAGGTATGGCTGTATTTGTCAGCAGTCACTTGTTAAGTGAGATCCAGCTTCTCTGTGACAGAGTAGCCATTATCAGTGCTGGGCGTGTGCTTGCTGTTGGAGGTGTAAGCGAACTGATTGAAGATCATTCGAAGTTGGCTATATGGCATGTTTCACCACTGGAGCAAGGCAAAAAAATGTTGCAGGATGCAGGCATTGCTCTGGTAGGTCGACCTGCGGATGTGATGGATGATACCATTGTTGCGGGCCTTGGTCCCAACGCTGTGGTTGCCGAGATGCACGAAGATCGAATTCCTGATATGGTGCAACAGATGGTTCAAGCTGGTGTACAGGTTGAAGGGGTACAGCGGATCCAGCCTACGCTTGAACAACTATTCTTAAAAATGACAGAAGGTGAATCCATTGAGTAATATCATGCCGCTGATCCGCAATGAAACGATTAAGATGGTGAAGAAAAAACGGCTTTATATTATATTTATTGTACTTGCGGTCCTCGTACCGATGTTTACGTATGCCCAGATGAAATCTGCGGAGAATAATCGCGACAAGTTTGGCGGCGATTGGCGTCTTGAACTGCAACAGGCCATCACAGACAATCAAAATTCGCTCGGTAGCGATCGGGTACCTGAAGAGTACAAAAAATATAGAACAGTATATATCCAGCAGATGCAGTATTATCTTGAGAATGACATTAATCCCAAAGAACCGGGCGGTGTCACCTTTACGCGGGAGTTCATGAACAACGCGGTTGGATTGTTTATTCCACTGTTAATCATGGCTATTGCTTCAGATCTTGTTTCTGGTGAACGTACGACAGGTACGATTAAAATGCTTTTAACGCGTCCGGTTAGACGCTGGAAAGTGCTTTTGAGTAAATTAATTACGCTGATTATGTTTGTTTCGATCATAGTGGTATCAGCCTACATTATATGTTATGTCATATCGGGTGCGGTCTTTGGTTATAAAGGCTTCAACATGCCAATCTTCACAGGATTCAAAGTTGTGGGAACAGATGTCGATATGTCGGCAGTGCATGCTGTAGACCAGTGGCTGTATATGCTAATGCAGGCAGGACTGATCTGGTTTGTGAGTGTAATTGTGGCTATGCTTGCATTTATGGTATCTGTGCTTGTGCGCAGTACTGCTGCAAGTATCGTTATCATGATGGCCGCTTTGATTGCAGGAACAATCTTGACCAGTATGGCAGCGTCCTGGCAGACCGCGAAGTATTTGTTCATGGTTAACCTCGAACTTCCGAATTATTTGTCTGGCGGGTTACCTCCAATCGAGGGTATGAATTTAGGTTTTTCCCTTATTGTGCTTAGTGTTTGGGGCATTGCTTCACTCATTGTGTCATTCCTTGTCTTTACGAAACGGGATATCTTGAATTAAAATGGACAAGGATAAGAAAACATCTGTTTGCATTTTAGGCATTTTTTTAGTTGCAAGTTAAGAAGGGGGAGCATGAATGGTCGAGCAAATCGATATGTCGGCAGGTTCGACAGGCGGAGGACAGGGGTCTTCAGGCTACGACGCGGACGACATTCAAGTACTTGAAGGGTTGGTAGCGGTACGGAAACGGCCGGGGATGTACATCGGTAGCACCAGCACTTCAGGTTTACATCATTTGGTATGGGAAATTGTCGACAACGCTGTCGACGAACATCTCGCCAAATTCTGCTCCAAAATCGATATCACGCTGCATAAGGACGGTTCTATTACGGTTCAGGATAACGGAAGGGGAATTCCGACAGGTATACATAAAACAGGGATTCCTACTCCCCAGGTCGTGTTTACGATTTTGCACGCAGGCGGAAAGTTCGGTGGATCAGGATACAAAAAATCAGGCGGTTTGCACGGTGTAGGTGCGTCAGTTACTAACGCATTGTCCGAGTGGCTTGAAGTCGAGATTTTCCGTGATGGCAAGATTCATCGTCAGCGATTCGAGTATTGGAAGGACAAAAAAGGGATTGAACATGTCGGTGAACCGGTCTCCGGTCTCGAAGTGTTGGGCAATACCAATCGGACAGGTACAAAAGTTACATTTAAACCGGATATTCGGGTGTTCCAGAGCGGTATTCAATTTAATTATGATACATTGGCAGAACGTCTTCAGGAGATTGCTTTTCTGAATTCGGGTCTGAGAATTGTGCTCAAGGATGAACGTTCGGGCAATCAGGATGAATACATGTATGAAGGTGGAGCAAGCCAGTTTGTTGCTTTTCTTAACGAAAATAAAGATGTGCTGCATGATGTTATTCACTTCTATGCGGAGAAGGATGACATTGAAGTCGAAGTGGCAATCCAGTATAACGCGGGTTATACCGAAACGCTGGCTTCGTTCGTGAACTCGATCTCTACTCGGGGTGGCGGTACACATGAGACCGGATTCAGGGCTGCGTATACTCGTGTAATGAATGACTACGCGCGCCGTACCAGCATGATTAAGGAAAAAGATAAAAACCTTGAAGGCAATGATTTGCGTGAAGGTATGATGGCCGTCATCAGTGTCAAGATGTCAGAGGTTGAGTTCGTAGGTCAGACCAAGGATCAGCTCGGCAGCGCTTCCGCTCGAAGTGCAGTGGATTCGGTCGTGTCCGAGAATATTCAACGGTTTCTGGAAGAAAACCCGCAGGTAGCGCAAACGTTAATTCGCAAAGCGGTCCAAGCCTCCAGAGCCAGAGAAGCAGCCCGCAAAGCACGTGATGATATGCGCACAGGCAAGAAACGTAGCGAAAGTTCCAACCTGAACGGCAAACTAACGCCGGCGCAATCAAAGGATTTTACCCGAAATGAGTTATTTATTGTCGAAGGGGATTCCGCAGGTGGTTCTGCCAAACAGGGACGTGACTCGAAGATTCAGGCTATTCTGCCGCTCAAGGGAAAACCGCTCAATCCGGAAAAATCAAAGCTGGCCGACATTCTCAAAAATGAAGAATACCGCGCCATTACAGCGGCGATCGGGGCGGGCATAGGAACCGAATTTGCAGTTGAAGACAGCAATTATTCCAAAATTATCATTATGACCGATGCGGATACGGACGGCGCACATATTCAGGTGCTGCTGTTGACCTTCTTTTATCGTTATATGAAGCCTTTAATTGATGCAGGCAAAGTATATATTGCTCAGCCGCCATTGTACAAACTTACTCGTAAGTCTGGTAAGCTTGCGAGTGTTCGATATGCATGGACGGATGAAGAACTGGCCAATTATATGAAGGAATTCGGTAATAATGTTGAGCTTCAACGTTATAAAGGTCTTGGTGAGATGAATCCGGATCAACTGTGGGAGACAACAATGAATCCGGAAACTCGTGCGATGCTGAAGGTACAGATTGTTGATGCAGCAAAAGCAGAACGTCGTGTATCTACGCTCATGGGTGATAAGGTTGATCCGCGGAAACGCTGGATCGTAGAGAACGTCGACTTTACAGAGTACGAAGAATAGAAGGTGCTTGGAATGAGTCCATCAGAACAATTTATGCCGGCCTTTCTCGAAGAGGTCGTTGGGGACCGTTTCGGTCGCTACTCCAAATATATTATTCAGGATCGAGCCATTCCGGATGTCCGGGATGGGTTGAAGCCAGTACAACGGCGTATTCTATACGCCATGTACGATTCAGGTAATACGCCTGACAAGACTTACCGCAAGTCTGCCAAAACCGTTGGGGACGTAATGGGTAATTATCATCCACATGGTGACTCATCCATCTATGAGGGCATGGTGCGGATGGCTCAGCCATGGAAAATGGGCCATATGCTCGTGGACGGTCATGGTAACTGGGGATCACAGGATGATGACCCGGCAGCGGCGATGCGGTATACGGAGGCCCGTTTGTCGCCCATCGCGATGGAGATGCTTCGCGATATCGAGAAACGGACGGTTCTGTTTAAGGATAATTTTGATAATACGGCCAAAGAACCGGTTGTATTGCCATCCCGTTATCCGAACTTGCTGGTTAATGGTGTCAGCGGTATTTCCTCCGGATTTGCAACGGAGATTCCTCCACACAATTTACGTGAAGTCATTGATGCTTCGATCGCTGTGATGGAGAAACCGTCGATTGAGCTGGACGAAATCATGATGTTTATGAAGGGTCCTGACTTTCCAACAGGCGGATTGATTATGGGCGGTGACGGCATTCTGGATGCCTATCGCACAGGTAAGGGACGGATCTATATCCGGTCCAAAACCGAGATTGAAAACATGCGCGGTGGTAAACAGCAGATCGTTATTACCGAAATTCCGTATCAGGTCGTGAAATCTCGTCTGGTTACAGCGATGGAGAACATCCGACTTGAGAAGAAGGTTGAAGGTATTGCCGAAGTGCGTGATGAGAGCGGACGTGAAGGTCTGCGAATCGTGGTTGAGTTGAAAAAAGAAGCGGACGCACAAGGTATTTTGGCTTATTTGCTGAAGAAAACCGACCTGCAGGTCACCTATAATTTCAATATGGTTGCGATTGTGAATAAAGCACCTCATCAATTAGGATTGAAATCGATCCTCGAGGCTTACATTGCCCATCAGCGGGAGGTTGTAACCTTCCGTACCCGGTTTGAGCTGGAGAAGGCGCAAGACCGTGCGCATGTGCTCGAGGGCTTGGTAAAAGCACTTAACATCCTTGACGAGGTCATTGCGGCTATCAAAGCGTCGAAGAACCGTCAAGATGCTCAAAACAACCTGATGTGGATGTTTGGATTCACGGAACGCCAAGCGGATTCCATCCTTACGTTGCAATTGTACCGTTTGACGAATCTGGAGATCAATTCTCTGGAGAAGGAACTCGGTGAACTGATGAAAAAGATTGCACAATTACAATCCATTCTGGATAGTGACCGCAAGCTCATCGGAGTCATCCGCAAGGAATTGATGGAGATTCGTGAGAAATACGGCATAGACCGTCGTTCTGCGATCCAGGGTGAAGTGGAAGAACTTAAGGTTAATCTTGAAGTACTTGTGAATGCGGAAGATGTATTTGTTACGTTATCCAAAGAGGGATATGTGAAACGTACAGGCATGCAGTCCTTTACACGTTCTGGTGGTGAACGGAGCGGAAGTGGTGTGAAAGACGGCGATTATATCGCTCAGGTTCTGGAAGTAAATACGCTTGAGAACTTGCTTGTCTTTACGAGGAAAGGTCAGTACTTCCTGTTACCTGTTCACCAGGTACCTGAATTCAAGTGGAAAGATCCAGGCACAGCCATTGTGAATGTCATTCCCCTTGCGAAAGATGACCGTATTGCAAGTGTGCTTGCTGTGAAATCCTTTGAAGAGCCAAATCACAGTCTGGTCTTCGTTACGCGAAGAGGACAGGTGAAACGAACGGAGCTGAAGGATTACGTTACCAAGCGTTCCGGTGCAGTTGCGGCTTGTAAAGTGGGCAAGGACGATGAAGTGTTATCTGTACATTTAAGTACAGGTGGTCAAGATATTATGTTGATTACAAAAGAAGCCATGGCGATTCGTTTCCGAGAGGATGAGGTTAATCCAATGGGACGTGTATCCGGTGGTGTTCGTGGTATTCAGTTAAGAGATACAGATGAAGTTGTATCGGCTTTATGGGTAGAAGGAGATGAAGGTGAAGTTGCCGTGTTGTCCGATCTGGGATATGGTAAACGATCATTACTTCTGGATTACGCTATACAGAGTCGTGGAGGCAAGGGGCTTGCCACATTCGAGTTCAAAGAAGGCAAACGTGTGAAACCGAATGGTAGCCGTATTGTTGGAGCGTTCTATTGCAAAGAGCAACGTAAGATCACTGTAATGACCAAAGAAGGCCAAGTGTTCCCGATCTCTTCGGAAGGTGTTCCGATTACAGAGCGCAAACATATTGGCAAGCTGATCGTTCATGTGGACAAACAGGACGAGATCGTTGAATTTCTAAGGGACTTCAATGAGAATCAACCACCATCATCTTCATAAAAACAAACAAACGAGACTTTTCGCAGAACAGCTAATCCTGTCATGCGAGGAGTCTTTTTTTGTTGTTCAAAGGCGGATTAGAAGAGGGCATTCATGCGAAGTTTAACAACCTTCGTCGATTACGGTCGATCGCTAGGAAATTGAAAAAAGGCAGCAGGAATGCGGCTTTGGAGCGCGAAAACTTAAGCAGGTGAAGTGATAACCGGTTGCAGAGAGGAGCGATGGAAGATGTATAATTCCGATTTTGCCAAGTGCTGGTCCAGGTTGACCAAAGATTATAAATTGCATATGGATCAAGAGCTGGCACCCTCATTAACGGAGGCTCAGCTGGCTGTTCTGGAGGTACTTGAAGACCATCAGAAGATGAAACCTTCGGATCTAATTCCTTATCTGTCAACTACGCCAGCTGCTGTAACCATGCTGCTCGATCGAATGGAGAAGAATGATCTGATTCGCAGGAATCGGGATAATCAGGATCGACGCATTGTGTGGGTATCTCTATCAGAGAAAGGAAGAATGGAGACAGAGCGGGGAATCACCATCCGTAATGAATTCATGAACTCTGTTCTCAGTAACATTTCGATGCACAATCAACAATTGCTGGTATATCTGTTAGGCAAAATGACAACACCCAAGACCAAAGAGCCTGCCTTATCTACTTCGGTATGATACCATGCTGATTCTTCTGAATAACCATAGGAGTGCCTGCTCGTTTCATGCAGGAGCCCTATGGTTATTTTATTTACAAATTACATATGCTACACACTGTGTCCAGGTTAGTTGGGTAAAGGCATGGATGTAACACAGTTAGTATGTCCTAATATTATTTTTGTGAATTCATATGTAAAGAGTTGACTATGTAAATATTTTTGTTATAATAAATAATTGTTCCCCTGATATTTCGTGTACGAAATATTATATTCCAAAAGTAAAAGGGTGAAACAATGACTGATACGTATGAAGTATTCTATATTATTAATTCGTTCCGCCAAGTGAATCAAATGCTTTTTCGAGCATTTTGGAATGAAAACAAGGAGATCGAGCTGACTTCGATCCAGTTTATGGTGTTATCCATCCTGAGGGAGCGTCCTTCCATTGGCATCAATGAAGTGGCTGAGCTATGCCATATGGGCAGCAGTTCCATGAGTGCTGTTGTGGAGCGACTGGTCAAAGGCGAGTATATCGTTCGGACACGTTCGGATGCTGACCGCCGATCCGTTAAACTTCAGATTACGGATAAAGGGGAACAGGCCCAACAGGAAACGCACCATTTGTGGATGGAAAGAGTATCACCGATTCTGGACATATCGAAGGAAGACCTTGAGCACCTACTTAGAATTCATAGTCAAATGATTGAAAAGTTAGAAGGAAGAGAGATGAACAACATATGAGTACGACTACTGCTGCAGCTCCATCCTCAGCGATGGACAACATCAAGAAAGGCCCAATTGTAGCGGCATTGTTAATTGGTGCCTTTGTGGCATTCCTGAACCAAACCCTGATGAACGTAGCGCTTCCTAAAATCATGGAAGACCTCGCGATCAATGCAAACAAAGCCCAATGGTTAACTACGGGTTATATGCTTGTGAACGGTGTACTGATTCCGATTACGGCATATCTGATTGCCAAATTTTCAACACGTCAAATTTTCATTACAGCCATGACTCTCTTTACCATAGGTACATTAGTCTGTGGTCTTAGTCCAACCTTCACCATTCTGATGGTAGGTCGTGTCATTCAAGCGGCAGGTGCAGGTATCCTGATGCCTCTGATGACCGTTGTATTCCTGACCATCTTCCCAATCGAGAAACGCGGTCAGGCCATGGGAACCATGGGGATTGCGATGATTCTGGCTCCTGCGATTGGGCCTACACTTTCAGGTTATGTGGTTGAGCATTATTCCTGGAGATTGTTGTTCTACATCATCTTGCCATTCTCTATTATTGCAACAGCAATTGGTATTGCTTTTGTCAAAAACGTAACACGTCAATCCAGACCTAAACTGGATTATCCAGGCGTTATTTTATCTACACTTGGTTTTGGTAGTTTGCTCTACGGATTCAGTGATGCGGGTACCGATGGATGGGGCAGTGCAATTGTCATTGGATGTCTCGTCGTAGGTGCGATATCCCTGATTCTGTTCGTTATTCGTCAACTGACAACAGATCATCCGCTCCTTGAGTTCCGTATTTTTAAATACAACATGTATACATTAACAACGATTATCAACATGCTCGTGACAATGGCGATGTTTGCAGGTATGATCCTGCTTCCTATTTTCCTGCAAAACATTCGTGGATTCTCACCGATTGAATCAGGACTTCTGATGATGCCCGGTGCGATATTGATGGGGATTATGTCCCCAATTACAGGTCGCATATTTGATAAAGTGGGCGCTCGCTGGCTTTCGGTTGCGGGTCTTGCCATTACAGCAATTACAACTTTTGGACTGAGTCGTCTGGCAATCGATACTACCTACGGCTACATGATGTTTATCTACACGGCTCGTATGTTCGGTATGTCGATGCTGATGATGCCAATCCAGACAGCAGGTCTGAATCAACTGCCTCAACGTCTGAACGCGCATGGTACTGCGATGTCCAATACATTGCGTACAGTTGCCGGGGCGATCGGTACAGCCATTCTGGTTACCATCATGAGTAGTAAGCTCAAAACACATCTGGCGGATGCAGTGGCTGCGGGTCAGGTTAATCCAAATGATAAGACCGCAATGTTAGCTGCTACTGCAGATGCAACGATTTACGGTGTTAACTATGCATTCATTGTGGCTACCGGAATGACTGTGGTTGCTTTGATCATGGCGTTCTTTATTCGGAAAACAAAACCAGCTGTTGAGCCTGTTACTGTAGAACAGGAAAAAGCGACGGCTACAGCATAACGAATATCAGATAAAACCAAAAAGAGAACTCTAACAGTCGAAGGGGTAACCCTAACTGCCTGAGTTCTCTTTTTTTGGTGTGCGCGATAGGAGGAGAGTACTTTATTATTCGGGCTGGATCGTTGGATCGATAAGAAATACAGGATCGGGCTCATGACCGAACTGTTTGAGATTAATGGTTCCGTTTAGTTGAAACTCCACACCTTCGCTAATCAGTTCTGTTTCCTGCATCATGCGCGAGTGTTCGTCCGGTATGGAGATTTCTCCTTTTGCATTGACGACACGGTGCCAGGGCAGACGTTCCTTGCGGCTCATCGAGTGCAGAATACGTACGACTTGTCTCGCGGCTCTTGGACTCCCGGCATGGGCTGCAATCTGACCGTAAGTCATCACTTTACCTTCGGGAATCGCCGCGATGATCGCAACGACTTGTTTGGTAAACGGGGTCATCATGATGTCTCCTCTCTGTATTTTAGGTATACAGCTGAAAATATAAGAAAACGTGTCGTTCAGATACAGAATCTGAACGACACGTTGTATGGACAGATGTAACCTGATCCTGTGCACTTATAGAGGTTGTTCGATAAAACGCTTTTGATCCCATCTTATCGGTATTGAAAACCAGTCTTTTTGAACACGTATTTATTGAGATTGTCCAAAAGCTTTTTGGTACACAGCGTCTGGCCATTCTGCCCAGGGGAATTCTCTTGCAGGCAAAGATTGCAGAATAACTTCTTCCTTAGTAACTGGATGAGGAAAAGCAGCAATCGCAGACCATAGAGCAATCTGTTGCCCGGGTTTATTCACGCTTGCGCCGTACTTCTGATCCCCGTACAGAGGGCAGCCGATTTCTTTCATTTGCACTCGAATCTGATGAGATCTGCCGGTGTGCAGTTCGATATGGACGAGGCTGTAACGGTCTGTCTCGCCGATAACACGGTAATCCAGAACGGCATCCTTACCGCCAGCCGTACCTTTAGGTACAACAGTAACGGTATTTGTACGTGCATCTTTCAGGAGCGTGTGTTTTAACGTTCCCTGCTGTGCAGGCAACTTGCCATGTACAACAGCCGCATATATTTTACGGAAATGACGTCCCCGCACAGTCTCGGACAATCTCGAAGCTGCTTTAGAAGTCTTGGCAAAAATCATTGCCCCTCCAACAGGACGATCAAGTCGGTGTACTAACCCGAGATAAACATTGCCAGGTTTGTTGTATCGTTCTTTCAGATCCTGCTTCAGCAATGTAAGCAAATCCGGATCACCTGATGAATCTTCCTGTGTAGGTACATTGACCGGCTTCGTAATGCCTAACAGATGGTTGTCTTCGAACAGAATCGGAATTGCATCGTGATCATGCCGATGTTCTGACATGATTAAGACTCCCAACGGCCCAGAATACCACAAGGCAGATCAAGACCACTACGTGTGATCGGCAGACCAATTTCACCTGCAGTAATTTCACCACCGTACTGAGCAGACATCGTCATGGTCAACATGTTGCGCAGAACCGTAGAGGAAATGCCCGTAGTGTAGGAGTTAACCAGCATGAATAATGGATTATCCGACAAGATCGTCATACATGACTTCAGGAAAGGATATAGGTTCTCTTCCAGTTTCCATGTCTCTCCATTAGGGCCACGGCCATATGAAGGAGGGTCCATAATAATGGCGTCGTAACGATTTCCGCGACGTTGTTCCCGTTGTACAAATTTGAATACATCATCTGTAATAAAACGAACAGGGCGATCAGCCAGTCCGGATAATTGAACATTTTCCTTGGCCCATTGAACCATGCCTTTAGCTGCATCCACATGCACAACAGATGCGCCTGCATAAGCAGCAGCTACCGTTGCTCCGCCTGTATAGGCAAACAGGTTCAAGACAGAAATAGGGCGTCCTGCATTGGAGATTTTATCCATCATCCAGCTCCAGTTGGCGGCTTGTTCAGGGAACAGACCAGTGTGCTTAAAGCTGGTAGGTTTAATGTGGAATTTCAGGTTTTCGTATCCGATCGTCCAACGCTCGGGAATGGGCTTTTTCATATCCCAGTTACCGCCACCGGAAGAGCTGCGATGATAGTGACCATGCACCTGACGCCATTCATTGGTTTCTTGCTCAAGGGGCCAGATAATCTGTGGATCGGGTCTGCGTAAAATCACATCTCCCCAACGCTCCAGTTTCTCGCCGCCTCCTGTATCGATTACTTCATAGTCCTTCCAATTCTTAGCTACGTACATAATGATTTATCCATCCTTCAAAAGTCATTTGGATACTATTGTACAACAAAAAAGGGCTTGTACGCCAGTTGGGGGACGGGAGTGCGCCATATACTGAAAAACAAAGATAACCAAAAATTTAATTTGACAATGATAATCATTATCACATATGATTTTGTTAATCAAAAATTCATTCTTTCTTCATAGAGAGAATATAACATGATCAAATAAAGTGAGGGAAAAATAGATGGCTAAATTGTTAGTGGCTTATGCGAGCATGACAGGAAATACAGAAGAAATTGCAGAACTGATTGTGGAAGGAATTACACAGGGAGGCCACGAGGCAGACCTGAAATCCGTAACGGATTGTAATGCATCTGATGTATTGGACTATGACGGATTCATGATCGGTGTGTACACCTGGGGAGACGGGGAGTTGCCAGATGAATTCCTTGATTTCTATGAGGAGCTGGATGAGCTTGACCTGAGTGGTAAGAGAGCTGCGGTGTTTGGTAGTGGTGACACCTCGTATGAGCAGTTCTGCGGTGCAGTTGATCTGGCGGCTGCCAAGCTGCAGGAGCGTGGGGCGGAGGTATCTCCAGAGATGTTGAAAATTGAATATAGTCCGCTTGAGCAGGAGAAAGAAACATGCCGTGACTTTGGCAAACGCTTCGCTGCTGCCGGATTACAGGTGTCCTAAAGATCATGTTAAGACATAATGTTCAGGCAGCGATGGCAGTCGGAAGGAATGATCTTCCTGGACGTCTGCTTGAAGATTACAGATTGGAAGAAATGCTGCGCAGCCCACATCGATTCATCCGCCCTGAACCAGTGTCTGAGCAGCGTCTTCCACTGCAATGGAGGCACCGTGTACAATATGCGGTGAGCCATGCGGTCAATGCTTTTTACAGTCTCGACCCCGATGTTCGCAAAGAGGTACCCGTACAGTATTTACTTGAGAAGTGGTGGCCCAGAAAGACGGATGGTTTCGAATCTGTTCTCCATTACTGGGATGTGAAGAACAAGATTACGGATGAATTGTCACTCGCCATTGCAATGAACGATGATTTGAAGCATCCAGCCATTCTTTTTGAACAGTGGAGAACGGAGTTACCTGCATTATCCATGCATTTATCGATGATATTTCAGGCGGCCTGGCAACCAGAAGGCTGGGATTCGCTGCTTATTCAGAAATATATGGTTGTCCATGATCCAAACGTAGTTGAGGCGTTTCAGCATATGGTCAGTGCATTCTGCTGGGAAGCCTTCGGAAAATTACCGGGTATGATCGAGATATACTGCTTGTTGGAAGGACGCAAAATCAGGTACATCCCTGGACGCCAGTCTCTGATCCGTTCCATGGACTACATTCGCTTGATACGTGACAGCATGCCGCAAGCAGAAGTGGTGGAGTCAGAACAGTTTACGACGCGTGATAAAGCTCGCATCCATGAAGAGGTAGATCGCTGGAGAACGGAAGGTATTGAACCGAAGAAAACATGGTTAATGTGAAGACAGTTGAAGGATAACGATATATCATGCAGATAGAGGAGGGGAAGTTGCCATGTCTACCGGTCTAAGTCAAGATATAAGGAGCAGCAAGAGACGTGCAGGAACTTGCGAATTCAGTCCGTTGCCAGTACCCCAGTCGGTTATACGAAAGTTGCTTGATGAAGCTGATCCTTCATTATATGTAATGAGTTCAGAACCTTGGAGGTTTATGTTGTTTGCAGGCGAAGGACGACAGCTTTATCTGGAAGCGGTCAGACAGAGCTATCCACCCAACCTAGCTGATCGCTACGGCGATTGGGCTACATATCAATACACGGAAGCGATTCCTACCCATCTGGTTGTCGTGGCGCCTAGAAATGCCCGTGAGGATGATCTTCTGCCGGCCAAAGCCTGGAGCAAACGCTTTAGTATTCTGGCTGCGGAACAGGGATTGAATGCGGTCTGGAAGATCAATGATTATCAACAACATCCTGTGTTTATGAATTTGATGGGTTTGACAAGTGAAGAGAAGGTGCTGGGGGTATTCCATATCGGTTACGGAGACCAGCCTGCATTGCGGGATATGGATGCAAGCAGACCAGCCTCTGAACTGATGACGGTATATGACCATCTGGTCTAAAAAAATGATTCATTAGTTCTCTTATTTGCTGGTGTTGAATAGAAAATCACGAACGAGCTGACGATTCGTCTGATCTTTGTTGTAGACGGAGAACAACCGATTGGATACGGTAAGGACATTGCCAAAAAAGAATCGTTCGAATTGGGTCTGTCTGCCCCCGAATGAACCAGATCCAAGCTCCCAGATTAGGCGGAACAGAGCGTTGCGTTCGTGAGAAGCCATATCGTTCCCTTTCAGATATATATTCAGTGAAGGAGCGATATCGGATTGAAACTCTTCTTCCTGAGGGATCATAATTACCCCGCTCGAACCCAAGAGTTGCAGAATTTCAATCATCTCAGGATAAAGTTTCGGAAAGAGGAGATTGGCTGCCATCAATGGTTTGGGTGCAGGTAATACAAATCCTCTTCCGTCTGGTATTGCACCTTCCTCCGCGGCCAAAGCCAAGGCTTTTAACGATTCAAGACCTGCGAACACACGTGCAGTTTTCTCTATAACATGTGCTTCCGTATTCAGATCCAGCGTATCCGTGAGAAGCTGGATTGTACCGAGAACAAATTCCGTCTTGGCAATATAACGACACAATACCTGATGACCAGCGTGAATATGAAAGTTGCTACCACTGAAGAGACGCGAGGACATTTCCTCACTTCCTGCAAAAAATATCCGTTCATGCGGAACGAGCACCCGGTCAAAGATGACGATATTGTCCATTTCTTCATACCTGGAGCTCAGCGGATAGTTAGCGTGAGATTCGGCCGCGTAGGTATCCCTGCATACCAGACTGATACCCGGAAGATCATTGGGGACAGCAAAAGAGAATGCAAATGGATTTTCGTCATCAAATGGGGCGGGAGAAGGTGACGGATAGACAAAAATCTCATCCGAAGTGGCAGCTTGTGTAGCCATCATGAATGCTCCGCTAATAATGAGACCTTCCTCGGTGCGATCCACGACCTTTGCGGCAATAGCATCTTCAGTAGCATCCAGTTGCCCTGAGATTTTGCTGGCATATGGCTGAATGAAGGCATGGGATAGTGTGATATCATGATCACGGCAGTACGCATAATAATTTTTGAGATTTTCTGCATATTGGGGAGATAGTTCGTTCAGGAGATCGGCACCTGTGTAAAAGGACATTATGGCTGTATTCATGTAATCGGGTGAGCGACCAAGAAAGCCGTGATGCACATTTGCCCAGATATTCATCCCTTCCCGTCGTTTACGGAGGTCGTCGGCACTGGTTGGAGGCAGGAAGGATATGCCCACAGGTTTGCCGTCTGCCGGCGAGGCATACGTCATCGTTTCTGCAAATTTAGAATCCGATTGCAGATCATACATGTGCATCTGAGTCTCCATTAAACCAGCAAATGCTACATGTTCAGAGCGTTTTCCAGTAATAAGGTTACCTTTGTACCAGCAAGGGACGGACTGTGCATCAATTCGTTCGCGATACTGTGTGCCACTTTTAACAGGCATTGTTATTCACCTCTTGGTTCTAATCGTTCATGGGCATACTGACTTCTTACGTAGTGTACGTAGGTCATCTGTCCAACGTGCATTGAAGAGGTGAGAAGGATTTTTACAGAATAGGGCTTGATAATAATTATCATTCTTGTTACAATAGACAAAGAAAAAAGGAACCGGTAAGGGCTCCTTTAAGTGAATCACATGAAATTACTTATTTTACTTCAAAAGTCTTACAGTCTGTTTCAGCAGACTGACTTGCTTCTTTGTTACTGTGACTCACAATGTAGATCGAAGAAGCGTTACATTTGTTCTCTTGAGCCCAGTGACGACAGGAATTAACTTCACACAATACGTCTTTTGCCATGATTGTTAACCTCACTTTAATTGGATTACAGTCGTTGGTATAAAGAATCCGGATATAACAAGTTGCCGCTTGTCAATCTGGAAAATTTTGTTGCTCTCACGAAATTCGGAGGGCTTTTTTGCGTTATACACAACGATGCACACTTAGAATAGCAAATTTTATTGAAGCTTGCAACCAAATGCCCCCCTCTGTGGCAAAATAGTGGACGTGCTGTGGTTATATTTGCAAAAAGGCAGTAGTATGTTATTATTTAATAGTAATAATTACGATTAATAGTCTAATTGATTCTATATAAATTGAACTAAACATTTACACGAAACTATAAATGAAGGAGCATGTGTATACATGAGCAAAATAAACCATATGAACCGGATTCCCCGCGCGAAAGGGATCGATATGGCTGCTTTTTACACGCCGAAAGAGTGTAGACGCAAAGCCCAGCATATTGTATTTTCCGCTGAAAATGAACGCATCATTAATGAATTTATCACCATTCTGGGCATGAAAGAGAAGTTCAGAGAGCATGATGTATCAATCCCCAACAAAATGGTCATGTTCGGGCCACCCGGTACGGGAAAAACATTAACGGCATCACATCTGGCGGAGCGCCTTGATCTGCCATTGGTTCTTGTGAGATTAGATGCGATCATTCATAGCCATCTTGGGGAGACGGGGAGTAACGTACGTAAGTTATTCGAATATGCACGAATGAATCCCTGTGTGTTATTTCTGGATGAATTTGATGCCATAGGCCGGACACGTGAGAGCAATGATGAAGTGAAAGAGATGGCTCGTGTCGTGAATACATTGTTGCAGTGTCTGGACGAATTCGATGGGGAAAGCATTCTGGTGGCTGCAACGAATCTGGAAACCCAACTGGATCACGCCATCTGGCGGCGGTTTGATACGAAGATGACCTACGGTATGCCTGATGATTCGAGTCGCAAATTGTATATCAGCAAATTGGTAGGGGCATTTGAACAGGAGACTCGGCTGGAAGATTACATATGTGAACGCTTGACCGGGTGCAGTTATGCGGATATAGAGCAGATCGTTCTGAAAGCAAAGCGGAAAGCAATCATTGCCAGTAGTGTACTTCATAAGCAACTGATCTCGGATGCTTACGATGAATACAGACCACGTGTATTAGAGTGTTGATTGCTTCCATTCTGGCTAGAGCAACAAGGAACACGTTGAACTAGCCCAGTCTCCTGAATGGAGTTCTGGGCTAGTTGTCATGTTAGCGAGGTGCGTTATACTTTAACGGCTGCTCCGTATGCTTTTTCTGTATTCATAGCTTCTTGTGTTGCAGTCCAGCGTGGCAGGCTTAATCTGAACATGCTGCCTTCCGGGCTGCTGGAGACAAGTATCAGTTCACCGCCCTGTTCCTGAGCGAGTAGGCGGCTATATGTTAATCCTAGACCCAGACCGCGGTTACGACGTTTTTTGAGTTCTCCACGATAGAACCGTTCGAAGATTTTTGGTTGTTCTTCGGCTGCGATGCCTGTGCCGTGGTCCTTAACATCAACGTAAAGCATCTGTTCTTCTGTACTTAGATAAATATCGAAGACAGCCTTCTGTTCAGGAGCTGTGGCATGAAGTGCGTTATTAAGCAAATTGACAATGATCTGCTGAATGCGGAGAGCATCCCCCATGGTAAAAAAGTTAATTGGAGGTGCGTGCAGCTGAACCTCTGGCATTTTGTCCTCATACGCAATCTTCCACTGATAGATGATCTCACCGACCAACAGTTTCAGATCCGTCCGTTCCTTGCGAACGGCAACACTTCCTGCAGCCATGGCGTTATAGTCAAGCAAATCTGCGACCATTCGCTCCATGCGTTCAGATTCCTTCAAAGCGATATCCAAAAATTCTTTACCTTCCTGTGGACTCACGACATCGTCACGTACTGCCATAACGAGCCCCTTGATGGAAGTTACCGGTGTCTTGAGTTCATGACTTACCCCTGCCAGCGAAAGTGTACGCCATTCTTCAAGTTGTTGGAGACGAGTGGCCATATCGCGAAATGAATTTACAAGTTCATTGATCTCACGTTCTCGTGTATTCAAGTCAAGACTCACATCATAATTGCCACCTCGAATCTGTTCAGCGGCATAGGCGACCTGACGAATCGGTCTGGATAACTTTTTGGACAGGAGATAGATTGTAAACCATCCACAGAGGATTAGTCCTCCGAGGATTAGAGCCACGAGCCATATCGTCTCTGGACCAAATGTAATGGATTGTTTGGACTGCATGACCCACACTTTGCCCAAGGTTTGATCGCCCTCGGATATGTTGACCGTTACACCTGCATATTTGTTGTTTCGCGGTTCAAGATAGTCGTCTGACAGTCGATAATGCACATCTTTTTGCTCCATTTTAGGCTGGGAAAAGATCAATTGATTGTTATTGTCCAAGATCATGACACAAAAATAATTATCTGTGTTGAATAGTTTCTCTCGCTTGGTTACCAGTCTGTCCAGATCGGGTGGAACTCGAAGCATATTATTCTCACTGGTCACTCGATCGGCAATCTCCAGACCAAGCAGTTCTGCGGTTTTGAGGCTTTTCTCAATGGAAGTTGTTCGAATCCAGTAGAGTGCCCCTGCCGCAATAATCGTGAAACCAATGCACAAAATGAGAAAATATCGCAGTGTCCAGTGTGACAGAATGGATATCGTTCGTTTGGGTTTCTTCTGTTTCAGTTGGCGATCCAAAATTGATACCCCATTCCTCGCAACGTCCGAATTTCTCCCGTCTCTGGCGACCAGTGGGAGAGGGCTTGACGTAGTCGTTTAATCGATAGATCCACAGCACGGTCACTGCCATCATAGTCCATCCCCCATACCTGTTCAATAAGATGATCTCTGGTAAATGTCCGATTCGGATAATCGGACAGGAAGAACAGTAACGACAGGTCACGAGGTGTGAGTGCAACCTCTGCACCGTTCAGCAGCACCTGCTTGGCAGCAAGATCAATGACGAGATTTCCAAAAGAACGCTTCTCTTTGCCACCTGAGGTCCAATGTGGATTACGGCGCAACACTGCATTAACTCTGGCAACCACTTCTTCCGGTACAAAAGGTTTGCTCATATAATCGTCAGCACCGGCATTTAGTCCGTTGAGACGGTCTGAAATGTCATCCAGTGCAGTTAGCATGATCACGGGACAAGCACTTTTTTCACGAATAATCCGCAGCAGATCCCATCCGTCCATTCCTGGCAGCATCACATCAAGTAATACAAGGGAAGGCGTTACGGTATCAAAAAGGGTAAGTGCAGTCGGTCCATCTGCTGCATGATGAACTTCAAATTCTGCTTTTCTCAGATAAGCAGCCAATACTCGTGCAATAGCTTGTTCATCCTCGACGATAAGTATGGATTTCAAGAAAAGCGTTCTCCTTTCGCTTTGTAAACTTGTACTGATTTTACATGAGCCAGAGCGTAAAGCCAATCCTGTATTACGGATTTCAAAAAAATATGTGACTTGTCTTATCTTGACTTCTTCCTGACACATTCAATTGATATGATTCACTCCAAGAAGCAACCTAAACAATCATGTACTGGAGGAAACATAGAGATGAACAAGAAAGCAAAAGCATGGCTTATTACAGGTGTAGCGGCGGTTGCCGTAATCGGTGGCGGTGGTTACTATATCACAAACAGTTACTTGGGGAACAACGTGGAGATTGAGCAGGTGCTTCCTGCGAGCACAGCGACTTCCACCACAGCTGTAGATAGCACAGGAACGGTTGTAGCCAATGAAACTGCTGGAGCAGAGCAACTGAACGGAGACTGGAGCATCAGCGAAGGTTCCAAAGTATATTTCTCTGTAACTACATCGCAGGAGACCGTTAACTTTGTGGACGAGCAGGTAACAGGGAATTGGACAATTAATGTAGACGATGCTTCTCAGATGAAGGCAGAAGGACAGATCGAGATGGACGGAATTGATTCCGGGAATGGACAGCGTGATGGTCACGTGAAGCAAGCCGATTTCTTCGATGTTGCTACATATCCACAAGCTACATTTACAGCGACTTCATTTGAAGGGGTACCTGCGGAATGGCCTGTCGGTCAAACGGTTGATATCAAAATGAATGGTACCATTACGGTTAAAGGTATTGAAAAAGAAGTAACCTTTGACGCAAAAGCTGCTTATGAGAATAATGCAGTATTGTTGTCGGCAACATCGATGGTAACGTTCGAAGATTTCGGAATGGAAAATCCACACTCCGTTGTGCTCTCGACTGAAAATGATATCCAGGTACAACTTGAATTGAAACTTACTAAATAAGTGTAACAATGATCATATACCTGAGAATCTGTTCTGTTCTGCCTTAGGGTGGACGGACAGATTTTTTGCTTTCTTTTGCAAAATAGCGTGATCGATATAGCTCAAATGTAACTATCACAGGATCACATTGTTAAAATAACTGCTGTTTCCTTTGGATTATGCCGTGTCGCCTATCACTATTAAGCGCTTACAATGAGGAGGATTCATAACATTCATTGATCCATGCACAATCAAACACAAAAAGGGGGAGATCAAGAGTGAATAAGAGGTACATAAGCGGGTGTCTGGTATTACTAATGCTGTTCTGTGATCTGGGGTTGATGGTTCGTCCAGCGGCTGCAGAAGATGCAAAAGTGAACGTGGCACTTAACAAGGCGGTTACGGTAAGCACAGAATATTTGGAGTGGGAGAGTAAAAAGGAGCACTTGGTTGATGGTAAAAGTGACACGCATTGGACTGCTAAGGCGGGAGTTACATCCGAACAACCACAGTGGGCAATGATTGATCTGGGTGAAGACTACAATCTGTCCGGAGCGGAAATAACGTGGAGAGAAAACACGGTTGTGAAATATAGGGTAGAAACGTCTGCTGACCAGCAGGCATGGACCAACGTTGCTGATCTAAATGAAAATGCCGATCCCAAACAGATCGCTGATCTGACGTTTCAGCAGAATGATGTGCGATACATCAGACTGAACATCTCCTTTTACAAGGGTGAGGGAGTTTGGCCGGAAATATTGGAGTTCAAAGTGTGGGGAGAAGCAGAAGGAACTGAACCAGCCAA
Source organism: Paenibacillus sp. FSL R5-192 (assembly GCF_000517845.1). Taxonomy (NCBI): domain Bacteria; kingdom Bacillati; phylum Bacillota; class Bacilli; order Caryophanales; family Paenibacillaceae; genus Paenibacillus; species Paenibacillus sp. FSL R5-192. Next base: position 197,045 of record NZ_ASPR01000046.1, on the reverse strand, counting down.
TATTAAAGGATATGATGAGATCGAAGTGAGAACGGTGACCAGAAGGTCGCCAATTCTGCCCAACGAGGTAAAGGCACAGTTTCAGAATGAAAAATCGGGAATGGTACCTGTGACTTGGGATCATATCGACCCTATGCAATACGCCTCTGCAGGCGAATTTACGGTAACAGGAGTTGTATATGGTGCACCTCCAGAACCTCAGCTTAAAGCTAAGGTGATCGTTGAGGGATATCGTGCAGACTATGTTAGAGGTGTTGATATTTCCACGTTGACTGCCATTGAGGACAAAGGTGGAAAATACGTGGACAGCAACGGTACAGAGCGTGATTTGCTCGATATTCTCAAGGATCGCGGTGTCAATTACATACGTCTTCGTCTGTGGAATGATCCACAGAAATCAGGGGGATACAACGACAAGGACGATGTCATTCGTTTGGCCGAGCGGGTGAAGAAAAAAGGTATGAAGATCCTGCTGGATTTCCACTACTCGGATGAGTGGGCGCACCCAGGCCAGCAGCTTCGTCCTAAAGCTTGGGAAGGTCTTTCGCCCGATGAGTTGAAGAAGGCCGTATACGACTATACGTATGAAGTTGTGAGAGAAATGAAAGCAGAGGGCGCCATGCCTGATATGGTGCAGATCGGTAATGAGATCAACAGTGGTGTTCTGAACGGCTTGAGCAGTGACGTGGATTTCGAGCAAAATGTTGCATTGCTAAAAAGCGGAGTTGATGCTGTACGTGCAGTAGAAGGTGGAGATCAGGTTCAAATCATGATCCATCTGGCTGAAGGTGGCAAGGCGGATACGTTCGACTGGTATTTCAGTGAGCTGGAGAAACGCGAACTGAAGTACGATATCATCGGACTTTCCTATTATCCGTTCTGGCATGGAACATTTGCGGATGTGCAGAAGACCATGAATGAAGTATCTGACAAGTTCAAAAAAGACGTGATTATTGCCGAGACATCGTATCCGTTTTCCTACAAAAACGGGGATGCACACGGTAACATCATTGGATCAGATGAAGCGCTTCATGTTGGGGGAGCAGACTTCCCCGCAACCGTTCAAGGTCAATATGATGCTATTGCCGGCATTATGGACATGATTGCGAACGTGCCAGATAATCATGGCGCAGGTTTCTTCTACTGGGAGCCAGCGTGGATTCCGGCGGGTGTAGGCTGGATTGCATCCGAAGGTAATGCATGGGAGAACCAAGCGATGTTTGACTATGATGAATTTCCGGCCAACGGCGGGCATTCGTATGAAGGCAGAGCGTTATGGTCACTTGATGTGTACAAACGTGGATTAAGTCTTCTGCCCGCAGACCGCCAGCAACTTGATGCGGCACTTACACGAGCCAAATCATTGGTACAGACTGATTTTACTCCGGAAAGCTGGGTGACTCTGGCTCCGGCGATCTCGGCAGCAAATGATGTATACCAACAGGCATACACGCCGGGTGGGGTAACTCAATCAGATACAGATGCAGCGACAACAGCATTGGAACGTGTGATGCAGCAGATGCAGGTTATCGCCCCGCAGCTTGACGAGCTCAGAGCTAAAATAGCGGAAGCGCGTACGTATCAGCAGACTGACTGGTCTGCGGCCACTTGGGCGGTATTGACCAAAGCGCTGGAAGGCGCTGAGCAGGTCGTGAATGATCCAAGAGCAACACAGACGGATGCGAATACAGCGGTTAAACGTTTGCATGATGCCATTCAAGGTCTATCCAATGTGGACAAAACACAACTGCACCAGTACATTCAACAAATGCATCAGCAGACTAAATCTTCCTATACACGCCGGAGCTGGTCTGTATTGGAACAGTCTTTGCAGGCAGCGATTCAGGTCCGAGATAACAATGCTGTTGTCCAGTCTGAGGTGAATTCAGCACTGAGTACGTTGAAACAAGCCTTTACTAATCTGGTCTCTCTGGAGGCTTTAACAACGGGAAAAACGGCAACGGCTTCAAGTAGTGCAGGGACAGGAGGCAATCAAGCCAACTCTCCTGAAGGTGCAATTGACAACGATCCGAACACTTCATGGGGGACCGATAAGAGTATTGACAGCTTGTGGCAAGTAGATTTGGGGCAAGTCGCAAACCTGCGCAAGATCGAGATGTCCATGTGGAGTGGTGGTATCAAATATACGATTGAAGTGTCCAACGATAACAAAAATTTTGTGAAAGTAGTGGACACCACAAGTGATGTTGTTGTATCGACCGCACCTAGCCATGTACTTCCAGAAGGCACGGAGGGCCGTTACATTCGGGTAACGATTAAAACAGGTCCCACATGGGTAGGATTCATGGAATTTGAAGCATACGGTACGTTCCCGGCAGACAAAACTGCACTGCAAGCTACTGTAGATGCCGCTGAGAAATTAAAACAAACCGAATACACGACATCAAGCTGGAATGTATTTAGTAAGGCACTTTCTGAAGCGAAGGCATTCATTCTGGATGTTGAATCTTCAATGCAAGATGTGAGCAATGCGGATCGTGCGTTACAAGATGCTGTGAGTAAGCTTGTACGTCAAGATGTAACACCTGGCCCTGGCCAGCCATCAGAACCAAGTGTACCTTCACAACCTTCCAACCCGGGAACAGCACCATCGACAGGGAATCCATCTGTAACCCCACCAGTTGGAGCGGGTACTGCACCGGAGAAGGGATCGATCACGTTAAAAGGAACGACAGCCGGGGATGAGAAGTATTCCATTCGTCCAGATGCATCCCAATTAACTCAGGCACTGCAATCGATGGATGTAGGAAATCGTACGTTGAAGCTGATTGCAGATGTGCCTGACAGAGCCAAGACAGTCACATTCCAATTGGCTGCAAGTCAGCTGGCAGCATGGGTTCGTTCCGAGGAAGTGCAATCCCTAGATGTAGTTGTAGGACAGACTACCGTTCGTGTTCCTCTGAGATCACTCCCACTAACCATTGCGGAGACTGAGGGAACGTTCGATATCGTAGTGGCAAAAGGATCGACAGATACACTGTCCACATCGCAAAAAGCAGCGATCGGTAATCATGCGATTGTTGATGTGAATTTGTTAATGAACAATAAGCCATTGCAATGGACAAACAGAGCGGTTGAAGTTGCTCTATCCAATGTGGAACAACCTAAGAAAAATGATGTAGTTATGGTTGTACATTCCATATCCACAAGTGGAGAAATGAAGCCTGTTACGTATTCCAAGTACGATGACAAGACCAAAACGATGACGTTCAAACCGCTGGAATCCAGCAGTTATGTCATTGCAGAAGTTGAAGTACCATTAAATGATCTGCAAAATCACATTTGGGCTCTCCAAGAGGTGCAGAACCTATATGGTAAAGGGATTATTACGGGGATGAGCGCAACTCGTTTTGCCCCGCAAGGTGAACTGACTAGAGCACAATTTTTGCAAATGATTATTAAAGGTATTGGTGATACACACCAGCCGGATCCATCTATTTCAGTCCCAACGGATGTGAAGGAAGGGCAGTGGTATGCCAATTCAGTACGACTTGGAATTGAAATGAACATTATTCAAGGCCGGGCAGATGGAAGCTTCGGAGCCAATGAACGTATTTCGCGAGAAGACATGGCCGTTATGCTGAACAGAGCACTGAAGGTTGTGCAACATGATCAGGATGCGACCAATGCTGTACAAGGAAATATGATGTTTGTAGACAACACCGAGATCTCAGCATACGCCAAAGAAGCTGTAGCCTCGATGCAACAACTTGGACTGCTAAATGGCATGCCTGATGGCACGTTTGCTCCGAAAGAAACAGCGAACCGTGCACAAGGGGCTGTTGCAGTCGCCAGAATGATGGAACAACTGTATTAGAGATAGTTAGAAAAGTCCGCTTTTGATTACGAAAGGTGCCTAATGGCATCATTAACACGCATGAATAGAAAATAACAAAGCAGGTAAAGAGATCGGATCATAGGATTCGGTCTCTTTATTTTTTGTGAAAAGAGATTATATAAGTTTAACTATTGATTTACACGATAACGGAGAGGACAGAAAAAACTGAAAAAGCGAAGCGTTCGCCTTTATCACCGGATTTTCCCTTTAGAAAAGGGAATCGAAAAAATCTGGGGATAACAGCGATTAGAAGGTTATTCTGTCATCGGAGTGTCAGTGTAAATAATCTTTAGTTCAACTTATATAGAACGGACCCGCTTTCTCTAAATAGGCATATAAACATTTTGTTAATGTCGTATTGACAATATTGAATCCATTTGTTATCATTTCGATAATATCAAAACGACAATATTAAAGAAATGGGGAATGAGCTATGTTTGGATTCCGATTTGCGAAATTTCAACCCAGTGAATATGTCATGAAAGTGAAAAATGGTGAGGTACAGCGTCAAGGTGTAGGATTGTCTTTCTATTATTATGAGCCGACCACATCGGTAGTGGTTCTACCCGTATCCTCGGTGGATGTACCGTTCATGTTCGAAGAGATTACAGCGGACTATCAGACGGTTACTGTGCAAGGGCAGCTAAGCTATCGAATTGTGGATTACCTGAAAATAACCCAGAGCCTGAATTACACGTACAATTTGCGCAAAAATCGGTATATCTCCGACGACCCCGGCAAGCTGGATCAACGGGTGATCACCACAGCGAAAGTACTAACCAAGAAACATCTGGAGCAAATGCCGCTGAAAGAAGCTATTCAATCCAGTGAACGGCTGGCAAGCAGCATGAAACGCGAGGTTGTGCAAAGTGAAGAGTTGGAGAAATTGGGCGTTGAGTTGATGAGTCTATCGATTCTGGCCATTCTGCCTAATAAAGAGACGATGCGTGCATTGGAAGCACAGGCGCGGGAAGAGATTTTGCGTCAGGCAGATGAAGCGCTCTATGTACGTCGGAATGCATCGATTGAACAGGAAAGACGAGTGAAAGAGAACGAACTGAACACCGAAATTGCCGTAGAGACGAAGAAACAGCAAATTCGTGAGACCCAATTGCAGACAGAACGCTCGGTGAAACAGAAACAAAACGAGATGGAGCAGGAGCAGCTTCAGTTTAATACAGCGATGGAGGAACGTAAGCAGCAACTGATTGAGTTAACTATTGCTAATCACAATGCCGAGGCAGATGCCAAAGCGTATGAGATTGCTGCCGTGATGAACTCATTGCAAAATGTACAGCCCAATGTACTGCAAGCAATGGCGAATATGGGCATGAATTCTGATAAGCTGATCGCACTCGCGTTCCAGGAACTGGCTGAAAATGCAGGCAAGATTGGGCAGCTTAATATCTCGCCGGATCTGTTGCAAGGATTAATGTCTCCTGTGCCGGGCAGAGATCAAGGAGGTAGAGCGAGATGAGGCTAGGAAGAAGAGAGCAAGCAGGGAAATCAGTACGTCAGCAGGCCACGGCGGATGATCGAATGAGCGAACATAAACTGATTCTGGTGAAACGCCGGACCCGACTGGAAGAGCTGGTGGTTCGATATAACACGGTGCAGCAAGCTCAGTTCTATATTGAACGTCTGGGCGCAGACTTCAGTGATTATATGGAGGAAGACCGTCGTTATCGGCTATCTGTGCAGCAGGCACAGCAGCAACTGGGTCAATTGGGACGGGTTCAGACGATTGATCGGGAACATGTGCCCAATTTTATCTTTGGAGAGCAGGATATCGTGGTCGTGGTTGGACAGGATGGGCTTGTAGCCAATACCCTCAAGTATGTGACCGAGCAACCGCTCATTGGTGTGAATCCGGATCCGATGCGGTGGGACGGGGTATTATTACCTTTTACTGTAGAGGATCTCAGCTTCATTGTCCCTGATGTCATTCGAAAGCAACGAACCTTGAAAGAAGTCACTCTCGCCAAAGTGGAACTCAATGATGGACAGTATCTATATGGTGTGAATGATCTGTTCATTGGTCGGAAGACACATGTATCGGCTCGTTATGAAGTGCGTTTGGGTACATCGACAGAACAACAATCCTCTAGTGGTATTATTGTATCCACAGGCATGGGATCGACAGGTTGGTTCAAAAGTGTGCTGGCCGGAGCCACCGGAATTGTTGGATCGGCGGCATGGCAGAACATGAATTCCGAAGCAGAGGTCGCTACAGCATCGGCATCCATTCATGGAAGCAGTCAAGATCTGAATCATTTTAACTGGGATGCGCCTTATTTATATTTTTCAGTACGTGAACCGTTCCCGAGCCGGACGACTGCGGCCAATCTCGTGTTTGGACAGATCCATTCAAAGCAACAACTGCACATTGTATCCCAGATGCCAGAGGATGGTGTTATTTTCAGCGATGGGGTCGAGCAGGACTTTCTTGAGTTTAATTCAGGAGTGGAAGCTATCATTGGTTTGGCAGAGAAGAGGGGGCGTCTCGTGGTCTAAACCTTTATTTTCAAGCCGTTTCCGACTAGAATGGGTAACTAGATGTGATACACTGACGTCAGGAAACGGAAAGAGGGTTAACGATGCAGTCGATATTGTTGGTTGAAGATGATGCCAAGTTAGCAGGATTACTGGCGGCTTATCTGACACGAAATGGATTCCAGGTACAGATCACAGATGATTTTCGTCATGTACTGGATGAATTTGTGGAAGTGAATCCGGACCTTGTGCTGATGGATGTGAATTTGCCTCAATATGATGGATACTACTGGTGCAGGCAGATACGCACACATTCCATATGTCCCATTTTATTCATATCGGCTCGTGATAGTGGTATGGATCAGATTATGGCGTTGGAACATGGAGCAGATGATTATATTACAAAACCTTTTCAATATGAAGTCGTTCTTGCCAAAGTCCGTAGTCAGCTGCGCAGAGCCTATGGTTCTTACGCTGCTGTTCAGCAGGAAGTAACAGTGAAGAATGGTCCCATGATCCTCTATCCTGAGCGATTCGTACTGGAGTATGAGGAACGTTTAACAGAGCTGACACAGAAGGAAGCGATACTGGTGGAAGCACTAATGGCGAAGGCAGGTCGGGTTGTCAGCCGAGAAAAATTGTTAGAACAGATGTGGGAAGATCAGCATTTTATTGATGATAATACGTTGAATGTCTATATTACACGTGTTCGCCGGAAGTTGAAGGAGCTGGGTGCAGAAGAGATTTTGGAGACGGTTCGCGGAGCGGGTTATCGTGTGTTGGATCTGGATTCGTCCTCACAGGGGAAAGGGAAATGAGACTGTTCCTGAAAGACCACCAGATGTTAGTTGGATTTTATGTGTTACAGATGCTGCTGGTTCCGTGTGTCTACTGGCTTTCTGGTGAGGGCCGTCCGATGAAGATTGTTCTCTATGGCATGCTGATCAGTACTGTTGTGCTGTTGGTCTATCTGATCATACGTTACTTCCAGCTGCGAGCGTATTATCGTCTGCTTGAACAACCACGAAAACTGGTAAACGAACCTTTCCAAACGCTTGGAAATTCGGTCGTGGCGGAAGCCATCCAGGAATTGTTACATGAACTGGAGCGTAATCGGCAGAACGAGATGGGGCAGTTACGTACTAGCAAGGAACAGCAGGTGGTATTCATGAATCGCTGGGTTCATCAGATGAAGACCCCGTTGTCCATTATCCAACTGACCTTGGAAGATGTGGACGATGAGACGGCTGGAAGTATTCAGGATGAGCTGGATAAAATGCGCAAAGGACTTGAAATGGTCTTGCATTCATCAAGGCTTGAACAGTTCGAAGGGGATTTTCGTGTGGAGCTGTTGTCTCTGCATGAGGTGCTTCGGAGTAGCATTGCAGAGAACCGACGTTTGTTTATTCGCAGAGGCATTACGCCGGATATCCGTATGGAGGGCGACCTTCAGATATACAGTGATTCCAAGTGGCTACGGTTCATGTTCACCCAGATTTTGACCAATGCCGTGAACTATTCCGATAGCAAATCAGGCAAAAAAGTGATCATTACAGGCTATAAGCAGGAAGAGCGTACAATCCTGGACATTCAGGATGAGGGAATCGGCATCTCGTCCGAGGATATTCATCGCGTATTCAATCCCTATTTTACAGGTGAACGGGGCAGACAATATCACGAATCTACTGGAATGGGATTATATCTGGTTCGTGAGATCAGTGCCCGCCTGGATAACCGTGTGGAGTTGTTTTCGGAGCCAAATGAGGGAACGTTGGTCAGATTCAGCTGGATTCATTCGAAATATCCGAAGTAAAGAGCGCTTTGCCCATGGGCGAGGTGCTTTTTTTAATGCACAGAAGTGTGATAGAGAAGGCAGGGGAACAGAACCTTAAACGCGTTGTAAGGGAAGTTTAAGGTAATTCGATAGCACCGTTACGGGAGGTCAGTTAGGATAAGAATAGAATTAACGTATAAAGAATGACGGATTAGGAGGGAATTACGCATGGAAATGTTACAGGTATCAGGACTGAACAAAGTATATCAGGGCAAAGTGCAGACTCAAGCCCTTAGTGATATTCATCTGACAATCAAACAAGGTGAATTTGTGGGTATTATGGGCCCGTCGGGCAGTGGCAAAACCACATTGTTAAACATGGTCTCCACCATTGATGAACCCAGCTCGGGCAAGGTGCTGATTAATGGAATGAACCCGTTTGATATGAAAAAGAAAGAACTTGCCATGTTCCGACGTCGGGAACTCGGATTTGTCTTTCAGGATTTCAATCTGTTGGACACGCTGACGGTTGCTGAGAATATTGTACTTCCATTGACACTGGACAAGGTCAAACTAAAGGAGATGGAGAGCAGACTACATCGCATTACAGCGAAGCTCGGGATTGATCATATTCTGGATAAACGAGTCTACGAAATTTCGGGTGGACAGCGGCAACGAACAGCCATTGCGAGATCCATGATCAATATGCCTTCGATTGTTTTGGCGGATGAACCCACCGGTGCCCTGGATTCTACGTCATCCCAAGCGGTCATGGAGTCACTTGAACAGATGAACCAGCAGGAGAAAACAACTATTATGTTGGTCACACATGACCCGCTTGCGGCAAGTTATTGCAACCGCATCGTGTTCATTAAGGACGGAAAACTGGCAGCCGAGGTGCACCGCGGAGATAATCGACAGACGTTTTTCCAACGGATCATTGATACTTTATCCTTCTGGGGAGGGAATTCACATGAGCTTTCCTCAGTTCGCGTTTAACAATATTCGCCGGAATGGGCGAGCGTATATTGCTTTTTTTCTAAGTAGTGTGTTTATGGTCATGATATTCTTCGCTTATGCGGTATTTATCTATCATCCATATGTGACAGAGTTGCCAATGGGTGACACAACCGCTACGGGGATGCAGATCGCTTCGATTATCGTGTATGTGTTTGCATTTTTCTTTGTTATGTACTCCATCAGTGCTTTTCTCAAATCACGGAATAAAGAGTTTGGCATTCTGACCATACTTGGTGCAGAACCCGCACAGATTCGGAGATTGGTCATTCTGGAGAACATGTTGATCGGATGCCTGTCCATTATTGCCGGTATCGGCGGAGGTATGTTGTTGTCCAAGCTGTTCCTGATGTTAACCACTCGTTTTATCGGGATGGATGATCTGCCCTTTTATTTTCCCGTGAAAGCGATTCTGATTACGATCGGGGCCTTTCTGTTATTATTTTTCTGCATTTCACTTTTCACATTGGTTTTTATCGGAAACAAACGGACGTTAGAACTTTTGACGGGAACCAACAAACCTAAAAAAGAGCCCAAAGCTTCATGGTTCTTCTCACTTCTGGGTTTTGCATTACTTACAGTAGGTTTTGTGGTACTCCGCAACGGGTTAAATGGCGGAACAATCATGCTTGCAGCAGTAACAGGGATAGCCGGGACGTATTTCTTCTATTCACAACTTTCCGTGCTTATCATCCGTTTATTGAAGCGTAATCGTAAAACCGTATGGCATGGTACACGTCTGTTGTGGATCTCAGAGATGAGCTATAAAATGAAGGATAATGCCCGCATGCTCTTTATGGTGACCGTGGTGATTGCGATTGCTTCAATGAGTGCGGTTGTAATTTTGTCACTGGATCAAGAGAACCGGGAGCAGTTTACAAACAACGATTTTGCAATTCAATACAACGTATTCAGACCAACAGAGCAATTGGATATGAGCGCTATTGATTCGAAACTTGAAGCCGCAGGCTTGGATTATCAGCAAGTCTATATTGAATATTTCTGGTCTGATGCAGATCAGAGTGCTGTCTCGGTTATGCCGCTTAGTCAATACAACCAATACAATCTGACACAAGGGAGAAAGATGTTCCAATTGGATACCGGGTCCGCTGTATTTGTGGATACCCGCAATGAGAAGGGTCAGGATCAGATAAAGCGCAACAGATTTCGTAATTATGCGAAGGGAGACAAGTTGACGTTGACTCTGAATGCTAGTCCGCTGGAAGTTAGGGTTACGGATACAGATATCGATCCACAGTTTGGAACCCTACTCTATGCTACAGGTGTAGTTGTCCTCCCGGATGAGAAGTATGAAGAGATTGCCCAACAGATCAAAGATAATATGATATCTGGTAAATATCTGTATCAGATCCCTGCATGGGGTCATGCTGTACCTGATCGCCACTCTTCGGAAGCCATGGTTAGCGATCAGCTTCTATCCTCCGCGGATTCCATCCGAAGCAGCAACGCTTCAACGGATAACCAGTCTGGATATCTGAGTACGCGGTACGATAATTTTGAAAGATTCAGACAGGGTACAGCACTCTTTACCTTTCTGGGCGTATTTATCGGATTGATTTTCTCGATCTCTTCTGCAAGCTTTCTGTATTTCAGACTGCATACCGATCTTGAAGCGGATGGAAAGATGGTGCATTCTCTTTCGAAAATGGGTCTCAGTTTCCAGGAGATGAAACGATCATCCACCGTTCAGATTGCTATTCTGTTCTTTTTACCGATCGGGGTAGCCATCATTGAAACTTTGGTCGTAGTTAAGCCATTCCTGACTGAATTCGGTATTACCAATTATACGATGCCGGTATTGACTGTATTTGGTGCCTTTGTACTTGCACAGACGTTTTATTTCATCATTATACGTTCGAGATATATCGCTTCTCTGCGCAAAATGATGGTGTAACCATCTTAGAAACAAACGGTCATGAGGACCGACCCATGATTTGTTCATTGCCCGCATTTCTTGATTCAGATCAAGGAAACGCGGGCTTTTTTGCGATAAGATGAATGTATTCACAGATTATATTATCGAGGAGGACGATTATCATGAGTATCACGTCATTGCAAGAAGTCAAAACATTCAGTGAGGACCGTTTCACGAAACGAGTTTTATTCCAACAGGGTGGTGGAGTGACCTTTGTACTTCATTTTCTGCCAGGTCAGCAGCTTCCCGTTCATAAACATCCGGGCACAGACGTTATTTTGCTGGTAGTCGAAGGCACAGGCACACTTATTCTGGATGGAAAAGAACAAGAGGTGAAACAAGAGGATGTAATTCATTGCGGCGGTGAAGTGGAGTTTGCATTCCATAATACAGGAGATCAGGAGGTCCGTTTGTTCGTGGTGTTAAACAAAGTGCCAGCAGCATCCTATGCAAAGGACATCTAACATCAAGGAATCGTTAGAATGATTCACTGATCGGTACCAATATAAGGGGAACTCTATTCTGGAGTTTCCTTATTTATTTTTTATTCAAGAATGCCTTGACCAAGTGTGGTTCCCATCGCAAAACAAAAAGCATACCTGGGTCTGAGAACATCAGATTTAAGTACGCTTCTTTGTATTCCGCCAGCAACTTGTTCATTCATCCGGTCTATCGTCATTCTGCCTAGAAGTATCCCAGCATTTCCTTGGCTTCATTCGACATCAGCTGTGGAGACCATTGTGGCTCCCACACGACTTGAACATCAATATCGGTCTTATTTGTATTTTCCTGCAAAACCCATTTCACCGCACCGACAATTGTATCGTGCAGCGGGCAACCTGGTGTAGTCAGCGTCATCCGTACATGTACCCGTTCAGGCTCTTCCCTTACTTCATACACCAGACCCAGGTCAACGATATTGACACCTAATTCAGGGTCATACACTTCCTTGAGACATTCCAGCAAATGCGTGGTTTGTTCCATCATGTTCACTCTCCAGTCCACCTTATTAATGTTAACGTCTGAATACCAAAGCAATATTTGTTATATAAATGATGGAGACAAGAGACAGTATCGTCCCTCCAACCATCATGACCTCAGCCAGATTAATCAGAATTCCACTGATAAGCAAAAGGCTTCCAACGACCATGGCGAGCATACCCCAATTGACATACCGTTCACTCAGCATACCTGCCATCAGCGGTGTTCCGGGTCTGCCTGCCTGCTTGCCATATTTGTGGGTCCACCATAGAAAAGGCACGATTTTGGAGGCATAACCAAGTATGGTGAGAGACACCCAGCCCCCGAGATATACCCATCCAGACAGCAGAACAACACGTGGATGGAGCAGCAACTCAGTCCCTTGCGAGGAATAGATCAGTAGTGCAACAGCATATACAGCAAACGCACGGCTTACATACACAGACCAGCGAATGCCCGGACCTGGGTTACTTTTGTGCCGTTTCTCCTGAATTTGCTCCAAGTGATACACATAGAAGAGAAGGGTGGCGGTTAGAAGTAAGAGCGCAAGCCAGAGCAATCCTCCCTTGATACCTGTCAGAAATGCGATAACACCTGTAACTACAGCTGCATTCCACAGAACCAGGACCACTTTTTGCAGTCGAATGGAATAATCGTGGGACAGGTAGAACATCGGAAGCATTTTGTAACTGAAGCCGGTAATTAACATGCCAAACCAGCCTAGTGTTCCCATCCAGATATGTGCACCGAATAATCGTTCATGCAGACCATTCCAATCACCAAAGGCAAAATTCAGACCCATCAGCATACCGGACAGCCCGGTAAGAACCAGATAAAGACAGGAACAAGCTGCGCTGACCGTTACCGGATTCCACTGTGAGGCACGGAAGAGGGTAACGCCCATATTCCACCCGAATAACAGAATGCCCGAGAGCGCGAGTGTAGCAGAACCGGCAATCCAGATGACATCTGCACGAATGAAGCCGTATAACATGCCCACGATTCCGATACTGAACAAGAAATAATGACAATAACCAAGAAACAGACTGTAGATATTGGATTGCAAAATAACATGTATCAACTGATAAACGGCGCCCATAGCCAACATGGTTGCCCAACCGAGTACAAACAGATGGGCATGAAACCAGCCTTCAGGTCCTCTGAGTTCATCACCAAGCCAGCCTGTCAGCGAGAGCAGGGAGAATGCGTGATACATTACAAATCCAAAGATGCCCGTGATGATAAAAAGAAACGGCAACCTGGACATGGCCTTTGCCTCCTTACCCTTTTTCAATTCTCACTTTGGCAGTACCATCGGCTTGATCCTCAACCGTGAAGGGGCAACCGAGATTGTTTAACTCTTCAATCAAGAAGACTGGCACACGGTCATTATGAATCAGTACGACTTCCCCAGGTTTGCAACGTTCCAGTGCGGCAAGTGTTCGCATCATGGGTTGTGGCGGTTCCAATCCGCGATTGTCCAGTATAACGTTGGGCGCCTGTAGAGATTCAAAGTTTTCAATCGCAACAGCTTGCTCCTCCGGATGGCCTTTGCACGAAGCTGATTCTTCGTCTGAACCGGGCTCAGAATCGACTTCCGAACCAGATAAAACTATTGCAGATAATGCTTTGGCATCGGTTTTATTTTTTTTGTGCACAAAGGTGGTAACCCAGTGATCTGAACCTTTTCGTTCCGATGTGCTGGAGTATCCTTTCATCTTGAGAATACCGAGCAGGGGCGTTGGTTTGAATGGAGCATGGAGTACAAAGACGTCTTCATGCTGAAGGCCTTTGACCGTGTCCATGATCAGCTGAAACGGCTCTAACTTTTTACTCAGATGAGGACGCACATCCAATTCAACAATATGGACATCAGATGGAGACATGTGCGTTCACATCCGATCCTGCACTAGCTGCATCCGCCTGCTGTACCAACTGTAGCGCTGATTCATACAGGGCGGCCATTCCACCGTACAGCGCATAGAAGAATGACTCCGGCGCATCGAGGGAGAAGGACAGGTAGGCTTTGGGGTCGATGCCGAGCACACGCTCAAAAAGTCTTGCACTGTCATAGGCGTAAAAACAGAAATGAGTATATTCGAACACAGGCATTATTTCGTAAATGGTGATAATCTCTTGCGCATATTCCGCTTGCTCACGCTGTGCCATTTGAACCATGGTTGTAGCGTCTTCCAGCCGCAGCGTGATGCGGAGTGTAGTATCGTCAATGATTTCAACGTGCGCCATAGCGGTTCAGCTCCAATCTATAATTTGCTGATTTTGACCTGGAAGGTTGTAGGACCCTGCTCAATATACTCCCAGTTGAAGCCATCGGGATGTGTGGACTGGAACTGGAATCGTAGGGGCTTAGGATCGTGATCGTTAATGAGCAACATGGATTCCTGTGGTTGCAACTGATCAAACGTTTCGAAAATAACTTTATGTTTCAAATGCGGTGGATACTCCGTGGCATTAATGGTTGCTGCGTATGTGTTCATGTGTCATTCCTCCAAATGGGATAGTGTGGCGTTGCAATTTGATTATAGAAAACGTGAGGAGGGGGCTGTGTGAGCCTGCTCACACATTTTTTAATGTCATAGTCTCGCCTTATTTGAGTCAGAATCCTGTATGGAAAAAGTGCCATGGGCAAGCCAAAAATAACAATATCCTGATACGTATATTGCTAATTGCGCATGCGAAAGAGACCTTAACATCGATTAAGGTCGTTAAGGTCTCTTTGTGCACACACAGTGTAATGTAATAGCGTGGGAGAAAACAGTGTAGCTGGGTGCAGGGTGGTCACGTATCCCTTTGTTCCTTCAAAGCTTGCAAATCATGAATGATGATCCGGCTGCGATCCACTTCGAGCAAATTCTCTTTTGTAAGCTGGTTTAAAAGCCGATTCGCTGTTTCCCTTGTAGTTCCAATGGAGTTGGCAAACTCCTGATGTGTCATGGGCAGGTTGATGATAATCTGGTCTCCATGCATTTGTCCATGCTGATCTGCGAGCATAAGAAGGAAGGAAAGTACACGATTGCGTACATCCTGACCAGAGAGCACCTGCAATTTATCCTGTAATTCTCTTATTTTATCACCGAGCACACGCATAATTTTGATCGCAATTGAAGGTGTGCTCAGCATTAATCGTTCGAAAAGTCGGACAGGTATGGCTAGTAGTTCGGTAGGGGTAATGGCTTCTGCGGTGGCCGGGTAAGGGTGCGCATTAAAAAAGCCGGTGTGTGGGAACATATCTCCTGTTTTGAGGAAAGAGACAATCTGTTCATGCCCGTTCTCATCGGTTTTATAAGCCTTTACAATGCCGGTACGGATAAAAAAGACAGCTTCTTTTTCGCTTCCTTCGCTGAAAATAACCGATTTCTTCTGAATACTTCTGGAAATGGCGATATCTTCGACTTGCTTTAATTCCTCGGGGCTAAGGTCCTGGAAGATGGGGAACTGTTGTAGAAACTCCGTTGTTGTATCTTTGTTTACCCTACTCATGAGAATCTCTCCTCTCTGTGTTCATAGTTCTGAACGACGACATCATTTCATCATAACGTGATTTTTGAACACATCAGGTGATATAGATCACCGTAAAGCCACATCACTGTTTTTGATTACTCAACCTGGGTTAATGGAATGATAGAATATGATTGAACAAGAGAGGGGTCGGCCCGGATGTGGACTGCATTCATGTGGGGCGGCATCTCTGCCTCAGCGGTTGTCATTGGCGCACTCGCAGCCTTGTTTCTAAAGATTCCCAAACGAGTTATTGGCTGGATCATGGCTTTTGGGACAGGAACATTAATTGGTGCAGCGACCTTTGAACTTCTCGGAGATGCGCTGAATGATGGAGGAATAATACCTACAGCCATTGGATTTACGGCGGGTGCCGTCGTGTATACCTTGTTTGACCTGCTCGTTTCTGCAAAGGGAGGGGCAGGGCGTAAACGTTCGGCAAATTCGGGAGACTCGAACCAAAGCGGGCTTGGGATCTTTGCAGGAACAGTAATGGATGCTATCCCGGAATCCATCATGCTTGGTGCCAGCTTACTGGCCGGTAACGGTGTCAGTGTGGTCCTGGTAGTATCGATCTTTGTCAGCAACATTCCTGAAGGTCTGTCCAGTACGGTTGGACTACAGGGCAAATACAGTCGTGGCAAAATCATATTAATGTGGCTTAGTGTACTATTGATCTCCGCGATTGCAGCACTGGGTGGATATCTGTTTCTGGAGCAGCTTCCAGAGGAGATGGGTGCAGCGATTGGTGCATTTGCAGGTGGCGGAATCATTGCCATGATCTGCTCGACGATGATGCCGGAAGCCTTTGAAGAGGGTGGGCCAATTGTGGGTTTGATTGCATCTATGGGATTGCTTGTGTCGCTGTTGCTGGATCTGTAGATGACAGAACAAGCTTCCGATCTATTGGTTGAATTTATATAAAAAGAGTATCCGAACAGAGTGGTTTCTGATCGGATACTCTTTTTTGCCAAAACAGCTTCCTCGCATCCACAAGCTTTCTTACCCAGTTCATTGGCTTCGGGCAGGCGATTCAATTTTTTCCCTAAGCTGCTCCAATTGCAGAATAAGGATGCAGTTTCCTGTAACCTGAAGCAGTCCCTGAGTTTGCATCATGGCAAGTTTACGACTAAGTGTTTCGGGTGTGATCCCGAGTAACAGAGCCATATCTTTTTTGAATACAGGCAAGCGGATCTCATGTTTTGCATGATTTCGGGTATGGAAATACAAAAGCAACTTGGCAATCTTCTGTTCCGTTGTCATCGCACTTAGCGAGCTGTTCCATTCATCTGTTTCACGGAGCAGCTTGGTAATGGCAAGCAGGAAATGATAAGCAAGCTTCGGATCGTGTTCAAGTAATTGGTCAAAGTCATGCTTGCTGATAGAGCAGATGGCCGAAGGCTCCAGAACTTCGGCGTTTGCGACATGTGGTTTTTGGTGTAACAGGGAATCTTGTCCGAAGAAATCACCGGGAAACAGAAACCGAATAATATGTTCCTTGCCATTTTCATTGTATTTGGATAACTTCACACCTCCCTGATGAACCACATAAAGCGTATCTGAGCGTTCTCCCTCCTGGACGACAACTTCGCCTTTGTTATATTTGCGGGTATGCAGAAGGGAGATCAACAAGACAGCTTCGGATGGATCAAGATGCTGGAACAGAGATACTTTGGAGAAACAGGCATCCTTCGCTTCGTGTGTACAGATCATCGTTTAATCACCTCGAATGGTTCAGGATAGGTATAGCCATTATCTATTGTCATGTCTCAGTGAGACATCGCGGGTCCACCATGATCAGTTCCATCCTTGGTCACACGCAGAACAGCGGCAGCTCCTTTGGCTACATGGTTGAACTGATGGGTTACAATCGCATAATCACCTTCTTCGGTCACGGTGAACTCTACGACAGCTCCACCACTTGCGGGAAGCATAACCGTCTGTATTCCATACTGGATGTTGCGTGGATTCCCATCGGTATACACACGGTCCATAATGGTACCCACAACGTGGAAGGATGAGACTTCATTGGGTCCTGCATTACTGACATAGATTCGCACCGTATCTCCTACTTTGGCTAACAGGGGATGTTTTATTAATCCATAATCATTGCCGTTAAATACGACATAATCCGGTTCCCCGTTCAAAAAAGCTTCATAATCATGCTCTTTATACCATTCACTCTGAACAAGAGTATACTCACGGTCTACCAAGTGATCGGAAGGGTATCCTGCTTTGGGATCAACAATAATCATGCCGTACATCCCGTTTGCGATATGGGCAAGAACCGGTTTAGTTCCACAGTGATACATGAATACACCGGGTGAGGAGGTTGGATAGGTGAACGTACCTTCCTTGCCTGGCATAACATCAATAAATTTGCTGCTGGGAGCAGCATGTACAGCGTGAAAATCCATGGAGTGAGGCAGGCTGGAATCTTTATTTTTCAACGTGAACACCATGGTATCTCCCTCGGTCACTCGTAGGACGGGTCCGGGGACGGTACCATTAAATGTCCAAGCGTTGTATATCACTCCTTTGGAGATTTCGACATCTGTAACCTGGGCCGTCATTTCAATATATACCGTAGTACCTTCTCTGCGAATGATCGGGTCCACCGGGGGTTGACTGATCGCAGAGGAGGAGGAGGAGACTTCATCGTGGTGAACAGGTTTAACCGTGTCGGTTGAACTACAGTGAGAGAGAGTTGCTGTGAATATAGCAAATACGAGTGACCATTTGTATACATTCAGTAAGGAGAACATAGTTGCACAACCTTTACTCAAGTGATGTTTTTCACAATCTAAAAAGCAGGTTTTCTTTCATTTCAGTAGTTATTTAGTTATAGATTACGTTATCGAGGTGGAGACGGGTGTGATGAGGCACACACTTGGGTATGTCGTATTAGAGGCATTTCCAACAATCTGTCTTCAATTGTTGTGCTGAGCAACGGAGTTTCATATAATTTTAGAGAGATGGATTGGTAAATGTTGAGTATTTTGACGCTGTGTATGTCGTAGTTTTAGAAGAAAGGTGGATACAGGATGAAACGTTTCGAAGATGAAGGTGCGTATAAGTATAGTTTCTATTCGGTCCTTCGACGGGGAGAGCGGATTGATGTGAAATGTCCCAAATGCGGTGGGCACGCTTCGATTGATCAACGGAATGGTCAACTGGGATGGAAGTGTTACGAATGTTACGCTCAAGCTTTTGAAGAACCAGTATATCAATATAAAGCCAAGGGGAATTGTGCTGTATGTGAACGTTGGTTTAACGTGGAAGTCACAGACGAGAAGAAGACGTCTCACCGATCGACGCATGTGGAATGTCCGCATTGTAGTTCTGTGAATCAGGTTGAATTACACGCCAAGCCGACATACCAAAGGTGTTTTTCCGAGATTTGTGCAGGGAAAGATCCTGTGTTCGGGCTGGAATTATACTTCCTGGATAATTTCAGAGGAAAAATAATATGGGCTGTGAATCGGGAGCATCTGAATTATCTCATCGCTTATGTCTCCGCAGACCTGCGTGTAAAATACGGAAATATGCCTATACGAACGGCTTCACATAGTATTCCTTCTTATATCAAGGATGCGAAGAACAGGGATGTAGTTGTGCGTACACTGTCGAAGCTTCAGCACAAGACTGGATGAGACTGAAATTGAAGAGTTAAAGCCGCAAGGAGAGAAGAAATGAAACTACGAGTTAAACTTACTATTTTTGCAGTCATTCTGGGTATGTTGATGATTCCGGCTTATTTTATTTTACAGACATTTGGTGTATTTCAAAAAGAGACAGTATTATCTGACTATGCTCTGGCCGTTGATGTTAATGGGAAGTCCTATGGGGCCTGGCCGCTGATTAACAGTTTTGCAGCGATGGACAAAGAGGAAGATAACCGTCAGTTTTATTACCGAATTGATATGAATCATATCCAATACCTGTTTAATCTGGCCTATAAGGAGTATGATGTGAAGCCAGGCGGGGACAATCCGTATCTGGCTGGTACTGTAAACTATCAACGTACAGATCACAACTATGTACAGACCGAGAGACAGTATGAGAACGCCAATGATTTCACAACGGTTTTGAATCTGTATGATCAGGATGGGCAGGTGATCTACACCTACAATAACACCGGCAAGGGAGATAAACAGCTGGTAGAATCCATCATTCATCAGGGAATGAGCCGTAATAGTGGCGGTAGTAGCGAAGCTGCCCGCGATCCGTATATCAATATTACGGCGTTATTCCGTGACAAGCTGAACATCGATGTGAAACTGACGGTGGATGAGGAACACAAAGTGGTTACCATTCGAATGAACAAATCGGAGGCGAGATGATGAATGAGTATGGTGTACAACACGGACCTGCTTATCTGGAAGGATTAATTAGGAAGGAAGAGAACATAAAGTCCGATGAAGTGGAGTGGAAAGGCAAACTTCAAATGAGTGATGGTCATGATAAATTCCATATTTTTTATTATGGTGACTTGACTGAAGATGATCTGATTACCTGGCATGATTCGACACCTCTTCTTGTATATGCGGAGCATACGGTCACGGGTGAGCGCTATCTGCTCATTGATACCGCCAAGCACGGCTATGATGCTATGTTATGTGAGACCTATTCGGAAGACGCACTACATGACAGACCCCTTCGTCCTTACCTGGATGTTGAAGGTGAGGACATATTTGAAGTAGAGTTGACGGCTTACTACAATGTGCCTTGGGATGAAGAGTTTGGCGAAGATGTAGATGAAAATGGGGCATATGAACTGATTACGGGAGAGCGCATGCATTTTGATCAGGTCAAGCGTGATGGATATGATGCCTTTGCCGTTCGCATTCTGAATCGTAAAGGAGTATGGACTGAAATTGTACAGGAAGAACTGGCTTAGATCCTGAAAACGAATGAACCAAACTGAGATGGGAGATGTCGACAAATGTATATTGTATCCCGTGTACTTAAGCCGGTTCCAACAGAGGAACTGGATCACTTTGAACAACAGCACGGCATCTCGCTACCTTTATCATACCGCACCTGGATTGAGCACTACGGGGAAGGTACATATACGGGGTGGATGAATGTGCAGAGACCGGACCCAGAAGTGTTGAAGCCTTTTGTTGAATATGATTTTTGGATACATACGGATGATTCGCCTATAAGTCAGCATCAACTTGAGCAGTGCATCTCCATCGGCAGTTCTGTAGATGGAGATTTCCTTGCTGTTCATCCGGAAGTTGAGGGGCTGTTGTGGCTACCGCGTCATGATGAAAATATCACCTTATGGACATGCTCGGAGACTGAATTTGGCGAAACGCTGGACCGGATCTATTGTGGGTATTACCATCAGGATAAACCAATAACGCCACTTTACTTTGAGCCGTGGAATGAGCTGCGGAAACATACGTTTTACCATTTTTCAGGGACGGAACAGGGAAGCTCCATGAAGGAACTCGCCGATACATGCAAAACAGAATTTAAGTGGGATGCTGTGTTGGAGAATGAGTACATGTGCAAGATGTTCATGGTGTCGATGGGAGGATATTTACGATTTAACTATGCAGCTGGGAGAGAAGTTGCCCTGTTCTATGAAGAAAAGAATGGTGCGGAGGAGGCGACGGATAACGAAATCAGTATGTTCTTGCAGGCACATCATTGTACGGCATATGAATAGGGGCAGAGTGGAGGGACACCTATGAGTTGGTTAAAGGAAGACATTGCGGAACAATGGCGCAATGAAGGCAAGCGTTATGCAAGGGATGTCAATGCATTTGTCCGGAGAAGTATGCAGGGAGAGCAACCGGATGAATCCGAGTTGGAGGGAGACTCCAGAAGCGGAATGAGTACTGAAGTATTCCATATGGTGAGACAGGCCAATCTCCATGGTGATGTGGAGGTGCTTCGACATGAGCTACCCGCAGCGACGTGGCCATTGAACGAGGCGTTTCAGGCTTCCATGCAAGCGGTCAAAGTTGTAGGTTATCTGAACGAGGAAACGATTGTATGTAATACGGGGATTTTCACGGAGAATAGTCAGATATATACGATGGATCAGCACGGATGGCAGTTGATCTCTCCATATACTTTTGCAGGTTGCTCATCGGATGGACTTGACTTTGCGCTTGCAGGACCGGATGGGATTCGTATCATTCGTCAGCCAGATCGCAAGTTGGAAGGACAGGAGATAGCGACATATCAATGGGAAGATATTCAAGCCCGGATACAGTCGGCATTACCTCGGATTGAATCACTTGCGGACTGTGAGCATCCCGAACGGACACTTGAAGGACTTATACCTATCGATGAAGGCAAAGCACTACTCATACATTCAAGATACGGGATATATCTCGTCACACAAGCCCAGGTGACCTTGCTTCATCCCGATCTGGCAGAGATCGAAGAGTATGAGCTAGAGGATACACAGATAGATATGGGACATGCAGCTGTATCAAGGGATGGTAGATGGATTGCCTATGGCAGCCAAGGAAGCAATCATATGGTGATGGACCGCCAGCTGAACAAGACATACTCTCTCTATCCAGAATCGAGCTACCCTCATTATGCGGCATTCACCAGTAATAACCAGAACGTCTGGTTTAACGCATGTCATTTCTATAACGGGGTCACGATACTGGTCCCGCTGGAATCAATCGCAGGCAACGAAACGAAGGAAGATTGGCCAGTGATGGATGAGAATGCACGAGTGTATGCAGCAGTGGAAATAGAGGCGGGCATGGTGCTTGGGGATGCATATGGTTATCTATATTGTGTAAATGGCGAGGGTAAGGAAGTATGGCGTCATTTTGTGGGTAGTACGATCTATTCTCTCGCTGTATCACCAGAGCAGTCCAAGCTGGCAGTTGGTACATATGGTGGCATGCTGCATGTGCTTGATCTTCGTTCCAAAGAAATGGACGAGTACGCGATCGGTACAGGCACTCTTCGTGAGTTGGAGCGGTATGTGTTGTGGCGTGGAGAAGAACCTCTTCGCTGGTAAGGTCGTATTACAACCTGCAAAGGGGTGAAGGGATGGAACGTGAAGAGGCTGTAACGTTATTAAAATGTCACTCCTTTTCTTATGATGATCTGAGTCATCCCAAGATGGAGAACGGTTTTATTGGCAGTCTGCGGCCTTTCCGTGGACATTTGATTAAGGAGAATTTTCATGAGTTGATGGAGATACTGCGTGTTCTGGCGTCCGAACTTGCACGGCCTTCACTGGATCGGGAAGTCATGGCATGTCTATGGGGAATTACTCATATGGCCCGTGCTTGGGCCGTTGAACCCGAAGGCATGCTTCGCAGCAACAACCTCATTTCCGACGAACAGGTGACATTGATGGAACAATGGCTTAATTTGTTATCTTACGCAGTCATGATTCTAATTGAAGGCGGCGGAGAGGAAGAAGCGTTTTGGGAATATCATCAGTATCTACAAGAAGAGAAGAACTGAGTTAGGGGAGGTGTGGTGAGATTGGAGCCGAATGTATCATTAAACGTGCTAATGGACGAGTTGAATCACTTGTTAGATGAGAGAATACAGGATCAAGAGATTCGGCAATTGTTTGAAGAATATCAACATCGGGAAGGTGCATCCGAGGAAAGTCTGGATCTATTCGAAAAGGAGTATGGCGTCCGGCTGCCTGGCGATTTTCGTGCCTTTTACCAAAGGAAAGACGGTAGTGGCTACGGGTTGCATGTACTGTACCCGGGTGATGCCGAGACGGGCCGATGTACACCCTTTTATCTGATGTCATTGGAAGAGATTCGAGAGACCAAACAATACTTCTGTGAAGTGGATGAGAAGCTTGAAGAGTATTATTCTGCCGAAGAGATCAGCCAGCTGGACCCGGAGATCAAATCATACCTTTTCCATAAACCATGGATTCCTTTTGCAACAATTGCAGGTGGTTCACTGTATCTGATGCTCGATTTTGATCCAACGGCGGAAGGCACGTATGGGCAGATTATTATGTACGTGCACGATCCGGACTTTGTTTATTACCTTACACCTACCTTCACGGATCTCCTCAGCATGTCGAACCGTAATCTGAAGATGATGGATGAGATCACCTATTAAAATCCTGCACGATTAGACAATTCCTTCAATAATAAAGAAGCTGCCGAAGCAGCTCCTTTATCTGAACAAGTACTTTGAATGAGTTTAATGATTACCACTGGAAGAAACGATGTCCGTGAAATCCTCCGCCTGGAGGTCCTCCGTGTCCACCTGGACCACCCGGCCCGCCTCCATGAGGTCCGCCTGGATAGCCACCTCCTGGGAAATGACCAGGGTGTCCACCGGGGTAACCACCGCCGGGATATCCACCATGCCACCAAGGACCACCGATCGGATATGGTAGTGGAACAGGAACGATGGGCGGGTATGGATAGGGATAAGGGTAAGGATACGGTGGGGGTGACGGATAATAAGGGTAAGGATAACCCGCAGATTGCGGGGATGAAACTGAACCAGGGCCGTATGCCATGTAATAAGCCTCCAATGACTGGATTGATGATATCAGCCTATGCCACAGTGGTTTCAGATGATACAGCAGATTGAAGATTGATGAATAATGAGTAATGAGGGGGAACATATGGTAGCCGTAGCTTTTCACACTGATCCAAGAGGAACGGCCTATGAACTGTTGATTGACGAATTGATCGAGAAGACAGACCGGTTTGTGCTGGTTGATAGAAAGTATGCTGAGGAAGCTACACCTGAAAGAGTTACTACAGTGTTACGGAGATTGGATCCGTATTTGATTGAGAGCAGTACGATGGAAGAAATGATGATGAAAAGTGGCGCCATGTATTCAGAGGGGATTTATTACATATATCGTTGCACGCCGGAATCAGGGCAGATCCTCAAGGAGGAAGCCAACCGCTTTCATGACTGGTGTTATCCCTCAATGCCAGATGATCTTTGTTTTTTGAACGAGGATGGAAGTGACTACTTCTACACTGTTGCTCATGAGAATATGTATGGCATGCATATTACACAAGAAGAAGCAATTGAGCTAATGGAGCGAATCACTGGGTTATTTTTTAGATTAGATCGACATCAAGACATTCATTGCTTACTGGACGATGCGATTAGACATCAGACGGATGTGCTGAATATTAGTTCACATTACTTGAAAGAGATTCCGGAACGTATTCGGGAATTAAAGCACTTGAAACGTTTGACAATTTTTGAGCAGGATGTTTATACGCTTCCTCCAGCCCTTTTCGAACTGACATCATTGGAAGAATTGGAGATCATGACGGCGGATTTGGAAGGTATTCACCAAGACATTGGAAAATTGAAACAACTTCGAGAGCTTAGAATTTATTGCGGCAGTTCTTATCATGTTCCGACCGGATGGAAGCCAAAGGAGAAGTCGGATCTTGGTCTGAAACATATTCCAGCCGAGATTGGTGAATTGAGCGAACTCGTAACTCTGGATATAGGGTACTCGGGTATTTGTGAGCTTCCGCCTGAACTGGAGAAATTAAAGAAACTACGTTATTTGAGTGTAACTGATGGTTTGATCGAGGGAATGCCAGAGATGGTCAAGCGAATGAGTTGGCTTCAGAGTGTAAATTTGAACAGTACTCCATTAGGGATTAGTTGTGATGACATCTCCGACGAAGCAGAACTTTAATAGCCAATGAGCCCTGCTCTCGGGATGTCCGAGTCAGGGATATTTGTTATGCGAGGAAAACTTGGCGGAAATGGGCTCACGTATCTGGGCGCTGGGCATAAGCTGGCATATAGGTTATGACCTAAACCGAGAGCGAAGGGCAGGCGTTTTATTTTGGCAACCTCATACATGGATTACACTTTACCAACCACCGAATTTACTTACGATTTGAGCAATAACCCGTTATTCAAGAAGGATGAGAACAACTATATTAACGCTCTTTCCATCAAGCAGTTAAACACACTGGGCAATGCTTCTTTACTGGATATTTTCCTCAACACGGGCAATGTGGTTGAACCACATACGCATCAGAATGCAACGGAGTTGGTATACTGCATCAGCGGTGCGGCAGTTGTTTCCCTCATTAATCCATTTACCAACGAGCTTCTTCATTTCCCGATTACTCCGGGGCAGGTGGCTAACGTTCCTCAAGGCTGGTGGCACTATGAAGTGGCCACTGCAGATCACACGCACTTACTCGCAATCTTTGATGCACCGGTTCCTGAAGCGATATTTGGCTCAGACACCTTACGTCTTACACCTGCAAAACTTTTGGCTTATACGTACTGTCTGGATGAGAAAAAAGTTCAAGAAGCACTTGCTCCCATTCAAAAAACAGTGATTATTGGCCCGCCGGCAGATTGCCAGCCTTCAACTGCTCCTGTCTCTAACAGTGCTCCAAATGTGAATCATCAGCCTTACGTAATGCCTAATGTACAACCAAATGTACAGCCAAACATGCAACCCAACACACAACCCAATGTACAACCAAACATGCAGCCCAACAACCAACCAAACATGCAACCTTACGTGAACCGTCTTCCGTACTGGGGCACTTGGGTTGATCCACGTATTATTCATGAGCCGGGCTGTCCGTATTATAGAGAGCTTCCTGTGAATACGAATAATCAAGAGGAAAGATGACGTTCCTGAGGCGAGGTTTATCTAATACACATAAGTATTTTAGTTAAATTAGGTATAACAAAAGAAGCGTCCGCAAAGGAACGCTTCTTTTGTTGATTAAAGTTGTCTTCAAACCTGCTGAAAGCCGATGCATACCTGAACGTGTCCGGAGCATGGAGTGCTAACGAATCGTAGGCGTCTTAATCAAGGGTTTGAAGCGTGCCCAGAAATCTAAAGAATCTGTGACACGTTATATCAGAATAAACAGCCGTATGAAGTGTTTTTATCGGGGGATTTTGGGAAATAACGAGTCTGAGGTTCCTTACAATTTTAAATGAGGACCTAGAGGCCAAATAAGATGTCCTGAGTTCCTAAGAAAATTTTCAACCCATTCCCCAGAGACCGCAGGATAGTACTTCAAGACTTTTTAGGCGCGACATCCATCATCGATAGCTTGCCTGAGATTGAAGAACACCTACATAAGTTCAATTAAATATTCATTAGTTGAACTTATATATGATTTAATTTACGATGTGTAATTTCGTCCCAAGCCAAGCTCCGTTAACAATTGACGATAAGCAATCGAAGTACGGTCTGCGGGAATATGGGCCTCGGCATGCAGATCAAGGGGCAGATCCTCCGGTTTCTGTGACTCGACCATCTCGCGGTCTTCTTCAAATACCTGCAAGTTGAACTTGATTGTGTCTTCAATCGGAGCGTCTTTGTCAAAGTTGCGTGTGATTGGACAGAATAAACGTGTATAACGGGCAGAGATTGGCGAAGCACAATTCAGAATATTCAGCTTGTCGTCTCCTGGGAAATGTACCGTAAGAGAAGCCGCAAAAGGTGGGAACACTCGAAACTCACGCAGCCATTGGAAACCTTCAGGTGCAACAAGATCTTGCCCTTTGCCATAGTTACTTACAGTACTCCAATACTCCGCCAGTAACTCATTACCTTCGCGTTTCACTTTGTATTGGGGGACTTCGGTGTTGTTTCGATCACCAAACGTCTCGGTATGCACATAGGCAAAATGGGATACATCCAGGAATCCCTCCATTTGTCGTCCAGAGGAACCAGCAATGTCAAAGTTGGGTGGCAGAATATTGATATAATCCGGATCATCCCATCCAGGGAAGGAGGGGATCTGTTCTTCCGTTCCCGCCAAAGTGGTCCAGATCAAGCCATAACGTTCGACTGTCGGGTACACGATAAGTTTGAGCTTAGGCGAGATCTTGGAGCTTGGGTGCGCAGGTACTGCGGTACATTTTCCTTCACAATTATAACGGAAACCATGATAAGGGCAGACAATCTCGCCATTTTCTACCCAGCCTTTACTAAGTGGGGCCCCGCGGTGAAAACAAAGATCCTTGGCTACCACAATCTGATCATTACTGCGATAGAGAACCAGCTTCACATCGAGTAATTGAGCAGACAGGGGTTTGTCTGTTACTTCGGTTGCTTGGGCTACCGGGTACCAATATTGGGATAATACATGCCAGTCTTCAGCGGTGAACGTACACCCTCTAGGTAATTCGGAGGTCATTGTATGTTTTGCGTTGGAAGTTATCATAGGAAACACTCCTTGCTGATATGGATAAACGATTCTCTTTTTAATGTCAGAAAAGTTAACTTCATTAGCCGTATGTTACTACTCTTTTGGTCAAAATATCAATATATCCAACCTGCTTTTGGTTAAAATCACAAACGCTACAGCAAAAACCGTACATGAATACGGAAAAACGCGGATTTTTCTTACGTTAGATGTTAATTGTAGAAAAGAGAACAACCTTTCAGTATGTTTTTCCATTACTGATTATTAACTCCATGGAGGTTGTCCTGCCATCAGAATCTAAGTGTGAATATTCGTTAGTTGAGCAACTATTCTTGTGGGCATAAAAAGATTTTCGCAAAGAATGTCACAGATCCCAGCCTTCATTTGTCTACAGTATGTAAACCAAATGACGGAGGCGAATGAAAAATGAATTTAAGAACGAACTACAGAGTAGCGAGTCCAGGTGCTTTTAAAGCGATGATGGCAATGGAGCAATATATATCCGGGCAATTTGAAAATAAAGTATTGTATGAGCTGTTAAAAATCCGAGTGTCCCAGATTAATGGCTGCGCTTTTTGTCTCGATATGCATGCCAAAGATCTGATGAAACTGGGAGATTACGCGGATCATATTCTTTTGCTAAGTGTGTGGCGTGAAGTGCCTTTCTTCACGGATCAAGAACGTGTTATGCTGGAGCTGGCTGAGGCGGTGACCCGAATCTCGGAACATGGTGTACCACTTGCGTTGTACGATAAGGTCCGTGAACATTTCAGTGAATCCGAACTGGTGGATCTGATTCTGGCCATTAACACGATTAATAACTGGAACCGGATTGCGATTACAACTGGGATGTATCCGGGTTGCTTTAACTAAAAATACACGCACCATGCCAGGGGAGGCTTCTTATGAATTCTAATTTCCATGCCAATGAGCCAGAAGTGTCTTCTCTGGACGTTGGTGAGTTGTATATTCGTTATAAAAAATATGCATTTTCAATAGCTTACCGCATGTTGGGCAGTGTGGTAGAAGCTGAAGATATTGTGCAGGATTGTTTTGCGGGGATTCAGAGTACGTCTGCTCAGGATATTCGTAATCCCAAGTCCTACATCGCCAGATTGATTGTGAACCGAAGCTTGAATCTGCTAAATTCCGCTCGTAATCAGCGGGAAAGTTATGTTGGTGAGTGGCTGCCAGAGCCGATCGGTGACAGTGAAGAGGCGAACATGCCAGAGGAAACGATGGAGAAAAAAGAGCTGATCTCCTACGCCTATCTGGTCATGTTGGAGCGTCTATCGCCCATGGAACGGGCTGTTTTTGTCCTTCGTGAAGCGTTCCGATATGATTATTCTGAAATAGCGGATTGGCTGGGCAAAACGGAGAGTAACTGTCGTCAAATCTTTAGCCGCGCCAGACGAAATCTGCCTGAAAGACTTCCGCCGATCGAGCAGAGTGATGCGGATATGATAGCCAAAGGTGAATTGCTGAGCCGTTTTACAACGGCTTTCCTTCGTTATGACGTCTCTGCCATGCTGGAGTTACTGGCAGATCAGCCTGTATTTACAGCAGATGGCGGTGGCGTTGTGCATACGGTTATGAGAACAATGAATGTGCACAAAGGTGTGCTTGCACTCCTGACCTCACGTCGAGTCCTTACACGATTGCGTGAAAGGGAATGGGTACCGATGTGGATCAATGGCGAACTTCAACTCGCGTTGATGAAAGAAGGGCAGTTGTCCGAGGTACTCTGTTTGGAGTTGGACGCTTCCGGAGAGCGGATTGAGGGCGTGTATCTCGTTGTCAATCCGAACAAACTTACATCAATAGACACTTCAACTCTTTGATCCAAACGTAACGACTTGATATATAAACTTAAAAGCGACAACCTCTGTCACGAGGATTGCCGCTTTTTTGGCATTCACATTTTGCGATTCAGCATCTGATTATTCACGGACAAATTGTTGTTGAACAGGTTCAATGATTGCTCTGACTTCAGGTGTAAGCTCATCATTATTCTGATTGAGAACCCGTAAAATCTTTTCCATAGTGTCCAGAAGAACACTCTGCGTATCGGGCTCCCGGTAAGCCAAAGCTTTCTCGTAAGCCTGTTTCACCACAGGGTCCATGGTGCGAATTTCTTCATCCGTGTACCAATCATAAGCAGGCGTGTTGTCACTTCCGTAAAACAGATAATCCACAAATAACCCTTGCTTCACTGCTGATGTGCGATTGGAATTCGGGAAGTTGTTCAAAAAGGCTTCTTTCTCCAATGCACGCTGGATTAATTCGTTCCAAGAGATGATAATGCCCCCATCTGAAGTCGTCATTTGGTTGGACTCGGTAGCCATAATATTAATGTATGCAGCAATATCAGCCTTAACAAAAGGTTTGAACTTTTGATATATCTCATAATTGATGATGGGGTAATACAAGCCTTCACTGGTTTCCAGTTTGAACCCGAGATCTGAAGCTTCCTGCAGAAGCTTCTTCACGGTCGGATCTTTAATTTCTTTGAGCAGACGACTATATGTAAGCTTCTGTTCGTAACCAAGTTGTTCATGGGCTTGAGATATGGCCTGTTGAAATTGTTCCGTATACATTTGGTAGTCCATATTAGCCAATTTCACGTTTTGCATGTTCTCCAGTTGCAGCGTCATTAGTGTGGCTTGCCAAGGTCCGACTTTATCGATATGATTCATCAGGTATTTACGCGCTTTAACCAGACTTTCTGTGGACTTCACTGCTTCTGTTCGATAGGTTTGGAACTGATGATACACCGCTTTGGAAGCGGGGACAGGTGCAGCTAGTGTTGTTGAAGGTGTGAGTGTTGTGCCAATGGCAGTACAGCCGAGAGCCATAGCCAGTAAACCAAGTTTAGCAGGTTGCTTCCATCTCATTTGTATACCTCCCCATTAATGAAGAAAAAGCCATTTGAATTCTCGTATAACGGCATTTCACCCTATTTTATATGTATGATCCGTAAGTTGAATATGTACGGGTTTGTCTTTGATTAAACCAGTTTTTGGTAACCAAATCAAGAGTCTTAAGCAGGAAATGATTATAAATAACCAAAGAACAGCCCCTAAAACCCGCATGGGTTGAAGAGACTGTTCTGGGGAATCGGACTTTATTTTCTAATTAATGAAGTGGTTTATTGTTAATAGGCATCTGAGGTGCTCCGGTTGCTGGAATGTATGCCTGAAGCATCTGTTGTGTATCACTTGGAGTGAGTTGAGGTACTTGATAATAGGCGTTTTTATTCTGGAACATGAAAATTTCATAGGCCATCTCAATAAAATGCTGGATCTGCGAAGCGATGACTCGGCGAACCGTTCCATTT
Source organism: Paenibacillus sp. FSL R5-192 (assembly GCF_000517845.1). NCBI lineage: Bacteria > Bacillati > Bacillota > Bacilli > Caryophanales > Paenibacillaceae > Paenibacillus > Paenibacillus sp. FSL R5-192. Next base: position 165,980 of record NZ_ASPR01000046.1, on the reverse strand, counting down.
GTGATCTCGCTACAGGACATGCCGAGCAGACTCGCATGTGACTTGATCAGTCCCAGCATATGACCGCTAATCCCGGCATCCTTTACATCGGCCAAGCTCTGGTTTGGCTTTTTAGGTGCTGATGGCTTAAGGCCATATACCGGTGGTACCATGTTGGGGATCATATAGGTAGCTGTCTCTTGATGAGGCTTCTGTCCGGATGCAAAACACTCTGCTGTCAGATTGTACTGGGATAATATGAAATTGTACTGCCGGTCGAGAATGCCAATCAGTTCCTGGCTCTGCACAAATGTACGAAAGATCATGTATTGATCCAGGACGTTAATGGTGGAGGACAGAATCTCATGTACATCGAACATCTCATGACCGCCATGATTCATGTTAGGGGTGACATTTGGATTAGCATTCAATGTGGGTTGTACTAAATTTTGAGGGTGCATCGAATTTGGATTCATTGTAAATTTGATTCTCCTTTGGTAAATGGTATGATTCTATATAAGCTGAACGAAAGAATATTTACACTTGCCACTCCGATGACAGAACAACCTTCCGATCGCTGTTATCCCCAGATTTTTAATTCAATTTTACAAAGGTGAAAATCCGGTGATAAGCTTATGCTTCCGAAGTAGCTTTCTTGTAGAAAGCTTTTAGCGAACGCTTCGCTTCTGTAGTTTGTTTCTGTCCTCTGCGTTCTTGTGCAAATGTATAGTTCAACTTCTATAGTATGCTTGTAGAGTAGTGAACTTATGTAATATGTTAGGAATATAAGCACAAATAGGAATAGGCATGGTGGTGGTTAAGATGGAAGAGACCGATTGGGGTTTAGCAAAGGATTTGTTCGTCAAACATTACGGGAGCGCTATACAGATGCATCGAGAAGGCGTGTATGCCGACTATAAGCGATGGGACGTACCCCAAGAGTTAGAGGAACAATGGATAGGAGAGCGAATTCAACAATTAAGTTCCGAGCTGTCTATCATGAATTGGGATGCGGTGGATGAACTTGCGTTAATTGCCAAACATCGGACAGAACCGAGTATAATTAAGGCCATTACAGCATTTGCTTCAAGACAATTGAAGAGTGCGGACAGTATGGTTCGTCTCGTGTATGCTGAACGTCTGATTGAGCTGATTAAACGGTATGAATCTTCTCTACCGATGGACAAGTTACGGGAAACCTATCAACTGACGATGGACTTGTTGGTTGATGTGGCGACTAAACCATTAGTGCTGGATCCAGGTCATGAATTACAGCAGTATGGATTAAAGGATAAACGAGGATTGAATTTGCGTGTGGAAAAGAATAAAGAAGAAATCATCCGATATTTTCGAAACTAATTGAATTTTATCAAGTGAGGTCAGAATCATTGAGAAAACTGAATTATATTCGCATATTTATTTTCCTTAGTGTGGTTACTATAGTAACGCTTGGCTTGTACTACGTAGCCGCAGATTGGCTGGATCAGCGTTATTTCCGCTTCCTGATCTGGAATCTGTTCTTGGGCTGGATTCCTTTTGTGTTCTCTTATGCAGCCTATCTTCTAAGTGATGTGAAATGGAAAGGTGCCGCATGGCTTGCAGTTGCAAGTGGTCTGCTGTGGTTGTTATTTTTCCCGAACTCTTCTTACATTGTTACGGATCTGGTTCATCTGACAGCGAGAAGTTCCCGGTATTATGGTGGGAACGGGGTGGACTACACGTATTGGTACGACTTAAGTGTTCTATTAATGTTTGTCTGGACTGGACTTCTGCTTGGATTCCTGTCGATGTATCAGCTTCAGGAAGTGATCTATCACCGAATTGGACGCTGGGCATCCTGGATCTTTGTACTGGTTGGCAGTGCTTTGGGAAGTTATGGGGTCTTGCTTGGACGTGTATATCGACTGAATAGCTGGGATGCACTGACGAATCGCGAGACGCTAATTGAACTGATGCACGAAAGTGTAAGCCGTCCGTCTCTGGCGTTTTGCCTGTTTTTTGGCACGTTTATTACTACAATCTATGCCACATTGTATTATCTGATTAATACGAGGTCTCCCCGTGAAACGAAGAAGAGTGCAGGAAGTCCCGAATCGGACCTGCAAGCGTTACGCTAACCTATGTTGTTTTGAGGAGATAGACTTACGGTAAAACGAGTGGAACAAGTGATTGAACAGCATTTGAGCATGCTTTGTCAAACTTAATCTTACGTTGTCTGAAGAAGGGTTATTTCCTTTTATAAGGGAGTAATCCTTCTTTTTATGAAAATTTGGCAGGTATGCAGGATATGACGAAGAATTAAGAATGAGAATGTAATGAATACATAGACAAGTAGGTGAACAACAAAATGTTGAATGCAGTAGAGCTGACAACAAAAGTAGAAGAAGTCATGGAACACGTGAATTTTTCGGGTGTTGTATTACTCCAGCAAGCCGGAAAAACCCTTTTGAATATGAAACGTGGTTATGCAAATCGCAGTGAAGAGCTTGCCAATCAGTTGGATACACGCTTTGGAATTGCATCTGGATGTAAGATCTTCACGGCAGTGAGTATATGCCAACTAATTGAAGCGGGCAAGTTGTCTGCGGATTCTAAGCTTACGGATGTATTGGATGTGGAGTTTCCACTATGGAAAGAAGGAGTTACCATTCAGCAGTTGTTAACACACACGTCAGGCATTCCGGATTATTTCGATGAAGAAGTGATGGATGACTTTTCAGAATTATGGAAAGACAGACCCGTCTACGCGATGCGGCGTTTAAGTGACTTTCTGCCCATGTTTCAGCATCTGCCAATGAGGTCTGCTCCGGGTGAACGTTTTCATTATAATAATGCGGGTTTTATTGTGCTGGGGCTTGTCGTGGAACAACATTCAGGACTGGCGTTTACAGATTATGTGGAAGAGCACATTTTCAAAAGGTGTGGCATGAAGGAATCCGGTTATTTCGTAACAGATCAGCTCCCGCATAACACAGCTTTAGGGTATATCGATCATGAAGATGGCTCTTGGAATACTAATATGTTCTCCATTCCTGTCAAAGGTGGATCGGACGGTGGAGCCTATGTTACGGCACCGGATATGATTCGATTTTGGGATGCTTTGCTGGGTCACCAATTGTTGAATGAAGAGGCGACACAGCAGTTATTAACTCCACATGCTCATCAAGAGGATGAAGAGTATTATGGGCAGGGTATCTGGATTGACCGTAAAGAGGAAGACATTTTCAAAATTCATGTCATGGGGTTTGATCCAGGGGTGTCGTTCATGTCTTCCGTGTATCCGGACTATGACCTACAACTGGTTGTGGTCTCTAATCAAGAGTCTGGTCCGTATCCAATAACAATTGCTATCGAAGAAGCTTTGGCATGACGAATAACCCTCAACCTATGGTCAGGTTATGGCCACAAGGTTGGGGGTTCATTGGTCGAACAGGATAGATAGGACTGCCTCCGGTTATAACATTTTCCATAGCTCAGGGGCGATTAATCGAGGGAAAACATCCAGCGGAGGTTTCTCTTTCTTTCGTTTGTCATTGGTTAACACCGTAACAAGTTCGAGCTCTGGGACATTATATACATACTGACCACCAAATCCTCGCGCGTAATAATAATGGAGATTGGGTTTGTCGTCTTCAGCAGCAATATTTTCGGAGTCAGACCTTTCGTTCGGATAGACATCCACCCACCAATGCCAAGCATAACTGCCGTGATTCGGTGGAGTGACTGTAATGAAAGGCTGCGTCGAACGGGATACGAGATCACTTGAAATGAGAGACTCACCCTCCCACATACCTTGCTGTAGAAACAGCTGACCAAATTTCAGCAGATCTACGGGTAACATCTTAAGACCGAATCCGCCGGTATGTACACCTTGAGGATCACTTTCCCATTCATAATCCTTAATTCCCAGCGGGCCAAAAAGATAACGTTCTGCGAACTCGGCTACGTCCATACCTGCATTTTGCATCAGGATGGCGGATAGGATCTGTGATACTCCTGAATTGTATTCCATGTATGTACCCGGTTCATGACTTAAGCGTTGTTCCAACGCAAAATCCACCCAATGATCGGTGCGGGTCATGCGAGGGAATGAATTCTGCCCGCCGAACTCGTCCCAGTTGAATCCGGCTGTCATGGTAAGCAGTTGTTCCAGCGTGATCGCTGGTTTGCGCGGGTCAGGATCGGATGTCAACTGTGGAAAAAAGGTGGAAATTGGGGTTGATGCCTCTGGCAACAAGCCTTTATCCATCGCTATACAGATGAGGGCGGATAGCACACTCTTGGTACATGAATTGATTTTTGCAATATCAGTCGCAGCCTCTTGGTTGCGGTAGTGTTCGTACATAATCTCACCGCGTACGCTGACGAGGCAGCTTCGCAGATCCAGTTGCGGAACGATCTGTTGTAATTTGGATGACAGTGATGAAGGATTCATAGTGTCCTTTCTGTGCGGTTGATTTGTTATAGGATTTTGTGATAGCCCTTTATCGCTCTAAAGCATTTGAAGGATGTAGACTTAACATCGTTTGGGATTGTTAGTTTGTCCCAGTATATAGTCTACACTCACATTATGGAATTCTGACAGCTTGATAAGTACAAAGCTTGGAATATCTAAACCGCCAGTTTCATAACGAGAATATGTTGTTTGAGAAATTTTCAGCATCTTAGCCATTTGTTGTTGAGTCAGATCTTTATCTTCTCTTAGATCACGAATTCTTATATACATAAATATCACCCTTGATCAGCTTACTCTATGCGGAAACTGCATATTGATTTTTATGCAATTTTCGCATAAAATTAAACCATGCTAAATAATGAGTTTTACTTTGAAAAGATTATTAGGGAGGGGTAGAAATGAAAAGTATATTAGAAGAAATTTATTATGGTAATCTGAGACCAGAAGAAAATATTGTTCCTAAAAATCCGGAGTATCGATCTATTAATAAGGAGATTACAGCTAATATCGAAAAATTTCAGAAAAAACTTTCGGAGAATGAATTTAAACAGTTCGAGGAACTATTAGATATGATAGATAATATTAATTCCACTAATTCTTGTGAGGCATTTGTGAAAGGATTTAAAATAGGGATGCTAGTTACAAACGAAGTTTTTCAACAAGAGTAGGTTAAACCAGGTAGAAATCAATACTTATAAAAAAGCCTACTCTCATGGAGTAGGCTTTTAGCGATCAACTTGTTTTAATAAAGTAATCAGAGTTAATTCGAATCTCAGGTAAAGGATTATTTTTAATAAATTCTATCCAATGATCCAGTTCGTTACCTACATTGTCATTCATGTTTATGATTAATTGAGTAACCAATGTTGAAATACTTGCTAGGAGCGCGAACTCATCTTGAGACATTATTAAATCGGCGTTCTCAATAATTGAATAGAAATATTTGTTGGAAAATTTAATTAAAAATTCACAATCTTCTTTTGAAAAGATTATTGGATGTAATTTAATAGTTAGATGAATAGTATCGCAAGCTACCAGTTTGTTATCATGTGATCCATATTTTACTATTGAAAACAATTGATTTATTAGAGGAGCAGGTTCTTCATCAATATGATTTTCTGCAATTAACTCTAAATAGCTAGATATTGCACTTATAGCATGTTTGATTGTATCATCGGTAAATTCCCATATCAAATCAGTATAATTTGTTGTCAAATCCAAATCTAAATTTAACCTTTTTGCTTGTGGAAGAAGGTGAATAAAACAATATAATTTCTTATGATATATTTCATTAATTAATGAACTTAATTTCCCCTTAAAATTATTATCAAAATGATTTAAAGGAATTGTTTTCAGAATAGTGTGTCTGAGGTAATGAACTAATTTTAATAAATAATCTGGTGAACGAAATAACCAGATACTTTCATTATCTGCTTCTAGCAGAAATTCCTTTTCTGAATCCCACCAGTGCAGGAATTTATCTAACCACTCAGCGTATATTTCTATTGGAATCTCTTTATATTTTTTTATAGTTTCTCTAATAATTAGACAGAATTCTCTAAAATAATTATCAAATGCTGAACCGTCAGTTATCACTCCGTTGTTTTTAATCTTAGGAATCTCTTTATTCATTATATAATTTTGAATAATCTGAAATGGTGATGTTTGTTGTTTGAGATTAATAGAGTCAACAATAAATTCAAAGGTACTTTGAAATAAGAAGTTACTAATACCAAAAGAACGACTAGGTTGTAAGGATTTAATATTTAATGCTAACAGCTGTTCTTGTTCTGTTGTCAGGTTATTTGTTTGATAAAGAAATACTAATCTTATTAGTGCGCTTTCTTTATTGACGTTTTCAAGTAAATTTAATTTAATTTCTTCTTTTATTTCTAGTTTTATCGGTGCAACATCATTAAGTGATAAAATTTCAAGAAACGGATCAAAGAAATTATTTGAGCTATTTTCAATGAACTGATTATCCATTGCCATTAGTAATTGTTCAAAGAAAGTTGTTCTTTGTTGATATGTTTTAGAGAAAGTTATTCTTTGGAACAATTTTGCAAATAGAGGAATTTCAGTTCGAATATATATTTTTTTGTTTTCAATTATTTCAAGAACCATTTGATCGAAAATATTTTGTTTTTCCGGAGAGAAAGCAAAGTACACACGTGATAAAATTTCAATCGCATGTTCAAATGGGACTAGTGGAGAAGGTTCTAAAATGGCATTACTTAATATGGACTCAATTATTTTTAATTGAGGAGATTGAAGGTAGTAAACAAATTGCCTCGTGAAAATATCTTCAATGTTTTTTCTTTTTGCATAATATATTTGCTTTATTAGTGAAAAGTTTGGCAGAGTTACACTAATGTTCTTATGGGCAATCTCGAGTCTAGCACGTATAAAGTAAAGTCCAAATTTCTCTTGTAAAATTAAAGCGGCATATGAGTCTAAGATTTCTTGACGCATATAGTCACCTAATTTAGAACTAGTTTTTTTAGTTCTGGGATCAAAGCCAGGGGTCTCTTTATTACCTAAGTCATAGACATATTCCGTAACAGATAGCCATGTTTGTTCGAGTTCACTGTTCGAGTTGCAGTTATGAGAATTAATTTCACGCAATCTCTTTGAGTAGTATCCACGTTGATTTGTAATTCGCTCTAAATTATGAAGTATTACACTTTCCAGAGATAGTAATCTATAATTTTCATTTTCGATAGTTAATAATTTCTTGATTTTTACTAAACTTAACTCCAATAAATTTTCTGCAACTTCCATCTGATCTATATTAGAATAAATGATGGCTTTTTTGATGTTCCATTCATAATCATTATTATTTATCAACCAATGGTTTAGCTGAATTAATACATCACTAATTTTATTTAAAGATAATAAATAGAGAATCGTTTCGTATTGGAGGAAGTGTTTTTCTTCAGAATTCAAGTTACAATCCTTAAAGATAATAGAATATTTGTTGAATTTGTCTTCATCTAGATCAAGTCTAGCTTCTCTAAGGAGAACAAGAACTATATCATTTAACTTGATATTTGGATCTTCTAGAGGTAGAAGCTCCTCTATAATTTTTTCGAGAACTTGTTGTTTGTTAAAATCAAGTGGAATTGAAAATATGCCAAAACACCAGAGAAATTCATTTATTAAATTAATTTGTTCTCTGTTTATATTATTATCAAGACTGTTGAAATAATCATTGCTGAGTATGTGCAAATTGATAGCGTGTGATCTTCGTATTCTATCTGGTAGTAATACCCATCCAGGATAAGTTTTACGATTGTAAATGAAGGTTTCGATACTTTCATTATAATCACGATGTGGCCATTCGTTTTTTTTCTCTTTTGATTCGTTCATAAGGAAACTGAATACCTCTGTATACATGTGATTAAATGGGTTTGATTCTTTCGAATACAATTCTGTAAAATCAATTAATGTGAGTCCTTTCTTCTCTAATTCAACTTCTCGATGCTTTTGATTATAACCTAGCATATATATCTTTGGCATGTGTTCCCCTAAATTATCCGATACCCACGATGTCCAGTTACTAAAGTTAGGATCATCTCCTGAAAAACCAATTAACACAAAAGTTGTCTCCATAATTGACTGTTGAACCATATTTACAAATGGGCTAAATTTCACAGGATAATTGTTATAATCCGATTTCGTGAAAATAAAAGGCCTATTTGCAGGGAAGCTACCATGTAGCTTAATAATACGAGGTTGAACTGAATTTGGAATGTCACTTACATCATAGATAGTCTGATAATTTCTCTCATGAACATGACTCTTAGAGCGTTCTAAAAGAGTGTCGTAATTAGTTGTATAAATATCGCTCCAGGGTAGTCTTAACAAATCAAAATGAAGTTTATCAGGCTCGTAATTGTTATCGGGGATAGCATTTTTGAGAGCTTCATCTAGATGGGTTCTACCATACTCTTTAACATACATTTGACCAATATCTAATACATCTACATTGTCAAGGATTCCTTTGTGACTCAAGCTTTTCGTAAGTTCGTTTTTTATATCATCCCAGAGAGCCATGCCATTAAAAGAATCTTCAATCTTTTTAGCATTTAAACTAAATCCAGCCCCAATCATTACAGTAACCCTACTTTTTCCATCATCTGACCACAATCTATCTCTTATTTTTTTGAGATGAGGATACATATCTAGATTTTCTTTAAAGAATTTTTCAACATCCTTGGTCATAGTATTCTCCTAAGAATATGTATTTTTTAAAATATTTAAATGAAAATTTATAATTCTAATATGAGGATTCGACAATTCTCTTAAATTAGTGAAAGGTTATAATAATAAACCCATTTCATATTATATCCCATTCATATATTCAACTAAATATAAAATTGATTAGTAGTAGGAGGTAAACCCTTTGTTCAAAATCGGAAATCAAGGATCGTTTGAAATGCTTCCTGATCAAGCCAGGGCAGTATATGAGGGAGATACCGGTGCCGTAGAACAATTCATTAAACAGGGCATGGATCTCGAAGAAGAGATTACGCTCAGTAAATACATAGCATTAACGCCACTAGACATTGCCTTAAACTGTAATCAACCGGAAGTGGTTAAGTTGTTGGTGGAGCATGGAGTTAATCTGAATGTCAAAAATAATCCGGCAATCCTGAAGGCAGGTAGATATTGTGGAGAAGAAATAGTTCGATACCTGTACCAGCACGGTGTCAAGTTAAATGGACTTAATCGCGTCAAATCTAGTGCATATGACGAATCCTACTATGGTAACAAAAAAATATAACCGTGCTAAATGAACTCGGGTTGGATATTCGAAATTATGGAGGCAAAACGTTACGCAAGGCTGTAGCTGATCACGATATGAAGACAATCCAGTATCTACTAGATGAAGGAGTGGACGTCAATTACAATGAACCGGATATGGTATATCCGTACGAGGCCACGCCTCTCACGGTAGCTGCACGACTTAATAACATGAAGATGGTTCGATATCTGGTAGACCAAGGAGCAGATGTGACTATACAGGAGAAGGATGGAGAGCGGGCGTATACGATTGCAGTGAGTCAGAAAAATGAAGTAATGGCTGAATATCTAAAGGGGCTTGAACCTCAAGACTTTCATGATATGATGTCGAGGGACAAAAAAATTGTTCCTTTCAAAGTCGCTAATATAGCGGCTTTTTTGTATTAAGGAACCAAGTTCTTGTCCCAAGCTGAGGACAAGAACTTGGTTCCTTTGCCGAAAAGGACAAGAACATTGTGTCATTTCGGATTAGGTAGATATCTAAATAGGATCATGATGGAACTTCCATGGCGAGATAAAAGCCACATAAATATAAAACTTCGCTTGAATAACGATTTTTCTGTATCAAGAAGAGGTTTTTCGGACCTAACGCAAGAACTTAGTATTTGCTGGAAAGGTTAAGAACATGGTACTATGTCGATTAAAATATTAATCTGTTTCATTAAGCTAACGGGCAGGTTAGTTCAAAAGCGTATTCATCTCCTCATTTGGGAAAAATAAAATATCCCAACTAAAAGGTGCTTGCGTTTGAGAAAGTTAATTTTGACAATCGTTTTAGAGCTCGGACTACTATACAGCCATAAAATTCATGAGAAATAATTATTTTTCTTCCTGATTCCATAAAAAGGTGTAGGGTTTAGCCTTCCGACAGAGCGGCTAACAAGCAAAAGGATGGGTGTGATCCAAAAGAGAGCTTTCATCTATTATATTAATCAGCAGTACCGAATAAGGTGGAATTTTTGGGAAAAAGGGGACCTCACTTAAAGATCTACGTCACATTGATAATCTATCTGAAAAATTTGGTTTATTTCGAATTTAAGAATACTAAAGTTTCTTTAACATTGCACTCATATAAAAAAGTTGAAAGGAAAATAAAATGAATAGTCTTGACTTAAGGGAAGAAATTCTAATGTTAATTCAAACTAAACGTGAAGGAGAATATTGGGATTTTAAAGAGAAGTATCACCTTAATGCAGCTAACCTATTACACGATATAATTTGTATGGCTAATAACTTAGTTGATCGAGATTCTTATATTATCTTTGGAATTAGAGACCAAACGTTCGAAATTGTGGGAGTAAAAGATGATGAAAATCGGAGAAATCAGCAACAAATGATAGATTTCTTAAAACACAAAAAATTTTCCGCTGGAATTCGTCCTAGTATTAAAATGCAATCTTTAATGATTATGCAAGAAGAAGTAGATGTTATTATTATAAAAAATAGCACAACTACTCCTTACTTCCTGATTGAGGATTTTTCAAGCTACGGAAGAAAGGTTCGTTCGGGTCACATTTATACAAGGATAGGGGATACAAATACTGATATAGATAAAGTCGCAGACATAAACTATATTGAGTATCTTTGGAAGAAAAGGTTTATGTTGATGAACTCTCCTTTAGAACAAATTATTAAGCGGCTTGAACACAAAGAAGAATGGGTATTAGATGAATGTTCAGAGGGTTATATTTACTCCAACATCTATAAGCCTGAATTTAAAATTGTGCTTTATGAGGACGAAAATGCTGGACTTGAGCAATACCCTGATTTTTACGCCTATGCGATGAACGACCCAGAAACCTTGTATCGACAGTTTGATATTCAATATCAAGGTATTCAACAATTTAGGGGACAAATCGTTGTTCTTGATAGTGGTCGATACCCAACGGTTATTCCTGAAAAGAGTAGGGCTCAGTTTTTAGAGGATTATGACTTTGGATATTTCATTGAAGGTAGTACGACTCATAAACTGAGCGATTTTTTTTACATTGAGAATAACGATAAAGAAGGGATTTCACGTAAAAGTTTTTTTAAAGTCATACTTTTATTTAAAAATGAGCACGAAAGGGATCAGTTTATTGTTCATGTGCAGCGGAATGAAAGTGACTTTAAAAATAAGCTTTGCTCTCTAAGCGAAGATTATTCAGCGCTTGAGTTAAGTTCTCAGTATCTCAAGAATCAAGTAGTAAAACATCTGAATACGGGGAAAGCACTTAATCAAATGCTTATAGAGTATCGGAACATATTGGATATTACTTTAAAGAGCAATGAATAATGTGTGGTATCTTCTGGTAGAGCATCGTACTCGCTATTGAAGTAAGGTTATTATGAGAGACTAGGAGAAAAAATCCAGGGAAGCCTGGGCTAGCTTGAGCATATGAAAACACCAAAAAGCAGCTGATCAACGTGATCGGCTGCTTTTGTTCGAGTCTTAGATAAGGGTAGTAAAGCATGAGAGAGCTTAGTCATGACCGATGTAGGTTATTGGCATTGTGTCTGTAAGGCTATCTCTGAGCCAGCCTGAAATCATTTCTTCCTGAATCCTAAATAATTTAGTTAGGATTAATAATGAATATTGAAATAACCACTACCGAGGCCATTCGGAGATGATGCATATATTTGTTGATAACCATAGGCCCCTCGAATTGTTACTGTTTGACTTCCATATTGAATGGCTTCATGTCTTACAGGATATAATGTTCCATTCTCATTTCTGAGTTGGAAGTAGTAGGTGCCTAGAACATTAGCTTGAAAAGTTATTGTAATTGTCCCCGTCATATAAATATATGGAGTGTACACTCCACTATCAAAATAACCGGGGTATGGATTGCTTGCAAATATACTGATTCCATCTTTCACTTGTCTCTGCATAAGAATATCTTGTGAGACAGGGGTAGTGGAAGTCAAAGCTTGATCAGCAAAAGCAGCTTGAAAAGGGACTATCATAGAGAGGGCTGTGAGTAATGCAATCGTTGTTTTTTGGTATTAAATTGCTTAGGAAAAAACGTGTTAAGAAAAAGCGTGGCCCTGAACGAAATTTTTATGGGGGAGACTATGGAGGTTCTCTTGATCGCGAAAATGCAAATCCACATACTTATTCAAGTTACAATAGCAACACCGTGAGTTACAGCAGTCATAATACAATTAACTATACAGAGATCAATTTTTCAGATAAGGAAAACACTGAAGAGAAAGTCGAAGAAAAAGTTGAAGAGCCACAAAGGCCTGTTTCAGTGAGTTGCCCGGGATGTGGGGCGAAGGCAAAAGTACTTCCTAAGCAATCAACGGACTGCGAGTATTGCGGAACAACAGTTGTAGCAACTTAGAACGGTTTAGAATGGATACGTGAAGGGTTAAGCCTGATTCCTATGGAGTCAGGCTTTTTACCTCTTCAATTTAGAATCTCTAAAAGACCCTCAAACGATCAAATCGTCATATAATTCCACGTGAGTTGCCTTAATGTAGTCCCTTTAATGAAACGTTTCGAATTTACATTTATTAATAAACCGCATAATAATCAGTATTTGTAAGCGTTCTATTTTATTGTTTACGGAAATGGGAAATTTATGATAACATATACACGAAACGTTTCGAATCCATTTGAAGGGAGAAAATCATGAAAATCATGAAAAAAGTAAAACAATTCAGCTTCATTTTAACTTTTTGTCTGTTAGCTAATCTAGCTTTAACTCCGATGGCTTCAGCAGGTGACTCAAGCAATTTAATTGGATTTCGAGCAGAATTGAAAGCGATTGCATATAAAACCTATACGTTTTTTGAGGACTATACGGATCAGAATACTGGCTTGACTTACGATGAAGTACGGCACACTGACAACGGGATAGAAGAAGCTAAACGTACCTCGCCCACAAACATCGCAATGTATATGATGAGTACGGTTTCAGCGCAACAATTGGGCATTATTTCAAAGAAAGAAGCTGTACATCGCCTGCAAACAACTATAAATTCCCTCGAGAAGTTAGAAAAGTGGAACGGCCTATTTTATAACTGGTATAACACGGATGACGGTTCGGTGAAGAAAGATTGGGGGCAATTTATTTCCCAAGTCGATAATGGCTGGTTATCCGCTGGTTTAATTGTTGTTGGGCAAGCCTATGAAGAACTTCATGGGGGAACAAGCAAGTTGGTTACAAATATGAATTATACTCCGCTATATGATCCTGAAGTCGGCCAATTCCGCGGCGGTTATGATGTGGCTAAAGGCGCGCTGACGGACCACCATTATGGGATGTTTTATACGGAACCACGTGTAGGCAGCTATATTGCTATTGGGAAAGGTGATGTTCCTCAAGATCATTGGTGGAAGATGTATCGCACATTACCTCAAGAATGGGATTGGCAAGCTCAGATTCCTCAAGGCAAATCCGTTAAGTACGATGGAGTGGATGTGTTTGAAGGAAGTTATGTATACAAGGATAAAAAGTTCGTACCAAGCTGGGGAGGTAGTATGTTTGAAGCTCTTATGCCCGGTATGGTCATAAAGGAAAAAGACCTGGGTACTCAAGCTTTGGGATTGAACAACCAGCGTCATGTCGAATTGCAAATCGAATATGCCAAAGAAAAAGGGTATGCCGCATGGGGCTTCTCACCTTCTGCCACTCCGACAGGTTACAGTGAGTTTGCAGCAACACCGTTAGGTACCTCAGGTTACAAAGATGGAGCAACGGTAACAGCACACGCAACATTCCTTGCTCTGGATTATGCCCCTGAAGCAGTTCGAAAGAACATTAAAGCTCTAAAGAGCTTCAAAATGTTTGGCAAATATGGGTTCTATGACTCAGTCAATGTTGAAACGGGAGAACTTGCAAAAGCTTATCTGGCACTGGATCAAGGGATGATTATGGTGTCGATCGCCAACTATCTTCAAGATGGCGTTATCCGCGATTATTTTCACAGTGATGTGATAGGGCAGACGCCAGAAGAATTATTGAAAAAAGAAGTGTTTTCCATTCAATGAAGGGCTGCTTTAGATTAGAGCAAGATCACTAACGAAATGGGACGAAGATTAAAAGATGGGCGGAACGAAGCAGGGTATCAGCATGCTTCGTTCCGTTTTTGCGTTTACCATTGATAATGAAGTCGCAGATCGATTAGATTATGGAATTTATCCGGAAATAGAAAAGGCATTTACAATGGCGATTTTAAGACTTACGTTGTGGGGCATAAGCGCAAAGAAAGACGCGTACGCCTTCGGTGATGATATGTTTAGTTTGGTCCTCCTCTAACGTCCCGATTTTTCCCGGTTGATTGAATACCAATAAAAACGTTAATGCAGCGAAGTGCTTTGCAGCCATTATAGGATCAATCACATGGAGCAGTCCGTTTTGTCCAAACGCTGTAAACCTCCTGATAATCCCCTCTTCAGTTGCGTTATCCAGCCTTTCAAAAAACGAGTCTGGCAGGTTGGCAGCTTCCACCATAACCAGACGGATCAAAGCCTTGTAATCTGCCGAACCGTTTGCAGAAGCTACGATTTGCTCACAAAATAAAATGAGCGCCTGCTCAAGATCTTCGAATTTCAAGAGGTGGTCTGAAATCCCTTGCTCAATCATGACCAGAATCGCCGAACTGGATTCTTCCACAACGGCAAGCAGTAGGTTCTGTTTGTCGCCATAATAATCATAAACTGTCCGTTTGGAAACTCCCGCTTTAGTTGCGACCGCATCGACGCTGGAACGATCAAACCCGTCTGAAAGAAACAGATCTCGTGCCGCCGCAATAATTTTAGCTCGTTTGTCTGAAGAGCCTTTGCGGATTTTCTTGTTTTCCGTATGATCCATTCTTACGTTTTCCCCCTTATATGTATATTTAAGAAATTGATTAGAGTCCTGCTTTACAAACTACACTGTACGGTGTAGTGTAACAAATGTAGCGTATCAAATCAATGCTCAAGGAGGTTTTTGTCCATGAATACCATACCGTCTGTTGTTGATGTTCTCATCGTCGGGGCCGGACCCACAGGGCTTACACTTGCCTGCGACCTTGCCCGTCGAAACGTCAACCATCGTATTATTGAACGAAGCACCGTGTATAACGTTGCATCTCGCGCCAAAGGAATCCAGCCTCGCTCGCTTGAAGTCATCGATGATTTGGAGGCCGTTCACTACATTGTTGATACAGGTGTTGTGGACTTGCCTGTTCGTTATTATACCGCAGATGGCAGAAGTGTGGACAAGCCGACTATTACCGTTGCAGCGAGCGCCGAACTTGAGACACCCTATCGTGATCCGGTCTGGATTGCTCAATTTGATGTGGAAAAAGCGTTGCGCGACCGATATGCAATGCTTGGCGGTCAAGTTGAGTTGGGCATGGAAGCTGTAGGGCTTGTTCAGGATGTGGATGGTGTATCGATAACGGTGAATACAGCACAAGGAGAAGAGCAAATTCGTGCTCGTTATGTAGTCGGCGCTGACGGGGGCAAAAGCAATATCCGCAAATTTATACACTTACCGTTGGTTGGGGAAACACATGATCATGAGCGATGGTATCTTGGCGATGTAGGATTGGAAGGGTTAGATCGTGACCATATCCATATCTGGACTTCTTCGGAGGGGATGATCGGGGTGACACCGCTGCCAAAATCCGATATTTGGCAACTGCAGGCTACAATTCCGGCAGACATCGATGAACCAGAGCAGCCGTCGTTAGAGGGGTATCAAGCCATGTTTGACCGTCGCGCCGGGTCCGGACGTGTTCGGCTTACGGATGCTTCTTGGTTGTCCATCTACCGGGTCAACGTTCGTATGGTTGAATGTTACCGAAACAACCGGGTCTTTCTTGCCGGTGATGCTGCTCATGTTCATTCGCCGGCCGGTGGTCAAGGCATGAATACGGGAATACAGGACGCATACAACCTCGGCTGGAAGCTGGCGGCTGTCATACACGGAGCAGACACCGCCTTACTCGACACCTACGATGAGGAGCGCCGCCCAGTGGCTCAGGCCGTGCTCAAAGACAGCACTAAGAAGATGGGAGGCGTCATAGGAACGGCGACTGAAGGCGGAGGGTTGTCCCAATCCTTGAGCACCATATCCGACGATCTGACGAGCGGGCTTCTCATTTCCTATCGTTCAAGTTCGCTTACCCATCCGTCTGCTCGAACAAATGCTACCCGTTTACTTCCTGGAGATCGTGCTGCTAATGCTACTGGACTACAAGGCACCGGGTTTGCAGGAAGTGTCTTTGACCTCTTGCGCGGCCCACACTGGACGCTTTTGGCTTTTGCAAACTACATCGATCCTTCTCTGAAGAACTTCACCAACGATGCACTCCATTTGCATTATATCCTTCCATCGAAGGTGGAGGGGGCGGAAGGCATAATAGACACTGCAGGGAATGCCTATCGAATTTACGATGTCGCAAGTAAAGAACTTGTATTGATTCGTTCTGACGGTTACATCGCCTTGCGCACCTCCATTGATGATACCGCATCGATCCTGAATTACTTGAATTTGTGTGGCTTATCATAGGATCGAGCGACCCAAGGTTCTGCCCGAGTCACATCGTCTTATTGAAAATAGAGTGCAAGAAATTCTATTCATGCAAAAAAGGGTCTTGCCATTTTCATAACAGGACCCTTTTTGAGTAAACTAAAAATCCCTCAAACGATCAAATACCTCATATAAATCCTCGTGATTGACCTTAACCAAATCATCTTGACGCAGTTCCAAATGCTGCTGTAATTGCTCCAGCAACTCCGTTAGAACAACATAAATCTCTTCCCGCTCAACAGTTTCAATAAAGCCGGTCTTGGCATCCATCTTGTTGAAGGCCTGTGTGTAGTTCTCAACCATGGAGACGAGCTGTTTGTGTATAGCTTCCTGATTGTTCAAATCTTGACTTAATTGCCGGATTTCCTTCAAGCACTGCTTGTACAATTGAGCTGCTTTTTTGGCGTGTGCCGCCTTGATGTGGTCCCGTCCATCCCAATCCCGAAATGGATTGTTCAGGTTCTCTTCAAGCCATTCCGGTTTGCGTGCTTTGGTGATTTCCATATCAAGTCCGGCAGCAACGGATTTTTTATATCTTGTTTTGATCGATCTGGCTGCATCGGCAGGCAGGCTGGTTAGCCACAGCGTAGCCAATTTTGGAAGTTGCTCTGGATCAGGGAATTCTTCACCATTGAAGCCGAACAGGTCATATGTAGTGAAGGTCTGCAAATTTGCCAAATGCTGAATCGATTCTATATGGGATACATTGCCGGGTTTACCCCACAATCGTAACTCTGAAAGCTCAGGATAATACTGCACAAGTGGCTCCAGATGGAGTTCCGTGATATCTCTGATATACAGACCTTCAAGTCGTGAGATACCCGTAACCTGTGGCATGCTCGATGGAACATTGAGAGTGATGCATTTACCGTCTTCATAAGCCGCGATACGCAGATCAGGAGACAACTCTCCTGTGAAATTCAGACTTTTCATCTTTGTGTTCAAAATCAACTCCTTCAACCCACTGACATCCACAATAAGTCTGGTCAGGTGGCTCTTGCTGATATTGAGCATCGTTTGACCATGATGTATGATATGAAGTTCATTAATGAACGGGTTGTCCTCTATAAATGGAAAGATTGATTCCGTATATCCATCCATTTCAATATGTGTCAGACAAGGTAGCTTTGCGAGTTCGGCTACATCTTCAGAAGATGTAGGGCTGAAATCGCGGAGTGTACTCGTACTGCGCCGCATTACACGATCGCCAATCATCACTTCTTCGTCATCATCCGCAGCTTGTTTGAACTGCGCTCTTCGGATCGAATCGATACCTTCCCATTCACGCTGGAGATAGAGACTTTCTCCGATCGGCCAGCCTCCGCCATACGTATTTGTTTCCTCGGTGTAGAGAGGAGGGATGTTGCCTGCAAGCACATACTGTGAAGGAACATTAGCACTCACGAAACTATGGGCAAGTCGGTCATTCCAGAAATAGAAATTACAGATCAGCGGTTTCATCTGATGAAGATGCATTTCATTAGGCAGTTGATCACCATTCCAATCCAACTGAAGGACAGAGGCAAGCGTGTCAGAAGTTTTACCCTCTGTTTCTTTCAATCCAGTTACCTGGCAGGCTGTATATTGATGTAATTTTTCGACGTATACGCAGTATACATCTCCAACATTGGGGATCATGTTATGCTCCTTTCGTTCTGCACCAATCGATGCTAAGCTACTTGTAAACCAAGTATTCTGCAGAACTAATAATAGATGAATTATATCAAAGTCATTCAGAGACTACCATTTTGGGATAGAGCCGAATAGGCTTGAATACTTTTATAAAAAGGAACGATGTCTATGGATACAAGTATGAGCCGTAACAAAAAACTGGGTGAGTTCTTGAAATCACGGAGAAGCCACATTCAACCGGAACAGGTTGGATTGTCAGGATCTTATGGACAGCGAAGAACACCCGGTCTACGGCGGGAAGAAGTAGCGGTATTGGCTGGTGTCAGTGCGACGTATTACACGTGGCTCGAACAGGGTAGGGAGTTGGCGGCTTCACGAGAAGTGATGCAGAGTATAGCGGATGCGCTCCGTTTAACCCTGGAAGAGAAGAGTCATCTATTTGACTTATGGGACCCTAATACGGAACATGAATTCCTTGCTTCGTATTCGCAACTGGAGCCAGGGTGGCAGAGTATTATTGGCCAGTTGACTCATCCTTCCTTTATTACCAATGAACGTTCTGAGGTACTTGCCTGGAATGAAGCTGCAGACACGAACCTCTTCAACTTCTCGTCGATGAATGTGAATGAGCGTTTAATGATGCGGATTTTATTTCTGGATACAGCGCTCAGGGAGCGTATGCACAACTGGGAGGAATTCGCGCGGCACTCGGTAGCCGTATTCCGTACGTATTATGATAAGTATCCGAGTGACCCCGAATTCAGCAGAATCGTGAAACAATTGAGTGAAGAAAGTGTAGACTTCCGAACGATCTGGAACCTGCACCAAGTTGAATTCAAACAAGTCAATCGTGTCCTGCTTGAAACGACGGATCGGGCAGATGGCGTTGTGCATGCATACGATATCTTTTCCATGAATAATCTGAACAGCCAATCAGGCATTCATTGTTGTATTTACGTTCCTGTTGCCATATAGAAAGTTAATCAAACTGGTAATTTCTTTACTAGCATAAACAGAGTGTGGTTGGGGTCTCGGAAGTGAAATAGAATGAACTCAAGTTCATACGTATCTAGTTAACGTTTCTATTTCAAGATGAAAAGAGGGAGCCTCATGCTCAAAACAAGAACACTGGGAAATGATAAATTACGAATATCTGCGCTCGGCCTGGGTGTGATGATGATGCCGGATAATGACGAATCGGTACATACCATTCAGGGTGCGCTGGATGCAGGAGTTACCATGTTTGATACGGCGGATCTGTACGGAGCGTATGAAAAACAGCGATTTGGAGGGAATGAAAAATTGCTTGGACGCGCGCTTCAAGGTCGAAGATCCAAGGCAATCGTTGCCACCAAATTTGGTATAACACACACGCAGGGCCCAAAGGGAGATCCAGCCTACATCAAAAAATCAGTAGATGCGAGTCTCTACAACCTGGGAATGGACTATATCGATCTGTATTATCAACATCGTCCTGATCCGAATACACCCATTGAAGAGACGGTAGGCACACTTGCCGATCTGGTTCAACAGGGGAAGATTCGATATATTGGTTTGTCCGAAGCGCCAGTAGAGATCATTCGGCGTGCACATGCTGTTCATCCGATTACAGCGTTGCAGACCGAATATTCATTATGGAGTCGAGAGCTTGAGGATGAGATTATGCCTGTCCTGCATGAATTGAACATTGGCTTGGTTCCATACAGTCCTTTGGGGCGGGGCTTCCTGACAGGTCAGATCCGTTCTATAGACGATCTGCCGGAAGATGATTATCGTCGTCACTATCCGCGTTTCCAAGGTGAGAACTTTCAGAAAAATCTGGAGGTTGTTGGATTGATCCAAGAGATGGCTAAGCAAAAAGAATGTACGGTCTCTCAACTTGCTCTGGCTTGGTTGCTTGGAAAGGGAGAACATATCGTTCCGATCCCGGGGACTCGCAATCTGGAAAGAGTTCACGAGAACTTAGGGGCGCTACAGGTTTCGCTTACGGATGATGAGATGAACCAGATAGATCACATATCACCCCAAGGCATTGCAGCCGGAGGCAGATTCCCTGGTCAAGTCTAGTTCGTTTATACAAGATTCTAAGAAACCTAAAGTTCAGGATTAAAAACAATATATAACATGTGTCAGCGGTATTATCTTTCTATTCTCCGGCATACAGTACAACAATGAGATGTATGCCCAAGGAGGAGAAATGATCGTATGATGAATCCGATTTTGCAAGCCCCGAATGTTCCGCTGGCAGCCGATTCCAATGCGGTTGTCAATTATCAGAGGGATTCACGCAACTATGTAACCCAGTTGTTTGGAGAACAGCTGCCGACCATTGCAAATGGGTTCTTCAACGTGTACTTAAGCAAAGGAATCATTGTGCAGCCACACTGGCACACCAATGTCACGGAGATGGTTGTGGTCATCACCGGTGAAATTACAGCGTCAGTCTTCAATCCGTTTACGCGTGAACGATTGACATATCGTCTGAAACCAGGTCAGGTTGTGGTATTTCCGAAAGGCTGGTTTCACTGGTTTGTCGCTGAGACAGATGATGTATATGTCTTAACAATCTTTGATCAACCAACGCCCGATATTGTATTTGGAGCGGATTTCTTGGCAGCTACACCGCCGGAGGTGGCTCACCGCGCGTACTGTTTGGATGAAGAGGCATATGCGAGAGCTGTTGGTTCCATTAAAAATGATGCGATTCTGGGCCCTCCAATAGGGTGTGATACACAGGTTTCTGATCAATCGACCTCACCTTCCAAGACGTCCGTGTCACCATCCAATAAGCTGAAATCTTAAGTCAAGATTCCTTATTCATTATCAAAGTACACAGCCTGTAACTGGAGAATATCAGTTGCAGGCTTTTTGATGTGTCGATGTAATAATCGTATGAAGTCCATGGAGGGGTTGGTATTATATTAGAAAAAAATTCAAAATGCCTGAGTCAGTGGGTTACGTTCTCTGTTAGTATAGTATGAACATCCAACAAAAACGGAGGACTCATGAATGAACATGTCAGAAATGAAAACGCTTGAAACTGCAATGAGTTATGCACCTATTTTGATGTTTGACAGAGCCGAACCCTTTTATCCTGATTTTGTTGGCATTTCTGTGTTGCATCAATCTGGGCCTTCACCATCGTTCAGAAGGGACATTAAGTTTCCGACCGAGGTAGTACAATATGTAATTGAATATGCAATCTGGTGGGATTATGAGATTGGACATTTGTATGAAATGGAGCATGTATGGGTTTATGTGGGTCATGACGGAGAGGTAGTAGACTGTGAAGCCAGCTTTCATGGGAAGGTGCTGCGTGGATTATTGAAGGAACGGGTCAATGTGGTTGGACATCATGTATGTCTGTACTCACAGCCTGGCAAACATGCTTTCTCACCACTTCCGGTTGTATTTGAGTTATTGCCAAACCTGTATAGTGCAGCAGGTGCCGAAGCTGGATGTGATGGGCTACTTGTGAATGAGTTGTTTCAAGATTATTTTGAAACGAATGAACAGATCGATGCTCAGGTGGAGCGTTATCTGCAGACCAAAGCGTTTGTACCTACCATGGAGTTCGAAGAATATTTACTAAAACCGGAGATGTTCATGACGTGGGATAATCTGTTTGGTATTATTCCGCACAGGATTAAGGATCGCTTAATTGAACTGGAGCAGTTATATAACACATAAGTAATTAGTTTTAAACGGGTTTTATGTTAATTTGAAGTGTATTTTTTCGCTTCAAAACCAAACTTTGTTGATTCGGGTTTGGTTTTTTTTATGGGAAAATAGACTCACTATGAGTATGTATTTATTAGACTTAGGTCTTGAAATGTTGAGTGTGTACAGAAAAAATACATAATTTTTTTTGTGGAAAATGATATTTGTTAGACGTAAGAACTATATAACTTCTTGTATAAATAAAAGAAGATCATGTCACATGAAATTTTGTATGGAGATGTATGTGTAAGTCAATGCAGAATGTTGATTATACGTATATATGTAAATGAAAAAAACAATTTAATAGGTAAAAAGTATAATTTATATTAAAAAGAAGATTCTTTATATCTGAAATAAAAATTCATAATAGTGCAAATTTATAGAAATAAAAATCTCCTATTCAGTTTTAATATATTTATGTCGAAATAGATCGTAAGTTGTCTGGAGCGCGACCAAGAGAAGGGTTTACCAAGCGTTATATACATAACTGGACACTACGATGCCTAGGAGGAGATTACATGAAGTGGTTTGGAAATTTGAAAACAGCAACAAAGATTATCTCAGCGTTTTTAGTTGTGTCGATAATCCTTGCGGCGCTTGGCGTCTACTCTGTAGTAACATTGAGAAGTACGAATGAACGAATGCAAGAGATGTATAACAACAATCTAATCTCTGTGAAAGAATTATCCTCTGCTCAGATTGATTATCAAAGAATGCGTGTGAACGTGCGTGATTTGAGCTTCGAAACCGTTGAAACCGAAAAAACTCGGATCACGGAGAACATCGCTTCGATCCGTCAGAGTGTGAATGATCGCCTGACCATCTATCGTCCGCTTGCAACAACCCCTGAAGAAATAGAGTTACTCCGTAATTTTGATGCGGAATATCCAGGATATTTAACAATGTTTGAACGAGCAACTAATCTGGCTGTTGCAGATGATCAAAGTGCCTTTAATACCTTCCTTAAATCTGAGCTTAAACCACAAGGAGACAGGATTGTAGAACTCCTTACCAATTTGATCGACCTTAATGAAAGTATGGCTGAACAGGCGAATATACAATCTCAGGCTGCCTATTCACAAGCATTTAAAGTAACGATAATTCTTGTGGTTCTGTCTGTACTCTTCAGTATTCTCATTGGATATATTATCTCTCGCTCCATTGCGAAGCCACTCATGGCTATGCTGGGTCTAGCTACGGAAGTTGCCAACGGAAATCTGACCCTTAAATCAAACATCTCCAGCAAAGATGAAGTGGGTCAACTAGCCGCGGCACTGAATCGGATGGTTGATAATCTGAAAGAGTTAATTAACAATATCGTGATGAACTCCCAAAGTGTTGCTGCTTCTTCGGAACAGATCTCAGCCAGTACACAGGAAATTGCGAGTACCAGCACGAGCCAATCCAGTGAGGCAGGAAATATCTCCGAATTGTTCAAGGAGCTTTCACTAGCCATCAACTCCGTCGCTGCAAGTGCGGAAGAAGCGGCTGAACTGTCCAACGATACGGTGAAGACTGCCCGTGAAGGTGGAATTGTTGTACAGACTTCATTGGAAGGTATGCAAGCTGTTAATACAAAAATGACCAAGCTTGAAGATGATTCTCGTAAAATCGGTGACATCATTGAAGTGATTGACGATATCGCTGAGCAGACCAATCTGCTCGCGCTGAATGCTGCAATTGAAGCTGCGCGGGCGGGAGAACAAGGACGAGGATTCGCCGTAGTAGCAGATGAAGTCCGGAAGCTTGCCGAACGAAGTGGCGAGGCGACCAAAGAAATTACAGCCATCATCAAAGCAATGCAGGAAAATACGAGACAAAGTGTGCAAGCCGTAGCAGCCAGTGTTGAGCAGTCTTCCATGACTGGACAGGCGTTTGATCAGATCATTGATATGGTCAATAACTCTTCACAGAAAGTAAACGAAATTGCTGCTGCATGTGAAGAAGAAGCAGCCCAAGCCGCAGAGGTGATGAGCTCTGTTGAATCCATCTCGGCTTCCAGTGAGGAATCCGCAGCAGCGTCTGAAGAGACAGCGGCAACATGCCAGTCTCTGGCAAATCTGGCGGAAGAACTGGCGAATTCGGCAGCTGCCTTCAAAACAAATTAATAAAATTGAATTGAGGGTGAATTGATGTCTTCACTTCAAAAGGAACAATATATTGAACTGTCTGTAGGTGCAGAGACTTGCGCCATTCGAATCGAAGAAATTCACGAAATTATTAAAATGCTCAGCATTACAGATATCCCATTCAGCCGCCCAGAGATCAAAGGGGTAGTTAATCTGCGTGGCAAGGTTGTATGTGTGATGAGTCTGCGGAACCTGCTGGGTATGCCGGATGAACCGGACACCAGAGCGACGCGTATTATCGTAGTTCGACATCAGGAAGAATATATTGGCTTGATCGTGGATCGCGTAAACAAGGTAACCACATATTCCGAAATACATCCGCCAACCGGCGGATATGGTCGTAACCGTGAAGGTTTATTCCATGGTGTGGGTCAACAGGAAGACAAGCTTGTGGGCATTTTGAAACTGGACGAAATATTGGGCGGTTAGGGAGGAATACACGAATGATGGATTTGTCTGCCTACCGTGACATCTTTATCGAAGAACTGAATGATCAACTGGAACGTATGGATCAGTCTTTATTGGCATTGGAGCTTTCACCTTCTGTAGAACTGGTTCAGACGCTGTTTCGGGCAGCCCATACCATCAAGGGATCGGCATCCACTATGGATTTCCGTGAATTAAGCGACCTTACGCATGAAGTGGAGTATGCTCTTGAATGGGTCCGGGAGAAAAAACCGGAGATGACTTCGGAGCTAATTGATACGTTGTTCCGCTCTTTGGACGCCATGAAGGTGCTTCGTGATCAGTACATCCGTGGGGAAGCCTATGCAGACTTTCGAGCGGTAGTACGAGAAATAAAGGATTTAATTCAGACCCCGGCAGTAGTAGGGCAACTTAAAGTACCTCAATTGCAACCAGCAGAATCGATTGTGGCACAGGTGGCTATAGTGTCAGGCAAGCAGTTATTGTCCATTCATATCGTGCTGGAGCAGAAGTGCATGATGAAAGCGGCCAGATATCATATTTTACGACAACGTATCGAGGACATCTGTGGTACGGTTATCGCTACTTCGCTCATGGAGAGTCAACCGGGCGCGCAGAATGAAGATGATCATTATGGTCAGTTCATCATCATCGTAGCAACGTCGAAGGACCCACAGCAGCTTAAGGCAGAGCTGTCTTCAGATTCGGATATTCATATGCTGGAGATTGATCCATATCTGCTGGAATCCAATGAGGTTGCAGCGACTTCTGCACCACTTGAATTAATCTCTGAAACAGAGCAAACGAAACAAAGCTTTCCTACCGTGAATACAACTGGGCCGGATGAGAAAGTGAAAGCTGCTCAACCTACAGTTCGTGTGAGTGTTGAACGTCTGGACCATTTGATGAATTTGGTCGGTGAACTGTTAATTGATCAGACATCCCTTGCAGATCTGAGTGGATCGGGTGCGCGTAAGGAGTCTTCAACACTCATCCGGACTATTAGTGGTGTATCCGATCATATGGGCAGGGTGATCAAGGAACTTCAAGAAGGTGTAATGAAGACACGGATGTTACCCATTGATCAACTATTCAGTCGCTTCCCGAGATTGGTTCGTGACCTTTCGCAGAAGCTGGGTAAAGACCTGGAACTGGTTATTCAAGGTGGAGAGACGGAGCTTGACCGGATGATTATTGAAGAACTAAGTGACCCGCTGATCCATCTCATCCGCAACAGTGCAGATCATGGCATTGAAAGTGCAGAGGTTCGAGCGGAGCTCGACAAGCCGTCCAAAGGACGAATTACCTTAACTTCATTTCATGAAGAAAATCATGTTGTTATTCGTTATTCGGATGATGGCAAAGGTATCGATGGTGAGAAGATTAAAGCTTCCGCCTTGGGCAAAGGTATCATTAGTGAGGAACAGGCTGCACGTCTAACAACACAGGAATCTGTCCATCTCATATTTGAGCCCGGTTTCTCCACAGCTTCTTCTGTCAGTGAAGTATCAGGGCGCGGTGTTGGAATGGACATCGTGCGTAGTCAGATCGGGCGCCTCAACGGTATCATTGATATTGACACAGAGGTTGGTGTTGGTACCACGTTTACGATTCGTCTACCCCTTACTTTGGCGATTATTAAAGGTCTGTTAGTCAGAGTGTCGGGCCGTGTGCTGATCTTGCCGATGTATAATGTTGCTGAGATTGTTCGAATTTCACCTGAAGATATTCAGATGATCCAGGGGCAACAAGCGATCCTGAATCATGGACGAATTGTACCTTTTCACCGACTGTGCGACAGGCTCAACTATCCACGAACGGACCGTAAATCCAAAACCATTCCATTGGTGATCGTGCGATCTGTTGATAAAATTGCAGCTTACGCAGTAGATGAGATCATCGGGAATCAGGAAGTTGTTATTAAGACACTCGGTACGTATCTGGGAGCGATGAACCATCTATCTGGAGCAACGATCCTCGGTAATGGTAAGGTTGCCCTTATATTGGACGCGTCCTATCTGGTGAGTCTTTAATCGTTAGATAACACAAATATTATGCAGGCCAAAGAGCCTCATTATCCATAACTGGATGGTGGGGCTCTTTGTTGTACTTTTTGGCATTATACCACTCAGGATTTGAAAATGAGATCCATAAACCGGTTGGCAGCTAGAGAAATCGGCATATTGCGTTTGGTCATAATCCCCACATGGGAAGGGGGGAGCGGGACATCAAGCTGAATTTCGAAGAGAGAACCTTCCTCCAGCTCTTTGGATATAAATTCACGTGTAACATAGGAAATCCCCAGTCCTCGACGCGCAAACTCAATCAACAGATCAACACTACCGACCTCAATCTCAGGTTTCAACGTGTAATTATAGCTGTTAAACAACTCGGTTATAGCCATCCGAACCCGGCTGTTTCGGGAGAAGAGAATCAGTTGATGCTCCAGAAGCATCTCAAGTGTCATGACTTTCCCCTTCAACTGAGCATAACGTTCCCCGGCTACAAAACAGTCCTTCAACTGAATACTTTCCCTGACTTCTAGCTGTGGATCAACAATGGGCATCCGAACAACACCAAGATCAATCTTGCCTTCTTTCAGAAAGGTAATCACTTCCGGCGTGGTTCCATGACTCAGATGTAGCTTGATGTTAGGGTACAAGGTGTGGAATTCCTCTAGATACGCCAGCATGTAATGCTTGAACAGGGAGTCACTGCCACCAATCCGGAGTTCACCATTGTCGAGATTCTTCAGTGCGGCCATTTTTTCTTCCGCAAGTGAGATCAGAATCTGGGATTGTTCAATATAGGAGTATAGACTGGCACCTTCCTGTGTCAACGCTACACCCTTGGAATTTCGATAAAACAAGGTAAGACCAAAGCTCTCTTCCAATTGCTTAATGGCATGACTGACGCTGGGTTGAGTGATATACAGTGCTTTCGCAGCCTGTGTCAAACTTCCCGTTTTGGCGGCCCAATAAAAGACTTTATATAGTTCGTAATTTGTAGTCATAGATGTGGTCTATAGCTCCTGTGAAATATATTAATTACTTGTATGGCTATAAAACGTATTATAGTGTAACTACAACAAAGAAACCAGAGTTACTTGGAAGGAGAACGGTAAGATGGAACCAACTACCATTGTTTTATTTGGTGCAACTGGCGATTTAGCCAAAAGAAAAATATATCCTGCCTTATATAACTTATATCTTGAGCAGAAGCTTCCTGAAACCTTCTCATTGATTGGTCTGGGGCGTAGAGATTGGTCTGATGAATTCTTTCAGGCACAAGTGGAAAAATCATTAAATGAATTTTCCAGACGCCAAGCTGATCCTGAAGTTGTGAAGTCATTTGTGAAAGCTTTCCGCTACAGTGTATTGAATATAAGCCATAAGGAAGATTATATAAAGCTGTTGGGATTAGTTGAACAAAGAGAAGCTGAGCTTGGCATTCCGTCCAATCGCTTATTTTATCTCTCGGTTGGTCCGGAATTTTTCGAACCGATTGCGGAGAACATTCAAGAAAGTGGACTGGGTTCCACAGAGGGATGGAAACGCCTCGTTATCGAGAAGCCATTTGGTCACGATCTACAGTCTGCGAGAGACCTTAATCGCAAATTAAGCGAATCGTTCACGGAGGAAGAGATTTATCGGATTGACCACTATTTGGGCAAACCGATGGTACAGCGTCTGGAGACGTTGCATCAGAGTAACCCAATCATGAAGGCGTTATGGAACAACCGTTACATCTCCAATGTGCAAATTACGGCGAATGAGACTGTAGGTGTCGAAGAACGTGCATCCTATTATGATCATGTTGGTGCAGTGCGAGACATGTTCCAGAATCATATGTTGCAATTGCTCATGATGATGGCGATTCAGCTTCCATACAACAGTACTTCCGAAAAAGTTGGATTGAAGAAAAAACACATTATGGAATCGATCCAGCCGTTACAAAAACAAACTGTGGGCGCAAACATCATCCGTGGACAGTATGCAGAAGGCAACATTCAAGGTAAACCGGTAAATGCTTATACTGCTGAACCGGGTGTAGCCGAGAATACGATGAATGACACATTCATTGCTGCCAAATTGCAAATTGATGATTTCTTCTGGCGTGGTGTTCCGTTTTACATTCGCACGGGTAAAAGAATGAAGGAGAAATCAACACGTATAGTGATTGAATTCAAAGAACCTTCAGGACAGACAAATGTGCTGAAAAACAAAGGTTCCAAGCCAAACCTGCTCGTCATTGAGATGAGTCCGGATCAGAGCATGACATTGCAACTTAATGCAAGTGATCCTGAGAATAAAGGTGAATTCAAACCGGTTCACATCGATCTTTCTCCGGATAAAGGTGACCTCGCGGAAGCTTACGAGAATCTGATTCGTGATGCTTTGCTGGGTGATCCAACCTTCTTTGCCCACTGGGATGAAGTAGAATTGTCATGGGCGTGGGTGCAGCCAATTCTGGATGCATTCCAGGAAAATTTGTTACCACTTCACCTGTATCCTGCGGGTAGCTATGGACCGGTTGAATCAGATGTTATGCTTGAAGAAGAAGGTCACCACTGGTGGTTTGATGAGCCGGCGGATCAGGAGTCTGTAGTTACAAATAGCATACCCTTGGCGGTTAATGCGAATCTCTAAACCAAAATAAAAAATATATCTGGAGGTAATTTAATCATGAAATTTTTTATCGATACAGCTAACGTGGAAGATATCCAAAAAGCATACAAAATCGGCGTATTGTCTGGCGTAACAACAAACCCATCTTTGGTAGCCAAAGAGGGCGTGAAATTCGAAGATCGTATTGAAGAAATCTTGCGTTTGGTACCTGAAGTGGAGTCCGTTTCTGCGGAAGTGACACCAGATGCCCTTACTGCTGAAGAAATGATCGCACAAGCAGACGAATTGATCAAAATTAACAACAGTGACAAAAACATCACGATCAAATTGCCAATGACACTTGCAGGACTTGAAGCTTGCCGTTACTTGACCAAAAAAGGCGTGAAAACCAACGTAACGTTGATCTTCACTGTGAACCAGGCGCTTCTGGCTGCTCGTGCTGGTGCGACATATGTATCCCCATTCCTGGGACGTCTTGATGATATCTCCGAGGATGGCGTACAATTGGTTACCAAAATTGCTGAATTGTTCCGTACACATAACCTGGATGCACAGATTATTGCGGCTTCTGTAAGACATCCCGATCACGTTACACGTGTAGCAATGGCGGGAGCGCATATTGCTACTGTTCCATTCTCCGTCATTGAACAAATCTCCAAACACCCACTGACAGATCAAGGTATGGACAAATTTGCAGCTGACTGGAAAAAAACAGTACAATAATCACTGAACATATATTCGTTTCAACTTACAATAAAACTATATAAATCATGGAGCATTGGGAGGACATAATGAGTAAACAACAGATTGGTGTTATTGGATTGGCAGTAATGGGTAAAAACCTGGCTTTGAATATTGAAAGCAAAGGTTTCTCGGTATCGGTATTTAACCGTTCCCCGGAGAAAACGAACGATCTTCTGAAAGAAGCAGAAGGTAAAAACCTGACAGGTGCGTTCACTATTGAAGAATTCGTGGAATCCCTGGAGTCTCCGCGTAAAATTCTGATCATGGTGCAAGCAGGTAAAGCAACAGATGCAACGATCGAGCAACTGCTTCCTCATCTGGATCAAGGCGACATTATTATCGATGGAGGTAATGCTTACTTCCCTGACACACAACGTCGCAGTAAAGAACTGGAAGAAAAAGGTTTCCGCTTCATCGGAGCAGGTGTATCCGGTGGTGAAGAAGGCGCACTGAAAGGCCCGGCAATCATGCCCGGCGGTCAGGAAAGTGCTTATCAGTTGGTAGAACCGATCCTTACAGCGATCTCTGCCAAAGTTGGCGATGACGCTTGCAGCACATATATCGGACCAGACGGTGCCGGACACTATGTGAAAATGGTGCATAACGGTATCGAGTACGGAGATATGCAGTTGATTGGTGAGGCTTATCACTTGCTCAAATCCGTATTGAACGTTTCCGTTGAAGAGTTGCATGAGATCTTCACCGAGTGGAATCAAGGGGAGCTGGATAGCTACCTGATCGAAATTACGGCAGATATTTTCTCCAAATACGATCCAGAAACAGGCAAACCAATGGTTGACGTTATTCTGGACGCGGCTGGACAAAAAGGAACAGGTAAATGGACAAGCCAAAGTGCGCTGGATCTCGGCGTTCCATTGTCCATGATTACGGAATCCGTATTCTCCCGTTTCCTCTCTGCGATGAAGGACGAGCGTGTAGCAGCTAGCAAAATCCTGAATGGACCAGCGACTGAAGCGTTCTCCGGCGACAAAAAAGCGTTCATCGAGAACGTGCGTAAAGCATTGTTTGCAAGTAAAATCGTATCCTATGCACAAGGATTTGCACAAATGCGTGCAGCTTCCGATGAATACGGCTGGGATCTGAAATACGGTAACATTGCCATGATCTTCCGTGGTGGTTGCATCATCCGTTCGCAGTTCTTGCAAAACATTAAAGAAGCATATGACAAAGATGCAGAACTCAAAAACCTGCTCTTGGATCCTTACTTCCAAAACATCGTTGAATCTTATCAAGGTGCATGGCGTGAAGTTATAGCGGCTGCTGTAAAACAAGGTATTCCAGTACCTGGATTCTCCAGCGCACTGTCTTACTACGACAGCTACCGTACAGAGCGTTTGCCAGCAAACTTGCTGCAAGCTCAACGTGACTACTTCGGTGCTCACACATTCAAACGTGTTGACAAAGAAGGTTCATTCCACTTCCAGTGGATGGACACTAACGAGTAATTTTAATTTCGAAAATATAGCATTCCTGCAGTTGTCCTTGAATTTAATTATTCAGGGCGGCAGCGGGAATGCTTTTTCTCGTTAATGGTTCGAATTTGAATATCATCAAATTGTAATAAAATGTACGAATCTGGGTTTGGCAAACAGATGATCTGACCCTTCAACTACGTTATACTTGTTCAGACGGACCTGTGTCCGTAATGAAAATTCAGAATACAACTTATTGACGTGGAGGTTAGACCGGGCATGTTTGTATTAGCGGGTATATTGTTTTTGGTCGTATACGGTTTATTAGTGTTCTACATAGGTTGGAGCGGTTGGAGTTGGATGAAACCAGTTGTGTCCGCCAGATTTCGATGGTTTTATATTATAGCGCTTGTATTCCTTGCCGTTTCCTTCATTTTGGCACGGGTATTTGGAAGCATTTCGTTCCTTGGTATCATCGGTTCTTACTGGCTGGCAATCTTCTCGTTGTTATTGTTGATCCTGCCCGTCGTCCACCTCACGATGTGGTTGCTGAGATTAACCCGTATTCCAAGACATCACACACAGAAATGGGCGGGAGTTGTTACGCTGGTGCTGTTAGTGTCCACATTGGGTTACGGAATTTTCAACGCTTACAGCCCTGTAGTGAGAACATATAATATCCAGATTGATAAAAAAGTAGAAGGTGTAGACAAGCTCAACATTGTCATGGCTGCCGATATGCACTTCGGACTTCTATCTGGCCCTGCACATGCCAAACGCATGGTGGAGGAAATTAATGCACTGAAGCCGGATCTGGTGCTGTATCCTGGAGATATTATTGATGACAATCTGGATATGTACCTCAATAGCGGAATTGCCGATATTATCAGTGACATTCAGGCTCCATACGGCGTCTATGCTTCACTCGGGAATCACGATAAGTTCGATGGTCCGATTGAAGATCTGATTGCTGCGCTGGAGAAGAGCAATATGCAAGTTTTGTACGATGACAAGATCGTGCTGAATGACAAGATCACCCTCATTGGTCGGAAAGACCGAACAGAGAAGGATCGGGCAGAAGTAGCTACGTTAATGCAAGGTACTGACTTGAACCAACCGGTACTTATGATGGATCACCAGCCGTATGATCTGGATATTGCGGAGCAGAATAATGTAGATCTGGTCGTATCTGGTCACACCCATCGTGGTCAGATTGCACCGGCTCAGTTCATCACACAGGCCATTTATGAGAACGATTGGGGTTATCTGCAAAAGGGCTCTATGCACTCCATCGTAACCTCAGGATTTGGCTTCTGGGGACCACCAATTCGTACTAGCAGTCGTTCGGAGATTGTACAGATTAATGTGACGTTCCAGCAATGATGAAAGGCCCTTCGAAAGAAGGGCTGCCTAATAAGCACGTCAAGCGTAGATTGATGATACCGGCTCCGCTTTTATGATGACAAGATTAAATCTACTGTCGTCATAAAGCGGAGTATTTCTTATGCAATTTTAAATCGGCGCTTCAAGCCGCCTGTTTCTTATTATGTAAGTTAGTTTCTTACCCCTTTTGAAGGAATGGCTTCAAACGAATAAAATGCGCCTTTTGTATTGATTTTACCGATAAGCGTTGTGGCTCCTTTTTTCGTGAAGGTGTACTCGTTCTCTTGGATACGAACGGAATAACCTTTTAGCTCAATACCAAATATAGATCTGACTGTAGGTACAGCGATAGATAGTGCTTTGTTTTTGCTGAGCTTGGGCTTGGCAAAAGACTTTTTGAAATCAACATCATTTTTCCAGTTGATACCTAATTCGTTGGTGACTTTCCATACCTTTCCGGTCTTGCTGCCGATATGTACGTAATTTAGATTGTCGTCATCCCTATACTGCCATAACATATCTTTTCCTTCTACGGTAAATAAGGTGTAATCAAAAGCTTTTACTGAGGGTATTCCAAGTGTTTTGAGTGAATTTCGTGCTATGTTTGTCATCCAGGCATAGGAATCTTCGGTTTTATATTGCAGAATTGCCGACATTTGATTATCTTTGTCCACATCGATGTAAAGTTGTTGACTTGGTCCAAAGATGACCCAGTAGTTTTGGAGTAAATGTCCATGGTCCTGATCATTGGCTTTGAAACGCCAAAAACCACTTTTAATGAAGATATCTTCATCCTCAAATGTTTTTAAGAAGGCATCAAGCTTCAGGAGCAGCGCATTATCCATGACTTTATTGAGATCAGCGGTATCATACATGATAAGGGTGGACGCGACATGATTTGTATCAGGATCGTATCTTTGTGTGAAATCTGCAAATCCAGTTCCATCTATAGTTCCGTTAATGACCCACGGATCAAATGATGTGTCTATTTTGATGAATTGAATGTTCTGTTTCCCCACGAGTTTAACTAGTTCATCACTCAAAAGTTGTTGTGTCTTCCGATCCAGCTGGTCAGCGGACATGTAATTCTCTATTAACGAGAGTTCATTGGATTTTGCGGCCAAGGTGGGCGGCGCTGATAACAATAGCGAGATGGCAGCAATGACGGCGGTAAATGAAGTGATTTTTTTCAAAGTGAATCCTCCTGATTAGTTTGGGTCATATTATTAGATATCAAAGGGTATATCGCATTTCAACATAACATAACATAAAAGGTAAATGTTTCATATGATCTAAAAAAGTGGAATAGAGCGGTATTATTTTTGGGTTGACACCGTTTTCAGGTTATGATAAATTATATCCGAGGCTTGTTACCGGTAATGCGGGCAAAACCACTATGGAAATGATTTTATTATTTCTGTTTTGGTTTTGCCCTTTTTTATTCCTCAAAAAAAACCAGGTGGGTCCATAATGATTATTAAACAGATATTTAATAACAATATTGTCAGTACCGTGGATGACAAAAATCAGGAACTACTGATCCTCGGCCGGGGAATCGGATTTAAGTTCAAAGCAGGCGATGAGATTGATGAAGAGCGGATTGAGAAGGTATTTCGTCTTCAGGATGCATCGATTTATGAGAAATTCAAATCCATCGTAGCTGAAGTGCCGATTGAGATTCTGCAGGCAACAGATGATATTGTGACACTGGCACGAACGCAATTGAACAAAACCATCAGTGACGGGATCTATGTCTCGCTGTCTGATCACATTCACTTTGCTGTTCAACGCTTGGAAAAAGGAATGATTACTCGTAATCCACTTTCTTGGGAAGTTCAGCACTTCTATAAGGCGGAGTACGATGTGGCCAGAGAAGCACTGACCTTGCTGAAGGAAAGACTGGATATTGAGTTTCCCAAAGATGAAATCTGTAATATTGCCTTGCATTTCATCAATGCGGAAGTCAATGATTCCATGAACGATGTCACCCATCTGATGCAGCTGTTGCAGGAGATCATGAATATCATCAAATATCACTTCAACGTCGAATTGGATGAAGATAGCGTCAATTATTTCCGCTTCATCACCCATTTGAAATATTTCTGTCAGCGTGTCATTACCCATTCTTCACATGATGATGCTGAGGAGTATTTATATGAAGTGGTTCGGAAAAACTATCCGGAGACATTCAAATGTATTGGCAAGATCGAGACTTTTATCCATAAGAACTATCAGTATGACATGACTCACTCTGAGCAGTTATATCTAACGCTCCATCTGGAACGTTTGATGAAAACCAAGCGGGACGAAAAGTCCACGCAATAGAATCAAATTACAACTGGATATCCTATGGGCTTGTTACTGTTCAATCAGGCAATACCCGAATGAGATGGCGCCATCCATATGCGCTAGATTCGTTCGGGTATTTTTTATTGGAAAAATGAGGAGGAAAACATCATGAAACATCAGGAAACGGCGCAGGAAATCATTAAAGCCGTTGGGGGAACAAACAATATTAACTCCGTTTATCACTGCGTCACACGTTTGCGCTTTGATCTGAAAGACAACGAGAAAGTTGATAACGGCTCACTCAAGAAACTGGATAAGGTCATGGGAACGAATATTTCCGGCGACCAATTCCAAGTCATTATCGGTAATGATGTGGCAAAAGTGTTCGATGCCATGGTGAAGGAAAATCCGGCAATCCAGCAAACTACAGAAAATAAAGAACCAAAGTCGGATAAAAAACAAAATGTCGTGCTGAAAATTTTCGAAACAATTGCAGGTGTCTTTGCGCCGATGCTTCCAGCGATTACTGCGGCAGGTATGCTCAAGGGATTACTTGCACTATTCGTGTCCGTAGGTTGGATGTCTGCCGGAACGGATACGTATCGTATTCTTTCAGCCATCGGTGACGGCGTATTCCACTACCTGCCTTTACTGATTGCAGTTAGCGCTGCTCGTAAATTCGGCAGTAACCCGTTTGTTGCGATTGCACTAGGTACTGCACTCATGTATCCAGACATGACAGCATTGTTATCTAGCGGTGAATCGGTTGGATTTTTGGGAATCCCGGTTACAGCAGTAAGTTATGCTTCATCGGTTATCCCGATTCTTCTTGCAGTATGGTTGATGTCCTATGTTGAGAAATGGGTTGACCGCGTTATCCCTGCTGCACTCAAGCTGCTGCTTGTGCCGCTGATTACCTTACTTGTTATGGTGCCGGTAACGCTGATTGCGATCGGCCCATTGGGTACATTTGTAGGTAGTGGATTGTCTGGCGGCATCAACTGGCTGCTGAATGAAGGCGGATTGATTGCAGGTATTGTTCTTGGCGGCGCGATGGCGCTCATTATTATGACAGGAATGCACTATGCACTTGTGCCGATCATCCTGAGTAATATCGCTACACTGGGCTTTGATAAATTCTTACCATTAACCTTTATCTCCAATATGGGTCAGGCTGGTGCAACACTCGGCGTATTCTTCCGGGCAAAAGATAAAAAACTCAAAACCGTGGCATTGTCAACGAGTTTCACCGCACTCATGGGTGTAACGGAGCCAGCTATGTACGGGGTTAACATGAAGTATAAAAAACCATTTGCCGCAGCGATGATTGGTAGTGCAGTGGGTGGCGGATTCGCCCTTGCTTTTGGCGCGAAAGCGTATGTACTTGCGGGTAACGGTGGTCTGCCAGGACTTCCTTCCCTGATCGGACAAACCTTCTGGTATTCCTTTGGGGGTATGATTTTGGCCTTTATTGTGGGTGCAATCATGTCTACGATATTTGGTATCAAGGAAGAAGAGGGAGACGCAGAGGCGTTAGCTCAATTCTCACCGGGTGCTTCTACAGCTCCAGCGAAAGTAACTTCCAATGACGCTGCAACCGTAAATGTAGACGACATGGGTGATCCAACACCAACGAGTGATGCAGTAGCTGTTGCACCCATGACAGGTAAATCCATCCCGCTCAAAGAAGTCAACGATCCAACATTTGGTGATGAATTGATGGGTAAAGGTGTGGCATTTGTTCCAACGGTGGGCGAATTGGTATCTCCAGTGACAGGTACCATCATGAATGTGTTCAAAACAAAACATGCGATCGTTGTCCGCAGTGATAACGGAATGGAATTGCTGATTCATGTTGGAATTAACACGGTGAAGCTGCGTGGACAGTATTTTGATGCACATGTTGCTACAGGAGCACGTGTACAGGCTGGAGACAAATTACTCACGTTTGAACTGACCGAGATTACAAAAGAATACGACATCACAACCGCTATGGTTGTTACCAATACGGCTGATTACAAGCAGGTTCTACCTGTGAAATTGGGCGAAATCACGATGGGTGAAGACGTCTTGAAAGCTGAGATTTAAACTGTCCGTCTTAGGACTAACAATATCAACTAAAGAAGGAGAGATACGAATGATTAATCGACAAGGGTTTCCGGAAGGTTTTCTATGGGGCGGCGCTATTGCCGCTAACCAGGCCGAAGGTGGATTCGATGCTGGTGGCAAAGGATGGTCGACAGCCGACATGGTTCCTTATTTTGAGAAAAAGGACTACACCAACCTTAGAGAACTGATGCATGTTACCAGTGCAACGGTTGAGAAAGCAATGGCACATCACAGTGCAGAAGGTTATCCGAAGCGTTACGGGATTGATTTTTACCATCGTTTCAAAGAAGATATTGCGCTGTTCGCAGAGCTGGGCTTCAAGACATTCCGTCTGTCCATCAACTGGCCGCGTATTTTCCCAAATGGTTATGATGCCGAGCCAAATGAAGAGGGACTGCGTTTCTATGACGAAGTGTTCGATGAACTCCGGAAATACGATATCGAACCACTGGTAACCCTCTCGCATTACGAGATGCCTATGGCACTTGTTCTGAAATATAATGGCTGGGCTGGCCGCGAAGTGATTGGACATTTTGTAAGATATGCGGAAACCGTGATGACCCGATACAAGGACAAAGTCAAATACTGGTTGACGTTTAATGAGATTAACACAACCATAATTGAACCGTTCACAGGTGGCGGTATTATTGAAGACCGGGTTGAGAACACGATGCAGGCTTCTTATCAGGCACTTCATCATCAATTTGTAGCCAGCAGCCTGGTGACAGAGAAAGCACGTCAGATTAACCCGAACTTCCAGATCGGATGTATGCTTGCGCGTATGATTCATTACCCGGCGACATCGAAGCCAGAGGATGTGCTGCAAGCTCAGATCGATAATCAGCTGAACCTGCTGCATACGGATGTACAAGTTCGTGGTAGTTATCCAACGTTTATGGCTCGGTATTGGGCAGAGAACGGGATTACGATTGCCATGGAACCGGGAGATGAGCAGATCCTGCGTGACCACACGGTTGATTTCATCTCGTTCAGTTATTACACATCCTTGGTGTCCGCAGTGAACCCGGAGGAATATGGAGTAACTGGAGGTAACCTGTACAGTACAATTAAGAACCCGAATCTGGAGCGTACAGAGTGGGGCTGGCAGCTTGATCCGATCGGCCTGCGCGTTGCACTGAAAGAGCTGTATGACCGTTATCAACTGCCATTGTTTGTGGTAGAGAACGGCCTTGGTGCCAAAGATACGGTTGAAGCAGACGGTTCCATCAACGATGATTACCGGATTGATTATCTGAGAAAACATATTACACAAATGAAAGAAGCCGTTATGGATGGAGTGGACCTGATGGGATATACCAACTGGGGAGCGATTGATATCATCAGTGCATCCACTTCGGAAATGTCCAAGCGTTATGGCGTGATCTACGTGGATCAGGATGACAACGGACAAGGCACACTGAATCGGTATAAGAAAAAGAGCTTTGGCTGGTACCAAAAAGTCATTTCCTCGAATGGCGAGAACTTGGAATAGATTAATCTATATAGGCACCCCGGGCGTAGCTGGTATTACGGCGCCGGGGCGCCTTTTTAATATAATCAGGTAGAATTCTCATCAACGTTATTGGCATTTCAAGGTAAAAAAGATGACTACATAACATTCTGGATGGTATACTGTGTTCGTATTGGGGGAGGGATAACCATGAAGAAGCCTATTATTGCTGTAGATATGGATGACACGATATGTCATCTGGTCAAGCGGGCTATATATCACAACAACCTCAACTTCCCGACCCATCCGTTGCGCTACGAGGATATGATTCATTGGGATACATCCCATTTGCGTCATCCAGAGAGCACGCATGATGTATTTTATGGTCGGCCGGGTCTGTTCGAGGAATTGGAGTTATACGACGAATATGTTGTAGATGAGATGCGAAAGCTGAACGATGCTTATGATGTTATTGTTGTGACGGCAGCAGAACCAAGAACAGTCGTTGAGAAGTGGAACTGGCTTCAGCAACATATGCCTTTTATAACCGCAGAACAGTTTATTACATGCAAAAGAAAAAACTTGCTCGGTTTCGATCTGCTCATTGATGATGGAGCACATAACCTGATCCCCGCGCATGAAGACGGCAAAAAGGTCATCTGTATTCCACATCCGTGGAATATACAGGAGCGTGAGCGATACAACTTTCCGTTGATGTCTTCATGGAAAGAGGCCAAGGCATACATAGATGAAGTGTTACAAGTTGTTGGTGTCTGAAAGTAAATCTTATTGTCCAGAGTGCTATGCTCTGGATTTTTTGCGATAGGCGAGAGGTGTTTCGCCTGTTATTTTTTTGAATGCAGCATAGAATGAATCCATATCCCGATATCCAACCAGCTCTGCAATCAGGCTGACTTTGTGCTGTGAACTCTTTAGAAGTTCGCAGCTTTTTTGTATACGGAGGTGTTGAAGGTGGCCGCTAAAGGTCTGTCCGGTATGTCTCAGAAACATTCGCCCAATTTGCTTTTCACTCCAGCCCGATACATGTACCAGATCAGACATTCGAATACGATTGCTTACGTGTTCCTTGATATAGTGAAGGATGTAATCAAAACCGGTGGAGTGATGCTCTTCATCATAATCCTTTTGATAAAGTTGTCTGTAGGTCATCAATACCAACTGGCTTACCAAGGTGTATAACATGGTAGACGAACCGATCCCCTGAACAGAGGATTCACGATATAGCTTCACCATTAGTTCTTCAATCCGATCGTTGTGATCCACAACGGATATATAAGGAACCTGATTTTGTTCCAGATCCATCAGATGTTGAATGATTTCTTTTTCCTGAATGATTGCTGTCAGCGTGTGGATCAATTCAGCATTAAATAAGCAATTATATATAATTAACGGATGCTCGGTTACGTTGGTGCTGACAGGACGAAAGACATGAGGAACGCCGACAGGAATGACAAACAGCATCCCCTTTGTCACCGGAATGACATCTTCACCGATATGATGAAAGCCCTTTCCTTCGGCAACGTAGCTATATTCAATAAAATCATGTGCGTGAAAAGGAAGCACAAAATCTTCAGAGCAACGATTGACAAAAAGTTGCAGATGATTATGCAGAAAGTATTCACTTTTCATGAGTTGTACAGATGAATTCACAAGCAACCTCCTCGCACAGATGGCTGAATCACCGGATGAAATAGTCCTGATTACCGGGTATTTAGAGCAGCAGGATCGATATAATTATATCGTAACCCCGAATGGGAAGCCAAGATGGAAAGGACGATCTGCTAATGTTCAACGTTAGTCACCTTCGCTGTGAGTATAGAATTAACCCGATAGGCCTTGATGTCAAATCACCGAGATTAAGCTGGCAGTTACAGTCTGATCGTCGAAACTGCATGCAATCCGCATACCAGATCCAGCTGTCCCTGTCAGAAGATTTTGATGAGATTGAATGGGATTCTGGCAAAATAAGCACGGATCAATCCATACATGTGGAGTTAGACCAGTTTCAGCCTTCCCCGCAAACGCGTTACTACTACCGAATTCAGGCATGGGATGATGCAGGAAGTGATTCGGGCTGGTCCGAAACGGCTTATTTCGAGATGGGACTTATGGATAGTCATAACAAGTGGCAAGCAGAATGGATCACAGCTCAACCATCAGATGATGGAGATACGTCATGCCCGCGTATGCGCAAGCAGTTTAATGTGAAACAACCTGTTACTTCTGCCAGAATATATGTGACAGCACTTGGATTATACGAGTTGCATATGAACAACACAAGAGTAGGAGAAGATTATTTTACACCTGGTTGGACCTCTTATCGTAAGCGATTACAATATCAAACCTATGATGTAACTCATCTACTTCAGGATGGGCAGAACATATTAGGCGCTTATCTGGGTGATGGCTGGTACCGAGGGTATCTCGGCTGGAACAAAGAACGGGAGATATTTGGTTCGACTTCCGCATTGCTGCTGGAATTGCATATGAAATACGCAGATGGATCAGAGGAATGTATTTTATCCAACGGGGATTGGACGGCTGCTCCAAGTGCCATTCGTATGTCGGACATCTATATGGGGGAGACGTATGATGCACGAATGGAGTCCGATTGGTCGGATTCATCTCAGATGAATTGGTCACCCGTGAACGTATTGGAGCATCCCAAAGATATCATAGTTGCGCAGGAGAATGTACCCGTCACCCAAGTAGAACAGCTACAGCCAATCGCTTTGTTAACAACCCGACAGGGAGATCGTGTAATAGATATGGGGCAGAATATGGTGGGATGGGTGAGATTCAGCATTCAAGGTGAGGC
Source organism: Paenibacillus sp. FSL R5-192 (assembly GCF_000517845.1). Lineage (NCBI taxonomy): Bacteria > Bacillati > Bacillota > Bacilli > Caryophanales > Paenibacillaceae > Paenibacillus > Paenibacillus sp. FSL R5-192. The sequence continues at coordinate 124,446 of NZ_ASPR01000046.1, read as the reverse complement.
GGGTCAGACGGTTGAGCTGCACCATGCTGAGATATTGGATCATCAAGGCAACTTCTACACCGATAATCTTCGTGCCGCCAAGCAGTGTATTCGCTACACGTGCAAGGGGGATGGCGTGGAAACATTTGAGCCTCATTTTACGTTCCAAGGGTTTCGCTATGTGAAGCTGGTTGGCTTCCCGGAACACGTTTGTCTGGATGAATTCACCGGAATCGTACTGCACTCAAATCTGGAGCAAACAGGTCAGTTCTCGTGCTCCAGTCCACTGGTGAACCAACTGCATCACAATATATTGTGGGGGCAAAAGGGGAATTTCCTGGATGTGCCGACAGACTGTCCACAGAGGGATGAACGGCTCGGATGGACCGGGGATGCACAGATGTTTGTCCGCACGTCCTCCTACCTGATGAATACGGCTCCCTTCTTCACCAAATGGCTGCGGGATCTGGAAGCGGATCAGGGAGAAGATGGCGGTATTCCATTCTTTGTTCCGGATCTGAGAAGTTCCACCTCAGAAGGGTGGGGAGACACCAGTCATTCCTCCGCCGCTTGGGGGGATGCTGCAGTCATCTGTCCTTGGACCATCTATGAGATGTATGGGGATGTCAGGTTATTGGACGAACAATATGAGAGTATGAAGCGGTGGGTTGAATACATTCACGTGCAGGGTGACAATCCGTACCTGTGGAACACGGGATTCCACTTTGGCGATTGGCTGGGACTGGACTCCAAGCCTGATAGTTATGTTGGCGCAACGGACACGGATTATGTGGCAACAGCATTCTATGCCTATTCGGTGTCGTTAACTCAAAAAGCAGCTGAGGTACTTGGAAAAACAGATGATGCTGAATATTTCAAGGAGTTGCACACTAACATTGTTCATGCGTTTAGAAATGAATTCGTGACTCCAGCTGGGAAAATTGCTGTTCCAACGCAAACAGCGCATGTTCTTGCGCTTCAATTTGACCTGCTGGACGCCACTGCTCGAACTCGTGCTGTTGGACAATTGGCAAAACTCGTGAAAGAGGCGGGCAATCATCTTACTACAGGTTTCGTGGGCACACCTTATCTAAATCCGGTATTGAGTGATGCAGGTCTTCACGACCTGGCATATACATTACTTTTTCAAGAGGATTATCCGTCCTGGCTATATCAGGTGACTCAAGGCGCAACGACCGTCTGGGAACATTGGGATGGGATCAAAGAGGATGGAAGTCTCTGGAGTGCTGATATGAACTCATTTAACCACTATGCGTACGGAGCGATTGGAGAATGGTTGTATTGTTATGTTGCTGGCATTCGGTCCGATGAACATCAGCCAGGATTCCGAATGGTGCATATCGAGCCGCAACCCGGACCTGGACTGGATTGGGTGGAAGCGAGTCTGGAGACGATGTATGGTCAAGTTGCTTCAAGCTGGCGCTGGCTGGCGGAGGGTGAAATGGAGATTCGGGTGCATATTCCCGCCAATACGAGAGGTACGGTACGTCTTCCTGGAGCAGGTGCACTAATCGTTCTGGAACAAGGGAAACCGTTGGATCAGGTGAGTGAAGTTCAGGTTATTCGCAGTATTGGAGACGATGTTGAAGTCACACTTGGATCTGGGAGTTACCAATTTACGTACAAAGACACGAATGCGAAGAAGGATCGGGATGTTCAAAAGTCTGCATTGACAGAGTCCGTATAATGATAGAATAAGCGTGAAGACGTACACTTGAAGAGGATCTGCACACACGCAGGTCCTTTTTCGAACTTGTCTGAGAGTGAATTTGTAGTATTTGAACAATGAAAGGAGCATGATTATGGCAAAACCTGCATTCAAAGATGCACCTTTACGTAGTGAAATAGAGGATTTGGCTAAGCAACAGGATCACCATACATTGGCCTGTTGGGCTGCGGAGTGTGCGGCACGTGTCTTGTATATATTTGAGAAGAAGACGGAGGATCTACGCGCACGTGATGCCATTGATGCAGGAAGAGGTTGGATCCGTGGAGAGATTACCATGGTTGATGCTCGAAAGGCGGCTTTTGCAGCTCATGCTGCTGCACGGGAAGCCGATCATGTCGCTGCCTCTGCTGCATCTCGTGCGGCGGGACACGCAGCTGCAACGGCCCATGTGAAAGGCCATGCGGTTCATGCCGCAACGTATGCAGTGAAAGCTATCTTTTATGACTGTTTGATGGAAGAGCAAGAACGTCGTGTCCTGGAAGAGAGAACGTGGCAGTATCAATATCTGTTGGGAGGATGTAATGATCATGGGGAAAGAACACGTGAGATTAATTAAACCATCACTATCGTACAAGGAAGCATATTTGGCATTTTATGAAGACTGGGTCAGAAGTGGAGAATTGATGGTACCTTGGGTCATTTCCAAGGATCCTTATGCGTTCGATGAGATGTTGGCGTTTTTGCAGCGTAATGAACAAGGGATTGACATCCCGGAGGGCTGGGTCAAAGACAGTACATACTGGCTGGTCACGGAGAGTCAACAAATCGTGGGTGCTGTGAATATAAGGCATGAGCTTAACGATAAATTGTTCAACAGTGGAGGGCATATTGGATATGGTATTCGTCCAGGAGAGCGGCAAAGTGGCTATGGTTCCGAAATTCTCAGGCTGTCTTTGGAGAAAACGAAAGAGCTTGGAATCTCCAAAGTATTGGTCGTATGCGATGCGATTAATGAGCCTTCCAGAAGGGTTATCCTTCGTAATGGTGGCATCAAGGATGTAGACTATGTAGAATCCAATGGCAACGTTGTTGAACGATTCTGGATAGAAAATGTCGAATAATGCAGAATAATGATGTAATTTAACGAAAATAATATGGATTATGATTGTATTACCCTCGCGTGCTGATTAAAATGAAGCATAGAATCTGGATTGCGGCCGGAAACTATCATCCCATATCAGGCACAAGTGAGGTTATCTTTATGAATCAACCGGTTAATCGGCCCCGGCGAATTGAGTATCTGGATCTCTATCGTGCTTTTGCCATCATGGCAGTGGTAGCTATTCATGCAACTTCAACAGCAGTTGCGCATTACCCCAAGCATACATTAGATCATGATGTGTATTACTTCTGGAACACGTTTTTGCAATTTGCCGTTCCAGCGTTTCTGTTCCTGTCATCCCTGGTCTTGTTCTACAACTACAGCTCCAAGGTGAATGAGAAGGGTTGGATGCTCGCTTTTTATAAAAAGCGTTTATTTAATGTATTTGTACCTTATTTGGTGTGGTCCCTTATCTACTTTGCCATTAAACAGCTGCTTGCAGGCAAAGAACCTTTGACCCATGGTGTTCAATTTGCCAAACAATTAGTGATGGGAACCGCTCATACGCACTTGTACTTTTTTTTGATTATTCTTCAATTCTATATCGTTTTTCCATGGCTTCTGTCCCTTACACGCCACCGTTTGTTTAATCGGTATTTGCCATTATTCTTTATTGCGGGCCAAGCGATCTTCTATGCTCTACATTTGCAGTTTCACTTCGAACGGACAGGAAGTTTGTTACCCAGTTATCTGATCGTGATTGGATTTGGCGCATGGGTTGGGTTGAACTTTGAGTGGGCATTGAACAAACTGTATACTCACCGTTATGTGCTCATAGCTGCGTTGTTAGGTGGAGGTGCCATTTTTATATATGGTAATGCTTTTATCAAAACCGCTTTTGCTGCATACCCGGTTATTACTTATACCGTGCTGTTCCTGTTCCGTAATCTGTTTACCTTGTCAGCCTGCCTGCTCCTACTGATCTTTAGTGAACGAATCGGCACAGGAAAACATACCGAGTTTCGGAAAGCTACGCGTGTTCTGGACTCCTTGGGTACAGTTGCGTTCGGTGTGTTTTTAATGCATCCACTCGTACTGCTCTTCTGGAGACGTGAATTCACAGATGAACTGGCTCGGCACTTCAGCGTGGGCATCATACTATCTTATATTGTGGCGCTCCTGATCTCATGGATCTGTGCGATGGGTTTGCGCCGGATGAAGTGGGGATGGGTACTGATTGGACGTTAAGTTAAAATAAACATATGTAATTTAAGATAAGAGTTTTCAAGCCCTCAATCTGGTACCCATACACTAAACACATCTTTTTGAATGTGTTCAGTGTATGGGTGCCTTTGTGTATATGGAATGAACAGAGGGGCGAGATATGAGTAAAAACACTTTAATTAAGTTGACAAAGAACAGTTATCTAGCAATCCGCATGTCTCACGAGTCAATGAAAAATCATACGTAGATGAATTCAAGTGTTTGTTCATGATAAATACTTGTTAGGAAAAGCACCCAGATAGCTCTTCGAATAAAGTGGGTTTGTTGTCGAGCTCCCTAGGAAAGTGAATCGAACAGTGCGCATATTGATGGAAGAAAACTTATGAGAAAATGAAATTATTGGGCTTGCGGACTCTTGTAAAGAATCCGTGCTGTGCCCTTCAAAACGAGATTTGTCCCTTTCAGGAGACTTTTCAACAAAGCTCCGGGTGAACGGAGCGGTATTCACTGAACGTTTCCGTAGCAATTGAATACCTTCAGTTTCCTCCTAAACGATCTATCACTGGAACTCTGGACGCAAAGGTCCTCCGAAACAAATTAAATCTTCAGAAACCCGTAGAACCTCAAGCTGATGCCCCAAATAGTTTTTTTCGTGAACCAATTGAGAACTGGAAAACTGAATACATTCGTTTCAGGTTGTGGGAAAAGTACATGCAGAGTATTGAGATTGAGTGAACACGAAGCAAGCCTCTATATCGCCATTCTAATACCTGCCTTAACGTAATATCGATAGTTATTGCGCTCGGTGTAGCCTTCTGAAAGTACCCCAGTGTGAGTATACTTGGTTTTGCCGACGTATACCTTCCATTTACATATTGTATACATTTTATCTCCGCCACCTTTTCAGTTCCAATATAAACTTGAAAATCTTGCTTGTAGTTAGTATATTTATGAAAAAATATTACTAAATTAGGATTTTTAATAATTATTTTTCATAATTAGATTAAAATCACTCCCGCTTACAAGATCTAGACGATTAGAAGTATTCCATTCTATACCTTGCTGATTGAAAGAGTCTTTGGATTCATGCAAAATGCTCTAATGTAAAAATCGTTATTTTTTCACACTGCAAGGTCAACTTATCTTTCTCTCATATCATAGTTAGAAGAAGACCAGCAGCTAACTATTGAAATGTCATAATTACTGAAAATCGGACGGGAGTACTTTTACTCTGGGAGTTTGTTCTCCTCTCAACTTTGATTTAAAGCTGGATAAGATATTAAACATTGGAATAATTGAATTTCTTAATTAGAAAATGAAGGAGAGCTTTTATGATAACTGTGATCCCTTGCGGTGATGAAAAAATGACCTGTCTGGAAGCGGAAGTAAGCTCGGTTGTAAGATGGATGAAACGTTCGCATGAAATGATGTTTCTTGATTCTTGGGGAATTGAATATGAAAATATGAATGGGATGCGGATTGGAGAGAAACTTTCTTTAGGGAAAAGACAAAAAAGATTCACTTATTTAGAACAATTCCATGGAATCAAACTCACATACATTGAGAGCGCCTCATCTGATGAGATAAAGGAATTAGTTAGTAATGGCTCTCCTGTTACTGTTTATGGGAATATGTATTGGATTCCATGGGAACGTCCTTATTATTTACAGCGGAATGCACCAGGCCATTCATTTACCGTTTTAGGTTTTGTCACGCAAGAAAATTCATTCGTATGTATGGACTGCAACTTCTCTAACAGTTATCAAAAGATAGGTAGAGAAGATTTTGACCAATGTGTTCAAAGTTATTTAAAGTATTCTGTTGTTCATGAAGAAATGAATAATTCAGATTGGACAATGGACGTAGCCTGTCATTTCCAACATCTGAAGGAAAAATGTATCCTTGATCGAATAGACTGGTTTTGTGAGGATATTAACGACAACTTGGATTTGAAAAATGAATTCGAGGGATTCGAGGTCACTAATTGTCCTATATTTGTTAGACTAACCAAAGTTGCAAATGGAAGATTTCTTTTCTCCAGAGCACTCAAATTCATCAGTGGCAATGAGCAAGGTCGGATTTTAGTTGCATATGCCTCTATGTTTAACGAATTAGCAAATGCTTGGTTGATTTTGAGAGGCAACCTCTATAGAAGTTACCGTGATAAGACTCATACAGATATAGTAAAAAGAACTACCATAGAGAAAATTAAAAGTATATCCCAATTTGAGAAAAGATTGCTAGAAAGACTTCTTATTGAAACGAGTCATTGGAAGTAGTACAAACTCAATTGTCAAATAATTCCATAATTATCCAGTTATTATTAAGTTCAAATGTTCGAGTCTACCTACACAAATGAGAATCTTAATTTTTTTTATTTTGGTGATAAACAATACCTCGATATCTTATTGTGTATTTCTACAGATTATGACTAATTTCACATTTATGTATAATATTGTTGATTATAGTCATAAAATCAACTAAAATTTAATAGAACATTCCAATTTCTTCAAATGGGAGGCAACTTTTGATGACATGGAATTTGTACAGTATGATGCCCAAAATGATAATGGCTCCCGGCTATTCTGAAACAGTATGTACGGAGCCAAATAGAATATTGGTAGCGTTTACCGAACAGTCTTTCGAAACGAGGTATCGTGACACCCTGTACTATATTTCTTCTAGGAACTTGTTCGTGGGCAACGATATTATCCTGTTAAATCGATTGTCAGTACCTGTCGTAATCAGCGTTCTGACCTTGGAAAGCTTGCCTAAACTGCGCTTTGGTTTTCCAATGGTATTGTCTAGACAAGACGACGGAGTCAAGTTGTTTGTAAAAAGCGTAGTAGAGATTTTCGGACAGAGTACTTACAAACCCGAGTACAGCAAACAACTATCCCTTGAATTCACGGAATTTTTCAATATGTACCGGATGATGAACCAGAGCACCGATAATTTAAAAGGTAAAATTGACAACCGATTAATTATTATTCATCGCATGATACGAAGTCAATATTCGGAGCCGCTTACTCTTGAAGACATGGCAGCACGAATTAGCTGTAATCCGGTCTATTTAAGTAACACATACAAGAAAGTGTTCGGGTGTTCACCCATTAAATCCCTTCAGAAAATTAGGGTACAAAAAGGACGCGAACTGCTGGAGCATACCGATCTGACGATCAATGAAATTACAAAGTCTGTCGGTTATATCTCTAGTTCACAGTTCTCGGGTTACTATAAAAAATACTACGGGCGCTCTCCAAGTGAATATCGTAAACATCTGTGCAATAAGAGAGAGGAGGAAATCAGTGATGGAACAAGTATCTAACTCGGTGATTGAAGCAAAAATCATTCAGATTATTCACAATATACTTGGATATCACCTTGACATTCCTCTGGATGAGCGATTAGAGAATCTCGGGTTTAACTCAATAAAGTATATTTCTCTAATTGTTGCACTAGAAGAGGAGTTTGAGATTATTTTCCACGACGAGGACCTGTTGTATGAATGTTTTGCTACAGTGGAACAGATAGAGTGGAGAATATCGGGTATGGTATCTTCTTCATAAAAATAACAGAAAAAAACATGAACAGCGACTTATGTCCAAGGCTGTATAATTAACTTTTATTCACCAAACAACATATTAACGACATAATATAGCGAATAATTGTATCACAGAGATTGTGCAAATAAACACTGCAAATTCATGGAATGAGGGTCTGAATTGAAACGATTATGTGAGTTGTTAGATCATTCAGAACAACGATATCCGCATAAAGTAGCTTTGATCACAGACGAAGGCCATTTTACTTATAGTCAACTAACTCAGGAGAGGGATCGTATATCATCTTATCTGCAATCCTGCGGCGTAAATACAGGCGAGCGAATCATACTGCTTTTACCTCATGGCAAATTTCTCGTCTCATCCATTTTTGCTGCCTCAAGGCTTGGAGCAACCTATATCCTCCTGCATGAGAGTACAACGAGATATCAGTTGGACTACATTGTTAAAGATTCGCAAGCTTCCTATCTGCTAACGACCGATGCTTTTGTTGAAAAGTTGACGATGTCTTTGTATATAGGGATCAAGGTCATATCGGATAATGACGTGACCGCACATGCAATGGATCAAAGCAGGTTAGATGACCCGGAGAACGAAGATAGTTCTAGTAATGAAGTTGCCTGCCTGTTGTATACATCGGGAAGTACAGGCCGGCCCAAGGCTGTGGTATCACACCACTCCAGCATGCTTTTTGTACTGGAGAGCATTCAGTCTTGCCTGAATATAGAAACAGATGACGTAATCGGCAATTTTCTTCCGTTGTCTTTTGATTACGGGATGTATCAGGTTTTTCTAGCTTTTAATCAAAATGCAACGATAGCCTTGGGTAAGCGATCTGATGTGGGTCCAGCGCTCATTCATAAAATTAGGGAATGGGGTATTACCGGGTTACCGATTGTACCTAGCATGGGAGAAGCACTGATCAAACTTATGCGCAGACAGATGACACAAATACCGGAGATTCGTTTCATTACTAATACAGGAGCTGCACTTCCCCAAGCTTATGTAAACGAATTAGATACATTTTTCCCGAATGCCCGGCTGCATCTGATGTACGGACTGACGGAGTGTAAACGGGTCTCCATCCTCCAGCCGGAATTTCTCGCTGATAAACCGGGTTCTGTCGGAACATCTCTTCCGGGTACAAGTTGCACCGTGATCGATGAGAGAGGCTTGCAACTGCCACCATATAAGGTCGGCGAATTGGTTGTGCAAGGTCCTCATGTCATGATGGGCTACTGGAATGATCCACAGCGAACACAGCACGTTTTTCGAAATATGGCTTCTCCTGAGCGGAGCTTGTATACCGGGGATTACTTCTGGATGGACGATGAAGGTTTCTTGTATTTCTACGCTCGTAAGGATGATATGTACAAGCAAAACGGCTTTCGTATAAGTCCTACGGAGATCGAACTGGCAGCAGTCGACATCGTTGGCGTCGAACAAGCCGCGCTGGTACTGACCGGAGACGCCGCTGTGCCTATTCTGGCAGTGAGTTCTACATCGACTGCGGAAAGCATCCTCGACGAATTACGAATGCGGCTGGAAGATTACAAGATGCCAACACAAATCTATGTCACAGACCAGTTACCTTTAACTTCGAACGGTAAAATTGATAAAAACAAGCTGAAAAGAGACCTGGAAAAGGAGTGAAGCGTTTGGACTATGGAGAGTTGCGATCGAAATACGGCAGTCCGCTATATATATACGACTTGAACATTCTTCGCCAATCCTGCCACAGGTTGAAAGATGCGTTACCCGAGCCTTCGATGTTGTATTACTCTCTGAAGGCCAATCCTCACCCTGTAATCGTTAAGCAGTTGTTAGATTTGGGGTGCAGGGCTGAAGTTTCATCGCTGGGCGAGCTGAATTCCGTGTTGGAAGCCGGAGGATTTCCCCGAGATGTATTGTACACCGGTCCTGGGAAGAGCGAATCGGAGTTGAAGGTGGCTGTTGCACAGGGAGTACAATGGTTCTCGGTAGAATCGATGAAGGAGCTGGAAAGATTAAGGTCTGTAGTGTCTTCTGGTACACCTCCGATTCAAGCCATTATGCGAATCAATCCCGATCAGGGCCTGGCTGATGCCGGACTGGCCATGACTGGCACACCCTCTCAGTTTGGAACGGATGAGCAGAAGCTTTTGCGAGAACTGAAGGAAATGCAGGAATGCGACGAAGTTCGTATTGCCGGTTTTCATATTTTTAATGGCACCAATACTGCGAATGCAGAGAGGCTTGCTGAATCTTTTCTCTCTTCCATCCAGGTAATCGCGAGAATATCCAAGGAGACCGGAATACCGCTCCAATTCGTTGATTTAGGAGGTGGATTTGGACATCCCTATGCGGTGTCAGGCAACCCCCCTGATTTCAGTGAAATCAAGGTCCAACTGGAGACTGCTCTCGATGAGCATATGCCGGGATGGAGAACCGGAGAGCCTGTTATAGCATATGAGTCTGGACGATATCTTTCGGCCGCATGCGGTGTTCTGGTTAGCTCGGTTGTGGATATCAAGGAAAGTAAGGGCAGCCGTTTTATCATTCTGGACAGCGGAATTCACCATCTGGGCGGGATGGCGGGGCTTGGACGCATTCCACGTGTCCAGTATGACATCATGCCCGTCACAGAGAAGACCGACCCTCATCCGGAGTCGGCTCACATTGTAGGACCGCTGTGCACCCCCCTTGATTTTTTCAACAAAAAAGCAATTATGCCTTCCTTACAATTGGAAGAGCAGGTCTACATTCCGAATGTTGGGGCTTATGGGATCACGGCCAGTTTATTGGGATTTCTGAGCAGGGAAATTCCCGTTGAAATGGTGGTGGATGAGGGTAACGTGAAGCATGTATCACAGCTTACGCTGACACGAAGAACGCATTTGAATGAAATGTATGAAGGGAGGACTATTCATGAGCATTGAACAAATTGAACATGAAGTCGCTGCGCTGGTAAAGCAGAAAATTCATCGTGATCTGGAAATGACGGACGATCTGAAAAGTGCGGGTCTCGATTCCATGAAAGCAATCGATTTGCTGCTGGAACTGGAAGAGAAGTTTGAAATGACCATTCCCGATGAGTACATGATTAATGATACGTTCGCTTCCATGAGCAACATTGTGAACATGATCCATACTTTGAAACAAAATGCTTAGCTTTTCTATTAGGGGCGAGGGAGGATGCCATGGACGTACTTTTCATCTATAGCGGAAAGGGCGGAGTCGGAAAATCCACTTTCGCCGTAAATTTGGCATATTCATTACCAGGGTTAAGAGTAGGACTGTTTGATGCAGATTTTGAAGGGCCAAGTATACCTACCATGGTATCCGGAGTTGAAGACGAGCCTATGGTAGCGGAAGGACTTGGAATCCACCCGGGAACCTACGCAGGCATCCGCATCTCTTCCCCTGGACTGATTGAAAACAACGACCTCAGCAGATCTCTTTCAGGCAAATATTTGGAAGGTGCGCTGGAGCAGTTATTGATAAAAGCCCGTTGGGATGTGGATGTATTAATCGTCGATATGCCTCCAGGAACTTCTGAGATTCACCATCAGCTGCTTCGTCTGTTGAAAGGTCGATGTCTTCTGATTACAACGCCTCAGACGGTAAGCTTCGCAGATACTCAGAAAGGGATTGACTTGTTACGACGGATGGAGGTTCCGCTACTTGGTATCGTCGAAAATATGTCTCAGTTCCAATGTGAATGCTGCGGGCATTCCACTGTGATATTTTCGGGAGATACCCAAGCTATGCTAGCTGCTCCGAATGGTCTGCATGTGCTTGACACATTTCCTATAATACCTGAAATTAGCGCGAAGGGGAATGCAGGCATTCCATTTGTACTTGCGAATCCAGAACATCCTGTTAGTGCGCGAATGGCTGGACTTGGACGTCAATTAGTTGTTTTACTCACACAAAAGTTCAACACATGGAGTGTTCATTAGGGGTCCTACTTTGGTCAAAGGGGAGAATGCCGTTGCTAAAACCGTTAGAACTGTGCAGAGGACTTATCCCGGAGGATATGCTATCGCAAGCGTTAGAACAGTACGGCATCATAGAATACACAACGTACCCTTATCTCAATATGAATGGTACTGTCGTTCCGGTAAACCGGGTTTCGGAGACGTCCAGAAAAGCCCTTGTTCAAGATCGGGAGGGGAACCTCTACTTTTTGAAAGAAATTCCTTGGTATATCCGGTCCATTGAGCACGCCGTGAGCGTAATTCAGCTCCAGCATGAGCTGGCTCTGCAAGCGGTTTGGGTCCCTGCCGTTCAGTTAACTACATCAAGGGAGCTGATTGTACATGCAGGCAATCAAAGTACATTGTACCTTCAATCGTACATACCAAACGGTTACCTGTACAATGCACAGCCTCAGCAGATACGCGCTGCCGGGGCGGTATTGGGAGAGTTTCGTACAAAGGTAGCGTCCGCATATCCACTTCAGACCCTGAAGTTGCCGGAGCAATCTCCCTATGCTTCCACAAAGGATGTACTTGTACTTTTGCTTAAAAAGTACATGCAGAAACGCAATGAAATGAGCAAAGAGGACCAGAAAAATTTGCAGTATTTTGTCCAGGTTTGCAAGGAAATGGTGGATGAGTGGTCTGTTCAGCACGCTGACAGGACAGAAGCGGTGACATCGATTGCGCACGGAGACTTGAATCCGATGAATTTCATTTTCTCACGCGACGGTTCGGTATCGGCGCTGATTGATTTTGACAATGCATGCCTCACCGATTCTCTTGTGGATCTGGCTGAAGGGCTGCTTACGTTTTCCGGCATAACCTACCGAAACGGCAGCTCGCGTTTTAAAGCAGTACATGCATTAGAACCTCAGACGTTCCATCAATTTCTTGAAGGCTATCAAAAACATCATTCCCTGCTGACCGAAGAAATCATGGTACTACCTCTGTTAATGGGCATAGCTTGCATCAGGCTGGCAAGTCTCGGTCTCATTCGAGGGGATTGGCCTGTTACCTTGACGAGTATGCACATCGACAACATTCGGAATGTCATGAAGGCCTCACAAGCGTATTTGAGTGAAAATTACTGAACGAACAAGAGGAAGGAGGTTTGACATGGAGAAGAGAACGCTGGGGAAGACGGATATGCATGTATGCGTCATGGGGTTTGGCAGCTCCCAGATCGGTTATGAACAAACCAGTCAGGAAACGGTGAACCAACTGTTGAATATTGCACTAGATCATGGACTTAACGCCATCGATACAGCAGAGTGTTACCCGAACAGCGAGGAACTGATTGGTCAGGCCGTTTCGGGAAGGCGTGCGGAATTCTATCTATTCACCAAATGTGGCCATTCGGACGAGGACAAGTTTCACGACTGGGACCCTGATTGGCTGGAGCTGAGTGTAGACCGGAGCCTAAGGAGACTGGGCACAGATTATATCGATGTTTTGCAGCTGCATGGCTGCTCTGAAGAGATTTTACAACGTGGTGAAGTCATTCAGACGCTGAAAAAGATTCAGGCCGCTGGAAAAGCGAGATATTTGGGTTACAGCGGGGACGGGGAACAAGCGAAGTATGCGATCAAGATGCACTGTTTTGATACGCTGCAGGTGACCGTTAATATTGCCGATCAAACCGCCTTAGAGGAAGTCATTCCCTTAGCTCAGCAGCATCAACTTGGCGTCATTGTGAAGCGTCCGATTGCCAATGCCGCCTGGATTAATCCAGGGGAGCATAAGAAACGTTATGAGCGCCAGCTCGCTATGTGGAAAAGAATGGGCAAGACGCCAGAATCTATGGTCAAGCCAGCAAAAGTAACCTATGAGGAGCGCTTGCTTAAGCTGGGATATTCCTTTCAAGATGATCCTTTGCTTACGACAGAACTGGCACTGAGGTTTGCCCTGTCAATTCCCGGTGTACACACAGCCATGGTAGGCACGACGAAGCCAGAGCGTTGGCTGAATAATTATGCGTTGGCAAGCAAAGGGAATCTTGCTCCCGATCAATATAAGGCCATCCAAGAGCGCTGGAAGGAACGGATGGACAAGGAGTGGTTCGCGGTTCCTTAACAACAAGAGCAAGAAAGGAGTTGCTTGGCAATGAGTCTGAAATCATGTTTTCTAAGTGATGGTTATGCTGTCGTTACAGGAATCTTTCTATCGGATGAGGTGAATCAGCTAAGGATTGCGATGGAAAGATTGATCACCAAGGTGAAGCAGGAACCATACAGGTATGCGACTCGTTACACCCTGAAACAAGAGCCGGATTACGACACTTGGGGTGTAAATAATATTTTCAAATTGGACTTGTACGAGCCCGCCTTCGGAGCCGTTTTTGGGAATGAACGTCTGATGGATGTCCTTCAAGAGATATTGGGCGAAGAATTGCGATTCTGGGGAGCCCATGCGCTGTGGTCACCGGAGAAGGTTAATTATCGATTGCGTTGGCACCGCGATTACGGGGATAACGAGTTATATCATCCAGAAGGCATTCCCAATCATGTGCAGTTCAATATCCCCTTGTACCCAGACTCTTGTTTTATCGCGATTCCCGGTTCGCACCGGCGTACACTTTCCGATCAGGAGAGATTGGAGGTGAAGAATAACGAAGCTAACCCATTACCTGACGAGGTTCAAATCACATGTCAACCCGGAGCCGTTCTATTTATGAATGCGCATACACTTCATCGCGGGGCATGTACGTCTCAAGACTACAGGAGAACGCTGCATTACAGCGTGCAAGGTAAAGAGGAAGCGTATGGAGGACATACTTCCTATCCCGAAATGAAGGAAATGGGATATCTGGATCAGATGCACCCCACGGTTCAGCAACTGATGATTAATTCAGTCCAATGGGATGAAGCTCATCCCCTATCTTCAGTGGAATTGTTACGCAAGGTAAGAAGCAAGAACGAAAGGCAAAATTATATCGCCGGCCAGATTTGATTGTTTAACCCAAATTAATAACCATATGAGGAGAGATGAGCTTATGTTAGGACCTTATTATACTAAGAAAGACAAGAAGTTGGGATATCGTGGGAATAACATATATGACGCACTGGATAATGTACTTGCAGGGCAGTATACACTGGCAGAAGCAGAGAATCGGGTCACGAGCTTCAGTGAACAGAAGTATTGGGGTGCTATCGCCAGAATTAATCATCAAATTAATATGTCAAGCAATCTGTTTTTTGGAGAAATGAATGCGCTGTTTACACTGCTGCCTTTGACTACACGAATGATTTCCTCCCCAGGTGCCGTATATGGTCGCGAGGCGATCAGTTATACAACCGATGTATGCCCTATTTCTTTGGAGTGGTTTGACCTGCCGAACAAGGCATTTTTATCAGAGTCCTCACAGATTTATCTGGAATTGTCGGTACTCCAGCACCAAGTAGATCACGTATATTCAGTGTATAATTCATTCCGCAAGGAAAATGTGGATGCATCCCATCTGTCCGAGTTTCACCATATCGAATACGAAGGCGCAGTAGATCAAGCAGCTAACAAGGAGATAATCCGTCAATTGTTGTTTAGAGTCATTCAGGATTTGCTTAAACATAATGAAGCGGATCTGAGTGTTTTCCTTTCCCAGGATCGGCTGAATCAACTTGACGAAGTCAGTCGCAGTCAAAAAATAACTGAATTAACCTTTGAAGAAGCTCTAGCTGCGCTTTATGAAGATACAAAAGATGAAATCTACAACAAATTCACACTTGAACACTTCGGTTCATGGGAAGAAGTCCGACTCACCGAGATTTATGGCGGATTCTTGGCAATCAGTGAGTTTCCTTTGCTTGAAGTACCGTTCTACCACGCCGAAATGAAGGGGCGGGACAGACGTGTTGCAAACAATACGGATTATATCTGGCCGGGATATCGGGAAACGATAGGTAGCGGTCAGCGTGTGGGTACCCTTGACCAATTGAAAGAAAAAGCAGAAGTGTTTAACTTGCCTGAGGAAGATTACGCATGTTACCTCCAGTCCAGAACGCTCGAAAACTACAGGGAAACATCAGGCTTTGGCGTCGGCTGGGAGCGATTGATTCATGGTTTGCTGGAGATGCCATATATATGGAGTGCCGTTCAGTTTCCGAGAACCAATGTTACCTTGAAACCGTAAGGTGGGAAATCATTTATGATAACCAAGTGGGATCATTTTCAGGACAAGCTTCTAGGGTTGATCGAACATGCTACAGCACATTCTTCATTCTACAAACAAAGGTTACAAGGCGTTACCGATGCCGGCTGGAGCCAGTCCAGGTTTCAGCAGATACCTATATTGGAGAAATCTGAACTGACCGGCAGAGAAGAATCGCTGCTTACAGACACCTCAGCCAAACTCTACACCGAATATACCAGTGGTTCCACGGGACAACCGCTCAAATGTTATAAATCAGTTGAAGAAAAATGGAAAAAAGCGCGCATCTTATGGGGTCTTCGAAACACCAATGGAGGCATTGGACCTAAAGATCCTTATGCCATGTTCTATGCCTTCAACGAAGATGATCTCTCAACCGATCCCGTCTCCATTTACCATGAGGTCATGTATCTGTCCATGCTTGATCTGTCCGCGGAACGACTGGACAACTATTATGAAGCTTTGCTAAAGTATCGTCCGCAGTGGATGCTGTCCGTATCTACCGCACTCTATCTATTCGCGAATCATCTGTTGGAGCGAAAGCTGGATCGGAGTAAACTCCCGTTTAAATATATCGAAATTAACGGAGAGATGTTATTTGACTATCAGCGTAAGACTATTGAAGAGGCCTTCGGTCCCATTGTTTACAACCATTATGGTTCCCGCGAATTTTGGTGTATTGGCATGAGCTGCAGCAGCGGCAATCTGCACTTGTCCAGCGATCAATTGTATGTGGAAATTGCGAATTCGGACAAAGACGGCTATGGACATGTGGTGATTACCGACTTGACCAATCGAATCTGGCCTTTGATCCGTTATGACACGGGGGATATTGGCAGACTGTCTGAACAGAAATGTGACTGCGGATCGCCATTTCCCGTCCTCGAAGTGACCGGTGGGCGGGCCACCCAATATATTCGATTAGGTGGTTGGATCGCCAATCCGATTCTGTTTCATTATGTGGTAACTAAGGTCAATCGGAATTTCCCGGATGCCGTTCGACAATTCCGTGTAATGCAAGTGCAGGAAAGGCAATTTATGTTTTACCTTGTACCTGGTAAGGGGTTTCAGGAAGCAGCCGAGTTCCTTTTGCAGCAAGAACTTCAGGACAAATTGCCTGACGATGTTGACCTGAGGATTGTTCATCAGGACAGACTGAGTATGGAGGGACCCAAGTTCGATTATTTTATTCCTTATCGCCAGGCGAATACATGATGTCAGCAATATCGCCAAATCATTCTATATCTGAGGGTGAGTATATGTCGCATTATGAAACGGTGTGCAGGCTAGTGAAAGAAGAGCTTGAGGATCGAATTGAGGAAAACTATGTTTTTTCGGGGAAAGAGAATCTGGTTTCTGATCTGCAGTTGGACTCCATTATGATTCTTCAGTTGATCATCAAGATTGAGGATGAGTTTCAAATTACGATTGAGGATGATGAACTTACACCGCAACTATTTGAGAATGTTGAAGTGTTGACGGCCTTCGTTGATACCAAGACAGCGTAAAGGATGAATATTCGTGCACATTTCTCTTCAAGGACTTCGATTGCTTCTGGTTGGGGGTTCGGGAACGCTTGGAGGGTGTCTTCTTGAAAAAATGCTGCAAGAAGGGGCGATTGTCGCTGCCACCTATAACCAAACCCCTATTCATATTACCGAAAATCATATGGGTATACAGGATCGTCTGCATGTCGGTCATCTGGATGTCACGAATACAGAACTTCTGGATGAATCCTTACAAGTACTGATGGATGGGCTGGAATGGGTGGATGGGCTAGTATTTAATGCCGGAATTATCAATGATGCGTCTTTTGACGAGATGAGTTATGCCCAATGGCGTGAGGTTATGCAGGTTAACCTGGACGGCGCATTTCTCGTCTCTCAGAAGGTCAGCCAGCTGATGAAGGCTCGAGGCAGGGGCAAGATCATTCACGTGTCCTCGTACCGCGGTATTGTAGGAAGCTCACAGCAAAGCAACTATGCAGCTTCCAAGGCGGGACTTAATGCTTTGACCAAATCAATGGCACGTGAGTTGGGTTCATTCGGCATTGCGGTTAATGCAATCTGTCCGGGATTTATGCGAACCAATCTGAACCGACATCATGCCGGAAAATATCAAAAGGCACTCGAAGAGAGTCTTTTGTCCCGCATTTCCACACCGGAGGAGACAGCGAATTTTATTCTCTACCTGTTGTCCGAACACGTTGCCAACGTCAGCGGGCAAATCTTTCAAATGGACAGTAGAGGTTAGACAAAATGTACGCGAAGGAGGCGAATTGATGAAGGATATGGAACCCCGGTGTATCGGTGAAATACTGTTACATCAGGCAGAGCGGAGTCCGGATCGGATTGCCGTAACATTCGGCGAGGAGAAGTGGACGTATAAGCAGCTTTTGTCCACAACCGCAGCCTTGCAGTTAAAGATTGAGGAACGTGTTAGGGAAGGCGAAGCGGTGGTGATCTGCTTGCCCAACTCTCCTGCCTACATCCATGCTTACTTCGCTGTTACCTTACTGGGAGCGGTAATCATGCCGCTCTATTCCGGCAGTTCTGAGGCAGAAATCAGGCTGGCGTGCCGCACGGTAGACGCTGCTCTCTGTATCACTACTCACGAGATGAAATGCAAGTTAAGTAATCAGAACCTGTCAGTCCTGAGCCAGGAAGATTGGCAGGCACCGGATGAGGAGACGAAGCCCATATACAAGCCTCGTCTTGCAGAGGAGGTTGCCTTAATGCTGCAAACGTCGGGAACCACCGGGAATCCCAAAATTGTGCAGCACACTCACCATAACCTAATTACCAATGTGAAGGCTCATTGCGAATCTCTGTCACTGACGGAGAAAGATACCGTGTTAATTACGCTGCCTATGCCTTTCGGCTATTGCAATACCTCCCAATTCTTGAGCCACCTGTACCTGGGTGGAGAATTGGTCATTATGACGGGTCTGTTTCTACCCACTTCATTCATGAAAACGATGCAAGAGCAAGACATTACCGTAGTTACTGCAGTACCAACAATGCTGCAAGCGTTGAGCCTGCTGAAATCCGATTATAAAGCGCTGCCCCATCTGCGTTATATCTGCTTTGGGGGAGGACAAGTTACGCCTAACATACTGGAATCTGTTCGCAAGAAACTGCCTTCCCATGTGAAAATGGTGCAAACGTACGGCCAAACGGAGGCTGGTCCGCGGATTACAACCAGGATCATTTCGGAAGTATACGAACCATCTAATGTAGGACAAGCCATACGCGGGGTTGAAATCTCCATAAGAGATGAAGAAGGGAATCGCTTAGGTGTTCATGAACCGGGTGATATATGGGTTCACAGTCCCAGCATCATGAAAGGATATTACCTCAATACAGCAGAGACGGATAAAGTTCTGCAAAATGGATGGCTTCGTACAGGAGATCGCGGTTACTTGGACGAACAAAATAATCTGTGGATACTGGGAAGAACCAAACTGTTGATCAAAACAGGAGGAAAACAAGTGCATCCTGAGGAAATTGAGCGACTGATCATGGAGAACTTTCCGCTGGAGCAAGCCATTGTCAAAGGAGAAGCCGACCCCTGGCTCGGCGAAGCACTGGTGGCTTACATCATTCCTCACAAGTCGAATACACTTGTTGAAGCTACGGACATTTTGCGTTTTTGCCGTTCCAAGTTATCCGCTTACAAGGTGCCTAAAAGGGTGGAAATTGTGCAAACCCTTCCGAGAACCGCTACCGGAAAGATCCGAAGAGATTAAGGAAGGAGGAACTCTTCTGTATATTTATCGTTACGGTCCCTTTCATGTACAGGTGGATTTTGCATCTCGTCTTCATGCGCTTGAGGAACGGACCAGACAATGGTACTCACACGTCTTGATAGATGATCAGCCAGAAAAGATTGATCATCACTGCAGGATTGAAGCTTGGGACACAAGTCCTTGGATTAACAACCCGGAACTAGACCAAGTAATCTGGGTCGAAGACCGGGTGAGTATTCGTTCCAGCCTTCAGTTCAATTATAACATCGACTGGGATTCCGGTTGGAACAGCAGACTGCATTTTGTTCAGCGGACGGGGTATGACGAATATGAAGATCGGTCATGGGAATTTTCTCAACGGATTTCTCTTTTTCCCAAATTGATGGACATGAACGCATTTCTCTTGCATTCGGTATGCGTTGTAGGTCAAGACGGAAAAGCGATTATTTTTCTAGGAGCAAGCGGAGCCGGTAAATCGACGATTGCCCAGAAAGCAATGGATTCAGGGTACTCCGTCATTACCGATGACACTGCGTTGCTAATGTTTGTCGAGGATGAACTGAGGGTACATGCCACCCCGTATATCTCCCGATCCGGTCTTATTGGACAGCATGGATTCTGGACGGTCGGCGCGTTTGTTCTGCTGGGGAAGGATGCTGTTAATACTGTTATGCCGGCCAGCAGACAACCGTTTGTGCAATCCCTGCAGGAACGAATTTTTGAGACACAGTATCTCACTCATATCTTCTCATTCTCCAGCGGCGGCCTAGGCGGCGATATCGCTAAACAATTGCTGGGGTACACACGTAAAATTACGAGGCAGTACAAGGCTTATCATCTCCAATTCAATCTGCAGTTGAAGCTGGATGACGTGATGGACGAATTCCTGCCTGGGGAGGGGCAACATGTACGTTAACGTACGCGCTATGATCGAAAGAGTGGTGAAAGGTGAGCTTCAACTGTATTTACAGATTCGGGACAAGCCCAATCAACCCAAAGCATGGGAATTGCCCGGAGGGCAACTCGAAGAGTACGAGTCCATGATCGATGGACTGAAACGGGAGGTCAGGGAAGAAACAGGCCTTGAACTGACTCGCATTGCAGGTAAGGATACGTATTTACAGGTAAGAACAAACACAGGTTTACTGGAGGGCATTCAACCTTTTGCTGTCTACCAGACACTGGAGGGACCCATCGATTCGATGGGCGTATATTTTCGCTGCGAAGCTGAAGGCATAGCCTTGCAGTCCGGCGATCAGGCTCGTGACGGACGTTGGGTACCTGTCAAAGAATTAAAGCAAATGGCAGAGCAGGATTTGGAAGCCTTCAGCTGGATTGATTCTGTGGGTATCCAGTTGTATCTGCAATCGGAAGATGATAAACCATTTCAACAATTGGAGAAGGGGGATTTAAGATGAGCAAAACAACACACGACACCATTGCGTATTTCAAAAATAAAGCGGACAAGTACGACTTGGTAGAGGAACAGGCATATTGGCAGCTCTCCGACCAGCTGTTATGGAAAGTTTTCAAAAAAGAGGTCTTGGATCGATTACCCGCCGGGTTCACGTTTTTTGATGCGGGTGGAGGGACTGGCCGCTGGTCGCTTAAAGTCCTTCAAGAATATCCGGAGAGCACCGGATATACGTATGATCTGTCGGAAGACATGCTGAGACAAGCGATGGCCAAACGCGAAGCGAATGATCTTCAGGACAGATGGACGATCCGGCAAGGTGACCTTCATGTTATTGAAGGCGTACAGCCGGCATCCGTGGATGTCTGCTTTAACTTTCATAACGTATTGGGATTTGTGGAAGAGCCGCTTAAAATGCTGCATGAAGTCGTCAAGTTGCTTAAGCCCAAGGGGTACTTGGTATCGTTTACACCGAATCTGTACCATGCCCTGTACTTTAATATTTCCCTGGGCAGAATTGAAGAGGCACGGAAGTTAACGGGCGGCAAAGGGCGCTTCACGCTCGAAATGCCCGATATTTATATGTTTACTCCCAAGCAGCTTCAAGAATATTACCTTGAATGCGGGCTGAAGGTATTAAATCTTAAAGGCTTCCCTGCCTTCATTTATCCCGGATTTCTGGAGACACAGATTGAGGGTAACACCCAAACCCTGAGCGAGATTTTGTCTGATCCGGCTGTGTTCGAGAGCATTTTGGAGATTGAATCCCAGTATCTTGACGTAGAAGAACTTGTATCGCGTGGAAACAATATTTTTATTGTCGGGCAGAAGTAATTCTCTTCCAAGGCGAAAGGAGCTATTTGCCATGTTATCAGATTCTACCCTAACCGATGAAGAAAGATTGGTTTTATTGTGTTCAAAACCTACTCTTCGGAATGCGGAGGTTGAAGATTTTCGTCAATTAATGGCCTCTCACATGGACTGGAGCCGAGTTTTCGGCATGCTGCATACCCATGGTGTGATGGGAACCGCATGGCAGAATATCGAGCGTTACTTTTTGGTGAAAGGCACGGAGAAGGCAGTCTACGGCAAATTCGTTAGTTCAGTCAAGCAAATGTATCATATGCAAAAAATGCGAGGCGAACAACAGTGCAGATTTACCCTTGATATTTGCCATGAACTGGACAAACGAGGTATTCAATACAGTTTGCTTAAAGGCATCGTACTTTCCCAAGTCGCCTATGGGGATCTGGGAAGCCGGGATTTCAAAGATAATGATATGCTTATACATTCAAGTCAGATCGATGAAGCGATAGCGGTTATGAAGGAAATGGGATACGTGCAGGGGATGATCAACTATAAAACGAATTCGGTTACCCCGTTGCCTCGCAGGGAAATTATGATCCGATCGATGGTATCCCATGAAGTCATTCCTTTGATCAAATATATAGAAAATAGTCCGTTTCTTGAATATCATGCTTTGGATTTGCAATTTTCACTTGATCTCATGACTAGCCGCCGAACGGATACGGCAGTGCAGCAGATGTTGGAGAGAAGCCAGCTTATTGATGTTGCAGGACATCCTGTTCGCACCTTGGAATGGGAAGATCTGCTGTTATTTATGCTTATCCATCTTACCCGTGAAGCAACAAGTGAATTGGATGTTATGGCGTACAAGGATATCCTGCTCTATAAATTCATGGACATTCACCGATTCCTGGACAGCCCTCAAGTGAATGTGGATTGGGATAAGGTTCTGCACCGGGCTCAGGATTTGAATTTCCAAAAGGAAGTATTCTATGCCCTGCATTATACGCAGACCCTGTATGGCGAGGCCGGACCGGAAAGATTCCTGGACAAGCTGAATATGGAAGAACGGGAATTCCTCCATCAGGTGTATCGGTACAACAGTGAAGATATTGCTATCCGTTGGCAGAATTCCTTTGAGGAACGATTATTTGATACGAATCGACCGTTCAAACTTCAGAAGAGCAATCCAATCGTTCCAGGGAAATGATGAAGCATTTCTGACCAAATCCATTTAAGTGAAAGGGATTTTGATATGCGATATTCGTATGAAGTATCCGAAGTCACGGACACATTGTCCGAGGTAAGAATGGCGGCAAAGCGCTTTGCTGAAAGAGCCGGTGAACATGACCGGGATGGGTCCTTCCCAAAAGAAAATATAGCTGACTTGAAGTCTGCAAGCTTGATGTCAGCATCAATCCCTAGCATGTCAGGCGGTGAACGGCCTTCACTCCGTTCCTTATCCTATATGGCAGAACTTTTGGCAAGCGGGTGCTTATCTACGGGAATGATATGGGCCATGCACATACAGCAGGTGGAGGTATTGATCCGTCAAGAACAGAATGATTTTTCGGATCATCTTCTGTCCAGGCTGCAGAAGGAACAGCCCTTAATCGCCTCAGTCACAACTGAAAAGGGAAAAGGGGGGCACTTGCTCTCGTCCCAAAGTCCGATGGTTACCAATGGAAGCTCGCTCTATATTGACCGAGATGCTCCAGTCGTAACCGGCGGTGAGCACGCCGACTGGTTTCTAATCACAATGAAACCTTCTGATGAAAGTCCCGACAGTGATGTCCAACTGGTTTTTGCCGAACGACATCAACTGGAACTCGAAAGTATCTCCGATTGGCATGTCATGGGGATGAGAGGGACCGGCAGTGTGGGGATACACATTCGTGGCTCAATTGGAAAAGAACAGATGATCGGTGCAGCAATAGACTTCAAACCGTTAGCTGTACGGACGATGATTCCCATGGGACATATTTTATGGTCTGCCTGTTGGCTTGGAGCCGCTAAGGGAGTATACGAGGGGTTAATACAACTCATCCGTAATCCGCAAAATCGTGCCCGCTTCAATTTGCAGTCCGAGTTGCTCTATGCAAGGCTTGCCAGGGTTCGACTGCAGTTGGACACAGTCAACATATATCTGAGCGAGATGATCAAACAGTACGAAGATCATTCCAACCAGGGGAATTTGAAGCTTCTTGAAGCACCACGGTTCAATATTCACATCAATAATCTTAAAATTTTGGCATCAGAGACTCTTTTTCAGGCAACGGATCAAATGATAGACATTGCAGGACTATCCTACGGTTATACCGCTAATGATCGGCTTCCCCTAGAAAGGGCTTTTCGGGATTTGCGTTCTGCAAGTCTGATGTATCACAATGATCGGCTGTTACTGGCAAATGGAAAGCTGAATTTAATAGATTACAGGTTGCTGCCTTGAAAGGGCGCAAAGTTTGAGGGTGACATATGAAGGATAATGTCTCAGCAGCAATACAATCTAAACGATCGGTACCTCCCCAAGACTCACTATTTCAAACTTATCGATGGGTCCTGTCTTATGTGCAAAAATACTATGGCATGTTTTGGCTGCTGGTGTGTTGCGGTATTGGAGTCACGTTCATTCAGGTTTCCATTCCCAAGGGCGTTCAGTATTTTATCGATATCATCGTTCCATCCGCTGATGTGATCCGATTCCGGTGGCTCATTATTCTGTTGGTTGCCGGCATGTTTCTGATGTTTGGTCTGATGGCATGGCAAAATCTATTGCAGAGGTCCATTCAGGAGAAGGCGGCACGAGATTTACAATACGATATTTTTAGTCATATGAGGAAGCTGGGGTATTCTTATTTCCAACAACGCCCTGTTGGTGAAAGCTTGTCGTTCATGAATACGGAAGTGAGTATTCTGCAGGACTTCTATCGGTTTCTTCTTCCGCATACGATCCAAAACATTGTAGTCTCTATTGTATCCGTCACAGTGATGTGTGCTATTAGCATTCCTTTAACAATGATCATGGTGCCGTGCCTGCTTCTCTATTATCTGGTTGGACCATCCATCGAAAGAAAGGCTACCATCTTGGCCAAGCAGAATACTGAACAGCGCATAGCCTATAATCAAAAGGTATACGAGAGCGTGTCAGCTCTGACCGAAATGCGTGCCCACGGAGCCGAGGACTGGGATTGGAAACGGTTCAAGGGACACTTGCAGCCTTTTCTGGATGGACGGGTTCGCATGTTATGGATGGCGTTTTGGAGGGGCACGATACGCCGATTATCCTATTACGTCGGTGGAGTGGCAGTCATTCTGTACGGCATTCACTTGGTCAAGGAACAGGCGTTGAGTGTAGGAGAGATGTCTGCGTATTTGCTTTACTATTTTCAGGTCATGCAAACGGTAACCCTGGTTATTACGGTCATTACAGAACAAAAAGTTCTGATGCATCAAGCCGCCAAAATCCATCGCTTCATGCAAATAGAACCCCAAGTTGTCGAAGTGGCCACACCTGTCTACTTAAAGGAAATCAGCGGAGAGATTCGGTTCGAAAACGTCACATATCGTTACAACAATGGTCCGGAAGTGCTCTCGGATTTTAATTTGATAATTAAGGCTGGTCAACGAGTGGCCATCGTAGGTCCAAGTGGACACGGAAAATCTACCCTGCTTCAGCTTTTGGTTCGTTTTTATGATCCTCAGCAGGGCGAAATTCAATTGGACAGTGTACCTATACGAAAACTTTCATTTGCACAATTGCGGGAAAGTATAGGATATGTGTCCCAGGAAACGTATCTTTTTGGCGATACCATTCGCAATAACATTCTTTTTGGTCATCCGGACGCGACAGAGGAAGACATGATCCAGGCGGCCAAGGCCGCATATGCACATGATTTCATCTCAGCTCAGCCGGATGGATATGACACGCTGCTCGGGGAAAGAGGCGTTAACTTGTCCGGAGGTCAGAAGCAGCGTATATCCATTGCACGTATGTTTATCAAGAAACCTTCCATTCTATTGCTTGATGAGGCAACGTCCGCACTTGATACAGCGAGTGAACAAGAAGTGCAGCAAGCACTGGAACGTCTCCTGCTAGGCAGGACAACCATTGCCGTTGCTCATCGGTTATCTACCATTAAGGATTATGATGTGATTGTTGTGCTTGAACATGGACAAATCCGGGAAATGGGAAGCCATGAGGAATTGATGAGAAGACAGGGAGCTTATTATCAGCTGAATTCGGGAGAGGAGGGGTGAGCTTGTCGATGAAAAAGCATATTCATTTTCTGAAAAAATATATCATGTCGCGTCCCTCATTGCTGCTCATCTCCGTCATTCTGATGACCCTGGAGTCTTTGTCCTTCCTGAGCATCATTGGCCTCCAGCAGCGTCTCATTGACAATATTTTATTACAAGGCCAATATGAACTTGTGCCAGAGATAGTCTGTCTTTTTGTGCTGGCTTTCCTTCTTTATGCCGTGCTGTTCACTTATGCTCCGCACATGATGCATCGAAATCAGTCCGTTATTCAATCCCGTATGGCCGATGACTTTATGTCCTATGTATACAGAATCTCGATACGTCAATTGCAAAAAGAACGCATAGCTACATATGTACATTACATTACCCAGGATCTGGACAAGGTTGCCGATATGATCGGAAATCAGATTCCTCGCGGTATTCAGCAGCTATTTGTTGTTCTGTTTGTCGCCGTTATGATTGGGATGGTCAGTCCAGTCATGCTGATTGCCTGCTTTATACTGGGTACGGCATACGTGATTCTCGGCAGAGTCTTCGCAGTTAAACTGAAGAAGGCAGCCAGCCATGTTCAGAAGGCGAAATCCGGTGTGCTCGTTCATATTGAGCAAGGGATCTCGTCCACCCGAGAAGTGCTGGCTTATCACAGACTGGCCTGGGAGAAAGAGAGATATGACAAGCTGTACAATACGTATTACGAGAAAGTGATGCATGAAGGTAAACAAGTAAATCTCAAAATGATCACCAGCGAACCTCTGAATTGGGGGGTAAGAGTGCTCATTCTTGGATATGGAGGTTTGCTGGTCCTACAAGGCGAACTATCCATTGGCATGTTCGTTGTCCTGTTCCAGCTTGGGTTCCAGTTTATCCAATACTTACAGGATTTGTTCAATTCATTCATGGACTGGTCCGCAGGCGGTGCCAGCGTGGAAAGACTGCTTAATGTGATGGAAGGGGAGCAAATGGATGAAGGCAACACTCCTGTACCTTTGCCTTTGCAAAGTTTATCTTTTAACCATGTTGACTTCAGCTACGAGCCAGGGCGGAATGTTATATTGAATAATCTGACCTTCGACATTCCTATGGGAATTAAAATTGCCATTGTTGGTACCAGCGGTTCCGGAAAGTCAACCATTGCCCAACTCCTCATCCGTTATTTCGATCCGGATGCAGGTCGTATACTGGTGAATGGTAAGCCGCTCAACCAATTGTACCGTTCAGACTGGACAGAGCGTATAGGCATTGTATTTCAGGAACCTTATCTTTTTCCGGATACCATTCAAAACAATCTTTTAATGGGAACAGAAGATGAGCAGTCTGCGAATTTGATGAGATTAGCTTGCGAGGCAGCACAAATCGATGAATATATCGTGAGTCTGCCGGAGGGATATGATACTTTTATTGGTGATCGGGGGATCACCTTGTCTGGAGGTCAGCGCCAGCGTCTTGCCATCGCAAGAGCCTTGATTCAAAACAGAGACATCCTGATATTGGATGAAGCGACCTCTGCGCTGGACTTGACAACAGAAAGACGCCTGCAGCAAGCCATTGACCGTTACCGTGAAGGAAAAACAACCATCGTTATTGCTCATCGTCTATCAACCATTCAAAATGCGGATCTGATTTTTGTCATGCATAAAGGGGAGATGGTTGAATCAGGAACACATGATCAACTGTTGAATCGAGAGGGATTATACCGGGAAATGATCAGTCTTCAGGACTTGAATGGAGAAGGACAGCAAACGGACCTTCTCCAGAGTTTGAACCAAAGCGGGCCGTCAGCTTTGGCTTAATATCGGTTTGCCACTACGAACACCCCGACTGTTGAAATTATTTAATAACAGCTCAAGGGATTCTTTCTCCAGATGGTACAGAGCACCTAATCTGCCTATCAAGCTGATGATATTTTCCTCACGTTGGGTCATGCCGTATTTCAAAAACTGGTTGAGGATAATCGTTGTTTCTTGTTCAACTTGAATATAGTTATCTTTAAACTTTACGGGAAAAACATAGTGGCCTTCCTGTTCTATATATTTAATTTTGAGATTCATAAATTTTTTGTGTTCTTTCAGTGTATACAACAAACGTCTATCAATGGTTCGTTGCTTGGAAAGCATCATCTCAAAAAACATGATTAGTTTATTATAGATATCCAGACCGAAGGTGCGATCCGAATAAAGCGTTGGCGTATAAAAACTCTTGAAGTTTTCTGTTTCATTATGAGAGGTATAGTAGTTTTCCATACATTCGGCAAAGTAGGAGAGAGAAAACTCATAAATTTTGCCGTTGTGGTACTCCGGGTTAATCTTTAACAGATGTGTGAAGTTAAGATAATCATCATAGATATCACAATGCTCGAACGCCGTCTTCAGATCATCATAAGAGACGGTTGTTCGAGAATAACTCCGGTACTTGAAGAATCCAGCAAGCTGAAACTCCCGTACGGTGTCATCATATCCATAGATCATAACCGCATGTGCAAATCGATAATTGCGAAACGAAGGCGTATCAGGAATATAATATTCATCCACGTGTGTCCACACGTAATGCCCGGAGTCGATCTGATCCTTAATAAACGAGATGAAATCGGGAATAGACCCCAGGATAAGATCGCGGTGTAGTCGTTGTGAGTCTTTGAACCAGGGATTAAAGTGATGTTCCGGTGTTTGTACATAGAAGTCAAGAAAAATCTCGTCATTTTTCCAATCCGATAGGAATAGATTCGTATAATTCGAGTAAATCCAAGGCTGGCACTCCTTATGGTCAGAAATAATGGATAGATAAAAAGCATGTTGAGGATAGTTTGAAATGAGAGGATCACAAAGAGGCAATGTTTTCATTAGTGGTGCTCCCTTCACTAGAAAAATTTTTACTCATATACCTTAATTATGGGAGATTATTGCTTGGTTATTTGTATTTTAGTATATATTTGTTAAAAATTCAAATATTTAAATGACTAGAGGTGATTCAAGGTTGTTAATGTTCTCCAAGCTCAATCTTCAAGAAATAGTTATGTTAAGCGATCAGCCGTTTAGTAGACAAAGGATACGAAGTCCAATGCTGTGAGACTGTATGGACTCAGAAGAAAGCAAATCAGATCCTGCTGAAAAAAGATGCGACGAGTTAAACGCCTTACTCAAAGATGAAAAAATAGGACTGCTCTTAACGCTTTGTGGCAGAGAGAGTGTGTTAGAGATCATAGAACGAGTTGAGCATGACCAATTAACAGCTGTGGATGTGTACAGAGATCTTAATGAGAATATGAATATTCCCCCGCAAATGATTTTCATGAATGGTGCAGAGGCAGTATTAGAAATTATTAACGGTAAGGCGACTATCACACAGTTATCTAAGCCCAAAAGGACATTTGAAAAGCTTCGTAGAATATTTCGTAGAATATATTGGAAATGAAAATTAGTAATCTGGACTATTTCTGCCAGAGAGGGTTGCGGTGGAAAGGCACGCTCAATTCAATGCAAATGGTCGGGAGTGCTTACCCGTTCTCTTACAATAACATGTAATTTGCTTTAGTGGTGGAGGTGGTGAATTCCCCTTGTGTGAACTGTTATGTGAGAACGTTCATTTTACACGAGTCCTGCCATGGCCCCTTTTGTTAAATATGGTGTAGAATAGGATCTCTCATTAAAAATAGAGTTTCATAATTTATGGAATTCCTTACTTTCAGACTGAAAGAAATCGAGGTATTTACTTTAGGGTAGATAATCTCGGTTAAAATAATGCTGAAGGTTTAACAACAATGTCCAGGGAGAGACGTAATGATGGGGAAATTGAATTACCCATTCAAGATACTATTATCAACACATTTAATGTATATGGTAGGATTTCATCAATGTTTCGTCATAGAAAGTAAGTGGGATTCGATAGTAGATTTCATAGTGGATTCATTAAAATTAGGTAATAAAATGGTCTCATTTAATGAGATTTTTATTTACGGGTTCAATTCTGGAAGTAAGAAGTTCTTGATCGGCGACAATTTATCTGATGGGAAATATGTACAGACTGAATGTACATTGGAAGAAATTGTACAAGGATATAACGCAATCAAAGTAAATAATCATTTTTTTCTGAACATTCACTTACTAAGTAAGAAAGAGGAGGAGGAATATACTTTAAATCTTCCCCAAATTATAATGTCGATTGAAAATTATCTCAATTCAGTTATTGCACTGGATGTTTCTTTCAAAGAAAAAACTCTATTTGGTCAAAATGCAATATTATTTTCAGTAGATAAAATTATAAAGGATGAAAACAAACTAATAGACAAAAGAGCTTTTCTTTTATTCTTGGAGCACAAGAAACTAATGTTGAGCCGTATTAATTACTTAATCCATGAAAATGGACTGAAGTGTAAACATGTTTTAGAAAGCTATGAGAACATAGTAAGAAGATTTGAAATAATAAAAAATAGGACTCTAAAATATAACGTAACAAAAAACCAGAAATTATTGTTTAGAATCAGAGATCAGATATTAGATGGCTTGTATGAAGAAAAGTTTATTTTGGATGAAATGATGAAGCTAATATCCAAGTGAAAAATTCCGACTTTATTAGGTTAAATTAGAGCCACACATTTCTTGAGATTGACCCATCGGAAAGATTGGAGCGAAACAAGAGCCCGGATGAAGTGGCACAGTTAATCCAGGAACGCTTTAATTTGTAATCTGAGAAACGTCTAACTTAGCAGATAAGTTACTTTATATGAGAGGGGCACTACATCATGTACTTTGTTATATTTTTGCTCATAGGACTTGTTCTATGTTATCTGATCCCATTCGGTCCGATTTTGGCTGGGGGCATTGTTTTCGCACTTGTGATAGATCATTACCGTCAGACGATGCATATGCGTGAAGATATCCGGGATATTAAGAATCACCTGGGCCTAATGAACAAAGGCGAGGCGCAGGAGTACGAAATGGATAAAGAATACACTCAAGTCGATCGTTTGGATTCAGAAGAAATGGACATGATTAATCGAAAAATTGAAGCAGACCTGGAGAAAGACAACAAAAACAATAAACCGTGAATTCCTGTAAAATAATTCTTGATTTGCTCACTCCTGTGAGTATATTTACCTAGATCAGGAGTCATGCTAATTCGATATTAACTTTTTGTTGCACTGTGTAGAAATTTGTAATAATATGAGGGAAGCGCGTACAACATATCGGGTTGTAACTGTTGAATCAGGCAAAGCCGTATACCTTGAGAAAAGGGATTGGTTTGTCTTTTTCTGTATATTGGAGTGATAAAGTGAAAATCGAGAAGGTGCTGAACAATAATGCTGTAGTTGCAATGAATGACGAGCAGGAAGTTATTATCATTGGCCGGGGGATTGCTTATCAGAAGCGGGCGGGTGATATGGTTTCCGAGCAGCATATCGACAAGATATTTACTTTACAGAATGAAGATATTCAGGAAAACTTCAAGGCATTAATCTCAAGCATTCCTCTGGAATACATGAAAGTATCCGAGGAAATCATCGCTTACGCCAAATTAAAACTTGGCAAGAAATTAAATGAGAGCATTTACTTACATCTCACAGACCATATTCACTTTGCCATTGAGCGGTATCGCAAGAATCTGCCCATACGCAACGGTTTAATCTGGGAGACAAAGCAGTTATACAAAGAGGAATATGAAGTCGGAATGGAAGCGCTCAATATGATCTGTGATCAGTTTGGTGTGATCTTGCCCGAGGACGAAGCCGGTTTTATGGCACTTCACTTTGTCAATGCAGCTTTGAACGAGGAAATGCCCAACATCAAGAGTATGACGCAGGTCATGCAGGAAATCTTGACAATCATCAAGTATCATTTCAAGATTGATTTTGATGAGAACTCACTGACATTTTATCGCTTTGTGACGCATTTGAAGTTTTTCGCCCAACGTTTGGTGAAGGGAAAACATTACAAGAGCAACAACGATGATGAATTGTTCCTGATGATTCAGAAAAAGTATCCAGCAGCGCACAAGTGCTCGGAGAAAATCAAGAAATTCATTGAAAGCAACTACACGTATCAACTAACTGACGAAGAATTGATGTACTTAACGATTCATATTGAGAGAGTTGTGAATGCAACTTCTGAATAATCCCATAGATCAGCTTGCAGGGTTGCAACCACTAGGGCAAAACCTGAACGCTTGAATGACTGAACATACCGTTAACCGGGTGTTCCATACATTCAGATGTTCAGGTTTTTTTATTCTCTCCAATATGCTTTGAATCCGTGTCTAGCCAGAAAGGAAGAAAAGACTTCATGAAACACGAGCAATTAGCCAAAGACATTCTGTCTGGCGTTGGTGGAAAACAGAACATTAACAGCGTGGTGCACTGTGCGACCAGACTTCGTTTCAAATTAAAAAATGACAATAATGCCAAAACAGACGAACTCAAAAATCTGCCTGGAATCATAACGGTAATGCAAAGCGGGGGGCAATACCAGGTAGTTGTGGGTAACGAAGTGTCTGATGTTTATAAAGCCTTGTTACAGGTGGGTAATATGAATGCGGATGAACCGGTCTCAAGTGATGATTCAGAATCTTCCGGTAAAAAAGAGAGTCTCTTGGGTCAGTTTATCGACTTGATCTCAGGTGTCTTTACACCAATTCTCGGATTGCTAGCTGCAACAGGGATGATCAAAGGTTTCCTGTCCATGTTTACTTCTCTCGAATGGTTGGACCCGTCTTCAGGAACATATCAATTGTTGAATGCTGCAGGTGACTGTCTATTCTACTTCTTCCCGATCTTCCTGGGTTACACAGCTATGAAAAAATTCGGTGGATCTCCATTCCTCGGGATGGCCATCGGAGCATCACTTGTATATCCGACCTTATCCGGTCTTAGTGGTGGGGAACCGCTCTATACGCTGTTTGCAGGCACATTGTTTGAATCACCGATTCATATCACGTTCCTGGGTATTCCCGTTATCTTGATGAGTTATTCCTCATCCGTCATTCCGATTATTATTGCTGCTTATTTTGGAGCAAAGGTAGAAGCATTCTTCAAAAAGATCATTCCATCTGTTGTGAGAACGTTCCTCACGCCATTCTTTACAATTCTGATTGTTGTCCCTGTAACATTCCTCTTGATTGGTCCAATTGCGACATGGGCAAGTCAGCTGATTGGTGCCGGGGTATCGGGTATCTATGACTTGAGTCCGTTGGTGACTGGTATTGTTGTTGGTGGATTGTGGCAAGTATTGGTTATCTTCGGGTTACACTGGGGTATCGTACCAATCATGCTGCTGAATCTGTCCACACTGAAAGCAGATCCGATTCTGGCTATGATGTTTGCTGCTTCCTTTGCTCAGATTGGTGCTGTTCTTGGCGTTATGCTTAAAACGAAAAATACCAAACTCAAATCACTGGGTGTTCCTGCCTTTGTGTCCGGGATTTTTGGTGTAACTGAGCCTGCTATTTATGGACTTACTTTGCCATTGAAAAAACCATTTATTATGAGTTGTATTGCTTCTGCAACCGCTGGTGGTATTATTGGCTTCGCTGGCTCCAAAATGTTTGTATTTGCTTCAGGAATCTTTGGTGTTCCAGCGCTGATTAGTCCCACAGAGGGAATCAACTATGAATTCTGGATGGCCATGATTGCCACTATTATTGCTTTTGTACTAGGCTTTGTTCTCGTTTATTTTGTAGGATTCAAAGATCCTGCTAATCCAGAGGCTGCCAAACAGGCTCCAGAGCCAGTAAAAGAAGAGAAGGCTGCACTTGAGCCTAATCCAAACAATCGCTACGAAATTGCTAGCCCGATGACGGGTGAGGTAGTTCCTTTGCAAGAAATTAATGATGCTACATTTGCTGGTGAACATATGGGTAAAGGGATTGCTATTCGCCCAACCAGTGGGAGAGTTGTATCCCCGATTAATGGTGTGGTACAGACGATTTATCGTACCAAACATGCAATTGGACTTGTAGATGATCAAGGTGTAGAGATTTTGATCCATATCGGTCAGGATACGGTACAGCTCAAAGGTCAACATTTCACTGCACATGTGAAAGATGGGGATCGTGTGAGTGTTGGCGATCTGATCGTTGAATTCGATCTGCAGGCCATTATTGAGGCGGGATATGAGACCGTAACACCGATTATTGTAACGAATACGGCTGATTATTTGGACGTGGTTGCTACAACAAGTCGTGAAGTGCAAGAAAAGGATAAATTGGTTACGGTTATTGGTTAATTCTGCTTTAGTGCGTATTTTATTAATCTGAGCATTAGCTCTATAGAGACCACTTTGATGTTTTCGAAGTGGTCTCTTTTTTTCATTTTCGGTCACTCAAATGTATTTGTGAAATTAATAAAAATAAGTGTTGCAAACGTAGTTCAGATGTACTATGATGAGTTCAAGAAGTAAGCGCATACATCAATCGGATTGTAACTGTTCAATCAGGCAATGCCGACCATCCTCAGTTCAGAGGGTATGGAATGTAACTTACTTTCGTTATCCAAATAATTAAATACCAATGTGTACAGCCTTACAGGGTTGCAACCGTTAAGGGCAAAACCTGAATTGCTGAATAACACGACTGATTTCCGGACGATCCGGTATGTTGTGTATGTTCAGTGGTTCAGGTTTTATTTGTTTCAAAAGTCATGGGGAGTCTACTTAGAGAGGGAGAATTACAATGAGCAACTACGATCAATTGGCTAAGGACATTCTGGCACGTGTAGGTGGTCGCGAGAACGTAAATAGTGTATTCCATTGCGTAACAAGACTGCGGTTTAAACTGAAAAATGAAAGCGTAGCCAAAACAGAAGAACTTAAAAATCTGCCAGGTGTTATTACCGTTATGCAAAGTGGTGGACAATATCAAGTTGTTATCGGCAACGAAGTGCCGGATGTATATAAAGCAGTCGTTAAAGTAGGGAATTTCCCAAGTGAAGGACAAGTGGAAGAGGAAACGGACAACTCAGGCAAAAAAGTAGGGTTGTTCAGCCGATTTATCGACATGATCTCGGGTGTGTTCACACCACTACTCGGTTTGCTGGCTGCCACAGGTATGATCAAAGGTTTTAACGAGATGTTTGTAGCCTTTGGCTGGATAACTCAGGATTCCGGAACGTATCAATTATTGAAAGCAACGGGGGACTGTCTGTTCTACTTCTTCCCGATCTTCCTGGGTTACACTGCGATCAAGAAGTTTGGCGGTTCACCGTTCCTGGGTATGGCGATAGGTGCATCTCTTGTTTATCCGACATTGGGCGGTCTTAAGGCAGGAGATCCACTGTACACCTTGTTTACAGGTACATTGTTTGAATCACCTATCCACATTACGTTCCTGGGTATGCCGGTTATCTTGATGGACTACGCTTCATCGGTTATCCCAATCATTATAGCGACATTTGTAGCTGTAAAATTAGAAAGATTCTTCAAGAACGTTATTCCGAAAGTGGTAAGCACATTCCTTGTTCCCTTTTTCACCTTGCTTGTAATTGTTCCAGCGACTTTTTTGGTCATTGGTCCAATCTCCACATGGGCAGGACAATTGATTGGCGCGGGAGCTACTAATATTTATGAATTAAGTCCTATTGTTACAGGATTGATTATCGGTGGACTATGGCAAGTGTTTGTATTATTCGGACTTCACTGGGGACTGGTTCCGGTTGCATTATTAAATCTTAGTACGTCAGGCGCTGATCCGGTTATCGCAATGTCATTTGCTGCTTCTTTTGCTCAAATCGGTGCTGTACTTGCCGTATTACTCAAAACAAAAAATACGAAAATAAAAACACTCAGTGTACCAGCATTTATCTCCGGTATATTTGGAGTAACAGAGCCTGCGATCTATGGTGTTACGCTTCCATTGAAAAAACCGTTTATTATGAGTTGTATTGCTGGGGGGATCGGAGGCGGTATTCTCGGTTATGCAGGTTCGAAGATATACATGATTGGCGGACTTGGCGTATTCGGTTATCCAACTTTTATTAATAAAGAAACAGGATTAGACTTCGCGTTCTACATGGCTATAGTTGCTTCATTGATTGCATTCGTTCTTGGTTTCGTATTGACGTATGTGGTTGGATTCAAAGATCCGGTGGAAAAAGTAGCTGCACCTGCACCAGTACTTGATCCAAATCCGAACAGCAGATACGAAATCGTCAGCCCAATGGCTGGTGAAGTTGTTGCACTGAACGAAATTAATGACGTAACGTTTGCAGGAGAGCACATGGGTAAAGGGATTGCAATTCGTCCAACCAGTGGTAGAGTGGTATCTCCAATCACAGGTGTTGTTCAAACCGTATATCGTACCAAACACGCCATTGGTCTTGTAAGCGATGATGGTGTAGAGATGCTGATCCATATTGGACAGGATACGGTCAAACTGAAAGGTCAACATTTTACAACCCATGTGAAAGATGGAGACCGTGTTAACGCAGGTGACCTGATTGTTGAGTTTGATCTGCAAGCGATTAAGGATGCAGGATATGAGACGGTTACACCGATCATTGTCACTAATACTTCAAATTATCTGGACGTTGTAGGAACAAAAGATGCATCCGTTCATGAGAAAGATAAATTGATCACGGTATTAAGCTAATTCAAACTAAGGATAGTTAAGGAGGAACTCCTCAATGAATGAAAAGTTTACAGCCTTCCCGGAGAATTTTCTCTGGGGAGGAGCAACCGCAGCGAATCAATTGGAAGGTGCTTATCTGGAAGGTGGCAAAGGTTTAACAACGGTAGATCTGATTCCGATTGGTGCTAATCGATGGAATATTGCTCTGGGTAATCTGGATTCATATGAACCAAAAACAGGGGAATTCTATCCTTCACATGAAGCCATTGACTTCTATCATCGATATAAGGAAGATATTGCGTTATTTGCAGAAATGGGATTTAAGTGCCTCAGGCTTTCCATAGCCTGGGCACGGATTTTCCCTAATGGCGATGAAGCGGAGCCAAACGAAGCAGGCTTGCAATTTTATGATGATGTCTTTGATGAGTTATTAAAATACAACATTGAACCTGTCGTGACGATCTGCCATTTCGATGTACCTGTACATCTGGTCGAAACTTACGGCGGGTGGAAGAACCGCAAGATGATCGGTTTCTTTGAGAAATATGCGACGACGCTATTCAATCGATATAAGAATAAAGTGAAATACTGGATGACGTTTAACGAGATCAACATGTTGCTGCATCTTCCGTATATTGGAGCGGGAATTGTCCTTCAGGATGGTGAAAACAAAGATCAGGTTCTGTATCAGGCAGCACATCATGAATTGGTAGCGAGTGCACTTGCTGTTAAGGCTTGTCATGAGATCATTCCGGATGCACAGATTGGATGTATGTTAGCCGCTGGAATGGTGTATCCATACAGCTCTAATCCGGATGATGTATGGAAAGCCATGGAGAAAGATCGCGAGTCATTCTTCTTCATCGACGTGCAGTCGAAGGGAGCATATCCAGGTTATACGAAAAGATTTTTCAGGGAAAATGACATTCGGATTGACATGCAACCGGAAGACGCAGATATCTTGATGCAGAACACGGTCGATTATATCGGTTTTAGCTATTATGCAAGCCGGTGCACCAGTACAGACCCTGAGATTTTGAAAGATTCGACAGAAGGCAATGTATTTGGTTCGGTGAAGAACCCTTATCTGCAAGCTTCCGAGTGGGGGTGGACCATTGATCCTAAGGGGCTTCGAATTACGCTTAATCAACTGCATGACCGCTATGGCAAACCTTTGTTTATCGTAGAAAATGGACTTGGAGCAACCGATGTGTTGTTAGACAATGACTCCGTAGAAGATGACTATCGCATCGAATATTTGAATAGTCATTTTGCCGAGATGGCTGAAGCGATTCAAGACGGTGTAGAGCTCATAGGTTACACAAGCTGGGGACCGATTGACCTGGTCAGTGCGGGTACCGGAGAGATGAAGAAACGTTATGGCTATATCTATGTAGACCGAAATAATGATGGTACGGGTACACTTCGCAGAGTGAAAAAGAAGAGTTTTCACTGGTACCAAGATGTCATTGCGAGTAATGGCGCACAATATTTCTGATACAAGGTGTCCAACGCTATAGAATAAACAAAGAGCAGTCTCGTTATTACGGGATTGCTCTTTGTTTATGAGGTGATGAATTTGACCCATGATGTGGCTTTCAGATATAATAGAAAAATTAAGAGAATCTTGTCACTTAAGAAGGGAGGAGCATCCACTCATGAAGAAAAAATCACTTGCGTTTATATCTTCGGGATATGGATACTCCACTGCTGTCTTTTTCTAGAATCTATTCCAAGGGTGAAGTCTGCCCAAAATCGGAGGAAAACTAGGGAATAACGCAGAAAAATCTTAAGAATGATGAGGTAATCCAGATGAATATTGACAAAATTACTAGAACAAATCCAGAAAATATGCCAGCTCCTGTAGGTCAGTACACGCATATTACAAGAATCCCGAGGAATGCAGAGTTATTTGTGACTTCGGGTCAAATTGGAGCAGATCATAATGGACTCTTTCCAGAGAGTCTGAATGAGCAAGTCACTAATACATTTAATAATATTAAAACAGTGCTCGAATCTGAGCGCTTAGATGCTGCACATATTATCAAAGTGAACGTATGGGCAACCGAGGAAATCGATTGGGATTTCTTATATGCCGAGTGGGGACAATTATTTAGTACGGATTATCCTGCAATGACGATTGGATATATTACGGCGTTAGGTCTCCCAGAGATTAAAATTGAAATAGAGCTTTGGGCAGCAAAAGTGTAACATCGAATACTTTTTAACCAAACGAAGGAGCATCTTACTTACAGATGCCCCTTCGTTTTTTTATTTGTGTAAAAATGGAAAGGATATGCCATGTGTGCAATCATGAGCGATAGTAGGTGTATTATGGCACCTGCAAGCTCTGATAAGCATTCAGTCGACCATATGTCCAGTAGATCCCGGAGCCTGATACCGGATCAGAAGCGAAACACAGCGCATCCCGAATCTGAGCATTTGTTTTTCCTTGTGCAGCAAGAAGTGCAGCTACTCCAGCCACATGAGGGGCAGCCATGGACGTACCGCTAAGGTAGGCATAGGAACCACCCAGGTATGTGGATAGAATGGTATCACCCGGTGCGGCCATATCCACCCAAGAGCCATAGTTGGAGAAATTGGATTTGAGATCGGAGGGATTGGTTGAAGCGACAGCAATCACGTTGGGATACGAGGCGGGTACGATTGGGAATGAAGTGTTGTCGTTACCGGCTGCAGCAATAATCACAGCTCCTCGATTCCAAGCATACTGTACGGCAGCTTGAAGGAAAGCATTTCCCATCGGCCCACCAAGGCTCAGGTTAACAACCTGTACACCGTTATTGGCAGCAAAGACAAGCCCGTTACCGACATTACCTATCGTTCCTTGCCCGTTGTTATCCAGCACCCGGAGCGGAACGATGGATGCGAGTGGTGCAGCGCCTGCGATACCCACTCCATTGTTTGTAACGGAGGCAGCGATCCCGGCTACATGGGTGCCGTGGCCGTTCCCGTCCTCAGGGATGTTATCATAATCAACATAATCATAACCGGGGAGGAGCTTGGAGGCCAATTCTGGATGATTCAGCTGTACGCCGGTATCGATAATGGCGATTTTGACAGAGCTGTTACTCTGCGAAATATCCCATGCAGCGGGTGCATTGATTTTGGACAGGTTATACTGATAAGGAAAGAAAGGGTCATTGGGAGTGAAGGATGCCTCAACGAGGTAATTCGGCTCTGCATGTTCAATAAGCTCATGATCTTTGTAATGTTTCAGAATTCTGTGCATTTTTTTGCGGGATTCCACACGGTACCATCCTAAATCTTCATAGGTCTCAGCGACCTTACATCTCCCTTTTTTGTGAAGGGTGTGCATCTCATCCTCGGTTGTACCTTCCTTAAATTTGACGAAGAGCTGCTTGGGAGCGTGAGGATGAAACTTGCTCTCGGCAAGTTGGTCCAGATAACGATACACGAACCCGATTACTAGCAAAATGAAAGCAAAAACACCTAACCATAACCACATGAGCGTTTATCCCTCCAATATGATTTGTGACACGCCTTATCGTATGCGAACTCTATCAGACTGCGCGGGCACTCTTGCAATTTGGATAGTAGTGTAGATAGATTGATAGGAAGGGATAAATTCGGTAAGATGGTAGGAAGAGAGCCGCTTTGGCATGAACAAGATTTAAGGCAGGGCCGAGAGGTAGCTCCTAATACAGAGGATAAGGAATGTGGTTTTATTGACACAACTTCAGAGTATACCGACAGTCACACCAGTTCAGTCACACCAGATTCATGATGCCATTGATTTTGCCATGCGTGTACGCAGAGAAGTGTTTCCGATGATGGATCATACGAAATTGCCTGTAGACTTCGAGCAGTTCAGAGAACATTATCTGGACTCCGATGGTTCGATCTTTCTTGTTGCAATGATGGAGGATGCGGGGATCGTCGGTTCTATTGGGATATTACCATATGATGGACGTATCGAAGCTGTGGAAGGTCGATATGCAGCTCGATCGGCTGCAGAAATAGTAAAATGTTATGTAGATCCCGCGTATCGTAGGTTTGGCATTGGTTCGATGTTGATGAACGAACTGGAGAACGTGGTAAAGGATATGCACTATACGACGCTGTATTTGCATACACATCGCTTCTTGGCAGGAGCCGTAGATTTTTGGAAACGCCAAGGGTTTACGGTTATTGCTGAGCAGGATGATGACTGGCAAACCGTACATATGGACAAGTTGGCATGTAAGTGACCATTGTAACAGAACCGAAATTCTGACCACATTTTGGAAAAATTGATTGATGATACTATAACTCTTGTATACAACAACATAGACATATACGAGATACATGATGGGGGCTAGGCAGATGAACGAAACGAAGCGAAAAATTGTTTTTATTGATATTGATGGCACATTGGTCGACGATGATGGAAACATTCCGTTGTCAGCACAGAAGGCTTGTAAACAGGCCAGAGAGAACGGACATCTGCTCTATTTATGTACTGGCCGATCCAAAGCAGAAATTTATGATTCCATCTGGGATGTCGGATTCGATGGTCTGATTGGTGCAGGTGGGGGTTATGTGGAGTTTGGCAAGGACGTGTTATATCACAAAAGGGTAACAGCGGAAGATGTTCGACATATGGTCGATTTCTTTAATGAAAATGGCATTGACTTCTACCTTGAATCCAATTCGGCATTGTATGCGAGTAGCAATCTTCAACCTCACCTGGAACGCCGTATCTATGGTGATGTGGAGAATGACCCTGTAGCCAGAGAGAAGAAGGAGCTAAAGCCGCACCCGTTTATTGCCGGATTAACGTATGGTGAGGCCGACCTGTACAAGGATGATGTGAACAAAGTATGTTTCTTGGAGAGCTCAGCCATCCCGTTTGAGCGGATCAAGCAAGAGTTTGAAGGGAAATTCGAAGTCATTCAGTGCACTGTGCCGATCTTTGGTGAAGGGAGTGGTGAACTGATGATCCCTGGCATTCATAAAGCCATTGCGATCGCCGATCTGCTGAAGCATCTGGGCATGTCCCAAGAAGATACATTTGCCATCGGTGATGGCATGAATGATGCTGAGATGTTGGAATTTTGTAACATCGGAATTGCCATGGGTAATGCAAAGCCAGGTCTGAAAGCCATTGCAGATGATATTACTGGAACAGTCGAGGAAGATGGATTGTATCATAGTTTTGTGAAGTATGGATTGATCACTTGATAAAGAAGACAAGGTGAGAGAGATCAAAACGGTTAATATGTACACCCTTTGTCCCAAACCTTATTTTAGACCCTGCATATATTATTGCAGGGTCTTTTTTTGGTTTAAACAGATCAATTTATATTTTTACAAAAGGATTCTAATC
This sequence comes from Paenibacillus sp. FSL R5-192, assembly GCF_000517845.1. Taxonomy (NCBI): domain Bacteria; kingdom Bacillati; phylum Bacillota; class Bacilli; order Caryophanales; family Paenibacillaceae; genus Paenibacillus; species Paenibacillus sp. FSL R5-192. Next base: position 82,655 of record NZ_ASPR01000046.1, on the reverse strand, counting down.
AAACCATAACATCTAAGTGAAGGAGAGAATCGAAATGGCCATTCTATCAACCGGACCTATCGAGAATAATGCCGTCAGTGATGTACGGCCAACACAACAAGTTACCGTTAAAATTGATAACAGGAATTCTCTGGATGGATCCGTTGTTTTGATACAAGGGTATAATCTGACCTCTACGAGGACTTTATATGTCAGCGAGCAGATTTCAATTGATCCGGATCAGGTAGTGACAAGAACTTATTTTGCCAATCTTGATGCATTTGAATTTGTCTTTACAGTTGAAGGTGTAGCTATAGAGCAGACAGAGATTTCCGTGTGGGGCAAAAATGAAACCGGCCAGCTTGTTGCTGCACATCGATTAGTTTCTTCCGAACTTGAAATAGAGGGGGATAATACGTCAGTCAACCGCATATATGTAGCCAATTTTAATAGTAACGATGTTTCCGTCATTAATGGCGCTACGAATACGGTGATTGCTACCATTCCTGTGGGGACGAATCCTGCAGGGATTGATGTCAATCCATTAACGAGTCGTATTTATGTTGCAAACAGAAGCAGTAATACCATTTCCGTCATTAATAGTATAACCAACGCAGTGATTGCTTCTGTTCCGGTTGGGAGCGAGCCAAGTGACGTAGGGGTCGATATAGCGACCAATGCTATTTATACGGCAAATTTTAATTCATTGGACACAACTGAAGATATAACCGTCATTGATGGATTAACTAACACGGTGATTGATGCGATCACTATTCCGGGGCTCAATTTTTTAACTGGAGTAGGTGTCAATTCCTTAACCAATCGCATCTATGCAGCTAATTTTAATTCTGATACGGTGTCTGTGGTCGATGGAGAAACGAATACGGTGATTGCTACAATCCCCGTTCAGGTCAATCCATTCCGTGTAGGTGTCAATCTAGCCACCAACCGTATTTATGTATCGAATTTAACCAGTAATACGGTTTCCGTTATTGATGGATTGACGAATACCGTCATTGATACCATTCCGGTCGGCGTTACGCCAGCTGAAGTAGCGGTTAATACCTCCACAAACGCCATTTACGTACCCAATCGAGACACGGATAATGTTTCAGTAATTAGTGGATTAACAAATACCGTGATTACTACTGTTCCGGTCGGGAATAATCCAAACGGAGCGGGCGCCAATCCGTTAACTAATCGAGTTTATATAAGCAATCAAGATGACAATACCATTTCTGTGATCGATGGCGAAACAAATACGGTGATTGCTACTATTCCGGTGGGGGCACGTCCGTTCGCAGTAGGTGTAAATCCGTAGAAAGGTGAGGGGATTTGGATGAAAGAAGTTATAACGGCATCAGACTTAATGGAGCAGCTGATCACCATGAACAAAGAAAATTCTGTATGCCAAGTTAGGATTCCAGGTAAGGGGATGTATGTAATTGTATTACAGGACGATTATTCAACTGTGCGATCTTCAGATCAGATGTTGAGTGATACAGAGAACGAAGCGAGCGAAAAAATCGGATCTGAAATAAAGAGGAATCCTTTTCTCTGAGGATAAGGGGAATCGCGAGTCTTGAATGATCAGATTAGAACAAAACAGGCATCTCCTCAATGGAGGTGTCTATTTGCATAGTACTCAGACTACAGACAAGATCCAGTAAAGAACAGCACTAAATGTTCCAATATAGCGGCCAACAGGGAGCCAAAAAAGAATGACGAATTTTTTTCCGTTCATAGAAATAGATGCCCCTCCTTTTGACTTTGTTATTGCATAACTTCTAATGAAAGTTTATTATAAATTTGCAAACAAGGAATTTATTGGTTTATGGTTGTCGAAGTGCATGAAATATAAAGTAGATACATGGAGGATGCTGGATGAGTAATGTAGCTCTGTTGTTTCCTGGACAAGGTTCTCAGATGGTTGGGATGGGGAGAGACTTTTGGAATAACTTTGATGTGGCTAAGAAGTTATTTGAAGAAGCTAGTGATGCCATTTCTTTCGATTTGAGAAAGCTATGTTTTGAAGGTAGCATGGCTGATTTGACAATGACGATGAATGCTCAGCCTGCACTTTTGACTGTTAGTGTCATAGCAAATCAGGTGTATATGCAAGAAATAGGGATGGAACCCGCTTATTTGGCTGGGCATAGTTTGGGAGAATATTCGGCTCTGGTCTGCGCAGGTGTTCTATCATTTCATGATGCCATTAAACTGGTAAGACAACGAGGGATCATTATGCACAATGCAGACCCGGATCAGAAAGGTACCATGGCCGCCATTTCAGGTATTCATTTAGATACACTTCAAAACATATGCGAAGAAGTTTCAACAAAAGAACGTCCTGCCTGTGTGGCTTGTGTGAACGCTGACCAGCAGTTTGTCATTTCGGGACATCGGCACTCTATACAAGAAATTATTAAAAGGACAGAAGCCCTGAGAACGAAACATTCGTATATCAATGTAAGTGGTCCCTATCATTCTCCCATGATGCAAACCGCAGCAGAACAATTCAAAGTTGAATTGGATCAATATCAATATGCCCATGCAAAATACCCGGTTATTTCCAACGTTACAGCAGCACCCTATGAGTCTGATCGATCTGTCGTGGATTATTTAACCATGCAGATGACGATGCCTGTAAGATGGTTAGAGTCGATGAACTATTTGATTAAACAGGGAGTCACTGAAGTTGTAGAGTTGGGCTCTAAACATGTGTTAGTTAGTCTTATGAGTAAAATAACGAAGCGTATTGTACCGTACTCGCTAAGTCAGCCTTCCGATTTACTAATGCTTACAAATACACAAGAAAGGAAAAATAAACGGTTAACGATTCTTAAAAAGTTGTTATCAGAACTAATAGTAACGGCACTCATTTCACGGAATTATAACCCAGATTCGATATCATATGCCAAAACGGTTGAGCCATTATTTCACCAATTACAACGGGCAAAGGAACAAGTAAACAACAATGAATGTGAACTTAGTGAAGAAGAGATAAATGATGCTCTACAGGTATGTCATTCCATTATTATTGCAAAAAAAATTCCATTGGATGGAACCGCGTTGATTGATGCAATCTAGTACCCGATCTGTTCTTTTGCAAGATCTATATTACAGCGACAGACTGCCTTTTTATAAGGTAGTCTTTTTGTCTTTTAATGCATCTGAACTTGTTGAAGTTTCAGATATTTGGTAATAAATATGTCAATAACTCACAAATCAATCTCTATTTTTTACCATATAGTAACAATAAACTGATTGATTTTACATATATTTCTATGGTAAAATTTTGCTTGAAATATGTGTAAATAATTAGATAAGCATGTTAGAGATGATTCATTTGGAGGAGAGATATGTATACTAATCAGTTTCAAACACTAGTGGATATTATCCGCGACAGAGGTAAAATAACGGACCGCGGTATTCGTTTTATCGATGCGGACAAACGTGAAACTTTTATATCTTATCATCAATTATTTACTGAGGCACAAGGGTATTTAGGTTATCTACAAGCCATCGGAATTAAACCTAAACAAGAGATTATTTTTCAGATTCAAGAAAACAAACGGTTTTTAGTCGCATTCTGGGCTTGTATACTCGGTGGAATGATCCCTATCCCTGTAAGTATTGGTGAAGATGAAGAACAAAACTTGAAAGTATGCCGTATTTGGAATTTGCTAAATAACCCTTTCATGATTGCATCTGAGAAGGTGCTGGATAAAATGAAGAGATTTGTTTTGGAACATGACATGCTTGATTTCCATCATCAATTAGAAGTCAGAACGGATCTGATCCAAGACACCATATATCATTATGAATCTATTAATAATATAGTTGAACCTCAGTCTGATGACTTGGCATTTATTCAATTTTCTTCTGGATCAACCGGTGATCCCAAAGGCGTGATGCTCACCCATCGAAACCTGATTTATAATACTTGTGCTGCTATTAATGGCACACAAATTAGTTCAAACGATAGTTTTCTCTCCTGGATGCCCCTTACCCATGATATGGGTTTGATTGGATTTCATCTCGTACCCCTCGTGGCAGGAATTCATCAGTACTTGCTCCCAACGGAATTATTTATTCGCAAACCGATTCTATGGATGAAAAAAGTAAATGAACACAAAGCAACCATACTGTCTTCTCCTAACTTTGGTTATAAATACTTCCTGAATTTCTTTCGCGAAGACAAAGCGGAGGGATGGGATCTGTCATCTGTCAGAGTCATTTATAATGGGGCGGAACCTATATTACCCGAAGTGTGTGATGAATTCCTAAATGTATTGTCAGCATATCACTTAAAGAAAACAGCCATGTTTACCGTATATGGATTAGCAGAGGCCTCTGTTGCCGTCTCCTTTCCCAAGGTAGAAGAAGAATTTACTGCGGTGTACGTTCACCGGGATCATCTGAACTTGGGGGAGCGTGTCATCGAAGTCGAGAAACATGCTGAACATGTAGCATCATTTGTTGCCGTTGGCGAAGCAATTGATTATTGCCATGTTAGAATTTGCGATGAGGAAATGAACAGTGTTCCCGATTTGGTTATTGGAAAAATTCAAATCAAGGGGGATAACGTCACCCAAGGTTATTATAATAATTCACTAGCAACGGAGAAGTTATTAACGCACGACGGATGGGTGAATACAGGAGATCTGGGTTTTATCATGAACGGAAAACTGGTTGTAACAGGGCGGGAAAAAGACATTATCTTTATCAATGGTAAAAATGTATATCCCCATGACATTGAACGTGTCGCCATACAATTAGATGATATTGAACTCGGAAGAGTTGCTGCTTGTGGTGTGTATGATTCGAATAGTCAAAGTGAAGAAATAATTGTGTTTGTCGTGTACAAAAAAAAGATCGAACACTTCCTGCCGCTTGTTAAAGAAATCAAAAGACATCTATATAAACATGGGGGATGGAGTGTCAAAGAGGTACTGCCCATCAAGAAATTACCCAAAACAACAAGTGGGAAAATCCAGCGGTATCAGTTAGCCAAGCAGTATGAAGCAGGCAAATTCTCAACAGAATCTGCATTCATCCATGACTGGATCAAGAATGACAATGACAAGGCAAAGGGAAAGGCTGCTGTTTCGGTTCGAGTCATAGAACGTGAATTAACTTCACTATTTTCTGAAGTGCTGGTTGGGAAAAAGGTTGAACTTGAGGATAGCTATTTTGATATGGGTGCAACTTCATTACAGCTGGCCCAAATCGCTGAACGTATAGAACAAAAATACGGAGAAGAGCTTGCTGTTACGGACCTCTTTACCTATCCCTCGATAACTGAATTGGCAGCATATCTGGCTAGAGGCTACAGCGAGACCATTCAAGTCAACAAAACTCAAGAGGATCATACGCCATCCAAAGATATTGCTATTATCGGTATGTCTTTGAATCTCCCTGGTGCATCAAATGCAAGCGATTTTTGGCGTGTTTTGGAAAATGGAACGCATAACATTCGGGACTACCCGGAAAGTCGGATAAAAGACGCAGCGGATTATATACAATCCATGCGAAGTGCAATGAGCGAAGTTCAATGGATCAAGGGTGGTTACTTGGATCAGATTGATCAATTCGACTATTCTTTCTTTGGCATAACCCCAAAAACTGCACAATTTATGGACCCGAATCAAAGGATGTTCTTGCAAACGGCATGGCATACGATTGAAGATGCTGGGTATGCAGGGGAAGGAATCAATGGAAGAAATGTGGGCGTGTACGTGGGGTATTCCAAAGTTGGGTATGATTACGAACGGCTCGTGACGGCGAGTTACCCCGCAGAACTCAAAAATTATATCATTGGAAATTTACCATCTGTACTGGCGAGCAGAATTGCATATTTCATGAATTTAAAAGGCCCGGCCTTAACGATTGATACCGCTTGTTCCTCCTCACTTGTTGCTGTTCACATGGCATGTAAAGGATTGCTCGCTGGAGACTGTGAAATGGCAATCGCAGGAGGCATTCGAACGGCATTATTACCGATAAGTATCGGACTGGATATGGAATCTCCAGATGCATTGACGAGAACGTTTAGCGAAGATGCCAACGGCACGGGATTTGGCGAAGGTGTTGGGTCGGTCATGTTGAAGCCAATGCAGCAAGCGATTAAGGACGGGGATCATATCCATGGTGTGATTAAGGGAAGTGCGATTAATCAGGATGGCAAGACGGTAGGAATCACAGCACCTAACCCGGAGTCTCAGACCAATGTGATCGAACAGGCATGGAAAGAAGCCGGCATTTCTCCTGATACGCTTAACTTTATTGAAGCACATGGAACAGGGACAAAATTAGGTGATCCGGTTGAGTTCAATGCATTGCGTAAAGCTTTTGAGAAATATACGGATCGGAAACAATTTTGTGCAATCGGATCTGCCAAAGCTAACATTGGACATGGTTTTGAAGCGGCGGGGATCGCTGGATTAATTAAATCTATTCTTATGTTTCAACATAGAAAGATTCCGCCATTGGTTCACTTTGACAAGCCTAATCCCCTGCTTAAGTTTGAAGCTTCACCTTTTTATGTGAATCAGGAATTAATGGCTTTTGGTGAAAAAGAGGGTCCATTACGATGCGGGGTTAGTTCTTTTGGTTTCAGTGGTACCAATGCACATGTGGTTCTCGAAGAATATGTTCCTTCCCCAACCGTAGATAAAAGAATGTCCCAAGAGCCTAATCTATTTGTTCTGTCTGCTGCCACGGAACGGGCGCTGGATGAATTGGTCAGAACGTATCATGAATATCTAACCGATCACACGGATGTTTCCATTCAACAAATCTGTTATACAACCAGTACGGGAAGGGCTAATCTGGATTATCGGCTTGCCATCGTAGTCACGAGTACACAAGATTTACATGAAAAATTGAAACGAATTGCAAGCGGAGAGGGTAAACTGCCAAATGTTTATTTTGGTTATGCCAAAAAAGACAAAACGCTTGTTAGCGATCATCTCTATGTTCAGGAAAAGGCAGAAGCTTTAAATGAACTCGGTCAGTTATTTACACTGGGGGCAGTGATTGATTGGGAAAGGTTTTATAATCATGAAGTCATTCGGAAAATTCCATTACCTCTATATCCATTTGAGCAGAAGCGGTGTTGGATTGAAGTCAAACATACGATACCAGCGGGACATAGATCAGAGAGGAATGAGGTTCAAATGGAGATGAATACAAACGATATTGAATTAAAGATTAAAACAAGTATCAGTCGTGCATCTGGTTTGAAGTTGGAAGAGTTGGATCATCAAGCTCATTTTCTCCAGATGGGATTGGATTCCATCATTCTTGTGCAAATTCAGAAGGAGATCTCAGAGCTGTTCCGTTTGGATATCCCGATGGAAATGTTTTTTGAAACCCTTACAAATATTGATTCCTTAGTTAAATATGTGTCAGAGAATATAAAGCATCATGATGTATCTGAAAATATAAACAATCAAACAGTTCAGGAGCGTACTGAACAACGAAATCTGGCATCTGTGAACAATATAAACACGGCAAAATCATCAGGGAATGTGTCGGAACAAATTGTGATGTCTGCCATTCAGCTCATGGAGTCCCAATTAAAAAGTTTGAATGTGCTTTTAGGCGAGCAAGTGAATACAATTCAATCCCCGCTTCCGGAAATGAAACATCATGAAACCAAACCAACCAAAGAGATCCAACCCAATTCGGAATCAAAGGAAGCTAAACCTTTTATACCGTATCAATCGTTGAAGATTCATGAAGAGAGCGGATTATCACCGCTTCAGAACCAGTATGTTGAACAGTTTGTAACAAAGTATACCGCAAGAACCAAAGGCTCCAAATTAAAAACAGGCCAAACACGTTTGGTTCATGCGAATAATCGCAATGTATCTGGATTTCGCTCGTATTGGAAGGAAATGGTGTATCCCATCATTTCAACGCGTGCAGAGGGAGCTAAGTTATGGGATCTGGATGGGAATGAGTATTTGGATCTGACGATGGGATTTGGTGTAAATCTATTTGGTCATAATCCAGCTTTTATTCAAAATGTAATAGCAGACAGCCTCCAGGAACAATTGCCTCCATTGGGCCCTATGTCAGATTTGGCAGGAGATGTTGCAACAAAAATTTCCGAGTTGACAGGTGTAGAGCGTGTCGCATTTTATAATTCAGGAACAGAAGCTGTTATGGTTGCACTTCGTTTAGCGAGGGCAGCAACGGGGCGTTCCAAAGTTGTATTATTTTCAGGATCTTACCACGGTACACATGATGGCGTGTTGGGTGTAGCGAATCCTGGGGATGCTTTATCGTCTGCGCTGCCTATGGCTCCTGGTATTGTAAATAGCGCTATAGATGATTTGATTATTCTTAATTATAACCATCCGCAATCCCTGGATATGATTCAGAACCTGGGTGATGAATTGGCTGCTGTACTTGTAGAGCCGGTGCAAAGTCGAAGACCTGATATGCAGCCAACACAATTCTTACGGGAACTTAGAGAGGTCACGAAACAGTTTGGCATTGCACTTATTTTCGATGAAGTCATCACTGGATTTAGAATTGGTCTGGGTGGAGCACAGGATTGGTTTGGGGTTCAAGCAGATTTGGTTACGTATGGGAAAGTGGTCGGTGGCGGGCTGCCTATTGGTATAGTCGCGGGTAAAGCTGAATTTATGAATCCGGTAGATGGTGGAACCTGGAACTTTGGTGATGATTCTTACCCTTACGATGCAGATAAAAAAACGTTTGTCGGTGGAACCTTCTGTACACACCCTCTTACGATGAGAGTGATGTTAACGGTACTGCAGTATCTTCAATCCGAAGCAGGAACTTTATATAAGGAATTAAATGAAAAAACAGATTATCTTGTAAAAGAATTAAATGCGTTTTTCAAAACAGCGAATGTACCGATGCAAATGGTGAACTATGGATCTTTATTTCGATTTATATCATTTGGAGATATGGAATTATTCTTCTACCATTTAATTTATAAAGGTTTATATATTTGGGAAGGCCGTAACTGTTTTATATCAACTGTGCATTCCATGGGTGACATGGATACGATAATCAGAATCGTGAAAGAGACGATCCATGAACTACGCGAGTGGGGGTTTATCCCTGGTGAATCGCCTGTTTCGGAATATCCGCTCTCTTTAGAGCAAAAACAATTATTGTTAACTTCATTACATGGGGAAGATGCGAATGCTGCATTAAATCAGAGTGTTATTTTAAAAATGTCAGGTGGAATAAAGCCTTCCACACTGGATCAGGCCGTGAATCAGATCGCACAGCGTCATGAGGCCCTGAGAACAGTCATTCATGCCGATCGTGAAACACAACAAATCAGATCCGTAATGGAATTTCAATGTACATGGTTAGATTTCTCGGCATATGCGGGTGAGGATCAAGAACGGGAAATTTCCAATTGGTTATCTGCCGATGCAAATGAAGCCTTCGATTTACAGTCTGGGGAACCTCTATTTAGAATCACCTTGCTTAAAAAGGCAACTGATCAATACCTTATAGTGCTGACATTTCATCATATTGTTGCAGATGGCTGGTCGATTGCTGTATTCATTCAAGAGTTGGAACATACCTATTCTGCTCTGGTCCGAGGAGTTCCGGTTCAACTACCTGAAGCCACTCCATTCCGTGAGTATTTAAGCTGGCAACGACTTGAACATGAAAAAGGCTCATTTACCGAAGGAGTCCAGTTCTGGAAAGAACAATTTTCCTTATCCTATCCCAACATTACACTTCCAACGGCACCTTCCGATGATGTGCCCAAGGGATATGACGGTGAAAGATATTCCATCAAGTTGGATCATCAATTAACAGAGTCTTTGCGAACGTTAAGTATAAATAATAAGAGCAGTTTGTTTGTAACGATGTTTGCAGCGTTTCATTTATATTTGCATCAACTAACAGGGCAGTCTCACCTTGTCATCGGCGTGCCTACAGCGGGTCAGTCTCATATGCGAAAAAATGCGCTGATTGGCAACTGTGTCAACATTGTACCTGTTCATCATGCCTTGTTAACGAAGCAATCCGTTGTAGACCATGTTCTTCAGCTCAAGGAAACGCTGGCTCTAGTCATGAAGCATCAGCATGTTCCATTGACCCTCGTATCCGAACAGCTTGCTCATATGACTGCACCGGATACCCGGATTTTATTCAATATGGACAGAACGATTCATCATCTTCAATTTGAAAATATCAAGACTGAATTCATGTCGTATCCGATCAAACATATTTCTTACGATTTATTTCTTAATATTACGGATGTTAGCCATGAATTGTACCTGGATTTTGATTATAATACCAAGCTTATTGGACCTGAGATGATGAAATTGTGGTCTGAAGGATTTAAGGGTTTGCTGCAAAAAATGGTGAGTCATCCAGAGGCTGAAATCTCGTCTTTGACGTTGTTCTCATCCGAGCAACAGGACCAATTACAGGAAATATATAATCGGTTTGTTACGGAGCGTCTTCCTCACGTTAATTATGCAGCCATATTCGAGTCTCCAGTCAATGACGTGGAGAAAAAGCTGGCTTTGATCTGGGAGGACGTATTATCCCTTGATCAAGTGGGGAGACATGATCACTTTTTTGATCTCGGAGGTAACTCGCTCAAGGCGACTGTAATGCTATCCAAGGTACATGAGCAGTTTCAACACAAAATTTCAATCGTTCAATTCTTCCAAAACCAACTTCTGAAAGAGCTTGCCAGTCTGATTACAGGCGAGAACGAGGAAACATTCATTCCAATCAAGGCATTGGACGTGAAGGAGTTCTATGAGACGTCAGCTGCACAACAGCGAATCTACTTTCTGGATCAATTTGAGCCGAATAGTGTGTTTCAGAACATGTGCGGCCATATTACGGTCACAGGAAATATCGATGAAGCTAAATTGATTTCGTCATTGGAACAAATCGTGCACCGTCACGAAGCTTTTCGCACCAGTTTCCATCTGATGGATGGAGAGCTTTACCAGCGTATCGCGCCAACGATTGATTTTGAAGTGAAACGATCTCAGGAAAGCTCTGCTTCATTCGAACAACATGTTAAGACGTTTGCCAAACCATTTGATTGCTCCAGAGCGCCGTTAATACGTGCCGAATTCATTCGTATAGACGATGATCATGCAGAGATCCTCATTGAGATGCATCATATTATATCGGACGGATATTCCGTTGGTATTCTTGCGAATGAATTGATTGATGCGTATGACGGAAGAAGCATGTCGGACATTGAGGTTGAATACAAAGACTTTGCAGCTTGGCAGAAAGAATTTCTGGCGGGGGAGTCTTATAAGCAGCAAGAAAAATATTGGCTAGATCAATTCAAAGGAGAACTCCCGAACCTTAATCTGCCTACTGATTTTGTTCGGACACCTCATTTGACTTCGGCAGGTTCTAGATTGTCATTTGTGTTGGACGCACACTTGAAGCAGTCGCTGGAGAAGCTTGCGAAACAAACGGGAACTACGATGTTTATGGTGTTATTGGCAGCGTATAATGTGCTGCTTCATCAATATACGGATCAAGAAGACATGATTGTAGGTACACCAACATCAGGAAGAAACCATCCGGATGTTGAGAATATGATAGGTGTCTTTATCCAGACGGTAGCAATTCGATCACAGCCGGTGGGGAATAAGTCGTTTCGATCCTATCTCGAGGAAATTAAAAAACAATCCCTGGATGCATTGGATAACCAGGACTATCTTTTTGACAATCTTGTAGAGAAATTAAACACACATCGGGATACCACTGGGACAGCACTTTTTAATACAATGTATATCTTTTTAAATACCGCGTTGAATCAACGGCAAGAACAGGATTGCAGCTTTAAAGTTAGAGAATTAAATGTCGGTGTATCGTTGTATGATCTGATGTTCATCGTTGAGGATGATAACGAGTGTCTGGAAATGCACTTTAATTACAAGACGGAGCTGTTTGAACGGGATACCATCGACAGAATGAAAACACATCTGTTCAACATCCTCAGAGACATTGTGATCGAACCTGATATTGCCTTGTCCGATATTCAAATGCTGTCTGAACATGAGCAGGACGTTCTTTTATATGACTTTAATGATACCAACATAGAATATTCCCGGGATCGGACCATTCAGGAGTTATTCGAAGCACAGGTGGAACGGACACCTGATCAATTGGCTGTTAGTTTTGGAAATGAGCGATGGACGTATCGTCAATTGAATGAACGGGCGAATCAGTTGGCATATACGCTTAGAGCTGAGGGAGTGCAGCAGGATCAATTTGTAGGTATTCTGACAGATCGTTCGATTGAGATGATCGTTGGCATCTTTGGCATTCTAAAAGCAGGCGGGGCGTATGTACCGATTGATCCGGATTCTCCTGAAGAGCGTATCCGGTACATCCTACATGATTCGGGGGCAACGTTGTTAGTCACGCAAAAGCATTTGAAGCAGTTGGTATCGTTTAATGGAAAAATGATTGATTTGGACGATGAAGAAACCTATGCAGCTAATCTGTCGAATCTGGAAACGGAAGGGAATTCCGAGCAGTTGGCTTATATGATCTACACTTCAGGCACAACAGGCATGCCAAAAGGTGTAATGATCGAACATCGTCAGGTTCATCACTTGGTTCAAGCGTTGTACAGTCAAGTTATAGATGATCAGCTTAGCGGTTTGCATGTCGCTTTACTTGCGCCTTACTATTTCGACGCATCTGTGAAGCAGATTTTTGGCGCACTACTGTCAGGACATGCCTTGTTTATTGTAGACAAGGACACGGTACTGGATGGACAAGATTTAATGAATTGTTATCAGCACCACCAAATTGATTTGACGGACGGAACACCTGCGCACCTGAAATTGCTTTCGAAGGCAAAAAACGTTCAAGGCATATCGCTAAAATATATGCTCATTGGCGGTGAAGCACTTTCTCAGCAAAGTGTAAATGAAATCACATCATTATTTGCTCTCAATCATATAACGCCGCCAGCCATAATTAATGTGTACGGTCCAACAGAATGTTGTGTGGATGTTGCGACATACCGTGTACTTCCAGAACACTTGGATACAGCGAATCAACGAGCTCATCTACCGATTGGACGAACATTAGGAAATAACCGGCTATATGTATTAAACAAACATGAAAAAGTTCAGCCTGTAGGCGTCGTAGGGGAATTATGTATCTCTGGCGATGGGGTAGGTAGAGGATACTTGAATTTACCTGAGCTGACAGCAGAAAAATTTGTACGTGATCCGTTTGTCCAGGGAGCGACAATGTACAAAACGGGAGATTTGGTGAGATGGCTTCCCGATGGCCATATCGAGTATCTGGGAAGAATGGATCACCAAATTAAAATTCGCGGATATCGGATCGAAGTAGGAGAAGTCGAAGCAGCACTGTTAGATCTAGAGTGTGTGAAAGAAGTTATCGTCGTTGCACATGAGGATGATCACGGGGACAAATCATTATGTGCATACTTTACAGCGGATTCCACGCTGACGGTGGGAGAGTTAAAACAAAGCCTCTCTAAGGTGTTGCCGAATTACATGGTTCCAGCCTACTTTATACAATTGGATCACATGCCTCTCACAGCGAACGGGAAAATCGATCGCAAATCGCTTCCGAGTCCAGAAGAAAACATACAAACGGGAAGTGAATATATAGAACCCCAAACTGGGGTGGAAAAACAGTTGCTGCCTATTTGGCAGGATGTGCTTGCCGTGAAAAAAATCAGTGTAAAAGACAGTTTTTTTGATGTAGGAGGCAACTCTTTACGTGCGACCAAGCTGGCCGCCAAAATCAATCAAAAGCTGAATATCCACATATCGGTAAGAAACGTCTTTGAATGGCAGACCATTGAACAGATGGCTCAATCTATTGAACAAATGGAACAGGAAGTATCAGTGTCCATTCCTCAAGTGGAGGAAAAAGAATATTATCCTATTTCTTCAGCGCAAATGAGAATGTACATTATGAGCATCAAAGCTGGCAAGGAACTCATGTACAACATGTCAGGTATGTTTATGTTGGAAGGATCGCTTGATCGGATCAGATTGGAAGAAGCATTCCAACAATTGATTCATCGTCATGAATCGCTTCGGACTGGATTCAAAGTCATACACGGGGAACCGAAACAGATCGTATACCCTAAAGTTAACTTTGGAATTGAATTGATCGAGTCAACGGAAGAAGAGATAGAAGATCGAATTGAACAGTTTGTTCGCACATTTGATCTCGGGCAAGCACCTCTTATGAGGGTGGGACTTATTGAACTTCAGCAGGAGCGTCATGTATTGCTGGTAGATCTCCACCATATCATTGCAGACGGACTATCCGTGCATCTTCTGATGACTGAACTTAGCCAGTTCTATAAGGGAGAGGAGCTGTCTCCTCTTCGAATTCAATATAAGGACTATGCTGAATGGCAGCAAATGCAACTTCATAGTGAGCGGATGAAAAAGCAGGAGAAGTATTGGCTTACTGTGTTTGGTGAAAGTATCCCGCTATTGGATCTGCCAACAGACTACGAAAGACCTGAAACCCTAAGCTATGCGGGAGATGTATTGGACATTGTTTTGGAGGAAGACATCCTTCCAGGCTTAAGGAACATGGAAGTACGGACAGGAACAACGTTATATATGATTCTATTAGCCGCCTATACCATTCTGTTGTCCAAATACAGCGGACAAGAAGATATCATTGTAGGCGCACCGATTGCAGGCAGGACACATGCTGAGCTGGAGCCGGTCATGGGGATGTTTGTGAATACACTGGCTATTCGAAATAATCCTGCTGCGGATAAAACATTCACGGAGTATCTGCTGGAAGTGAAAGAAAATATGTTGAACGCTTATGAGAATCAGGATTATCCGTTTGAAGAATTGATTGAGAAAGTGAATATAACCAAAGATGCTCGGCGGAATCCGTTGTTTGACACCATGTTTGTATTGCAGAATACAGATGCTTCAGAGATTCAGATGGATGGAGTAACCTGTAAGCCTTATGCTCCAAATACGAGAGTATCCAAATTCGATTTAACGTTGTATGTTACCGAATTGCAACACAAGTTAGAAGTGGCCTTTGAATACAGTACGATTTTATTTGAGAAAACAACGATTGAAGCGATGTCACAAAATCTGTTGGTCATATTAACAACCATTGCCAACGACCCTCATATTGAAATCAACAAGATTCAATTGGTTGAAGAATTAATAGATGGGGATACGCTGGCTGATCTAATTGAAGTAGATTTCTTCTAAGCTATCCTAAAAATAAAAGTGATCGGGGTGCCGTATGTCTATTTTTAAGAAACAGGAATCGTATTGGGCAAGCCGATTTGAAGATGATGATCACCTTGTTCATTTGCCTTATTGCAAGACAACCTCCAAACACCCAGACGATACGCAGCACCAGAATGATATATATAAGTCTTTGTCAGCCGATGTTTCATATAAAATCAAGTCCATGTCGCGAAATGCTCCTATGGCGATCTATACGATCTTATTAACGGGAGTTCAGTGTCTGTTATATAAATACACGAATGAAACCAAGATGATTATTGGTATACCAACGATGGAAGAAAAGAACACTGATCTATCGCTCTCGAATAAGGTTCTTATCTTAAAAAATAATATCAATCATGTGATGTCATTCAAATCCTTATTTAATCAAGTGAAGACTAGTTTAACTGAAGCCGTTCAGCATCAACGAATCCCTTTCAGAAAAATGGTTGAACGTTTAAATGTTCAGTATGATTCGAACCATGTACCTCTAATTCATACCTTGGTTTCGTTAAATGAAATTCATCCTGCCCTTGATGAAAATAACGTAAAAGCGGCGACAATGTTCCGCTTTGATCTCGAGAACGACTTCATTCAGTTAAGATTAGTTTATGATGATGATCGTTATGATCGCGATTATATGGTACAAATTGTAGAGCATCTTGACCAATTGTTTTCCGTAGTTCTAAACCAACCTGATCTGGAGTTAAGTCAAGTTGATATGTTATCAGAGTTTTATCGAAACAAGCTGTTATATGACTTTAACGATACAAGGGTGGGGTATCCACAGAACAAAACGATGCATCAATTATTTGAAGAACAGGTGGAACGAACACCGGACCATCCGGCAGTCGTATTTGAGAATAGACAGTTAACGTACAGAGAGTTAAATCAAAAATCCAACCAATTGGCCCGATTGCTTCAAGCTAAGGGGGTGCAGGCGGGTCAGTTCGTTGGCATTATGGCAGAGCGCTCACTTGAGATGATCATAGGTTTATTCGGTATTCTAAAAGCTGGCGGGGCATATGTCCCAATCGATCCGGAATATCCGGCAGACCGTATTCACTATATCCTTGAGGATTCAAAAGTGGCTTGGTTGCTGCATCAAAGTCATATACAGAAGCCGGAACATTATGCGGGGACATGTGTCATTCTGGATTCTGAAATAAATCACCATGATCATCATTTAAATTTGGACGATGGAGCGATCTCCAGTGATTTGGCATATATGATCTACACGTCTGGAACAACAGGTCATCCCAAAGGCGTAATGATTGAACATGCCAGCATTGTGAATTCCCTGCAATGGAAATCGGATTTTTATCAATTGACCGGAGATGATCGAATATTAATGCTGAATCCTTTCGTTTTTGATTCATTTATTACTCATTTCTTTGGTCCGATGATATCTGGCTCGACGGTGTATTTGTTAAACCAGCAACAGTGTAAAGATGCTATAGACATCAATACGATGATCAAAAAACAGCAAATCACGCACATCCAAAGTCCACCTAGTTTCTTGATGACCCTATTGGAACGAGTAAGCGCGGAAGATTGGGCATCCATGAAAAATGTGGTGGCTGCGGGAGAGAAGATTGTTCCTGCCTTAATACACAAATTGCAGCGCATCAATCCACGCATCGAAGTGTGTAATGAATACGGTCCAACCGAAAATAGTGTTGTATCCACAGTTCTGGTGATCAAGTCGGCAGATCAAAATATCTCAATCGGGAAGCCTATTGCGAACAATAGAGTCTACATTTTAGGAGAACGGAATGAATTGCAGCCTATTGGAGTTCAGGGAGAATTATGTGTAGCCGGAGCAGGGCTATCCAGAGGTTACTTGAACCGTCCAGATCTGACGGCGGAGAAATTCGTAGATGATCCATTTCTTTCGGGAGCGAAAATGTACAAGACAGGTGACTTCGCAAGATGGCTGCCCGATGGGAACATAGAGTATATAGGAAGGGTAGATCATCAAGAGAAAATTCGAGGACACCGGATTGAACTTGGTGAAGTGGAGACGGCTCTTCTAAATAGTACCCAGATAAAAGAGGCCATCGTCATAGCCAGAGAAGATGAAACAGGAACCAAACAATTATGTGCGTACCTGGTAGGGGAGGACGTAATCACCATCGGGGAACTGCGGGAGGCGCTGTCCCAGCAACTGCCAAACTACATGATTCCGTCCTATTTTGTACAGCTGGATCAGATGCCGCTCACGTCTAACGGGAAAGTCGATCGCAAAGCTTTGCCTGCTCCCAAAGAATATATGTTGAAGGGCATGGAGTACGAAGCACCCCGAACGATGGTGGAACAACAACTTGTATCGATCTGGGAAGAGGTACTTGGGGTAGAGAACATTGGGATTTTGGATAATTTCTTCGAGCTTGGAGGAGATTCGATTAAATCCATTCAAGTCTCTTCAAGATTATATCAAGCAGGTTACCAGGTACAGATGGATCATCTGTTTAAAAATCCAACCATAGCAAGCTTGATTCCCTATGTTCAACCCATAAGTACCCTGTCAGAACAGGGAATCATCACTGGAAAAGTGATGCTGACTCCAATCCAGCATTGGTTTTTTGAGCAATACAAGGTAGATGCCCATCATTATAATCAGTCCGTGATGTTGTATCGGAAAGAAGGTTTTCACGAAGTCACACTTCGCCGTGTATTCGATAAATTGAGTGAGCATCATGATGCACTTCGTACAGTATATCGCCTTACAGAACAGGGTTATGAAGCGTGGAATGAAGGGTTGGCAAGGGAATCCTTATATACACTTGAAGTGATGGACTTCAAGTCATTAGCAGATCCGTCTCAACAGATCGAGAAGAAGGCAAATGAAATGCAAAGCACGTTCACTTTGGAACGTGGACCTTTGATGAAGCTGGGCGTATTTCAATGTGCAGACGGAGATCATTTACTCATCGTTATTCATCACCTCGTCATCGACGGGGTTTCATGGCGAATTTTGATTGAAGACCTATCCAGAGGATATGAACAATTAAGTGATGGAGAATCGATTCAACTACCGCAAAAAACGGCTTCATTCCAATTATGGGCAGAACAGCTTCAGTTGTATGTGAACAGTGATGCGATAACGAAAGAGATTGCATATTGGAATGAAATTGAACAAGCAACCTATAAGCCGTTACCTACAGATTTTAAAGCGGATCATGCACTGGAAAAAGACAGCGAAGAAATCACGATGGAATGGTCAGCGGCAGAAACGGAACAATTATTAAAACAAGCGAATCGTGCGTATAAAACGGAGATTAGCGATTTGCTGCTCCATGCATTAGGCATGTCTATTCACCAATGGACGGGCATGGATAAAGTGCTGGTCAATCTGGAGGGACATGGAAGAGAACAAATTTTACCGGATCTCGATATTACACGAACGATCGGATGGTTTACGAGCCAGTATCCGGTTGTACTTGATATGGAAGCAAGTTCAAATATGTCTCTTTTCATCAAAACAAACAAAGAAATGATTCGTCAAATCCCTAAAAAAGGGATTGGTTATGGTATTTTACGATATTTAAGTGCACATCAGCAAGAAACGCCCTTTACCTTGAATCCTGAAATTAGTTTTAACTATTTGGGTCAATTTGATCAGGATCTTCAGAATAGCGGGATGCAGATCTCTCCCTATCCAGGCGGAACAACAGCAAGCGACAATCACAGAAGAAATGTTCTTATCGATATGAATGCCTTAATTGTGGAAGGCAAATTGACGTTGTCCCTTCGGTATAGTCGCACCCAATATCAAAAAGAAACGATGGAGCGAGTGGTAACATATTTTAGAGATCATCTGCAAGAAATCGTGATGCATTGTGTGACAAAAGAGAAGCCGGAATGTACACCAAGTGATCTAACGTTAAAAGGAATTACCATTGAAGAATTAGAAGGATTTGTTCAAGAATCGGAACACATTGGTGAAATCGAAGATATATATGCTTTGTCACCGATGCAAAATGGAATGTTCTTTCATCATTTGCTTCATTCAAAGTCTGAAGCGTATTTCCTTCAAACTACGCTGGATCTTCATGGTCCGTTAGACGTGGAAGCATTTACGAAGAGTCTGGATCAGTTGATGCAGCGTAATTCGATTCTCAGAACAAATTTTCATAGCAAATGGAATAATGGACCTCTGCAAGTGGTATACCGTCATAAACGGAATGGGCTAACATACGAAGATTTGCGTGAGATGAATGAAAAAGATCGTGAAGCATACGTGGCAGAATATACAAGAGCAGATAAAATAAAAGGTTTCGACCTGTCTCAGGATGTGTTAATGCGTATTTCGATCTTGCAAACGCATGACCAAACCTATCGTTTCATTTGGAATTATCATCATATTTTGATGGATGGCTGGTGCCTGTCTCTTGTAATCCAGGAGTTGTTTGATGGATACTTTGCTATTCAGGAACAACGAAAACTGGAGGCAAAGAGTACGATTCCATACAAACACTATATTGAATGGCTGGACAACCAAGATCATGAAGAATCCCTGAAATACTGGCGTGACTATCTGCAAGGTTATGATGAGCAGACCACTTTGCCAAAAGAACATTCGATTACGAAGAGTGATGAATATCATTCAGAGCATATGATTTGTACATTAAGTCAGGAATTAACCGGACAAATCGCACAAGTGGCCAGTCAGAATCAGGTGACGCTGAATACGTTTATGCAAACAGCCTGGGGAATGTTGCTACAGATATATAACGGCAGTGAGGATGTTGTATTCGGAAGCGTGGTGTCGGGCAGACCTGCGGCGATTGTTGGAGTTGAGCGAATCATTGGTTTATTCATCAATACCATTCCTGTACGCGTTCAGACTCAAGGTAACGAGACATTTGCAGCGGTTATGAAGCGGAATCAGGAACAAGCTGTCGCTTCGCATCCACATGACACGTATCCGTTATACGAGATTCAAGCGGAAACATCGCAAAAGCAAAATTTGATTGATCATATCCTGATATTCGAAAATTATCCTGTACAGGGCATTATGGAACAGTTTGGGGATGAGGAAGAGACAGCTCTTCGGATTACGAATGTAGAAGCAGATGAACAAACAAATTATGACTTTAACCTGATTATCAAACCAGGCCAATCCATGAAATGTATGTTCTATTACAATGCTAATGTCTATGACCGGGCAAGCGTAGAACGCATTCAAGGTCACTTGATTCAGATGTTGGAGCAAGTGGTCAACAATCCGAATATTCCGATCCATGACATTGACTTGACCACAACACAGGAGAAAACACAAATTTTGGAACAGTTTAATGATTCTATGGCTGAATATCCAATGGACAAGACAATTCATGGACTGTTTGAGGAACAAGCAGTAAGAACTCCCGGAAACGTTGCGGTTGTATATGATGATCGACATTTAACCTATCAAACGCTGAACGAGAAAGCCAACCAATTGGCAAGAACGTTGAAGGCTAAAGGCATTCAAAATGATCAGTTAATCGGGATCATCGCTGATCGTTCGCTAGACATGGTTGTAGGAATCCTAGCGATTTTGAAAGCGGGTGGCGCATACGTGCCGATTGATCCTGAATATCCGGAGGATCGTATAAACTACATGCTTGAGGATTCGGGTGTACATGTATTATTAATGCAAAGTCATTTGCAAGAACGCATCTCTTTTGCAGGAGAGGTCGTTTGCCTGGATCTACTTGAGTCCTATCATGAAGATCATTCCAATTTGGGAATGACTGCTGCACCAACAGGCCTGGCATATGTAATTTATACCTCAGGAACGACAGGTAAACCAAAAGGGACATGTATTGAACATAAAAATGTGGTGCGATTGTTGTTCAACAGTAAAAATTTGTTTGATTTTAATGCATCAGATACATGGACATTATTCCATTCCTTTTGTTTTGATTTTTCGGTATGGGAAATGTACGGGGCATTGCTCTATGGCGGAAAACTGGTTATCGTACCTCAAATGACGGCAAAAAGTCCGGAACAATTTCTACAATTGCTAAAAGATGAGCAAGTGACGATATTGAATCAAACGCCAACGTATTTCTATCATCTTCTTCAGGAAGAACTGGCAGGTCATGCAGCAGATCTGAAATTAAGAAAAGTGATTTTTGGAGGAGAAGCCCTCAATCCCGTGTTATTGAAGAAATGGAAGCTGAAATATCCATTTATCCAGTTAATTAATATGTATGGGATAACCGAAACAACGGTTCATGTAACGTATAAGGAAATAACCGACATTGAAATACATGCTGGAAAGAGCAATATTGGAAAACCAATCCCGACGTTGCAGACCTATATTTTGGATAAACATCAACGCATTCAACCGATCGGTGTCCAGGGAGAATTAGTTGTAGCAGGTGAGGGCCTTGCCAGAGGTTATCTGAACCGGCCTGATTTAACCGCAGAGAAATTTGTTGATCATCCATGGATTACTGAAGGGAAAATGTATCGAACAGGAGATGCCGCGAGATGGCTGGCGGATGGAAATATTGAATATCTGGGACGAATCGATCATCAAGTGAAAATTCGCGGTTACCGAATTGAGCTTGGCGAAGTGGAAACTGCGCTTTTGCAAATAGACTCCATTCAGGAAGCGGTCGTTATTGCCCGTGAGCATGAGGATGGTTCGAAGCAGTTGTGTGCGTACTGGAAAGGCGACAGCTCACTGACAGCAAAGAAAATCAGAATGGCATTATCTCATGAAATTCCGGATTATATGATCCCGTCTTATTTTGTTCAATTAGAGCTTATACCGTTAACTTCCAATGGGAAGGTTGACCGTAAGGCATTGCCATCTCCACAAGAACATATGCAAAAAGGGACCGAGTATATGGCACCGCAGAACGCTGTAGAACAAGCGATCGTCGCTGCCTGGGAAGCTGTGCTTGGTGTTCAAAAGGTTAGCACATCAGATCATTTCTTTGAACTCGGGGGCGATTCGATTAAATGTATTCAAGTTTCCTCACGACTGCTTCAAGCGGGGTATAAAGTGGAAATGAAGCATTTCTTCACCTATCCGACAGTAGCGGAGTTGAGTGAACACGTTACATCCGTGAGCACTATTTCTGACCAAGGGGAAGTTACGGGACAAGTGATGCTGACACCTGTTCAGCGCTGGTTCTTTGATCAAAATATGGTGGACGTACATCATTACAATCAGGAAATGATGTTCTTTCGTGAAAAAGGGTTTGATATCCGCTTTATTCACAGCATCATGGATAAGATCGTTAAACAGCATGATGCTCTCCGCATCCTTTATAGACAAGCGCCTGAGGGCGGATATGAAGCGTGGAATCGAGGGGCAGACGAAGATGGATTATACAGTCTTGAAATCGTTGACCTCAAAACAGAAGCAGATCCTGCATCGTTCATTGAAAATAAAGCAAAAGAAATTCAGAGTGGTATGGATCTGTCTCACGGACCTTTGATCAAACTTGGGTTGTTCCAATGTGCTGAAGGGGATCACCTGCTTATTGCCATCCATCACTTGTTGGTAGACGGGGTTTCATGGCGTATTTTATATGAAGATATTCAGACAGGGCAAGACCAGTTCTTAAGAGGTGAAGAAATTCGGCTTCCTCAAAAAACGACCTCGTTTAAACAATGGGCAGAACAATTGTCTACGTTTGCAGACAGCCCGGCGATGAAGCAAGAGAATCCATACTGGAGTCGTGTGGAGCAGGTCCAGCTAAGCCCGCTGCCTAAAGATATGGATTGTGATGAGACGATTGGCAAAGATAGTGAAACGATCACCGTTCATTGGACAGCAGCGGAAACCGAGCAATTATTAAAGCAGACACATCATGCGTACCATACGGAAATTAATGATATATTGATAACGGCATTGGGAATGGCTGTTCATGATTGGACAGGCATGGGAGAAATCCTCGTAAATCTGGAAGGGCATGGTAGAGAAGACATCCTGCCAGAGCTGGACATTACGCGTACAGTGGGATGGTTTACGAGTATGTACCCCGTTATGATTACGATGGAGTCCGGGGCTGACTTATCAAGGAAGATTAAGACCGTCAAGGAAGGACTGCGCCAGATCCCAACCAAGGGCATTGGTTACGGGATTTCGAGGTATTTGTCACATGGAGATGAAGAATTCAAGTTAGAGAAAAATCCCGAAATTAGTTTCAACTATATGGGACAGGTGAATCAGGATTCGGGCCAAGATGGTATTAAATTCTCGCATTATTCCAGCGGGCCATCTGTAAGTGAAAACAACAAGAGACCATTTGTGCTGAATATCAATGGCATTGTTACAGAGGGTCGGTTGTCGCTGTCCATCAACTATAGTTCAAAACAATATCGCCGGGAAACGATGGAGCAATTGGCTTTTCTCTATAAGGAAGGTCTTAATAGAGTCGTTGAACATTGTGTAACGAAGGAACAAACCGAGCTGACGCCAAGTGATATTTCATGCAAGTCATTAACCATTGATCAATTGGATCAAATCGTGGAACACACTGGGCACATCGGTCGAATCGAAAATGTGTACCCACTTACACCATTACAGAAGGAAATGTTGTACGAAAGTGAACGGAATCCAATTTCGGGCGCTTACTTTGTACAAATCATGTTTGATATGCGTGGAGATTTGGATGTTACCTCTTTTGCGCAAAGTTTGGATCAATTAATGCAAAGGCATGCGATATTAAGAACTAATTTTTACAGTGATTTCGTGGATATCCCTCTTCAAATCGTGTATCAAGAGAAGAAATTTGAATTTAATTATGAAGTTGTAGCTGGCACAAGTGAGCTGCAACGTAAAACGTATGTTGACAAGTATATCGAGCAGGACAAGGCAAGAGGATTTGACTTACAACGAGATTCGCTAATACGTATGTCTGTTTTACGAACAAAGCATGAGGAATACCGCGTCATATGGAGTTTTCACCATATTTTGATGGACGGTTGGTGTATGTCTCTGGTAAGCAAGGAAATATTCGAGAATTACTTTGCGATTCGGGAGAATAGAAAGCCTCAAGTGACTCTATTAACACCTTATAGTCAATTCATTGAATGGCTGGAACAGCAAGATCATCAAGGTGCAATAACCTATTGGAGTCATTACCTGGATGGTTATGAGGAGCAAACGAAACTGCCTGGAGAAAAAATCAAACCGAAACATGAAAGACAGGATTCTAGAACGCTAAGCTGTTATTTGGATGATGTACTAATCGAGCAAATGAAACAGATTGCAGAACAGCAGCATGTAACTCTCCATACGTTAGTACAGACGGCCTGGGGTGTATTGTTGCAGCAATACAATGAAAGTATCGATGTTGTTTTCGGAAGTGTTGTATCGGGCAGACCGCCTGTCATTCCTGGGATCGAAAGTATGATTGGGTTATTTATTAATGCGATTCCTGTTCGGATCCAGGCTCAGGTCGATGAGTCATTTATATCTCTAATGAAAAGGAATCAGGCACAAGCTGTGGAGTCACATGCATATGATACGTATTCGTTATATGATATTCAAAATCTGACCAAGCAAAAACAATCTCTGATTAATCATGTTGTTGTGTATCAGAACTTCCCGGTAGAGAACCGAATGGAGAGTCTGGGTCAGAAAGGTGAAACACCGCTTGAGATTATGAATGTTGGGGGTACAGAACATAATAGTTTTGATTTTACTTTGATCGTCAAGCCTCATGAAAATATGAAGATCATATTGATGTACAATGCCAATGTGTATGACCCATCTACCGTTGAACAGATTCAAAAACACTTTATTTTCATGATTCAACAGGTAGTAAGTAACCCGGAAGTTAAAATAAACGAACTTGCGTTGAGTACGTCGAACAGTTATTAGACGTGAACGGCAAACTTTAACGAACCTCAGTAACGTTATTTCATCATATCAGGGTGTCAGATCCAAAAAAATCGACCCAATCGACGAAATAACGTCTCTGTGATTCGTTACACCATAGACCTGTGCAAATCAGAGCGAATAGCGTGTGCCAGGTTCATTAGAATAAAATAACGTTAATAAGGGGTGCCATAAGTCATGCTCTCATGACTTATGGGACGCCCCTTTTTATTGCTCTGTTTGTTTGGATAAGCCCCCGGCTGAGCAACAAAATGAGGTTATTCCCGTCTGGGAGGTATGGAGAACATACTTAAGGGGTGTGGAGATGAAACGATTATGTACAATCTTCATCATAATATTGTGTATCAACAGCGGTTGCAGTTGGAAAACAAATCAGCCTCCTATCGCCAATTCTATGCCCCAAGAAATGCCTGGGGATTTTAATTTCCTGGTTCGTTTTGGGTATGGTGAAGTGACCAAAAATGAAATAAACAGCTATGAGGATCAGGTTGTTAAGGACCTCATTAATAAAGAAACGGCCACGGCAGATATTACCTTAACCACAGAAGAGATGCGCAGCATCTATAAAAAGATGTATGAGATGAACGTGATGGGGATGGAGGATGTCGCCTTTACCGGTTCAAACTGTTCGAAAATACCTTATAATGAAGATAACTGGAAAATTACTGTAGATGGAGAAATGAAGTCTCTTACGTGGTCGGATCAACATTGTGATGTCACAAGCGAGGCAGATCAGCTGTTGAAACTGCGGAAGTTCATTCAACAGATCGTTGAAACGAAAGAAGCCTATAAGGAATTGCCTGAAGCTGAGGGAGGGTATGAATGAATGGAATGGATTCCCGTATACATTTTGATCGACCTTTTAACAATTCCTCCCTTCTGACCGATATATAATAAGTACATCTATGTAATCAGAAAGTGAAAGGAGTGCAGAACATGGATATTGCAGCATTATCAATGGCGATGAGCCAAGCTTCAGTAGTGCAGTCGGCAAGCTTGCAAGTGATGTCGATTACGAAAGACATGGCACAGCAGCAAGGCCAGCAGATGGCAGAAATGTTGAAGTCAGTGCCTGCTCCTCATCCCAATCTGGGTGGAAGTCTCGATCTTTCGGTTTAGTTGAAATACAGCATGTGTCCTCATGTAACACCCATTGCAGCAAGCAAAACCCAAACAGCTCCAATTCGAATGAATTGAAGCCGTTTGGGTTGTTTTTTTTCTAAATACATTCCGAAATTATGATCTTCTCAGCACAACTTCGACAAACTTGGCAATCTGCCTTCAAAGGGCAGCGTATCCTTCAATGTCCATAACTCATCGTAACTGGAAATCTGAAGATCGGCTTTGGACAAGTCCTGATTGCCTGATCCCGGATTACGATATCCGATGCAGCGCATGCCTGCACTTTTGGCGGCGTGAACACCATTGCGCGAGTCCTCGATCACCAGACAATTTGAAGGGGATGCACCAATCATCTCAGCGGTGGTCAGGAAAATATCTGGTGCTGGCTTGCCGTTCGTAACTTCCTCACCTGTCATTCGCACCTCAAAGTATTGCCCAAGTCCGGTTTTGTCCATGATCAAATCGATCAGTGCACGTGGAGAGGAAGAAGCTACAGCTATGGGTATGTGTTGCTCATGCAGCCAGCTTAACCAGCGTTCCACGGAAGGCATTGCCGTCAAATTGGGATGGGCGAGCATCGTTTGCATCACATTATGCTGGTGATAAGCAAATATTTCTTCCAGCGTAGCTGTCAGCTGATGTTTTTCCAATACTTGCTGCCACATGGATTCCAGCGTAACTCCAACATAGGCATGATGTTCTTCATCAGTCACCACTGCGCCAAAATGGGCAAAAGAGCTGCGCTCAATCTCGAAATAAAAACGGCATTGACTTCTACCTTGAATCCAATTCGGCTCTGTATGCGAGTAGCAATCTTCAACCTCACTTGGAACGCCGCATCTATGGTGATGTGGAGAATGACCCTGTAGCCAGAGAGAAGAAGGAGCTGAAATCGCACCCGTTTATTGCCGGATTAACGTATGGAGAGGCCGACCTGTATAAGGATGATGTGAACAAAGTATGTTTCTTGGAGAGCTCAGCCATCCCGTTTGAGCGGATCAAGCAAGAGTTTGAAGGAAAATTCGAAGTCATTCAGTGCACTGTGCCGATCTTTGGTGAAGGAAGTGGTGAACTAATGATCCCTGGCATTCACAAAGCGATTGCGATCGCCGATCTGCTGAAGCATTTAGGCATGTCCCAAGAAGATACATGCGCCATCGGTGATGGCATGAATGATGCCGAGATGTTGGAATTTTGTAATATCAGAATTGCCATGGGGAATGCAAAGCCTGGACTGAAAGCCATTGCAGATGTTATTACTGGAACAGTAGAGGAAGATTGATTGTATCATAGTTTTGTGAAGTATGGATTGATTGAAGGGTAAGTTAATTCACTAATGAACAGCTAATAAAAAGAGAGCAACCTAGTTGCTCTCGAATTTTAGTAATCGGACCATGAATATATCTGTCCATTGTAGAAGGATACGTAGGTATTTCCATAGACCCAAATATCAATAGAACCTAATGAACTAGTAGAGTTACTGGTGCTATTTGGACTCCCCCAAGAAAGTAACACTTGATTAAACGTCATCCCTAATTTGATCTTTTGCTGACTAATAAGTTTCCAGATGTTTGAAGACCAGCCTGGGTAATCTTTTTTAGGGTCACTGTCATAGAACAACCCATTAATAAATTCATTTGGATCGTCTGTAACAGGCAACTTGAACGTAATCGACTTCCCACTAGCTCTTTTGGCTTTCACAATTACATTATTTTTTTTAATATCAACGGAAAGAATTTTTATTTTTTCTAAATGATAAAGCGGATTTGAAGAAGGTAAATTATTTTTGTTAGCCCAATATTCGCCCCCCTTAAAAGCGATATGTATGAAATATTCGTAATCAAAATAATAACAAAAATTCGAAAATCCAATGTCCTTATATATGTATTCTGTGACGGTCTTTCCATTTGCTGATTGTATAGTTACTTCCGTGAGTTGATAAAGTTGGGTCATGCTGACGATCCAGCCAGGTTGATCTAGTGCATATGAGTATACTTTTGATCCAAAAACGGAACGATATGCTTTGGGAACACTAAGGACTCCGTTCATTAATTTCTTAGTCCGTGTTGCTCCGTCCTCGTCTCCCCATATAAATGCTACCATTAAATTATCTTCATTCCTGCCTGAGTAACCGGAAACCTTTAGAAACTTCTCGAATGATATGTAGGTTATTCCTTTGTACAAAATGGTGTCTTTCTTACTTACTTGTTCTTTATTTAATTTGGTTTTGACTTCAAATCCATTTCCTACAGCAATAAGTGAACCGATTTGTTTGAACATTTTGATAGGAATGTAGACGGTACCGTTATCCGCTAGGTATGCTTGATCGTTGAAACTCGCAAGCTTTCCATCAATAAATATAGTGTATTCAATATCACGGTAGGACTCAGTTAGGGGATTACCAGCCGCTAACGTGTAAGGCGGAAGTAATAAGAACAGTAAACTAAAACTAATAAAAATACAGATCAATTCCTTAAAACCCTTCATTACAAGTCTCTCCTTTAATTTTTTTTACCTTAAGACTATAGCATTAAGCTAACAGCCATAACAGGTAATTATTTGCTTGATCTGCTTTGTTCAACATTTTCTCATCACTGTCCGATTTATAATAAGTACATCTATGTGATCAGACAGCGAAAGAAGTGCAGAACATGGATATTGCAGCATTATCAATGGCGATGAGCCAAGCTTCAGTAGTGCAGTCGGCAAGCTTGCAAGTGATGTCGATTACAAAAGACATGGCACAGCAGCAAGGCCAGCAGATGGCGGAAATGTTGAAGTCAATGCCTGCTCCTCATCCCAATCTGGGTGGAAGTCTCGATCTTTCGGTTTAGTTGAAATTATAGCATGTGTCCACATGTAACACCCATTGCAGCAAGCAAAACCCATACAGCTCCAATTCGAATGAATTGAAGCCGTATGGGTTGTTTTTTTCTAATACAATCCGAAATTACGATCTTCTCAGCGAAACTTTGACAAGCTTGGCAATCTGCCTTCAAAGGGCAGTGTATCCTTCAATGTCCATAACTCATCGTAACTGGAAATCTGAAGATCGGCTTTGGACAAGTCCTGGTTGCCTGATCCCGGATTACGATATCCTATGCAGCGCATGCCTGCACTTTTGGCGGCCTGAACACCATTGCGCGAGTCCTCGATCACTAGACAATTCGAAGGAGATGCACCAATCATCTCAGCGGTGGTCAGGAAAATATCTGGTGCCGGCTTGCCGTTTGTAACTTCCTCACCTGTCATTCGCACCTCAAAGTATTGTCCAAGTCCGGTTTTGTCCATGATCAAATCAATCAGTGCACGTGGAGAGGAAGAAGCAACGGCTATGGGTATATGTTGCTCATGCAGCCAGCTTAACCAGCGTTCCACGGAAGGCATTGCCGTCAGATTCGAATGGGCGAGCATCGTTTGCATCACATTATGCTGATGATAAGCAAATATTTCTTCCAGCGTAGCTGTCAGTTGATGCTTGTCCAATACTTGTTGCCACATGGATTCCAGCGTAACTCCTACATAGTTATGATGTTCTTCATCAGTCACCCTTGCTCCAAAATGGGTAAAAGAGCTGCGCTCAATCTCGAAATAAATCGGTTCGCTGTCAATCAGTACACCATCCATGTCAAAAATGACCGCTTGAATGATGTCATCATTGGGGGCTCCCAGTCCGTTAGATTCTTTGTTCGCTGCCATGTTGTATTCCTCCTCCAGGATTGTGTATACATATATCTCTAATGTAATCCATTCATGGTTAACGTTCCACTTCAGAAACTGGAACCGCTGGATTGCAGCACAACTTTAATGGCATGTGAAGAGGCTTGAAGTGTGCGTCCCTGGATATCACAGCCAAGTGTGCGGAATGCTTCTTCGTAATCCTCCAACGGGAAGGAGTGGGTGATGATTTTTTTTGCCGGAATAATCCCTTGTTCAATCATATAATGTGCGGTTGCAAATGTTCCCAGAGAATCGATGGAACCAATAATTTTCAGACTGCGGTCCACAACTTCTTTGGGATTGAAGGATGTGTTTCCATCTCTCAGACCAACCAGCATCAGGTAACCGCCGCTGGCGAGCTGGGAAAGTACTTGTGTGCCCACAACGCCCGTTGTATCCACAATCATATCGACCTGCTGGGTTGCGGGTGACAGTAATTCTATGGCATTTTCGAAGGATGAATGAACTTCCCAACGATCAGGTGCAATGGAACCAGCAATGGCTAAGCGTTCTTCGGAGATGTCAACCAGACAGCCGGTAACCCCTTTGGAAGCGAGCGCGTAGCTGTACAGAATGCCGATCGGGCCTGCACCGAGGATGATTGTTCTGAAATTCGGCAGTAGATGAATCTGATTAATCCCCGTCAGCATACAGCTGAGTGGTTCCGTCAAAGTTGCTTCTTCATAGCTCACATGCTCCTTCAATTTGTACAAAAAACGATCCTCGGTCACATAATAATCTGTAAATGTTCCGTCAGCACTCACACCTGTCTCGGTAACAGACTTATGTGTGCAATGATTTTGTCTGCCTGTTCTGCACATGTCACACTGTCCGCAATAGTAGGTAGGGTCGATCACAACACGGTCGCCCGCTTGTAATGTCGTTACCGCAGAGCCAACATCAATGACTTCCCCGGCAGACTCATGACCGAGAATGACAGAAGGAACTGCATGATATTTGCCGCTGACAATACCGAGATCGGTACCACATACACCTGTCGCCCGAATACGAACCAACACCTGATTATCTCTTGTAATTTCCGGGACAGGCCGTTCCTCAAGCGCCACATCCCAAGCCGATTTGTATACCAATGCAAGCATGATATAACCTCCTTATAATAATAAAAAATATAAATATAGCGATTCATTTGAAAACAGTTTCAGACAAGATACGAAAGTAGTGAAGGGACGAAATTGATCCTGGAGAAGCGGAGCATTCGCCTCAAAGTTTTCAGAAAGCTGCTTCGAAAGCATACGCTATCAATGGATTTTTCCCTTGGGAAAGGGAAATCAAGAAAATCCGTGGATAACAGCGATCATAAGAACGATTCGTAACCGAAACGACCACTTCGAACAGTTGCATTGAAATGTTTTAATTAACGCTGGCAAGCACCGAATCCAGCCGCTCTACAATCTCAACCAGTTCGTCTTCGGTTGTGGTAAGGGAAGGCCGGACCTTAACAACGTTACCGAAGCCATATCTTGAACTTCTCAAGATCAGATGCTCATCTGTAAAAGCACGGTCAACAATGGCATTGGTTTTGAGCGTATCCGGTTCATTACCGTCACCTACAATCTCCAACCCCCACATTAACCCGACACCACGAGCTTCACCGATACTTGGGTATTTCATAGCCAATTCATGCAGCAACTCACCCAAAATTTCACCTTTGCGTTTCACCGCATCCAGAAACCCGGGTTCGGATACCACTTCCAAGGTGGATTTGGCAGCAGTTACGGAGATCAGATTACTTCCTGAGGTGAAGGAATGTTCGTGCTTTTCGAGCACATTCAACCGGGATTGCATTAATACCGCAGCAACAGGTACGCCGATCCCGCCAAGACCTTTTGCAAGGGTGATCATGTCAGGCTGGATATCAAACAGTTCGCTGGCAAACATGGTTCCGGTACGACCGATGCCTGTCTGCACTTCGTCGGCAATAAGAATAATATTGTACTCATCACACAGTTTACGCAGACGTTTGAAATATCCGGGAGGAGGAATGATATTGCCGCCATTTCCGAGAATGGGTTCGATAATCATGCAGGCGACTGAGCCGGAACTTGCATATTCTATCGCATCAGATATAGCTTCAACACATTGATAGCCACAGTCTCCATTTGAGGATTTGAATGGGCAGCGATAACAGTATGGGGCAGGTACATGCACCGCGTTAGCCACAGCCGAATTGGGGAACCGTTTCCGCCGGAAGGCATTTCCCGAAATCCCGGTGGCAAATTGGGTCTGCCCATGATGGGACAGATACAGGCTGATGATGTCTGTTGATTCGGTATACTTCTGTGCAATTTTGGTTGCACATTCGTTGGCAGTTGAACCAGTAATATCCCGCATCCATCCGGCATTAATGTCGTTTGGAGCATATTCGATTAAGTGATCAAGTACTTCATTTACGTACGGTTCGGTGAAGGAGGAAGACATATGCGTCAGATTGCCGACTTGTTCCTGAATTTTGCTGACAACATGTGGGTGATTATAGCCCAGTGACAGATTGAACGTGCCCGACACGCCATCCAGGTATTCAACACCTGAATCGTCAATCAACTTAATCCCTTTTCCGGCTATGAAGCGGTTGTTGGTTAAAGTTTGCATACGATTTCCTCCAATATAATGGTGTACTAGCTCGAACGAAGCTCAACAATCCGGATGATGCGGGCATCACCTCCCTTAAGAAACGATGTTTACATTTCCTTGCTATGTTGTGCGAGAGCAGTACGTACTGCATTATTTTTTACAGTCCATAGATGAGAGACCATCAATGTGAGCAGCAAGATCAGACAGAATCCGGCCAAAATCCAGATTGTATTCACGACAGGCCCTGTACTCATACTCCATCCAGTCACATACTGCAAGATGGCACCTCCAATACCACCCGATGCGATCAGGATACTGGTTGTCCGCTCGGTCATACCGGGAATCAGAACATTTGCGTAGACTAGTGCGATACAGAACAGCCCTGACATGAACAGACCGGTTCCGAAGATCAGCACATACGTTGCCCACTGTCCAGTTACAAATACCATAGCGACAGTAAACAAAAGCGTGCCAACCGTGCTCCAGATCAGGAATGGCATATAGTTGACGGCTTCCGCTATTTTCCCGGAGAAAAGACGACCGATGATCATCGCAATCCACAGGATGGAGACACTCAGCGATGCGACAGATTCCTGAAGGTGCAATCGTTCTACGAGAATGGAGGGCAGGAAGTTCATCAATCCCAGTTCCAATCCCATGTAGATAAAAAAGAAGATGACGAAGATTGTCAGCAGACCCAGATGTTTTCTCGAATATCGGGCTTTACCTGCTGCATGTGCCACTGTATTCTCACCAGCCTGTTCCAGATACAGTGCGGCTGGCTGGGGCATAGTAATCCACAGCAGCATGAGAACTAGTGACAACACGGCCACCGTATAAAAAGTAAGATGCCACAGATCTATCCAGATGAATAAAGCAGCGACAGCCGGGATGAGAAGTGCTCCAAGAGCAAAGAAGACATCCAGCTTGGACATGGCGACCGCCTTTTGATTCTCAGTGAATTCGATCGTGAATGCACCTACAGAGGGTTCGATGATACCTGAACCGAAACCTACGATAATTGTGAGAAGAAGAACTACAGACCAGGATGGCAGAAAACCGAGTACTATATAGGCGGCTACAATACAGATCAGAGCTAGGGTCAGCATCGCTTTTCTTCCGATACGGGCTGTCAGGGCAGGAGCTGCGATGACACCGACAAGAAATCCAAGAAACTGCAGAAATAACAAAAATCCGCCATCACTGTAACCGCGCTCATAATGTGACAATAAAACAGGAAGAAGTGCACCGAGCACAACGCTGGTTATGCCGATTAACAGATAAAAACCGCAGCTTAGAGCGAATATTCTTTTCAAAAGCCCGCCTCCTAGATGGATATAAATTTTATATTATGTAATTAATGTTTATTTAATATATAACTTATACCATAATTGTCCAAATGTACATGCTTATTGTTGTAAAATAATGTTAAATTTTGATGAAAAGAAATATTTCTCGTACTAAATTTTTTCTAAAACGATTTCGTGTCGAAAGGGTAGATATGATTCAATCCATATGACCTTTTAACAGGGTTTGGCATCTGTATTGATCGAGAATAGTTAAACGTGCATATATAAAAAAACGTTCCCTGTCTAGGTAGACGGGAAACGTTCTGATTAACCGTTTTATATGGTGATACCTGACTTCCACGTATCGCTCTTAAGCAGTCTGTACAAAGAAAATTCCATCGAATGGTGCGTGAGCAGACGCGGGCCCCTTTCGCAAAAATAAATAACCATTTGCATCGGGAAGACCCAATATATCCCGATAAGGCTCAGGAAAATCTCCGGAATATATTTGACACACCAGTTGATGTTCTTCTAGCAAATGGCCAATTCCTTTCACACCGTTTGGTAAAGTGGGAGAGAAAAATGAAAATGCAGGGAACTCCTGATCGTCTAACTCCATCTCAATTAAACGTACGCCGCTTAACGGAATGGGTGGAACGGGACATACGGAAGTGAGTGGACGCGAAGATACCGAGACATAAGTGCATCCGGCAACAATATTCTCGTTCCATTCCAGTTCATCTCCCGTATAGGTTACCTGATCCAGAAAATATTCGGAGGCGGAGTAGGTCGAGAAGACCGAGATATAATTATCTTGTGGTAAAGAAGGGATATGGACCTGCTGAGAAAGTGTATTGCAATTGATGGAGAACAGATGTAATAAAGGTTGCCCCTCAGGGTTGAGAGGCCAGTCGGAAATGTATGCAGTTTCTCCACCAATCCACATGCCAGAGTCTTGGTTTGGATCATCGGGGTCAACTGTAAATCGAGTAACTTTGTACATGAGAAACTCCTTCCAGAGTGTATTTTGGCATTCCTATGTAACGTTGTATGTGTTTTTATATAACAATTCATTGCTTCGTTTCAGTATAAATGAGATGATGTGGAATGAAAATCAGTACAAGGTACTAACTCATTGCATGAAGCGAATGAACATACCAGCATTCAAGGAACCAGTGGCAATACTATAGATGAGAAGTGGTGACACATGTTAATTAACAAATACATAAGTGAAACGGGATTCTGCTCCCGCAGGGAAACGAACCGTTTAATTGCGGCCGGACGCATAACGATCAATGGCAGGGTATGTGAAAAAGGGGCGGAAGTTGAACCTCACGATGTGGTACTCATTGATGGCAAGCAGATTCCTCGTAATGACAGCGAACCTGTCTACATTGCTTTGAACAAACCCATCGGTATTGTCTGCACAGCAGCAGAACATGTGGAGGGGAACATCATTCAATATATGAATTATCCTTCTCGCATATTTGCGATAGGCAGGCTGGATAAGGCATCTGAGGGGTTGATTTTGCTCACGAATGACGGAGGCATTGTGAACAAGATGATGCGTTCGGAGCATAATCATGATAAAGAATATGTAGTGACTGTAGACAAACCCATAACTGACGAATTCGTAAAGTCCATGTCTGATGGCGTTGAAATTCTGGACGTGGTGACCAAGCCCTGCGAAGTGTATAGGCAAAGTGACAATGTATTTCGTATTATTCTGACACAGGGTCTCAACCTGCAGATCCGCAGAATGTGCAAAGCCTTGGGGTATCGGGTCCTCAAGCTGGAGCGCGTGCGAATTATGAATATTACGCTGGATCAACTGGAGCGGGGACAATGGCGTCATCTGGAGCAAGAGGAACTGGAGATTCTGCTGTCTCAATTAAATGAGATAAAATGAATGACTTCTGCTCATGTCAACGGTGGTCACACACGATGTCCAGTTATATCAGTGAAAAATGAAGCAAACACTAACCCCTATGCGGATTAGTGTTTTTGTTGTTAAGCTTGTGTCCTGTTCGTTCTGAAATGTAAGAGCCAAATAGGGTTAAGAACGCACCGAGTACAATCACCCAGGTTATCTGTTCCCGAAGAATCAATGCAGATGACACAACAGTAATGACAGGCACCAGATAGATATATACACTCGTTTTGATAGCTCCGAGAAGATTTACGGCCCGGTTCCAGGTCACGAAACACAACGCGGAGGCACCCAGACCGAGGTAGAGAATATTGGAGAGATTGGTCATGTTCGTGAAGCGTCCGAGTTCCCAATGGAATTCGAACAGGAATAGAGCTGGTAGCATGAAGATCAGGCCATAGAAGAATACCTTGCGGGTCGCGCCAATGGTGTGATAACGAAGCTGGCCAATTTTCCGCATTAACACAGAGTAGATCGCCCATACCGCAGGTGCTATGAAAGCAAGCAGATCACCAATCGGATTCAGTTGCAGAATGAAGCTGCCGTTCAGTGCGATGAGTGTTATGCCGCTCAAGGCAATCCCGAATCCGATAATGAAGCGGCGAGTTAACTTCTCGCCATCTAAGAAGAAGTGTGCGAGCACGGCAGTGAAGAACGGGGCAATGGAGACAATAACACCCACGTTGGAAGCTGTTGTGTACACCAGAGCAATATTTTCAATAAGAAAATATAACGTCACCCCACATAGTCCTGCTCCAATAAATAACCATTCTTCTCTGAATGAGGCGATCCGCAGTGAACGTGGATAAATCAATAATAGTACCAAATATCCGATCAGGAAACGGAAAAATAGAATCTCCACTGGAGTAAAGTCAATCAGCAGAACTTTGGTCGAGACAAATGTAGTTCCCCAGATCAGTATAGTAAACAAAGCGAGTAGATGTCCGGTAGAGGCTTTAGTGTTTTGATGACCAAGATGACTTGTCATATGATGTTAGTGGTGGTTCGTTTCAACTCGGAATCATGATTGAAGATACGTCTATATTGCTTGGGTGTCAGGCCAATCAGTTTTTTGAAAAAATTCGTGAAATGGCTCTGGTCACTGAATCCTGTCTGTGCAGCTACTTCAATCGGCAGCAGACCTTGTTCCAGCAGACGTTTGGCTTGATTAATGCGAATCGTCTCCAGATAACGGTAAGGTGATATCCCTTTCTGGCGCGTGAATAAACGCAGCAGGTGGTATTTACTCATCTCCGTCAAATCGGCTAACTCGTTCAGTGAGATGCTCTCCATGTAATGAGCTTCTATGTAATCACATATGCGTCTGATCTCTGTGGTCACATCCTGTGTGGAAACAGGTGGTTCAGCATCCGAATAATCTCGCAGCAATTGATCCAGTAGTAAGAGTAACAATTCTTCTTTGCAGAAATCCGATTGCTCTTCCAGAATCATCTGATGCAGCTCGTGCAGGGAACCCACAAGTTCACTTTGACAGAGAACGGGGGATGTGAACCGTGGCAAGTAAGCTTGTCCAGTAATCTCTCTCACATACTCTCGCATAACCTCAGGCTGGACGTTGATACAGCGATAATCGAGGGTTCTGCCATCGACCTGTTCGCAGGCGTGCGGATCATGTGGATTAAAAACAATCATGTCACCACTATTCAGAATGTATTCTTCGTTGTTGCAGACGAGGTGTCGCTTGCCTTGCTCAATGAATCCTATGACGTAATAGTCATGAAAATGATTGGGAAACTTCTGCATAATGCCTTCAAATTGATAAGCTTCTAGCTGCAGATCGGTATCAAATACGACAGTCCGGACTTCCCGAGTCATGATGCACCTTCTTTCTGGTATGTTAACGTCATTATAGGTTGCAAAGAAGGAATTTTCTTGAACGATATTGCTATTGCTCGAAGTGTTTGGTCGGACAAATATCTCTAAAAACAAAATACCCGCAATCCCGGAGGGAAAGCGAGCCCTTTGCTAAGTATAGTTGATTCATGAGTTCAAACCTATATATAGGGGAGAAAAAATCTCTGGAACAATAAGGTATTGTTC
This sequence comes from Paenibacillus sp. FSL R5-192, assembly GCF_000517845.1. NCBI lineage: Bacteria > Bacillati > Bacillota > Bacilli > Caryophanales > Paenibacillaceae > Paenibacillus > Paenibacillus sp. FSL R5-192. Next base: position 44,837 of record NZ_ASPR01000046.1, on the reverse strand, counting down.
TTAGTGTAACGTAGCCAGTGCTTCAGGTGTAAAAGCCTGTATCTCGGATAGGCGTCCTTCGCGTACTTTGGCAGCCCATGCTGGATCACCAAGGAGTGCACGTCCCACAGCTACCAGATCAAATTCCTGTTGTTCATATCGCTTCATAAGCTCGCTCATACCTGGATGTGTTGCTTTATCTGCTCCTGCTTCAGGCTCATCTGGCATACCCACAGAACCGACGGTAATGGTGGTTTGACCACTTAGTTTTCGCACCCAGCCTGCAAATCCAAGCTCAGATCCTTCAAACTCGGGCTCCCAGAAGCGTCGTGTCGAGCAGTGGAAGATATCTACACCTGCGTCAACCAGCAAATGAAGGAATTGTTCCAGTTGTTCGGGGGTGTCGAACAGTCTGGCTTGATAATCATTCATCTTCCATTGGGAAATCCGCATCGCGATAGGGAAATCAGGACCTACCGCAGCACGAACTGCCATTACAACTTCAACCGCGAATTGAGTTCGTTTCTGTAGGTCACCGCCATAGCGGTCTGTTCTCCTATTCGTTGTTTTCCAGAAAAATTGATCGATCAGAAAACCGTGTGCACCGTGAAGCTCAATTCCGTCAAAACCAATTCTTTGTGCATTGGCTGCTGCATCTGCATAAGCTTGAATCACAGTTGCGATCTCTGCCTCCGTCATGGGCGCACCTACTTGAGTACCTTCCATATCAACTCCCGATGGACTAAGAGATTCAGCTTCTGGGTGAGGTTGAGATCCAGAAGGGCGGGTAATACCCAAGTGCAGAATTTGCGGGAAAATCTTGCCGCCAGCTTCATGGACTTGTTTGACTACTTCAGCCCAGCCGTGAAGAGCTGCTTCTCCATACATATGAGGGAGCCTAGGCTCACTTGATGCAGACGGATGCTCAATAGTTGCACCCTCTGTAATAATGAGTCCAACACCATGCTCGGCACGTCGGCGATAATATGCAGCTACATCGGGACCTGGCACACCATCCGGGGAGAAGGCACGAGCCATGGGGGACATGACGATGCGCGAGGATAGGGTTAACTTTTGAACAGTGTATGGTTGGAACAGAAGCTCCGTAGAAATAACGTTATGTTGTTGATTACTCAAACTAAGCACCTCCATTATTATGCACCTTCAAGCGGGTACAAGTGCAATCTTAACAAGGTGTATAGGCATGCTCAACCAACAATCGAAGCATTTTGTTGCTTAAGCGAAAGACACGGATTATTGTATGGTGTCTTTGCACTTACTTTCACTTGTTGAACAATTAACACTTATCTATAATGAAGGAGTCTAACCAAATATTTTGTGTACAAAGGAGGATTGGGACATGTCTGGTGTATTGTCTCCAAACTCGAATGATCCGCGTGTAATCCGCACGCGTCAATTAATTCTTGATGCGTTTTTAAACCAATTGAATATTAAAAATTTCAACAGCATTACGATTCAAAACATTACAGAACAAGCCACAATTAACAGGGCTACATTCTACGCCCATTTTCAGGATAAATATGCACTGCTTGAAGCCTTTTTAGCGGATGCTTTTATGGAATATGTGACGAAAAGAGTGGACCCGGATGCCCGGTTATCAGCCGAAACCATACAGCAACTTATATTTTCATTATGTGATTATCACGTCTCAAGTAATGGTTGCATCAAAAAATATGAGACAGTTGCACCAATTATTGAAGAGAACATCAAGACTCAACTGGAGCAATTCCTTCTTGAATTATTGAGCAAAGTAGCGGGTGAAGTAGATCCCAAAACGCTGAAAATTACGGCAACCACACTAAGTTGGTCGATCTATGGAATGACGTATCGATGGAATATTGAAGGCGGGCAGGAATCTCCGGCTGAATTAGCCAACAGAGTGGTCCCTTATATGATGGGTGGATTGGAATTGTTGAATTAACTTTATTTAACGAAATTGCATTAATATTCGGATGGATATGGGAGGAATAACAAGATGTTTGAACATTTGGTTGTTTTTAAATTTAACGATAAAACCACACTAGCTAAACAGCAGGAATGGGTGGATCAATTGCTCGCGTTACAGGAACAAATACCGGGGATTGTCGGGCTGACCGCAGGGATCAATGCAACGGAAGAAACGGATCGTATCCAAGGTTACACGATTGGATTGAGAGTGACGTTTGAAGATCAGGAGGCATTGCGCGCCTATGGTCCACATCCTGCTCATCAGGCATTTGTAGCTTCCCTCGATGGTTGGGTGGAAGATGTAATTGTAGTTGACTATGCTATTTAAAGGCGCGAAATCAGAGGTTTAACCAATATAGGAGTTGAAGATTCCCATGTGTTTAATTTTATTTGCTTACAACATGCATCCAAAGTATCCGCTTATATTGGGATCAAATAGGGATGAATTCTATCACAGACCTACGGCTCAAGCACACTATTGGGAAGATCATCCTCATATATTGGCTGGGCGGGATTTGTCGAAAATGGGAACCTGGATGGGCGTAACCACAGAGGGGCGTCTGGCTGCTATCACGAATTATCGGGATCCAAATGAAGAGGTACATGCCAAGGGCTCAAGAGGAGATCTGGTTGCTGATTTTTTAAAGGGGACGTCCACACCTGAGCAATATATGCAACATGCGGAGCAAAGTCAAAATGATTATCCTGGCTACAATTTGTTAGTGGGTGATCCTGACGACCTCTATTATTATTCTAATGTGGGTAATGTTGTGATGAAGTTGAAACCGGGAATATACGGGATTAGTAATCACTTGATTAATACAGATTGGCCCAAGGTGAAACGTGGGAAAGAAGGGCTGGAGAAAATCATCCAAGGGGAGGACGAAGCTACCCTGACAGAGCAAATATTAGGTTTGCTGCAAATGGCAGACCCTTCAGTGGATGAGCATCTACCTCATACAGGTGTTCCATTGGAGTGGGAACGTTTACTTTCTCCCATCTTTGTTAGAAGTGAGAAATTCGACTATGGGACCAGAGCTTCATCCGTTGTTCTGATGAACAGAGAAGAAGTGTTTTTTACGGAGAGGGTTCACCAGAACGGAGAGGTAATGGAGCAACGTTTTAACATCAAACCTCTTAACACGACAAGCTGAGAATATGAAAGAAATGATGTTCAAACATTATGCATTTACATGAATCACTGAAGTTAAATCCAAAGTTCATGTTTCATTGCTTCTGAGTGTAAAGAATTGTTTGAATTTTCCGCGTTAACTAATATAACGCGACATAAACCGTTTGAGAGTACCTTTTGTGTAACACGCCCAATTTTAGTTGGGTTCTTTATCTCTGATCACAATTCTATGTTATGAATCATGGAACTTCCCTGAATAGTTTATATAATGTGAATCAACATAACATGATTTTGCAGCGGTTCTGTTGATTCTAATTTCAGGGGGGCAACATGGGATGAAAGAAACCAAAAAGATGAGAGTTTTTTCACTGGGAATTCAGCACGTACTCGCGATGTATGCGGGAGCAATTCTGGTGCCTTTGCTTGTGGGCAGAGCACTAAATCTGACTGCAGAGCAGTTGGCGTATCTGGTATCCATTGACCTGTTAACGTGTGGGATTGCAACATGGCTTCAGGCTCGGAAAGGGAAGTACTTGGGTATTGGGTTGCCAGCGGTGCTCGGAAGTTCTTTTGTAGCGGTGACACCGATGATTGCAATTGGATCGCAGTACGGAATTCCCGCCATTTATGGGTCGATCATCGCAGCAGGGTTATTTATCGTCATCTTTGCCGTATTTTTTAGCAAAATTGTCAAATTGTTTCCACCAGTTGTGATCGGTACAGTGGTAACCATCATCGGTCTTGCGCTGATTCCAACGGGAATTAAAAACATGGCGGGTGGAGCAAACAGTGAGAATTTCGGAAGTTTGGACAATTTGGCGCTTTCATTTGGTGTATTACTGTTCATTCTAATCCTGAATCGATATGCTCGCGGGTTTGTTAAATCCCTGGCTGTTCTCCTTGGTATTATCGTGGGGACCCTCATCGCAGCCATTATGGGAAAAGTGAATTTTGCCTCTGTACAGGAAGCCTCCTGGTTCCATTTACCTCAACCCTTTTACTTTGGATGGCCTACCTTTGAAATCGGCCCCATTATTACAATGATTATTGTAGGTACGGTGGTTATCATCGAATCAACAGGTGTATTTATGGCTTTGAGCAAAATCTGTGATCAACCGATCAACGAAAAAGATCTGGCACGGGGATATCGCGCAGAAGGTCTCGCGTTTGTTCTGGGCGGCATCTTTAATGCTTTTCCATATAATACATTTGCTCAGAATGTCGGTTTGGTTCAGCTCTCCAAAGTGAAAACGACCAATGTTGTTGTTGCAGCCGGAGGTATTCTGGTCTTTCTGGGACTCATTCCGAAGGTAGCTGCTTTTGCAACCATTATTCCAAGTGCTGTCCTCGGAGGAGCGACTGTTGTCCTGTTTGGAATGGTTGTCTCATCCGGGATCAAAATGCTGCAAAACGTCGACTTTGGCAAACAATCCAATCTATTGATCGTGGCTTGCTCCGTTTCACTTGGGCTCGGTGTTACTGCTGTACCCGATCTGTTTGCCCAGCTTCCTCAAAGTGTTCGGATTATTGTTAGCGATGGTATTATCACAGGAAGCCTGTCAGCGATCCTGCTTAATGTCTTCTTTAACCTCGCTTTGAAAAAAGGGAGCTTGCCAGTACAGCCTGTACAGGCTCAGGAAGCACATACGTAATCCTTGTAATAACAGACGTGTCATCTAGGAGTAAGTAAGCGGAATGGATCCAAGATGGTTTTCTGGGAAGTGGAATGCAAGACAATGATTCCACTTGGCAAAGAAACCTCTTGGATTTTTTGGTGCTTACGATTCATGAGGAATGCAAAAGGCATGCAAATATGCTAAAGTTTCATCAAGAACATTTAATATGTTCGTTTAAGTCAACAACCTCTTGAATTGAATTTCCATGCGACTACATAAATGAGCATTGGTTCACAAGGCTACAATATAACCAAGGGATATCCCTGGTGCAGAAAAGGAGTTGTGATCACCATGCAACAAGAAACGTTGAACAAAGGGTGGAACTTGGAGAATAGTTATGCGCAGTTACCGCAACCCTTTTTTACAAGTCAGGGCGCAGTGCCTGTTGAATCACCAAAGCTAATCATTTTCAATAGATTGCTTGCATCCAGCCTGGGACTGGATGTGGAGTCTCTTGACAGTGATGAAGGAGCGCAAATTTTTGCAGGTAATTCGATCCCGGAAGGAGCCGAGCCTTTGGCTCAGGCCTATGCAGGACATCAATTTGGCAATTTTAACATGCTTGGAGATGGGCGTGCTTTGCTGCTAGGTGAACAGATTACGCCACAGGGCGAGCGAGTGGATATCCAGCTGAAAGGTTCAGGGAGAACACCGTACTCTCGTGGAGGAGATGGACGTGCTGCTGTAGGGCCCATGTTGCGAGAGTATATTATTAGTGAAGCGATGTATGCACTGGGTATCCCAACGACACGCAGTCTGGCTGTGGTATCAACAGGAGAAAACATTATCCGCGAAACAGAGCGGCCAGGTGCCGTATTGACCCGGGTGGCTTCCAGTCATATCCGAGTAGCAACCTTTCAGTACGCAGCAAGATGGGGGTCTATTGAAGATCTTCGGGCGTTGGCTGATTACACGTTGAATCGACATTTCCCTGAGGTTGCCCAAGCCGAAAATCGCTATCTTTTGTTCCTTCAGGAAGGGATTAAACGGCAGGCGGCTCTCATAGCCCAATGGCAGCGTGTTGGTTTCATTCATGGCGTGATGAACACGGATAACATGGCGATCAGTGGTGAGACCATCGATTATGGTCCATGCGCCTTTATGGATGCTTACAATCCGTCGACCGTATTTAGCTCCATTGACAGACAAGGTCGCTATGCTTATGGTAATCAACCGTATATTGCCGGGTGGAATTTGGCTCGTTTTGCCGAGACGCTTCTGCCGTTGTTGCATGAAGATGAAGAACAGGCCGTGCAACTCGCTCAGGATGCTATCGCACAATTTTCTGAATTGTACCATCATCATTGGCTCAAGGGAATGCGTGCCAAACTGGGCTTGTTGGATGAAGAGGCCGAAGATGAAGCGTTGATCAAGGAGCTTCTTGAACTTATGGAGAAGCATAGTGCAGATTACACCAATACGTTCCTGGCATTGACCTTTGATACATTGGAAGGGACAGCTTTGTTTGGCACGCCAGAATTTGCTGAATGGCATGAGCGGTGGCAAGCAAGATTGGACAGACAGCAAGGGGAGAAGGAAGTCTCTGGGCAGTTGATGCGAACAAACAATCCAGCTGTCATTCCTCGCAATCATCGGGTTGAAGAAGCGCTTGAGCGAGCAGAGAATCATGGAGATCTTAGCGTGATGGAGAAGCTTTTGGCAGTTCTTTCAGATCCGTTTGCACACTCACCTGAACAGGCTGAATATGCCGAACTACCTGCACAATGTAATACTTCGTATCAGACTTTTTGTGGGACCTGATTGAACAGTAGGAATAAATATAAAGAGGCTGCCTTGGGCAGCTTTTTCATTTTTCATTCTGTCATCGACGTTACTTTATAGAGGCAGGTGCATTCATGTCCAACATGTTAAGCAAACAACAATTGGCAGACTTCCTTTTACAGCTTTTAGAGCGTACATCTTTCCCTAGGGAACAGATGCAGAACTATGTTAACCGCTTGTTTGAGAGCTTTAAATGGGATGGGGTGCCCTATGTAGAGAGTGGAGAAGATGCGTATATCGTTCGAATATACGAACGTGGTCTCGTCTCATTAGAAAAACGGGTGAAACAGCCGGATGAAGTCATCTATTGGTTGCTGGAAGATATTATTTTCACCGCGACGCATGTAGGGTTGTTGGAAAGACATGGCGTGGATAATAAAGAGACGCATTTGAACTATACAAATGAAGTGATGAAGGACCTGAACAGGGGTGTCCTGGAAGCCTTCCAGCAGATCGGTAATCCTTATTTACATTGGCATCAGACGGGTAAACGTCAGGAGTTAGAGGGCATGGCATAAAGAAAAGTGAGGTGTGTTACATGAGCGATCAAGATATTAATGATGTATGGTATGACTATGCTGTGTTATTTGTCGAAAAAAAGAATGAATCTGAACAGGGCTGGGCATCGCTGACTTCGAACGAGCAGGACATTGCTGCTTTATGGCTGTTAGAGGCGGATGTCTTTAATGGCGGTTTTATACAGTTTTTCTGCAATTGGGGGGAAGAGGTATACCGTTACGCGTTGCGGGCATTACATATCATTGATGCGACTCAAGTCGTGGAGATTATAACGTCAGCATACGGCTGCATTGAGCACTTGAAAGAGGATGAAAGGCTTACCGAACTGTGGGATATTCCTAAATTCCTGACAAAGGAACAAGAGCAGCAGTTAGATGCGCTGGATCAGCAGTTTTGGAACAATGAGGATCAGATCGCGGAGAAAGCTTATGGTTATTATCACGGAAAATTGAACATGATGATCATATAATCTGGTTTCAACTATGCATCCGTTGTTCTGTTCGAAGATTAATACTTGGTCTTGCAATGACTGAAACGTTCGGCTATACTTGCTATAAATTGAATACATGAATCACGTTGATAGAGCGCAGTAGCGGCTTTGTCCCTGTTACAGAAAGTCAGGGGTTGATGGAACCTGATACATACAAGGGCTGCGAATTACACTCTGGAGTACTTGGGTAATGCCAAGCGGATGGGCAAACGATATATTGCCAAAAGTGGTATGGATAACGTGTTGAGGTCACGTGTTGTCCATGCAATTTGGGTGGTACCACGGTTATAATAATCGTCCCTGTGTCTTAATGAAGACAAGGAGGCGATTTTTTTGTGTCCAAAAAAGCCGTTCCAGCGTGTAATTTCGTAATTTAACGTTGATCATGACTGAATCTTGAGGATAGAAAAGGGGTTATACACATGATGAATATTATTGATGAACTACAGTGGCGTGACGCCATTAACCAGCAGACAGATGCAGAGGGACTGCGTGAGTTGACTGAAACCAAATCAATCTCATTGTACTGCGGCGTTGACCCTACGGGGGACAGCATGCATATCGGACATCTCATTCCATTCATGATGCTGAAACGTTTTCAACTGGCAGGACACCGTCCGGTTATTTTGATAGGTGGAGCTACAGGAACGATTGGTGATCCAAGTGGTCGGCAGGCAGAGCGTTCTTTGCAAACGATGGAGCAAGTGCAGGAGAATGTGGATGCACTGACAGCGCAGATGAAGAAGTTGTTTGTAACAGACGGTGATAATCAGGTTCGCATGGTGAACAACTACGATTGGACACACAAAATCAATGTGATTGAATTCTTGCGTGACTACGGCAAAAACTTTAACCTTAACACAATGTTGGCTAAGGATGTGGTTGCGAGCAGACTGGAAGGCGGAATCTCGTTCACCGAGTTTTCCTACCAGATCCTTCAATCACTCGACTACCTGCACCTGTTCCAGAACGAAGATGTACAGCTTCAAATCGGTGGTTCGGATCAATGGGGTAACATCACAAGTGGTCTCGATCTGATTCGTAAAAAAGAAGGATCTGAAGCGAAGGCTTACGGTCTGACCATTCCACTCATGCTCAAATCAGACGGTACGAAATTCGGTAAAACAGCTGGCGGCGCAATCTGGCTTGACCCGAACAAAACAACACCATTTGAGTTCTACCAGTTCTGGGCGAATACAGATGACCGTGATGTCATTAAATACTTGAAATACTTTACTTTCCTCAGCAAAGAACAAATCGAAGCTTTGGCTGAAAAGGTAGAGACAGAACCGCACAGACGTGAAGCACAGAAAGCACTCGCGGAAGAAATGACAAAATTCGTTCACGGCGAAGAAATGCTCGAACAGGCTAAACGTATTACAGCGGCGCTGTTCAGTGGTGATATCCGTTCCCTGACAGCAGATGAAATCGAGCAGGGTTTCAAGGAAATGCCAACATTCGAAACGGACGGCGAAGCGAAAAATATCGTCGACTGGCTCGTAGATCTGGGGTTGGAGCCATCCAAACGCCAGGCGCGTGAGGATGTCACTAAAGGCGCGATCTCCATGAACGGTGAGAAAATCACAGAGCTTGAATTCACAGTGTCGGCAGAGCATGCCATTGGCGGTAAATTCATCATTATCCGTAAAGGTAAGAAGAACTACAGCCTGGTTAAACTTCAATCGTAGTTTCCAAGAATTAGAACGTAACACAGAGACGTATAGAGACTACAATAGACACACAAATAGAGCTACAAATACAGAAATAAAAAGACCGCCTTCCATCTCTGTCAGGACAGAGGGGAGGCGGTCTTTCGTATATCAGGCCAGTGAGTGACCTATCTTATTGATTAACGATCGCTGTGATTTCTTCATCCAGATCAAGTCGTACATTCTCACGGTACGCCCGGATGTTGTATTCACTGTGCAGGTAACGAAGAATCGCTTCAATCATATTGGACTCCACCAGATATTGACTACGGCCTTGAATCCAAACTTCAGCGGAATAACCTGTATCTTCTTCCCAACTCAGTTCTACATTCACATCGGTTGGACGTACACCCTTACGTTCTGCCATATGAATACAGATTGCATTCACAATTTCATCCATGCTCAGAACCATAGAGACTAGTACCGTCCGTTTCTGTTACGGTCATCATCACGATCATTGCGACGGTCATAACGACCATCCGCTGCAGGTTTGCGACGATTGGAGATGGCTCTGAAGAGTGCCATAGCCAGCATAACAATCAACATAATTGCTGCAACGTTCACGAGCAATCCAAGGATGTTACCCAGAGCGCCCATGCCACCGAACAATCCGCCAAACATCATACCAGCAAGACCACCAAGCATCATGCCTTTCATGAATCCGCCGCCACCGCCGAAGAATCCGCCACGGTTCGTTGTAGCTGCTCCATTGCTGGAGTTGTTATTCGTATTCGATTTGCTTACATTGCTGTCGGATTTCTTAGGTGTATTGCTATAACTTTTCGTACCGGATTTGAATCCGCCACCACGTCTTGCATCCGCAGAATCCGGATTCGTTACTCCCACTGTTGCGAACAATAATGTAAAGGCCATAAATACCATCATTAGATGTTTAACTCCGAATTTTTTCTTCATTGTAAAGATCGTAACCCCCCGATTAATTTGTTTGAATCGCCCAAAAATGGGCCTTACTCATGTAATACGGTCAACTTGCAGGAACGTTTCAAATTTTATTAAATTTCTGAAACGCTAGGACTTGGGTCTTGAATTGCAGCTTGGCCATCAAGCAATTGGGTAACCCAATGACACCATTCCAGGCCTGTTTGTGCGTGCATTAACCCTTTTTGTACCAGGATGTAGCTTCCAAAATCTCGGTTGCCTACACGAAGATTATCCTGAGGTATACGTGACTTCAGATCCTCGAAATAACGTATGCGTTCCATAAACCAGCTTTTACGCTCGTTAAGAATGCGTCTCATGCTTCCGTCTTCCGCTATGCCAACACACAAAATACGCAAATTAAATTCATCGCGTGTAACCGGTGCGGTAACAGGAGTAATCATCCATTCCAAGAGCTTTTCAATGCCTTTTTCCGTAACTGCGTACATTTTCTTGTCCGGTTTGTCAGACTGTTGTACCCAGCGGGAGGCCAATAACTCATCGTTTTCCATCTTGGACAGGAGTGGATAGATCTGGCTGTGTTTCGCCTGCCAATGAGGCTGGATTTTCAGCATCAGATCATAGCCCGATGACTCCTCGCGGGTAAGCAGCCCGAGTAATCCGTAGGAAAGTATGTTCATGCACATGTCTCCTTAATATTAGGGCTAGGTCAGAGAGAACAATCGTTTTTACTTTCTTTGACCGCTTTCATAAAAAGTGTACACTGAAACTGTATGGTTTGACAACCTGACAGAACAACTGCCTTAATTTAGACAAAAAAAGTGCGAACCATAAGGTCCGCACTCCAAACCATTTAGAGAGATGCCTGTTGTCCATACCCCTCAGCGACAAGATCAAGCTCACCTGTGGCAGAATCGATAACCATGCCGTGGACGGGTACATTGGGAGGAAGTAAAGGATGCTTCTTGATCACTTCCACAGTATGTTTTACCCCTTCTTCGACGCTGTCAAACCCGCGCAACCATTTTTGCAAACGGATGCCAGAGTTCTCCAGAGTAGTCATGACTTCTTCCGATACGCCACGCTCAACCATATGTCCAATCATGGTCTCAGCGTGAAGGGAAGCCATACCACATTCGGTATGCCCCACTACCAGGACTTCATCTGCACCCAGTTCATAGATGGCGACAAGTACACTACGCATTACGCTTCCGAAAGGCTGAGAGATAATTGCGCCTGCGTTTTTGATGATTTTCACATCACCGTTTTTCAGGTTCATGGCCTTGGGCAGCAATTCCACCAGACGTGTATCCATACAAGTGATGATAACCATCTTTCTGGTTGGAAACTTGCCAGCCGTATACTTTTCGTATTCTTTAGTCTCGACAAATGATTTGTTGTAAGTCAAAATCTCTTGAATGTTGTTCATGTCCATTGCCTCCTGTTATCCAATACGACGAGCACGGCCACTTGCATATGATGCAGCTTGTCCTACACGCCTTTGCTTTAATAGTATTTCACGGTCAGCAGATGGCATTACTCCAACCCTTTAGAGGTTGTTCAAAAAGTCCACTTTTGATTACGAATCATGCCTGAGGGCATCATCAGCATCGAAGTTGAACGCCATTTCTATCTTCTCGGTAATGAAAACCAGACTTTTTGAACACGTATCTTTAGGAGAACAATGCAATTTTCATCTGTTAAAAGTTGATTATACGCAATGCAAAAAGTATCATCAATAGGGTATAACATTTTTTTTGAAGAGGTGAACGATAACAATGGATAAACAAACACAGGAACATTTGCAATCCTTCCGTAATCTGGCTCGTAAAATTAAGAGCTATCATGAAGCCATTGGTTTGCTTCACTGGGATCTGCGCACAGGTGCGCCGAAAAAAGGCGTTCCGACTCGTTCGGAGACGCTGGGTATGTTGTCCACCGAAGCATTCAAGCTGCAAACCTCGGCTGACATGAAGACTTACCTGGATGCATTAACGACTCCAGCAGTATTGGAACAGCTCGAAGATATAGATCGTCGTCTGGTTGAAGATTGCAAGAAAGAATATGATCGCAGTCAATCCGTACCACCTGAGAAAGTACAAGCTTATACCGTGCTAACAGCCAAGTCGGAAACGGCATGGGAAGATGCCAAGCATAATAGTGATTTTGCAGGATTCTCACCTTATCTCACAGATATCGTTAAGCTCAAACAGGAGTTTATTGATTATTGGGGTGTGAAGGATACACGTTATGATACGCTGCTTGATATGTATGAACCGGATCTGACGGTTGAGAAAGTGGACGCTGTGTTCGCCCGCCTCAAAGCACGTTTGGTGCCTTTGCAAGAGAAGATTAATGCTTCAGAAAACAAGCCAAATACAGAGTTCCTGAATCAGTTGTTTGACACCAAACAGCAGGAAAAATTCAGTCTGTTCATCCTGGAACAAATGGGCTATGACTTTGAAGCTGGACGATTGGACGAGAGTGTTCATCCTTTTGCAACGGGTCTTAACCCGGGTGATGTGCGGATCACAACACATTATCTGCAAGATGATGTAGCAAGCGCAGTCTTCAGTTCACTGCATGAGGGCGGACATGCCCTGTACGAGCAAAATATTGATGACAGTCTGGCGGGTACCCTTCTTGCCGAAGGAACGTCCATGGGGATTCATGAGTCCCAGTCCCGTCTTTGGGAAAACATGATTGGTCGCAGCCTGCCATTCTGGACACGTTATTACAAAGATTTGCAGCAGCATTTCCCGCAACTGAGCGAGGTTGAACTGGAAGATTTCTATCGTGCAATCAACCGGGTGGAGAGTTCACTCATTCGGATCGAAGCGGATGAACTGACCTATAACCTGCATATTATTATCCGATATGAGATCGAGAAAATGTTATTCAATGATGGTCTGGAAGTGAAAGATCTGCCGGAGACCTGGAATGCAAAATACAAGGAATATCTCGGTATTATGCCAACGAATGATGGAGACGGTGTTCTTCAGGATGTTCACTGGTCCGGTGGTGACTTTGGTTACTTTGCTTCGTATTCTCTGGGTAATATGTATGCAGCTCAAATTCTACATACATTGCGCAAGGAAATGCCGGAATTTGATACCCTCATTGCCGAAGGTAATCTGATTCCAATTAAGGAATGGCTTACAGACAAGATCTACCAGTATGGTAGAAGTCGCACACCTTCCGAATTGATTGTTGCCGTAACGGGTGAAGAATTGAACCCGGATTATCTGGCTGATTATCTGGAAGCCAAATATGCCGAGATTTACAAGCTGTAGATATCCCATATATAACATATTGAATAACATTTCGAAGAGCTGAAGAGTCGGGCATCATTGCCCGGCTCTTTTTTGCATTTAAGTTCTTAACCTTTTGTTGGGCATCGGCATATCCATAATAGAGAGAAACTGCTGAAACCAGTGAAGGAGGGAAACAACATGAAATACACGCCATGGTTCGTCCGGGGAATCGTTATTCTGCTGATTATCATTGTGGCGCTCACCAGCTGTAATAAGGAAGAGAATGAAGCCAAGATTACGATTGGCGAAGTGACTCGTTCGGTATTTTACGCACCGGAGTATGTGGCTGTGGCTCAAGGTTTTTTTGAAGAGCAGGGACTTGAGGTGGATATTCAAACGACTGCTGGTGGTGACAAAACGATGGCGGCATTACTCGCAGGTTCGGTGGATATCGCACTGGTAGGAGCGGAGACGTCCATATACGTCTATCAGCAGGGAGCGGAAGATCCGGTCATTAACTTTGCCCAGCTCACCCAGACGGATGGTACATTTCTGTTCACTCGTAACACAGAAGGTAGCTTCGATTGGGAACAACTGAGGGATTCCACATTTCTCGGTCAACGCAAAGGCGGCATGCCGCAAATGGCAGGGGAGTTCGCACTGAACAAACATGGCATTGATCCTCAAAGTGATCTGGAGCTGATTCAAAATGTGGACTTTGCCAACATTGCGTCTGCTTTCGCCTCAGGCACGGGGGATTATGTTCAACTGTTTGAACCCCAGGCATCCATCTTTGAACAAGAAGGTCGGGGGAAGGTTGTTGCATCGTTTGGCACAGAAGGTGGTCTTCTGCCTTACACCGTCTTCATGACGAAACAGAGTTATCTTAACGACAATAAGGATATCGTACAGAAGTTTACGAATGGTCTACACAAAGCGCAGGCATGGGTGGATTCCCATACGGCTGAAGAGATTGCTGAAGTCATTTCTCCTTTTTTCAAAGACATCGATCCAGCCATTTTGGTAAGTAGTGTGAACCGTTATAAGGAACAGGGCAGCTATGCAAAGGATCCGATCATTGATGAGGAAGAGTGGAACAATCTGCTTGATGTCATGAGTGCCGCCGGAGAGTTGAAAGAACGCGTGGATTTGAATGCCATTGTGGATAATGCCTATGCGGAAGAAGTTACGAAATCAAAGTAATGGGGTATTCAGGAAAGGAAGTGAGCAGAATGCCTGAATCCGAAAGTGTGATCCGACTGGAGGGGATCTCTCAAGTATACGTCAGCGAGCGGGAAGCTTCCTTGGTGATTGAGGACTTGAGTCTGGAGATCCAAAAAGGAGAGTTCGTCAGTCTGGTTGGACCGAGTGGATGCGGTAAAACGACATTGTTGTCGATCATCGCCGGGCTGCTCACACCCACCCGAGGAGAGGTTAAGGTTAAAGGCAAACTCGTTGGAGGCCCCTCAGCACAGATTGGTTATATGCTTCAACAGGACTATCTGTTTCCATGGCGGACCATTCTGGATAATGCTTTGATCGGTCTTGAACTGACAGGCAGACTGGATGAACGGAGCCGTGAGCGTGTACGGGAACTGCTGGTAAGTATGGGGTTGGCCGGAACGGAGAATCAGTACCCATCAGAACTTTCAGGGGGCATGAGACAGCGAGTGGCTCTGGTGCGCACGTTGGCAACCGACCCGGGAATTTTATTGTTGGATGAACCATTCTCAGCACTTGATTATCAAACCAAGCTGCAACTGGAGGATCTGGTCTCGGACACGTTAAAACAGTTTGGAAAAACCTCTGTTCTCGTCACCCATGATTTGTCTGAAGCCATTGCGGTCAGTGACCGCGTCATTGTGCTTGATCGTAATCCCGGCCGCATCCGTCGTGAGTTTATCATCCCCGATGAAATTCGGAAGGCTCAGCCCTTCCATGCCAGGGAGCAAGAAGGATTCAATGCGTTGTTTCAGGCGTTGTGGAGTGAACTGGATCAGTCCGGGGGAGGTGAGGAAGACGCGTGAATCCAATGAATCCGAAGCAGGAAAAGCGTGACGAATGGATGGGGCATCTGCATCGGAATCATATTCAGCAGGTTGCCAGATGGCGACATCAAGTGCTTGCCGTACAGTTATCTATGCTAGTATGTATGTTTTTGCTATGGGAAGTCGCAGGCAGACTTCGCTGGATTGATGTGTTGTTGTTCAGTTATCCGAGTAAGGTTTTTGCCCAGATTGGCAAGGACATCGCTAGTGGCGAGTTGTGGGCACATGTTGGGGTAACCGTGGGGGAAACGGCAGTTGGTTTTTTACTGGGAACACTGGTGGGAACCTTGCTTGCGGTTTTAATTTGGTGGTCTCCTTTTTTGTCCAAAGTGTTGGACCCCTATATGGTTGTGTTCAACAGTATGCCAAAGGTAGCACTTGGCCCGATCTTTATTGTGATGTTCGGCGCGGGTTTTACAGCGATTGTCATGACCACATTGTCCATCACGGTCATTATCACGACACTGGTGGTGTATAACAGCTTCAATGAAGTGGATCCCAATTATATTAAAGTCATTCGTACGTTTGGTGGAGACCGTTCCGAGATTTTTACAAAAGTTGTATTACCTGCTTCTTTTCCGGCGATTGTATCCACTTTGAAAGTGAATGTGGGCATGGCTTGGGTGGGTGTAATTGTGGGTGAGTTTCTGGTCGCCAAACAAGGGCTAGGTTATCTCATTATCTACGGATTTCAGGTATTCAACTTCACACTCGTATTATCGAGTCTGTTAATTATTGCCGCAGTTGCAACAGCCATGTACCAACTTGTTGTCTATGCAGAACGCAAAATGCTGGCTGGCCGCAGGTGATTCGGAAGTGTTTTACTCGTAATGTGACCGGGTATGATATGTATACAATTTCACAAGGGGTGTCACGTTGCCCGATACCGTAAAATCAAGTACCATATTTAGTATGATTATTCCGCGCAGATCCGGAATGAATGCGATGATTGGAGAAGAGGGCCTTGAGGTTCTGTCGCAACGATCTAACTTGCCAGCGTCCCTCATTCGGGGCGTGTTGCTGTGACCGGCATGCATGCGCATGTCGGTTGATGTCGTCTAGTTTACTTTTGGATGAGACATACTAGTCATGATAAATGAATGAGGCGACGAGCTGGCTAAGAATTTTTTTTGCTGCTTAGAGGAGATGGAATGTTAAATGGGTTTTAGGGTAATTAAAACTGCAATCGCCGCATTAATGGCTGTATTGATTGCAGACTGGTGTCGCTTGCCGGGACCAACATCAGCGGGATTGCTTGCCATTCTTGGTGTGGATGTAACGAGAAAACGAAGTATTCGCACCATATCGGCGCGGTTCTTTGCTTCCGTAGTTGGACTTTTATTTGCAAGTGTACTTTTTCACTTTCTAGGCTTCCATTATTGGGTGCTGGCGGTATACATATTGATCGCATTCCCGGCTATTGTCCGGGTAGGATTTAAAGAAGGCATTGTTACAGGTTCTGTTGTGGTGTTTCGGGTGTTCGGCGGCGGGGAGATGGACGTGCATGTCGTCCTCGTACAAATTGCTTTGTTGTTAATTGGTCTTGGTTCCGCAATGGCGGTTAACCTGGCCTATATGCCGGCAGCAGATCCACAGATGCTGCGCATTCGCAAACGAATCGATGAACTCTTCTCGAAGATTTTCAAGGAATTTGCGGCCACGCTGCGTAATCCCAATGAAGCATGGGCAGGGAGAGAGCTGATTGAAGCAGATAAAGCGATCCTTGGCGGTATTGATGCTGCCAAACGTTCTCTGGAGAATCAGGTGATTCATCCGAATGAGGAATGGAGCGTCTACTTCTATATGCGCAAAACGCAGTTGGACTCCATCCAGCACATGATGCATCTCGTGTCCCAGATCTATCAGAAGATGCCACATGCGGAGATGGTATCGGAGCTGTTCGATCAGCTTAGTCAGGACGTACTCACTGAATCCTACACGGGACGAACTGAAAAACTTCTTGCAGATGTGCAAGAAGAATTCAAACGTATGGAGCTGCCGGATACAAGGGAAGAATTCGAGATTCGTTCTGCAATTCTCCAGCTGTGCCGCGAACTCGCGCTGTATCTGAAAGTCGCGAAGAAGGACAAAGCACCGTCCCCAATCTCGGACCGGTCCCAATCTACAAACGAATAATAGAAAATAGTTGTCACCCTAGACGAATGCCCTGCATACACTTGTAGTGAATGATTGTATGGAGGAGGTTTAAAGATGTCATTGAGTCATAAACATCAATGTAGAGAGATTATCACGAAGGCGATCTGCGGCAAAGGTCGTAAGTTCTCTACCGTAACACATACCGTGACTCCGCCAAATGGTCCGACAAGTATTTTGGGGGCTTGGATTATCAACCACCAATATGAAGCCGTATCAGCGGGTGACGGAATTGAAGTTATTGGTACTTACGATATCAACATTTGGTATTCCTACGACAAGAACTCTCAGACGGATGTAGCCAAAGAAACGGTCTCGTATGTAGAACATGTGCCTTTGTCCTATCTGGACCCGAAACACCGGACTTCCACAGTGGAGGTATCTGCGGATGCAACGCAGGAACCTAGCTGTGTGGAAGCCACAGTATCAGCAGGTGGAAGCAGTGTAATTATCCGGGTAGAACGGGAATTCGCTGTGGAACTCGTTGCCGAAACCAAAGTTTGTGTGAAGGTCTGCACAGATGGTTGCGGTGACTACGAAGACAAGGACTATGACTTTGGCAGTGCCGATGGAGATTATGACGATCTCGATCCCGATCTGCTCGACGATGAGCTGTGAGTTTGACGCCTGTATTTGATAACCTAAGGTATCATATGCGCCAGAAGGCGCGGTGAAGAGGGCGTAAGCCCTCTTTCTTCTTAAATATTAAAAAATGGGTGGTAACGAGCCTCGCAATGTGCCTGGAATACCTTTCACGGGAAGGCTCCGCATTGCGGGGTTATTTTTATTTTAGTTGCATGATCCGGGAGGGGGGACGTAATGAATGTGATGGAACAAGCGGAGGAAGCGCTGCGCCGATATGAAAGGATGACTTCTGGAGAACGTGCAGAACGGTTGAAACAGGCAGGCATTGAAGTATTGTCACTGGACGATCGGCGCAAACGTGAACCAGGCTTGCGTGTACGCTATGACGTAGAGATAAGCTGTCTGCAGGCGATCCGGATCAAACGCAAGGATACTAGTGGCATGGGAGGGGCACAGGAAACTCTGTTGGAGCGTGAAGCGAGTTCAACCTTGTTCAAGCGCATAGAACGACTTGCGATCAAAACGCTGTATACGCTAGGGCTGGATCATGGAGCTGTTCGAATGGAATCCTCAGGGAATGGCGGCTGTGCAGTGATTTCGATCGACCCGTGTCCCTGGAAAGGGGTGACCAACCTTGCTGCTACCTATAGGGAAAGCTGGAAGCAGCATCAGGAACTGCTGGATGAGGAACTGAGTCACAGACCCATTCCAATACTCGGCATGGACCCGGAGTTTCTTCTGGTGCAGATGCCGGAATCCAAAATCGTACCCGCCTCCAGATTTCTTGAACGTACAGGAATGGCAGGCTGTGATTCCGTGACGATTGGTGGACGGCGCATATATCCGGTTGCCGAACTGCGACCGGCTCCCAGCTCCGAACCACGAGAACTGCTGGCTCATCTGATGAGGGCATTCGCAGCCGCTTCCCGCAGCATCAGTGATCACTCGCTCATCTGGCAGGCAGGAGGGATGCCACAACGGGGGTTACCTTTGGGTGGTCATATTCATTTTAGCGGGGTGAATCTTACCGGGGAACTGCTTCGTGCACTGGACAATTATCTGGCATTTCCACTGGCATTTCTGCAAGACCCCCGTGGATCGGGAAGACGACCCCGTTATGGAGCACTTGGTGATTTTCGTCTGAAATCCTATGGTGGGTTTGAGTATCGTACGTTACCCAGCTTTCTTGTGTCGCCCCTTGTTGCAAAAGGTGTTGTGGCCTTGGCAGGTCTGATCGCGAGCGGGTATACTCAATTACGGCAGCGTCCGTTGGCGAAAGCTGAGGTTCATACCGCATTTTATGAAGGAAAGCGCGAAGTGATTAAGGAACACATCCCAGCACTCGTAGATGATCTGAAGAGGTTGGATGGATATGCACGTTATGAACGGTATGCGTCTCCGTTAATCCTTCAATTAAAACTGGGAAGAACTTGGGATGAGAGCCGTGATATTCGCAAACTCTGGAATATTCGGGCAGGTTCATGAAGTACGGGCGTTTTTTTGATATAATAAGAAACAAGTCTTTTATGAGTAATAAGCTACTACGGAAGATATGGAGCAGCAACCCTTGAAGGAAGTGGCGATTAGCCAACACATAAGGCGGAGGCGCAAACACAGTGCCTGACCGTCTTATTGTCCTTCCAGGATGCGTTTCTTCCTGACATTATAGGAACAGGATGGAGGATATTCATCATGGCTCAGTATACGCCAATGATTCAACAATATTTGCAAGTGAAAGCCGAAGCACAAGATGCTTTTTTATTTTTTAGACTGGGTGACTTCTATGAATTGTTCTTCGAGGATGCGATTAATGCTTCCCGTGAACTTGAGATCACGCTGACCGCACGCAACGGAGGCACGGATGACAAAATTCCGATGTGCGGTGTACCTTATCATTCGGCTGACAATTACATACAGCGTCTGATTGAAAAAGGATATAAAGTTGCAATTTGCGAGCAGATGGAAGATGCAAGTGTAACCAAAGGCATGGTACGACGCGAAATTGTACGTGTGGTTACACCCGGAACGGTGATGGAAGGAAAGACGCTGGGTGACAAGTCCAACAACTACATGGTCTGTCTTACAGGTAATCAAAATACGCTGGCGCTCGCGGCCTGTGATCTGTCAACGGGTGAGTTGTATGTGACATCCGTACCTTATTCCAAGGAATGGCTCAAGGATGAAATCGGCATCTACGAACCATCGGAGCTGGTGGGGGATGCAGCGCTGCTTGAAACGGTAGAAGCCGAGGCGTCTCCAATCGGTCGTCCTGTGGTTTACACGTCGTGGACAAAGAATAAGGAAGATCTGGTCCGTCAGCAGTTTGGCGAGGCTGTATGGGCAAGATTAGAGCCTGAACGTCAAGCGTGCATTGCACGTCTTTTCTCCTATCTGAGTGAGACACAGAAACGTTCTCTGGGGCAGTTAACTCAAATCTCAACGTATGAGCCCGATCATTACATGATCTTGGACCCGTTTACCCGCCGGAACCTGGAATTGGTGGAAACTGTGCGTGAACGCTCCAAAAAAGGTTCATTACTCTGGTTGCTTGATCGGACCGAGACGTCCATGGGTGCAAGAATGCTGCGTCGCTGGGTCGATAAGCCATTGTTACAAAAAGGGAAGATTAATGAGCGTCTTGAAGCAGTGGATACGTTGTACAACCAGTTTATATTGCGTGAGGACCTGCGGACAGAACTTAAAGACATCTATGATCTGGAGCGTTTGGTAGGCCGGATTGCGTTTGGTAATGCGAATGGTCGTGACCTGAATGCGCTCAAGTCATCGCTGGAGAAAATTCCAGGACTTCGTCAGCATTGCGCAGGATCATCTTCCGCAACATTGCAGCATATTGCCGAAACGATGGATGATTGCAATGATCTGCGTGAAGCTATCGGGCAAGCCATTGTGGACGAGCCACCGGTATCGGTAAGGGACGGAGGTCTGATTCGTGAAGGGTACCATGAACGTCTGGATGAATTGCGTGAGGCTTCAGTTAACGGGAAACAGTGGATTGCGGAGCTGGAAGCGCGAGAGCGTGAGGCGACAGGCATTCGATCGCTGAAGATTGGATATAACAAAGTATTTGGTTATTATATCGAGATCACCAAGTCCAATCTGTCCGCGTTGCCAGAAGGACGTTATGAACGTAAACAGACACTTGCCAATGCAGAACGTTACATTACGCCGGAGTTGAAGGAAAAAGAGACGCTGATTCTCGAAGCTCAGGACAAAATGGTTGATATTGAGTATGGACTGTTCGCAGAGCTGCGCGAGCGGCTGAACAAAGAGATTGCAAGGCTGCAGAAGCTGGCTGAACAGGTAGCGGAAATTGATGTGTATCAATCTTTTGCGGTGATCAGTGCTGAGCGAAACTTTGTACGTCCTACGTTGACCGACGGTTATGATCTGGTTGTGGAAGAAGGACGCCATCCGGTCGTTGAGGCGGTCATGCGAGATGGCGCATTTATTGCCAATCACACGGCAATGACCAAGGAAGAGGCACGTATTCTGCTGATTACTGGACCAAATATGGCTGGTAAGAGTACGTATATGCGACAGGTCGCTTTAATCTCCATTTTGGCGCAAGTGGGTTGTTTTGTACCTGCGGGTCAGGCGGAAGTGCCGATCATGGATCGCATTTTCACACGGATCGGTGCCGCGGATGATCTCATTGGCGGACAAAGCACATTCATGGTGGAGATGGCCGACATTCAGGTCATGACGGACAAAGCCACACCACGCAGTCTGATTATTATCGATGAATTGGGACGGGGAACGTCAACTAGTGAAGGTATGGCCATTGCTCAGTCTGTTATTGAATATGTACATGATATTATCGGCTGTAAAGCCCTTGTATCAACTCATTTCCATGAGCTTGCTCATCTGGAGGAGAGTCTGGACAAGCTGGCCAACTACTCGATGGCGGTACAGGAGAGTGGTGACAAAGTTAATTTCCTGCGCAAATTGATTGCCGGGGCAGCCAGCAGCAGTTATGGTATCTATTGTGCACGCCTTGCAGGTCTGCCTGATAGCATTATTGAGCGGGCGAATGGACTATTGCATGGGTTCGAAAATGCGGCCGCGCAAGTAGCTGTAGGCAGTGAATATATTGGAAACGAGAAGCAGGGAGCAGGCTTGAAATTAAAAGGGGGAGAATTCCAGCACACGGATTCAGCACCATTGATCAGGGAACACGAGATTGTGGAGAGTGCAGAGTACACACCTTCTATTGAAGATTCGGCAGGGAAGCAACATGCCAAGAAATCAAACAGCAAAGGACAGTCCAGCGCAAACCATTCGGATGTGGTTCAACTGTCCATCTTTGGAGATGATGAGCCGAATGTGGCAACGAAACCGGATGTAGTTGCGGTGGATAAACCAGCGCGAGAATTCATCCGTGCGATGAAAGATATCGATGTCATGAATATGACGCCTCTTCAGGCGATGCAGATATTGAATGATCTCAAATTGAAGGCACAGCAATTATCCTGAGTATAAGGGAGGGGAAAACCTGTGGCGAAGATACATGTGCTTGATGAACATATTGCCAACCAGATCGCGGCGGGTGAAGTGGTCGAACGGCCTGCTTCAGTTGTCAAAGAGTTGCTCGAAAACTCGGTGGATGCAGGCGCCACCAAGATAGAAGTGACGGTGGAAGAGGGGGGACTCCTCAGTATTCGTGTCAAAGACAATGGTACAGGTATTGAGCCAGAGGACATGGAAACCGCCTTTTATCGTCATGCGACCAGCAAAATAGCCCATGGCCGAGATCTGTTTCAGATCACAAGTCTTGGATTCCGTGGCGAAGCCTTGGCGAGTATTGCCGCCGTGTCCAAGGTAGAGGTATTATCGGCAAGTGGTAATGACGGGCGGGGGCGCCGCATCGTGATTGAAGGCGGGAACCTTGTCTCTCATGAAGATGCAACCTCACCCCAAGGTACAGATTTTGCAGTGAGAGAACTATTTTACAATACACCAGCCAGACTTAAATATATGAAAACGATCCAGACGGAACTGGGACATATTTCAGATGTCCTATACCGCATGGCGATGTCTCACCCAAACATTTCGTTCCGACTGCGCCATAATGAGAATGTGTTGCTTCAGACGTTGGGCAACGGCGATCTGCTGCAAGTGGTTGCAGCGATATATGGGACAAGTGCAGCGAAAGCGATGCTTCCCATCCAGGGTGAAA
This sequence comes from Paenibacillus sp. FSL R5-192, assembly GCF_000517845.1. Classification (NCBI taxonomy): domain Bacteria; kingdom Bacillati; phylum Bacillota; class Bacilli; order Caryophanales; family Paenibacillaceae; genus Paenibacillus; species Paenibacillus sp. FSL R5-192. Next base: position 21,444 of record NZ_ASPR01000046.1, on the reverse strand, counting down.
GTCTGGATTACCGGGTGAGCGGGCTGATCAGCCTGCCAGAATGGACACGAGCGAATCGTAATGGTATGTCAACGATTGTTAATGGGAGATTTGTTCGCAATTACGGTCTCAATCAGGCGATTCTCAAAGCCTACCATACCTTGCTGCCCATCAATCGCTTCCCACTTGTCGTGGTGCAGTTGGAGATGCACCCCTCTCTTGTGGATGTGAACGTGCATCCGGCCAAGTTGGAGGTTCGCTTCAGCAAGGAACCAGAACTGTATGAATTCATAGAGACGACGTTGCGGGGTATACTCCGGCAGGAGGTACTGATTCCACAGGTCAAAAAACAGCAGATTCGACGTGGGGACGATAGCTCCTTTATCCAGGAACAATTCCTCTTTCCACGTGGTCCGCTGAAAGATGCATCTGATGCAGAAGGATATGGACAACAAGGTCCACTCGGGAAACCTGCTAGTACATCGCTGAAGTTAACTACGGAAGATGATGATCTGGATTTGGATGCTCCGGCGGATGTGACCACAGGACAGCCAGTATTTGAACAGGGTCACTCAGTGCCGTTGCCAGAAGCTCCACCTGAGATTACACACCCCCCTGTGCAGTTAGAAAGTTGGAACGGGGATATTTTGCAGAAGATTGATAGTCATGACGGGGGGCAGACATCCGTTAACGTGCAAGAAGGCACTAAGGATGTAAGTACAAGTTCAAGTACAAGTTCTACCGAAACTGTTCCCAAATCTGACCTCTCTTCTCAAGATGGTGGGGATCGTGGAGCAACAGAGAAACCGCTGGCTGAAGGCAAACCAGCTACGTATCGCTCCGATTCCGTATATTCACCGGTTAGGGAAGCACGTTCATCGTATAATCCGTCTTCGATTGCCAGAGGTGAACGGACGTGGAAAACTTCAGGTCTGCCTGATGCCACTAAACTTGCTGCTGCCATTAAATCGGATGCTTCCATGCCTGTATTTCCGGAGCTGAGTCTGATCGGACAGCATCATGGTACGTATTTGATCGCGCAAAATGACCAAGGTTTATATTTGATTGATCAGCATGCTGCTCATGAACGCGTGAATTATGAGTACTATTACGAGAAATTTGGTAACCCTGCCCAGGCCTCACAAGAGTTACTGCTGCCTATTACGCTCGAATTTACACCTTCGGAGACGGAAAAGCTGAAAACAAGGCTGGCCTGGTTCGAACAGGCGGGTGTATATTTGGAGCATTTCGGTGGACAGACGTTCCGTGTACGCTCCCATCCGTTCTGGTTCCCCAAAGGGGACGAGAAAGACATTATCGAAGAAATGTCCGAGTGGGTTCTTAGTGAACGCAGCATAGATTTAGCCAAGATGCGAGAAGCTGCATCCATTATGTGTTCCTGTAAGGCATCCATCAAAGCGAACCAAAAGCTGACGGATCAGGAAGCAGAGGTGCTGATTCAGCGTCTGGGTTCATGTCGTCAGCCCTATACGTGTCCACATGGGCGGCCAATTGTGATTTCATTTTCAACATATGATCTGGAAAAATTGTTCAAACGTGTTATGTAGCTATTTAGGAGGAATCTATGTATATTACAACCGGTGAAAAGGAAGCGGCTTTACTTGTGGAGCGGGCCCGAAACCTTGCTGAAACAACAGGGGGTACTTACGTGCGCCGTAATAAAATGTCTCTGCCCATGATGATTGAACACTATGAGGCGGAGGAGGTTCTGGTTGTACTCCAGGGTAAAGTGCGTCTATTTCGGAAGGATTCACCGTTGCTGGAGTTCCACCCCAGCATGGGATTTGTTCGTGCCAAACGTATATTGCGAGGAGAACCTGATCCACTGCTGGAGGCGGGGGCGGTGAATGAAGGGGATACCATCATCGATTGTACAGCCGGACTGGGCACGGATGCACTGGTGTTCTCAGTTGCAGTGGGTAAAAGTGGACGGGTGATTGCATGTGAGAGCTCTCTTCCGCTATATACACTATTAGTGGAGGGGATGTCTCAATATGAGACGATCAAGCCAGCGGTAAATGAAGCTTTCCGGCGCATTGAGCTGCATCATGCAAATCATCTTGAGTTGCTGCGTTCCATGCCGGATCGAAGCTGTGATACCGTATATTTTGACCCCATGTTCCGTGAACCGATGATGGATTCAAGTGCTATACAGCCCTTGCGAGATTATGCAAATGCTCATGCGCTGGATGAACAGAGCATTATGGAAGCAAAACGGGTTGCCCGTAAACGGGTAGTCATGAAAGAAAAGCGCGGCAGCGCGGAGTTTGACAGGCTCGGATTTGAAATACTTGATCGGGCGAATGCAAAAACCCTGTACGGAGTGATTAATGTTGAAAGTGGAAGTTAAACCAAAACCTAAACTGCTTGTGTTGGTTGGACCAACAGCAGTAGGCAAAACAAGAATGAGCATCGAGCTTGCCCAAGCTTTCAATTGTGAGATTATCTCAGGCGATTCGATGCAGGTATATCGTGAAATGGATATCGGAACTGCCAAGATTACCTCTGAAGAAATGAAGGGTGTACCTCATCATCTCATTGATATCCATGAACCGGAGTATCCGTATTCTGTGGCCGAGTTTCAGGAGAGTTGTACACGATTGATTAGTGAAATTCACGAACGCGGTAAAATGCCTTTTATCGTAGGTGGCACCGGTCTATATGTGGAATCAGTATGTTACGGCTTCCAATTCTCGGATAGCGGTTCAGATGAAGCATTCAGAGAGGAACAATTCAGCTATGCTGAGCTAAATGGAGCACAGGCCCTTCATGATCGATTGAGGGAAGTTGACCCCGTTAGTGCGGATCGTTTGCATCCGAATGACCAGCGGCGAATTGTACGTGCGCTTGAGATCCATCACCTCACAGGCGAGAAGTGGTCTGATCAGCTGGCAGTACAGAAGAAAGAATCGCCTTATGACCTTCTTATTGTTGGTTTGACAATGGATCGGCAGAAGTTGTACGCCCGGGTAGAAGAGCGGATTGATCTGATGATCGAACAAGGTCTGGTAGATGAGGTGAAATCCTTGTTGGAACGCGGAGTGGCCAGAGGTCATATTTCCATGCAAGGGTTGGGATATAAGGAGATTGCAGCGTTCCTGCAAGGGGAAGTGAGTTGGGAAGCTGCGGTTGAGTGGTTGAAGAGGGATACACGTCGGTTTGCCAAACGGCAGCTTTCCTGGTTCCGCCATATGAAGGATATTGAATGGGTGGACATGACGGATACCCAGGATTTTGAAGGGAAATACAAGCAGATAAGTGAATTGATTACACGGAAATTTGATTGATTTGAGCGATTATTAGTATTCTTCTGACAGGCATCGATTAGATCAAGATATGTAAACCTCTACCTTTTAGTCATCAAAAGGGTAGAGGTTTTTATTTATCACTAGAACAGATGGTAGAGATTAAGCATTCGCTAAACAACGAATAAATGTGCTTTAAAATGAAGATTTTGTCCCTCTTTTGCAAAACAGACAAGCGGTGTATAATGGATAAGTCTTCTATTTGTTCACCTCACTAAGAATGGGGGTAAAATAGCAGACAAGGGGTTTTTGTGGATTATATGAAACTGTTCATGATATAATAGCACGAAAGCTACTCAGCGATATTGAATATTACTTGAACACGAATTCAAATGAACCAATGGGGGTACGGCTAATGAACAAGTCCATCAACATCCAAGATACGTTCTTGAACCAACTGCGGAAAGAAAATATTCCTGCTACGGTCTATCTGACCAACGGCTTCCAAATCCGCGGGACGATCAAGGCATTTGACAATTTTACGATCGTCATTGACAGCGACGGACGCCAGCAAATGGTCTACAAGCATGCCATCTCCACGTTCACGCCGCAACGCAGCGTATCGCTGATGCAGCAAGATAACAGCGGCGAAGCTTAAAAAAATTACGAAACCTTTTCACCAACCATTTCGTCTACAAGTATAGGTATTGAAACAGAGCAACCTGAATAAAGGGTTGTTCTTTTCATTCCGGGCAAAATTTGTTTAATATATGCCTGAGCCTACAGACGATTAGAAATTATGCAACCGAAAGGGAGTCAGGAGGTAACATGCCAAACGATCCGTTGTCGAGGTCTAACAATCGCAACAACAATAACAAGTCACCCAAAAAAGCGAAGCCAAAGACCTCTAAAAAGAAAAAAATTACGGGTAAACGCGTTGGATGGACACTGTTTTTCACAATGGCAATCGCCATATTCTGTGCACTTGGCGGATATTTATTTATTATGGTGAGTGGTGAAAATCTGCTCAAAGCCAATAAGGACAAAACCACAATTAATGAAACTTCAAAAGTATATGATCGCAATGGCCAATTAATGGGGGAACTATCCATTCAGAAGCTGGAACCCGTCAAAGAAGATGATATTCCTGAGCTGGTAAAGCAAGCCTTTGTTGCAACGGAGGATAAGCGATTCTACGATCACCAAGGCGTAGATATCTGGTCCATTGGGCGTGCAGCGGTAAAAGATGTCATGGCTCGTTCCATGGTGGAAGGTGGTAGTACACTAACCCAACAGCTTGCCAAGAACATGTTCTTGTCCCGTGACAAAACGTTCTTCCGTAAAGCAACGGAAGTATCGATTGCCATGGCATTAGAGCGCAAGTACACAAAAGACGAAATCCTGACGATGTATCTGAACCGGATTTTCTTCGGTCATCAGCGTTACGGGATTAAAGCGGCATCTGAATTTTACTTTGGAGTTACTGATCTCAAGAGGTTGAAGTTGTGGCAAATTGCTACATTGGCAGCTATGCCGAAAGGGCCTTCTGCCTATAATCCGGTGAGCAATCCAAACGACTCAAAAGCACGCCGAGGTGTGGTATTGCAGCTGATGTATGAACAAGGCTACATTACCAAGGCGGAGATGGACGAAGCAAAAGAGATTAACTATAACTACAAGCGACCAGAGAAAGACAGGAAGTATCAAGGTTTTATAGATTATGTGCTCCGTGAAGCTGAACGAGTAACAGGTAAAACGGAAGATGATCTGAATATCGGCGGGTACAAAATCTATACAACTATGGATGCTCAGGCTCAAACAGCCATGGAAACTGCCTTCACAGATGATAATCTGTTCGAGGCAAGTAAAGACGATCAACAGGTTCAAGGCTCCATGGTTATCATGAACCATGAGAATGGTAGCCTCGTTGCCCTCCTGGGAGGACGGGATTATCAGACTAAAGGTTATAGCCGTGTAACGCAGAGTCGAAGACAACCAGGTTCAGCTTTTAAACCGATTGTGTCTTATGCACCTGCGCTTGAATCAGGAAATTACAGTGCCAACTCATCGCTGAGTAATGCGAAGCAATGTTTTGGTAACTACTGTCCTGGTAACTTGCATGGATATTCTTCAACGATCAGTATGACGGAAGCCATTACGAAATCGGAAAATATTCCTGCGGTTTGGCTGCTTGATAAAATAGGCGTTAACACAGGCATTAATTTTGCCAAGAGTGTAGGTATACAGCTGACAGATGAAGACAAAAACCTGGCGATTGCCCTCGGTGGTCTAAGTAAAGGTACAAATACACTGGAAATGGCGCAAGCCTATAGTGCATTTGCCAACCTCGGAGAATACCGACAAGCCTATGCGATTAAAGAAATCAAGGATAGCGCAGGCAAAACCACTTATAAACATGATAACTCGGACACAACGCGTGTCATGAGTGAGCAAAATGCGTATCAGCTTACACAGATGCTGCAGAACGTTGTTAATGACGGTACGGGACGTTCAGCGCGTCTGGATCGTCCGGTAGCGGGTAAAACAGGAACTGTTCAAAGTGGTATCTCTGGCAACAGTGCCAACCGTGATGTATGGTTTGTTGGATACACACCGGAATGGACTGCCGCAGTCTGGATGGGGTATGACAATCCGGATGCCAATCATATGCTTAAGAACAGCAGTAAGCTGTCAGCAGCTTTCTTTGCCAAAGTTATGGGAGATGCTTTAAAAGGCGTTCCAGTGAAGCAATTCAAAGCACCAGCTGGAGGGCAGGCACCTCCGCCAGTAGAAGAACCAGAAAAGCCGGCTCTGTCCGTTAGTGGGCTGAGTGGATCATACGATCCAAATGCACAAACCGTCTCCCTGAGTTGGACTGGAACGGGTGACGCGAGTACTCAATATCGAATTTATCGGAAAGAAACATCTGAAGCCCAGTTCACTCATCTCATTGATGCAATAGGAGCGACCAATGCACAAGATTTAAGTGCGTTGCCTGGTCTAACCTATGAGTACTATGTGACAGCTTACGACTTGGCATCAGGACTTGAGACGGATCCTTCCAACACCATCTCCTTGATGATTGAAGCGCAGGAAGTGCCGCCGGAAGAACCTGATCCTGGTTTAGACCCTGGAACAGAGATAGATCCTGAGCAGCCGGGTACGGAGAATCCGGACAATGGTACACCGAATAATGGCAACTCGAACGGTAATAACGGTAACGGTAATGGAAATGAAAATGGCAATAACGGAAATGGTAATGGTAATAACGGAAACAATGGCAACGGTGGTAATAACGGCGGAAACGGTCAACCTGGGGAAGGAAATACCACCCCACCTGGTCAGGGCACAACAGATCCTGGCGGAAATGGTGAAGGTTCCGATGATGGGGGCGTAACTACGCCAGGCGAGGTTGTAACTCCGGACAGCGGAACAAGTGGGGATACTGGAGGGACAGATGCACCTGCAGATTCCCAAGCTGGAACCGGCGGCTAAGCGAATGAATCACTAAATAGCTACATTGAAAAACTGCTTCCCGGGAAACCGGTGAAGCAGTTTTTTGTGTTATACAGAACCAACTGTAATGGAAGCTGATTTGATGAATAGGTGGGACAAAGCTTGATTTTGAGTGTAAACCTTAAATATGGTAAGCTGTAACTATTCGTAATACGTTGTGCAAGGGCGGACCCAGAGCGCTGGAATCCATCAGGCGGACGTTATTACATTGTTCACCAATAACATCAGAGCAGGTCACGGACCTGTAGTCGGCAAAGAGGGGTTCGTATGAAACGGAAATTCGGGGATCGCGCGAACTGGCGCCGGATTACGAACCGACAATTCACATGCCGGTTCGTTCAATCCAAAATTTTCACAGGTTATATTACGTTGTACACCATACAGGATTTGAAAGAACCTCTGTGGAAAACTTATGGAGGCAGTACCTTCTGTATCGCAGATAAAGGTTATTCCTGGTTGCAATACTATCCGAAGGGAGAGCACTTTGTTGTTACGGCGATGTTTGACGATCAGGAACGGATTGTAGAGTGGTACATTGATACATGCCGTAGTCAGGGGATAACCGATCAGGGTGTTCCTTGGTTTGATGACCTGTATCTGGATGTCGTTGTATTGAAAGATGGGGAAGTATTTTTGCTGGATGAAGATGAGCTTGAAGATGCACTGTCACGAAAACATATTACAACGGGTGATTATGACTTGGCTAACAAGACGGCAAAGGAACTGTTGCATGCCATTGATGCACATGTATTCCCATACTTTCAGTTATCACTGAAGCATAGGCCGAGTTTGTTTGAGAACGGAGAGTTTCGAAAAAACATTCAGATTTGAGTCATCTAATTATCCGTAGAATTCTTCATGATCCTTCTAATATTGGAGCACCTGATAGAATACATTAATAATCAGGAGAGTTCAGCCCGATAAAATAGAGGTGATGGCGAATGAACGGACGGGTCATGGCTGCAGGAGAGCAACCAGGAGGCAGACCATCCAGACAAATTAATATTGTGTTGCGTAACCAGGAACCTCAGATGTTGGTCAAAGATGAAGCAGCGGCAGTACAGGCAGCCAAGAGTATAACCAAACATGCGCACTTCCAGGAGATACAGGGTGAATTGGAGCAACTGGTTGGACTTGAAAATATCAAAGACTTGGTGTTTGAGATCTATGCTTTCCTACAGATTGCTCAGATGCGTACCGAAGCAGGCTTACTTAGTGGTGCGCACGTGTATCATATGATCTTCAAAGGTAATCCGGGAACCGGTAAGACCACCGTGGCGAGGATCGTTGCCAAACTCTTTCAGAAGATGGGTGTGTTAAGTAAAGGTCATCTTATTGAAGTAGAGCGTGCAGATCTGGTTGGAGAATATATCGGTCACACGGCGCAGAAAACAAGAGATCTGGTTAAGAAGGCAATCGGTGGGATATTGTTCATTGACGAAGCCTACAGTTTGGCCCGTGGGGGAGAGAAGGATTTTGGAAAGGAAGCTATTGATACGCTTGTAAAATCAATGGAAGATAACAAAAATCAGTTTATTCTCATATTGGCTGGTTATTCAGATGAGATTGATTTTTTTCTTCAGACCAATCCCGGATTACCTTCCCGCTTCCCCATTCAAGTGGAGTTTCCAGACTATAGCATTGATCAGTTGATTCAAATCTCTGAGATTATGGCCAAAGAGCGTGATTATATTCTAATGCCACAGACCATACTCAAGCTAAAGCAGCATTTGCTTCAGGAGAAAAATGATTCGCTGCATGCGTTCAGTAACGCCAGATACGTTCGTAATGCCATTGAGCGTTCGATCAGGCATCAGGCGGTTCGTTTGTTGGAACAATACTCGGAAGGCAGTCCAGGAAAACTGGAGTTGATGACAATCCGTACAGAGGATTTGAACTTTGAGCGAAAGTAAGCGATAATATAGTTTTTACATCAGCCGGCCGGGTCAACCGGTTCGGCTTAAGGCATGCCATGGCATATTCGTGGCAATGTATATCAACGGATTAATTTAGTAATTAGAGGGAGTGAACATATACATGACAAATGGTACACATGATACAGATATGGTCAAAAAAGATCGCGCCGTCTTGGTGAGTCTTGTTACGGATGATGTAAAACGTACAGGTATCAACCCTGAGTACTCTTTAGAGGAACTGGTGAAACTTGCCGAGACAGCTGGAGTGGAAGTGCTAAGTGTACTTTCTCAGAACAGGGAAAAACGTGATACCAAATGGTTCATTGGTAAAGGTAAGGTGGAAGAACTCCGTGCGATTGCAGAGGAACTGGGAGCAACTACAGCTATATTTGATCAGGAACTGTCAGGCGCACAGGTTCGTAATCTGGAAGAAACCCTCGATCTCAAAATTATTGACCGTACCCAATTGATTTTGGACATCTTTGCACAACGGGCCAACACTAGAGAAGGTATCATTCAAGTGGAATTGGCTCAACATAGCTATTTGCTGCCACGGTTGTCGGGTCATGGCAAGAACCTGTCCAGACTCGGGGGCGGAATCGGAACAAGAGGCCCAGGTGAAAGCAAACTGGAGACAGACCGCCGTCACATTCGTGGTCGTATCGATGATCTGAAACGTCATCTGGAAGAATTGACACGTCATCGTAAGTTGCATCGTGAACGCCGTAAAAAGACAGGTATTGTTCAGGTGGCCCTTGTTGGTTATACGAATGCTGGCAAATCAACTTTGCTCAAGCAGTTGACGGCTGCAGATGTGTATATTCAAGATCAGCTATTCGCAACATTGGATCCTACATCACGTACGATGGAACTTCCAAGTGGAAAAGAAATCGTCCTTACCGACACGGTTGGATTTATTCAAAATCTACCGCATGATCTGATTGCAGCATTCCGTGCAACGCTGGAGGAAGTGAATGAAGCAGACCTGATCCTGCATGTTGTGGACGCCTCATCAGCTATGCGTGAAGATCAGATGCGGACGGTTAATACGATTTTGCAAGAACTTGGTTCAGGGGACAAGCCGCAGTTAGTGCTGTATAACAAAAAAGATGCGTGCACACCAGAGCAGCTTGAGATGCTTCCATTGGATAAAGGCCATATTAAAGTAAGCGCATTAGACTCGGAGGATCTGCTTAAAATCCGTGAATTCATTCAGACAGAGCTGACAGGTGATACGAAGCGCTTCCGTATTCCGGCAGAACGTGGTGATCTTACGTCGGTACTCTATAAAATTGGTGATGTAGTGGATACCAGCTTTGAAGAGAATGATGTAATTTATGAAGTTGAATTGCAAAAAGGTGAATATGAGAAATTTGGTTATATGCTTGAAGAATTCATTGAATTGTAATATTCATGACATATTGATGTGATAAGTTACACGATAATGGATATTCGACGTCAGATTCGTGCTATGAAGGGGAATGAAGTAAGATGGTAAGCTTTGATTTAGAAATATCTGAACTTCAACGTCAAGTGGAGCGTCAGATTGAAGGACAACTGCAACAGATTGATCGGATCACAGATCACAATCAATGGAAGGTGATTAATGCTTTCCAACAGCGAAAAGTAAGTGATTTTCACTTTGCAGGTTCAACAGGTTATGCCTATAACGATCGTGGGCGTGAAGTGCTTGATGAAGTGTATGCTGATGTTTTCGGCGCGGAATCTGCGTTGGTACGTCCTCATTTTGCTTCAGGTACTCATACGATTAGCACAGCTCTCTTTGGAGTTTTGCGTCCAGGTGACGAATTATTGTACATCACGGGTAAGCCTTACGACACATTGCATAAAGTTATTGGCGAACCCGGTGATGGTACAGGTTCATTACGCGATTTTGGCATCGGTTACCGTGAGACGGCCTTAACTAATGAAGGTGGAGTGGATTGGGCAGCAGTTGAAAAAAGCATTACACCGGCTACAAAAGTCATTGGGATTCAACGTTCACGTGGTTATGACTGGCGCTCATCCTTCTGTGTTGCTGAGATTGCTGACATGGTTACGCGTGTTAAAGCGCTTAAGGAGGATGTCATCGTATTCGTAGATAATTGTTACGGTGAATTCACGGAGGAACGTGAACCGACAGAAGTTGGAGTTGATCTGATGGCCGGATCACTGATCAAGAATCCTGGTGGAGGCATTGCGGAAACCGGTGGATACATATGTGGGAAGGAACAATACGTACAGCTGGCAGCTTATCGTCTAACAGCCCCTGGAATTGGGGGAGAGGTGGGAGCAATGCTGGGGACAACACGTGGCATCTACCAAGGACTTTACATGGCACCGACAATTGTAGGACAAGCTATTAAAGGAAGTACGTTTGCTGCTGCGATGTTTGCTGAATCCGGATTTGTAACCAAACCCGCCTGGAATGAAGCTCGCACAGATCTGATCCAGGCTGTTAAGTTTAGCTCTGCCGAGCATCTGATCGCCTTCGTGCAGGGGATTCAGCGTGCAGCAGCTGTGGATAGCCATGTGGTTCCTGAACCGTGGGATATGCCTGGTTATGAGCACCCTGTCATTATGGCGGCAGGTACGTTCATTCAGGGTGGAAGTCTGGAATTATCAGCCGACGCGCCTATTCGGGAGCCGTATATCGGGTATATGCAAGGCGGATTAACGTACTCTCATGTCAAATATGGCGTTTTGATGGCGTTACAGACTATGAAAGATCGTAAATTATTGTGAGTTTATCTAACACGTCATTGACACTTGGTAATAACTAAATGTACAATAGGGTGAAGAATAGATGACTGGAAGGTTGATGAACATGGGTGATGAAATCCGCAGAAATATGGCCTTATTCCCAATTGGTATTGTAATGAAACTTACGGATCTGTCTGCACGTCAGATTCGTTACTATGAGCAGCACAGCTTGATCGTTCCTGCGAGAACGTCAGGTAATCAACGGTTATTCTCTTTTAATGACGTAGAGAGATTGCTAGAGATCAAGGCTTTGATTGAAAAAGGAGTTAACATCGCGGGCATCAAACAAGTGATGAATCCTGTTTCGAAAGAATCCGAGGAAGCTACAGTTATCACGCCAGATACTGAAGTTAAACGCAGAGAGCTGTCCGATACGCAGTTGCACCGCTTGCTGAAGCAGCAGCTTGTATCAGGTAAGAGACCAGGACAAGTATCTCTCATTCAGGGAGAGCTTTCCCGATTCTTTAATAAAAATTAAATTCGCATAACTTGGCGAGTGAGGGGAAAACACGTACTTTTGGTGTGAGACTCCTTGACCCGTGGAACTTTCTAATGTACAAATATAACAGGCAAGCCAAATACGCAGATAAGAAAGGGAGAGGTTATAGTGAGTTATACAAAAGAAGACATTCTCCGCATTTCGAAAGAAGAAAACGTACGATTCATTCGATTGCAATTTACTGATTTGCTTGGAGCTATCAAAAACGTTGAGATTCCTGTGAGTCAGTTGACTAAGGCTCTGGATAACAAGATGATGTTCGATGGATCTTCCATTGAAGGTTATGTACGTATTGAAGAGTCCGACATGTACCTCTATCCAGATCTAGATTCTTGGCTTATTTTCCCATGGGTTGCAGAGAACCGTGTTGCACGTCTGATTTGCGACGTATATCTTCCGGATGGTAATCCGTTCCCAGGAGATCCACGTGGTATCTTGAAACGTAACCTGAAGGAAGCCCAAGATATGGGATTCACTTCCTTTAACGTTGGTCCTGAACCCGAGTTCTTCTTGTTCAAAACGGACGAAAAAGGAAACCCGACTAACGAACTGAATGACCAAGGTGGTTATTTCGACCTTGCGCCTACAGATCTTGGTGAAAACTGTCGTCGTGACATCGTTATCACACTTGAAGAAATGGGCTTTGAGATCGAAGCTTCCCACCATGAGGTAGCTCCAGGTCAGCATGAGATCGACTTCAAATATGCTGATGCTCTGAAAGCTGCTGACCAGATCCAAACGTTCAAACTCGTTGTTAAAACGATTGCACGTCAGCATGGTTTACATGCTACATTCATGCCGAAACCACTGTTTGGTATGAACGGATCCGGTATGCACTGTAACCAATCCTTGTTCAAAGGCAATGAGAACGCATTTGTTGATGAGTCGGACGAGTTGGGTCTGAGCAAAACTGCTCGTCACTTCATGGCTGGAACTCTGAAGCACGCACGTGCGTTTGCAGCAATTACTAACCCAACTGTGAACTCATACAAACGTCTTGTACCAGGTTATGAAGCACCTTGTTATGTAGCATGGTCTGCTAGTAACCGTAGCCCAATGATTCGTATTCCAGCTTCCCGTGGTCTGAGTACACGTGTTGAGGTTCGTAACCCGGATCCGGCTGCTAACCCTTACCTGGCTTTGTCTGTTCTGTTGAAAGCAGGTCTGGACGGAATCAAACGTGAGCTTTCCTTACCAACTCCAATTGACCGTAACATCTACATCATGTCAGAAGAAGAGCGTGTGGAAGAAGGCATTCCAAGCTTGCCAGCTGACCTGAAAGAAGCATTGAATGAATTGATCCGCAGCGAAGTCATCTGTGACGCTCTCGGCGACCACGCCTTGGCTCACTTCTATGAGCTGAAAGAAATTGAGTGGGATATGTATAGAACACAAGTCCACCAATGGGAACGCGATCAATATATCACGTTGTACTAGGGATATCTAAACCTTGGTAGTGCTGGATTTTCAGCGTTCCAAGGTTTTTCTCTTTTTAGAGAAATATCGGTGGGATATTTGTTATGACCGCGGTTTTGACCGCGACTATTAAATCAATCTATTCTTCTGGATAGTCCATGTAAGAAGAGTATTTATCTATGCTTCTAACTTCTATCACTTCTGTAATATGTGCGTAAATATCAGACGTGACTTCAATAGAAGCGTGTCCTAATCTTTCCTGGACTTCTTTCATACTTGCCCCGGATTCTAACATCATAACAGCATGTGTGTGTCTGAGTCCGTGAACAGTGATATCTTTATCTATTCCAGCATTTTTACAGATCCTTTTGAGCGCTCGTTGTAACGTTGATTTTGCAAAAGGGCGACCATCACCTCGATTAAAAACCAATTTCAAGCTTGTTTCCTCGGTAATTCCAATTTGTTTCTCGAACTCCTTTTGTATGAGGATTTGCTCGTTTAATTCTTTAGCTAAACTTTCAGTTATCATAATGGATCTTTTTGAAGCCGCGGTTTTGGGAGGCGCAAATAATTTTTCTATATCAAACTGATTGTACACAATTGTTTTATTGATTGAAATTCGCCTTTCCACCGTGTCTATATCATCTCTTTGAAGCGAAAGTGCTTCGCCTTTTCTTAATCCAGTTTCAATAAGAGTTTTGAAAAAATAGTAATACTTAGGATTATCTTTTAATGCCGCTGACAAAAAAACAAACACTTCCTGTTTAGTAAGAAAGTTAGCTGGGTCTGAAGTATTCAGTTTATTTAAATTCGGATCCGGGATAATTATTTTAGAACAAGGATTTTTCTTAATGATTTCAAGATCTAATGCTTTGTACATAGCACTCTGCATTGTAGTATGGATAATTTCAACTGTACGTTTGCTGAGATGTGTGATTAGCCCGTTAACGAAAGTTTGATATTGAGCGTTTGTGAGCTTCGAAACCTTAATAAAGCCTAGGTTTGGTACCAAGTATTTTTCCACTCCATATTTGTGTTGCTTGAAAGTGTTCTCTCTAACAGTATTCCTTTTGTAAATCTCTAGCCAATCCATAAGAAAATCCTTAATCAATATGTCCTTGCTTTGATTTGCGAGATTTCCGCTTTCAATTTGGATTTCTAATTCTTCTGCAGCCAATTTAGCTTCTGTTTTAGAGTTGAATCCTCTGCGTGTTGTATTTATCCTCTTCCCTGTTTTAGGGTCAACTCCTGTATCAATCTTGAACATCCAGAGTGTTCCTTTTTTCTTTGTTTTATATTTGATGTAAGATGCCATTTTACAATCTCCCCTCGAAATGATTGTTTTTTGCCAACCCTCCTTATAAGAATATACGTTCTATTTTTACATATAGGAAATAGCCTTACGGCTATGAAACCTAAAAGTGAGAAGATTTTAATCTTAGTGTTATGAAGTTATTTGTCTTGGTCAGTCAATGCTTCGGCATATCCCAAAATACGCTGTTTGAGTTCTTGAGAAATTGGTTTTCCGTTAAAACTAATTTCAGGTTGATTAAGAAATTCTTCTAAATCTTTAATGTCATTTTCATCTTCTTTGTAAAGTTCATGTTTTTTAGCTATTGAAGTTAACTCTTTTAACAAAATTTCTTTTTCCTCATAACTTAACTTTTCAAGTATGATTTCTGACAAAACCTCGAAATTACAAACTAAGTTAAAAGAACCTTCAGTAATTTCATTTAGAGTTAAAGGATCATCCTTAAATTCATTTACTCCTCTTTCGTATATTTCAAAAAAGGCTGTGGACTCCTCATTAATTTGAATATTTTTAAAAATCTCAATTGCATCTTCTTGTAGATATGAGAAAAATAATCCTTTCTCGTCAGTAAGCATGGCTGCTACATGCTTTATTTTCTCGTCAAGATCAGAATTCAAGTTAAAATGATCGATTCTTTTCAAGGGTTCATTATCATCTTCATTTATGTGACCTGCCATAATCATCAATTCATTAAAAGATATATCTAGAGCTAGTGATATCTTTTTCAAAGTATCTGGTTTTGGAGCGCCGCGTTTTCCAGTCTCGATTCTTGAGAGTTGAGCAATACTTATTCCTGATTTTTTTGAGACGTCTATCAAAGTGAATCCTTTTAAATCGCGGGCATTCTTAATCAATGTACCAAGTTCATTAGACACGACGATTCCACCTTTTTTCTTATTGGTAATTATAATACCATCTTTTTACCTAGGGGTAAACAGGAAATCTAGAATACAGAAGGTATCTGATGAAAAACAGCGTAATCAATGAGCCAGATGCAGAATTTGGCGAAATATAGCATTTTACCAAAATGAAAAATACTGATATTGTTTTACCCAGAGGGAAAAAGGTGGTGAAAAAATGGCTAATATGTTTGGGATATATCTAAAAAAACAACGTAAAAAGAAAGGGTTGAATTTGATCGAATTATCTGAATTATCGGGAGTAAGTTGCGCACAGATTTCAAGAATCGAAACAGGTAAACGGGGGATGCCCAAACCCGATACATTAAAAAAATTCTCGGTTGCCTTAAATCTAAATTATGAGGATTTAATGATGAGAGCTGGGTATCTGGAAAAGGTGACCAACTGCTAAGGAGGAACGAGATGGAAACTAACATGACAATTCATATTCCTGACGTAGATAAGTATGTCCAAGAACTTGTGAAAAAAGCATATGAAATCGGAGTCGAAGAGGGGAGAGTCAAGTACGACTATCCTCTTGTACTCACTAAAAACGATCTGAAGGATATATTTCAAGTAGAAGCGTCAGCAGTAAATAAACTTGTGGAAAATCCTTCTTTTCCTAAATTCAAATTAATTCGAGCGAGGTACCCGAGAGATCTAGTTTTCAATTGGATAAGTGAAAACTCCTCTAATCAAACAGTTGGATTCTCCAGAAGGAAGAATAACAATTAATCTGTAAAGGAGAATTAAAAAATTGCAAATTACTATTGAAAAAATAAAGGTTAATGACCGCATTCGAAAGGACTTTAGTGGCATTGAAGAACTGGCGCAAGACATTGAACGGAACGGACTTATCAATCCTATATTAATAACTCCTGATTTTCAATTAGTAGCTGGAGAACGCCGATTACGCGCTCACCAACACCTTGGTCGAAAAGAAGTGATGGTTAGGGTTATGGAAATTGAAGATTACGAGCACCAACTCCGGTTAGAAATTTCAGAGAACGAGCACCGGAAAGAATTTACCTTCTCGGAGCGTGTGGAATGGGCTAAACGCCTTGAGGAAGTCGAACGAATTAAGGCCAAAGAACGGATGGCAGGAGGCAAGGAAAATGTTCCTGAGCAGCCGACCGGACAAGTTCGAGATATCGTTGCAGAACAAGCAGGATTTGGTTCTGGTAAAACGTATGATAAAGCCAAATTTATCATGGAGAACGCCACTCCGGAAATCATTCAGCAACTCGACGCAGGAATCATTTCAACACATAAGGCTTTTACGGAAACAAAAGAACGTCTTGAAGCCGCAGTCCGAGAAGCAGAAACGCGGGCAGCTCAAGCTGAACAAGAGAAAGAAGAACTTCAACGGCGATACAAGGATGCGATCCCAGCCAATCAGGTGGATGAAGCAGTAGCGGCGGCAGTAGAACGCCGAGATGAAGAGACAGAAGTTCTACTCGAACAGAAATCTCAAGAAGCTGCTAAGAAGATCAAAGAGCGTGATCAATACTGGAAGGACAAGCTTCAGGACGATGTTGAGGCTGAGCGTCTGAAGGTAGAAGAACTGAAAGCCGGTTATCAGCGGACGAAAGAAGAATTGGAGACTATAAAGCTCCAGCAGTCAGATGACTTCGATGAACAACAGGCGACCGCTCAAATGAAGAAACTTCGCTTCGAAGCTGATAGCAACACCATACAGGTCAGCATCCATGTGAAGCAGTTTCTCCAGAAGGTTGGGATTACATCGTTCATGCTAGGTGCAGTATCCGGCGCAAGTACGAGTGAGAAGAAACGACTATCAGAAGGTCTTGATATGCTCCAATCCTTCATAGACCAACTTCGTCCGGCAATTAATTCAAGAAAGGTGGTAGACAGACATGACATTGATTCCTAATCAGCCTGACTATCTGACAATCGTTGAAAGACAGTTGCAACTTACAGAGGCGCAGGGAGTTGCTATCCGAGGATTATGGGATGGCATGAAACAAATGCAAGATGACGTTGCTGAAAAGGTCGGAGAGGTTCAGATGATGGTGCAGGAGGTTCGAGATAGTGTAACGCTGACGGATGCAGAGTGCTACCAACTCCAGTCTCTTGTCCGCAAGAAGTCGAACTCGTTAACAAAGGACAGGTATAAAGAGTCTGACGAGAAATTCAAGGTCCTGGTCGGTCGTTATCGTAGGATGGTCTGGAGTAAATTGAAAGATCGGTTTGAGGTAGCGAAATACAGCCATGTACGGCGTATCGACTTTGATGACGCAGTTGATTTCATTAAGGAATTTCGTCCGGAAGACTACATCTGATCTGACAGGAGTTGAAACCGATGGGATACAAATTTATGACTCTGGATGACTTGGCACGTATCTGGTCACACAAACCTTTACAACATGAAATTATTCAGAGAAACATTGCCAAAAAGAAATGATGATTCGTGCTCAGAATTTAATGCAAACCAGAGTGTTGCGAAGACAGATTAGGGATTTATGTGATACTGCGATTGATGCATTAGCAATGGAACGCAGCATCAAACCCATCAAACAACAAATTAAGATGCTCCGTAACGATCTTGAGGAATTAGAACGCTCAATCGATAAGAACGCAGAATATGAAGGACTAGTCTGGAAAGAACCATCAGGCTATAAGGTTGAAGGGACAGTGATTGGTTTGTGTAAACACTGCGATAGAGAAGTGTTCTCGGGACAAAAATTTCCTGATCCAAAAGAAGAAGGACTCTTTTGTAACTACTATTGCAGAAGAGTCTACCGCAATAACAGCATCAAATGAGTCCTTGAAGTTAATCGTGCTACCAACACGATCGTTTAAGAAAACAGTTAACGGAAGTATACCATGAAAATTTAATAATGAAAATAGGAGGGTTTCCCGTGGAAGATAAAAAGGATTATGCCTTAGGAGAAACGAGTATCGCTGTTAGGGGAGATAAAGATATATCACATCCCCTCTTTATGCGCATGCTGGAAATGATGAAAGGCAGAGGGTTTGCTATTGGTTCCGATCCACGAATCGATCGTGACTATGCCATTCTTTCAAAGGACCACTTTGCAGGAGGTAAGGGGGACCTTCTCTTCGTAGCTGAAAAGTATAACATCGGAGCACGAATTGAGTTCTACCAAGAAATAAATGTGGAAAACTCTAGCGGTGGAAGGTACGACTTCGGCAAATTTAAAAAAATGCCTTACTTGATCCAGAAGCGTTTTTTGGTTGAACGAAATCATATCGAGAACTTCTTGTTAAAAGAAGGTTATGTGTGTGACTCTGATCCTGAATTGAAAACATCACATGACAAGGTGTTTCACAAACTAAACTCATCTAGCAGACACTGGAATTCTGACAACCTTCCTGACTATAACGCGCTTGATAAAGATGGTGTGCGGATCAGCAATGGAGAAGTTAAGTACTTCCGAGACCGTAAAGGGGTGCTGATGAGAGGGACTGTCTATCACAACATCAACAATATGTGGTGGGTGATTATGAACAAAGATCATTACACCAACATGGCTGCATTCGAACTGTTTGATCTATTAACAAAACCTGAAAATTGTATGAGGAAGCTTTCGAAAAAATCGGGTCATCACAATCCTAAATCCAGGTTCGTTCCAAGTGAAGAAAATTTAAAAAATTGGAAATCTTCAGCTAAGCAGGCAGGAAGATTCGGCAGGGCAGATTTAGCCAATAGAGTATTAGCCTATCTGTATGAAATAAATTGGATGTCTCGTAAATTCGAGTTTATCAAGAAAGAAAATGGACGTCTTGGATTAGTAGAGACAGAAGGGAATCCATACTTTATGGGACAGCGTATTGGAGAAAGGAAGTATGATCCTCCCCAAGCAGTAAAGTTATACTCGCGCAACTTACCAATGTCGAGTACTGAAGCATCATGGATTACAGGACTGCGTGACTATGTTACAGGTGGGAAGCCCACTATTTCAAAATGGTTCTGTAAGGATGGAAACGGAGAAGGTGGACAGGCTTACCTTTGGCCGGAGGTTAGGGAACGATTACTCCATATTGGAGCGCATGTATAAGTAAGGAGTGACTGCATTGTCTCTACAAAAACAATATACATTAGGTGAGTTATACAGCCTAGCAGAACAGTGCAGTCACGATTATCCGGCTACACTGGCTCGGAAGATCGAGTTTTTGACCGAGGTACAGGTTATTTTGGGCCGTAGAGCTGCTGAAGCAGTGAGAGACTATAAACGTATCTACGCCCAGAGAAAGCGTGAGTATGCAGAAGCATACCTTGCTGCTGGCAAAGACAAAGCTCAGCGTGCGGAGCTGGCAATCATTGAGATTCGTCTTAAGGAAGCTGATGCTGAGGCAGACAAGGTTCGCTGGCATAACGCAGTGGAAAGTAATGATCAGGTTATCAATTCGTTGAAATATAGCTTGAAGGTTCTTCTGGCGGAATTCAACAATCCAGCCAGTGGAAAGAGATAGTAATCAGAATTTTCCGGGGTGAGGAGAGTGGCAAGTCCCCAGTTAAAGAATGGATTCATCGGGATTGCTAATGAAATATGGGATGAGATAATCAGCCGGAAGTTCACAGAAAGGCAACAAAAGATTCTCAAGCTGATTCTAAGGCTGTCTTATGGCTGCCAGAAGAAAGAGGCTGTTATTCCCCTCTTGAAGCATTTCGAACTATGTGGGGTACGCATACAGGACGCTAAAAAAGAGATCACTTACTTGGGACAGTGTAAGGTGATTTATTGGGATGGCAAACAGGTCTATTCTCTCAACAAAAACTATGATGAATGGCGTGTCAGTCTTGTGAAAGAGTGGGATCGCGAGAAATTTTCAGAACTTATCTCTTTAAATATAGGCAATAAAAAAGTTACGAAAAGTGTAACTCCAGAAAGTGAAGATCATGACGAAAGTTACGAAAAGTGTAACTCCGAAGTTACGAAAAGTGTAACTAATGAGTTACGAAAAGTGGAAGTCGAAGAGAGTCCAATCCCTTGCGGGAGTAAGGATGAAGGCACCTCTAAAGACATGTTTAAAGACAGTATTAAAGTCGGTTGTTGTTTAACTGATCCCGATTCGATATTTGAACCGTACATGGGAAACAAGGATTCTGTTCCTAATACCGAAGCAGATGCTGACTCTGATCGGGAGGTTTCCCAAACGGAATATCGTAATCAAGTGGCAGCTCGTTATCTCCAGAGAAGAGGCAAGGGACTGGAGATAACCTTAAACGATGAAGATGCGGTTAAACAGTTCATAGCTGAGAGGATTCCGCTCCAAACAGCTATCGATGGTATTGACCAATCGTTTGACAATTTTAAACCAAAGAACAAATGGGATCAGATACGAAACCTGAGTTATTGTGCCACGGTTGTATATTCGCTACATGCCAAACGGCAAAACTCAAATGAGGTTGTAGTACCTGTGTCGGATACTCGGCCTGATGAAGAATCGTCAGAAGCTACTGTGACAGAGGATGATTTAAAAGAAATGTTGGCTGCTTTACGGTCAAAGCAAGGAGTGTGAGTAAATGGGCAGCTTTCAGGAGGAACTCAAGGCACTAATTCCCCCAAGGTTTGCAGAAAGACAGCAGGCAGCTATTCAGCAGATTGATAGCCATCCTGAAATCAAACGACTCAGACAGGTCTATCCTGATCGCTCCGGAGACCTGACAAGCCCAAGACGGTATAGGGATGTATCCGAACATTTGGCTCAATGTGATGCATGCGAGACGTGCCCAGGTCTAGTAGGATGTCAGAACGTCCAGAAGGGTCACAGGAGCGTTGAAGAACCTAACCCTAATAAACAGGACGAGTTAGTGTTTAGGCTCAGGAAATGTAATTTATTAAAGGCCTACGAGAGACAGCAGGGGATTGGTCAGAGAATCAAAAGCCAT
>NZ_ASPR01000045.1:0-1288 GCF_000517845.1 Paenibacillus sp. FSL R5-192 | reverse complement strand
AACAAGATGTGGGTCAACATTAAATTGATTGGCAGCAGCATTAATCTCAGAAGCGTATTTACCGGCATATGCCACTCCGCTAGAGGTTGTTTGGGAACTAGTGGATGTAGGGTAAGCAGCATCTGTCGAAAGACCAGGAATACGAGTTGCTCCGTTGTATTTCGGTGCCCAATAGCTATTATTTAAATCGGAGACCTTTAATCCCGATTCACCCATTTGTATGAACTTACTGTCCCCCATGTGAATCCCAACGTGAGAGTTGTCCTTGCCATTCGTATTGAAAAATACAAGATCTCCAACTTGTAGGTTTTTCTTTGATACCGCAGTTCCAGCTTTAGCTTGTTGAGCTGCTGTACGCGGTACCTGTACCCCGATCGTTTCAAACATTTCCTGCACAAACTGAGAACAGTCTGAATAGGCTCGCTGTTTGAAATCATCAAACGAACCGGTAAATTCACCGCCAATTTTCTTGTATCTCATTACACCGGAGTTAGCCAGGTCAACGGCAGTGGAAAGCATTCTTGTGATGTCTGAAGAAGGTCCTCCGTCTGTTGTTATCTCCATTTGAGAGGACACGAGCTGGGAGGGATCATTGTATCCTTGTTCGTAAAGTTTCTGTTCCTCCAGTAGAGCTGTACGCTTCTGAGCTAGGATATCAAGGTATTCTTTGGACGACTTCGCAACTCTTTTCTGTTGCGAATCCAATTTTTCCAAGGACTTATTGTAGCCTTCAATCGCCTTCTGTAAGTCCGTCATAATTTCTACGGTTTCTTTTTTGGCCTTGTTGTTGTCTTCTACCCCGTAAGTGTCATCTTCCAGAAGTTTAGTCATGGCTTCGATCTGGTCATTACTCAACTGTAGTTGACCAGCATACTTTTTAACGACATCGTTTAACTCATTAAGTTTTTGTTTTTTAGCTTCAAGTTGCTCATTGGCCTTTTGTTGAAGAAAATTAGCTATACCTTGATTCATAAGCTGCGTGCTATTCAATTCAGAAGCATTCTTCTTCTGCTCTTCGGTGATTTCTTTTTCAATATCTTTAATCTTTTCACGAGCTTCAGCAAAGGTTGAGATAGACTCAAACTCTTGCCCATAAAATTGGATTCGTTTTAAACTCTCCAGCGCCACACTGCGCGTTGAATCCCTCTCCGCTTTCAGATCATCGATAGCTTTCTTATTTTTAGCTTGTCGCAATTTTTCTAGAATTTGTCCTTCAAATATCCATCCATCCGTTGTCTTCCGGATCTGGGAAGCCAATTCAGGGTATTTTAGAATCAAGTCTGCCACA
>NZ_ASPR01000044.1:0-5977 GCF_000517845.1 Paenibacillus sp. FSL R5-192 | reverse complement strand
GTACTAATCGGTCGAGGGCTTATCCAATTAGCAAGTTGTAATTCGCGTGTTTCGTTTCGAATCTAGTTTTCAGAGAACGATCTCTGAATGTAAGCTAAGCTATGCGTTTGGTGGCGATGGCGGAGGGGTTCCACACGTACCCATCCCGAACACGACCGTTAAGCCCTCTAGCGCCGATGGTACTTGGACCGCAGGGTCCTGGGAGAGTAGGACGCCGCCAAGCAATCTAAAGACACACTTGATGATATCGAGTGTGTCTTTTTGTTTTACTATTTTTATAGATGAGACGAAAATAAGATCCTTCACTTATATTAAGACTTTCAATATTATTGATCAGACTATTAATGCTGGTATGCATACTTCCCTCTGTTCGACTTCTGATTCTTAGCTCCTTCAGCAACCTTTCAGTTGAATTTAACGTACGTTTCAGTGGGATAGGGTATAGTGAAGCTAAGTAAAGAGGGGGGAAATCATAATGAATATATCTTCTACAGCCAGCTCCACTACATCATACATATCGACATCTTCGAGTTCGGACAATTCAAGCAGCTTGGAGAAACAAAAGACGAAGCTTGAGGCTCAGCTGGAGAAAGTGCAATCCAGCAAGGACGATGAACAGACTAAGGAGACAAAGACCAAACAGCTTCAACAGCAGATCAAACAGATTGAGAACCAGATTGCACAGCAAAGCTCTCAAGGAGCCGGTACAACTGCTACGAAGGAGGCTCCACCTGCCCAACCACCATCCAATGGAATGGGAGTAGCTACCCCTAAGGAGATTGCGAACGCAATGACAGACAGCAATGGTCGATTTGATATACGTATCTAATTTACATCTAAATTTAGGATAAAACAAAAGCCCTGACCGATCTATATTGATCGTGCAGGGCTTTGTATATTAGTTTTTTAGATTATTTATGAGGTCTACCTACATTTTATCTACGTTCCATTGATCTTCTATCTGTTGCTGTTATTACCTGTTAACGTTATTCAGACTGCAACGCGTGTATTCGATCCGTAAGGGATCGTTTTCTATAGTACAGGGCTATGGTTGCGAGAACCAGCATTTCGGACAGCGGTACGGCAAGCCACACACCCGTGACACCAAAGAATGAAGGGAGGATCGCAATCAACGCAATCATGATAATCATTTCACGCGCAGCTGTAATCCAGATGGCCATTTTGGCATTACCAACAGATTGGAAATAGGTGCTCATGACAAAGTTAACACCCATAAAGACATAGGCAAATGTAAATATACGTAATCCGTAAACGGCATTATTCGTTACGCCACTACTGAAGTTTCCAAAGATTTGCACGAAATAAGGTGCACCGATCTGAACAACAACCAGTAACAACAGACCGCATGCGAGAGCTGTTTTAGTGGCTAAACGTATCGTTTGTTGTACCCGTTTAATCTGATTGGCACCGTGATAATAGCTTATCAGAGGTTGGGCAGCGGATGCGAGACCCAGGAAAGCCAACAATACAACACCATGAATATAGTTCAACACGGTAAAGGATGCTACACCATCCGTGCCTGCAATGCGGTCCATGGAGATATTGTGAGAGACAGAGAAGACCGACATGCCAAGTTCAGCCAGAAAGCTGGGGAAACCAATGAGCAGCAGGGAAGCCAGCAGTTTGTTGTTCCACTTGAACCGGGTGAACGTGAGATTATTTGTTTTTTTGAAAAAGTGAGTGAACAGAACAAGTAGCGCAAGAGACGCCGATACAATTGTACCGAGGGCCACACCGCGTACACCCCATTCAAGTACATACAATGTTATATAATTGATGATGATATTGGCTACAGCAAACGTAATCTGAGCGTACATCGACGTGTTGGGGTTCCCATCGTTTCGTACAAAGACAGAGAGTGCATTCTCAATGGTGAAAACGAACCCGAACAATAACATGATATTCATATAGTCCGAAGCAAACGGGAAAGTCTCGGCGTTTGCACCGAGGGAGTATACCAGTTTGTCTTTGAATGTAAATGCAACATATCCAATGGCTACCGTAACTAACATAATGAGCATAATGGATTTGGTGAAAATTTGTTTGGCTGAAGTGATATCTTTTCTACCCATAGCGTTGGAGTACAACGTTGCCCCGCCCATACCAATCCACAGCGACATGGCAACAAAGAGCGTGTAGACAGGTGAGGCAATGCCGATCCCGGCCATTGCGGTAGAACCCAGTTTGTGTCCAACCATAATGCCGTCGATAATAAAATTAAAAGCAACTACCAGCATCCCTAATACAGAAGGCACGAGGTAACTTATAAAAGCTTTACCTACAGATTGCCCTTCCAATGGATGCGTCCAATTCGTATTCATAATGACCTCCGTTAGTAAACTGAATGTTCATTCTATATTTAATAATACTGAACGTTCGTTCTGTATGATAACACGCCATGAATTCTCTTGGCAACTTTTGCGTTTAAATATTGTTTATGTGATAGAGTAGGTGGATATTTATAAGGCGGGAGGAATCTCTTGATGAAACAAAATAAATACGATGAAGCTGAGTTTTTCAATAACTACAGTAAGATGGCACGTTCCGTTCAAGGGCTGGATGCAGCGGGGGAGTGGCATGAACTGCAGACTCTTTTGCCTGATTTGAAGGACAAGCGTGTGCTGGATTTGGGATGTGGTTTTGGTTGGCACTGCCGGTATGCGCGAGAGCAACAAGCGAGTTCAGTGATCGGTGTAGATCTGTCTGAAAATATGCTTCAGCGTGCTCGTGAAATGACGGACGATCCGCAGATCGAGTACAAGCAGCTGGCGATTGAAGATATTGATTTTGCACCGGCACAATTCGACATTGTGATTAGTTCACTTGCCTTGCATTATATTGAAAGATTAGACACGGTGTACGCTAAGATCAATGATTGTCTCGTAGAAGGGGGCACATTTGTACTATCTTCCGAACATCCGATCTTCACCGCTCGCGCTGCGCAGGATTGGCATTACGGACCCGAAGGTGAAATCCTGCACTGGCCCGTGGATGATTACCATGATGAAGGGAAACGTATGGCGAACTTTCTGAATCAGGATGTGGTTAAATATCATCGCACACTGGCAACACATCTAAATGAACTCATTAAGGCAGGGTTTGCTATTCAACAGGTAGCTGAATCCAAGCCATCTTTGGAGATGATGGAACAGGTTCCAGGCCTGAGAGACGAGAATCGGAGACCGATGTTTCTGATGATTGCTGCGGTGAAAGCATAACGATGAAAATGATACGTTAGACTAGAGGGCAGAAAGAAACTGTGGAAGTGGAGCGTTCACCTAAAAGCTTTCTGATAGAGATTATTAACTAAGTAAACTTGAAGGAATCAGCGTGTTCAGCGATGTTGAACATGCTGTTTTTTTATTTTGCTACAATAATAAGAAATAATGTCCAAAATAGGGAACCAAATCACATTAGACTCAGTCATATTAAGTGAGGTGAACAAACAGTTGGATGATCAATTACTGGCACAGGCTCAGACCATAGACAATTACACACTTAGCAGCATAATGGATGACTACGGAAATGACGTGTGGAATTACGCTTATTTTCTGACCAAAAGTGCCGAACAGGCAGATGAATTGTCACAGGAGGTATTTATTCGGGCGTACTCGGGGATCGCTCATTATCGTGGAGATTGCTCATTGAAAACCTGGCTGTTGACGATTACTAGAAACACCACTTTTACATATCGAAAATCCAGATTTTTTCGCAGCAGTCTGTGGGGAGAGACGTTACCCATTGAGACAGAGCGTGGGGGTTCGAGCCAAAGAGTCATGATTGCAGAGCAGTCTGCACATCCTTCGGCCGAGATGGAAGTGATGCGTAAGGAGCATATCCATGAAATCTGGGATATTGTTCTGGCGTTGCCAAAGAAGTTCCGGGAGATTCTTTTGCTGAATCTGAAGTATGAGCTTACGACGAGTGAGATTGCTGAGATGTTGAAAATCAGCTTAGGCACAGTAAAATCCAGACTATCCCGAGGTAAGAATAAGGTACGGAAACAATGGGAGGAGCGAAGCAAATGACACACAAGGATGAGCAATGGGAAAAGGAAATCCGGAAGGGACCGTTTGCTTTGTCTCCTTTTACAGAGGATCACAAGCGAAAGGTGCTTCAACAGGTGGAGTGGATGAAGAAGTCGGAAGAGGGAAGCAAGGGAGATAGGCCAGAGAGCAAGGCTAATTTGTCCAGGCCGCAAGTAGGTAACGTTTCACATAAGCGTCGCCCTAGAAGAGGGCCTCTTGTTGCCGGTATGGGTGCGTTGGTTATTGCTGCTGGATTGTTCCTATGGATCTGGGATGATGGACAGCTGGTGAAACCCGTGATCGAGCAGGTCTATCCGACAGCAGCGTTACAGTTATCCGATGGTTTGAACACAAATCTGCTAACCGACAAAATGAAAAGAAATGTTGCGACTACGATGCGAGACGATCTCGGTAAACAGCTGAAGATTAAGAAAGTGGAAGACCTGCCTGTGTCCGGCAGAATATATGTAGAGGCTGGAAATGAAAGCGAGAAGGAGTATGCGCAGATATGGCTCGATGCGACAACAGGGAATCTGCGTGAAGTAAAGATGAGACGTGAGATGCAGCCAAGCAAGCTGGAACACCGTTATCTGCGTCAAATTCCATCGCTTTTGCAAAGTATAGGCAGCACTCCAACGCTTAAACCTGCGTCAGTCCAACGTTTTGTGAGTATGAAGCAAGGGGAATTGGAGCCGATATCACATACGACATTATGGTTAGAAAATGAGACTGGCGATGGTTATGGGGAGATTGTATGGCAGCAGGACCAGGCTGTTTCGATCACAGGCGACCTTAGTCCTGATCAGGTATCCCAGGCAGCGCTGACGGATGCCAGAAACGCGATTGAGGCTCTGTCTGGTAAAGCCAATCTTGATCTGGTAAGAGCAAGCCGAAGCAAAGATGATGAAATTGGCAAGGATACAGTCTTTTTTTCCTTTAAAGATAACTACTTTGTACAGATGACCGAAGGAAAAGAGGGCTTGGGTTATACCGTAGGGGATGCTAATCATTATGAGCAACAAGAAATAGGCAACATCGAAGAGATGGAGGCTTATCATGAGAAATTATATAATATAGATGAGTCTCTTCTTAGAGAAAAAGTGGGGCTAATAGTGAAGAAGATATTTAACATTGATTTTGATGCTTATAAACTTCACAGAAATGCTGAGCAATTAGGAGTCGTCACATTTGAACTGGAGTCGAGCACGGATGTTTTTCAGGTTGAATACAGGGAAGATGGACGGATCAAGATGATTACCAGAGGCGAGTTATAGAGCTTGATCTTATATGTTACAATTTACTTCATAGATGGAATGTGTATAAGGAGATAACGATGAAATATTTGGTGAGTTCATGTCTGGCAGGGGTAGCTTGCCGTTACAATGGAACAGCGAGCCTGGATGAGAAAATTCAGGAGCTGGTGGAGCAGGAGCAGGCTAAGATGGTATGTCCGGAGCTGCTTGGCGGATTCTCGACTCCACGGGAACCAGCTGAAATTATCGGTGGCACGGGCAAGGACGTACTGGCAGGCACTGCAAAAGTGATCGAGAAAAGTGGCAAGGATGTCACAGAGCTTTATATTAAGGGAGCCTATCAGACGCTCGAATGGGCGCGAGAATTGAATGTATCGTGTGTGGTACTGAAGGAGTTTAGTCCGTCCTGTGGTACAAAGATGATCTATGATGGGAATTTTGCCAATCACAAGGTAACTGGAGAAGGTGTCACCTCAGCATTGTTGAGACAAGAAGGATATACCGTCATTTCTGAAAATGAATGGATGCAGCAACTATAGGTCGCACAGATTATCGTTTCATATTCACAGAAAAGCCGCTGGATTATATCCTGGCGGCTTTTCGTATTATCAGGTTAGCCAGTAATTACTGGTTGGCCTTTTTTTGTGGTCGTTTTACGATGGGGGAAGCCGGGAG
>NZ_ASPR01000043.1:0-357430 GCF_000517845.1 Paenibacillus sp. FSL R5-192 | reverse complement strand
AACACGACCGTTAAGCCCTCTAGCGCCGATGGTACTTGGACCGCAGGGTCCTGGGAGAGTAGGACGCCGCCAAGCAATAGAAGACACACTTGATGATATCGAGTGTGTTTTTTTTATTTTAATGAAATTCAATAGTTGTGATTTGACTTGTTATATACATAAAATACTGGCGTTCCAATCCTTAAAGCTGTGATACAATAGGTTAGGTCTATATAGAAAACGGAAACACGCATAAGTACGAGGAGGAACAGTGAACACGATGAAATCAGCCCCGTTTATTGCCGTGGAAGGTCCGATCGGAGCGGGGAAAACAACGCTGGCAACGATGCTTTCCCATGAATTGAATCTTCCGTTAGTTAAAGAAATCGTAGAAGAGAATCCATTTCTGGCTTCCTTTTATCAGGATATCGACGAGTGGAGTTTCCAATTGGAAATGTTTTTTCTGTGTAATCGGTTTAAACAACTGGAAGACACGGGCGTTCATTATGTAGAGCAGAATACCCCAGTCATTTCAGACTATCATATCTATAAAAATATGATTTTTGCCGATCGTACCTTAAAGGGAACGAAACGGGATAAATATCGTCAAATCTATCATCTGTTAACAGATGATCTGCCAAAGCCCAACCTGGTGCTCTATATTGAAGCTGAACTCGATACGTTGATGTACCGCATTAACAAGCGTGGACGCTCATTTGAGCAGGATATGGACCCGGCATATATGGAACAACTGATCGCCGATTACAAAACAGGCATGGACTATCTGGAAAATAGCTCAAATCCGCCAGTAATCATTAAGGTCAATGCAGAGCAACTCGACTTTG
Source organism: Paenibacillus sp. FSL R5-192 (assembly GCF_000517845.1). Classification (NCBI taxonomy): domain Bacteria; kingdom Bacillati; phylum Bacillota; class Bacilli; order Caryophanales; family Paenibacillaceae; genus Paenibacillus; species Paenibacillus sp. FSL R5-192. The sequence goes on along the minus strand of NZ_ASPR01000043.1, from coordinate 356,606 downwards.
TGGAACATCCTGAACACTTCAGGCAAATTGTTAATCAGGTAAAGGAGTATATCATATGAATAACTATGGCATTCCAACGAATGCATTAATTACGGTAGCCGGTACGGTTGGAGTGGGTAAATCCACGTTAACGGCTGCGCTTGCACAGCGTTTGAATTTCAAGACTTCTCTGGAACAAGTTGATCATAATCCATATTTGGAGAAGTTCTATCATGACTTTGAGCGTTGGAGCTTCCATCTGCAGATTTATTTCCTGGCAGAGCGCTTCAAGGAACAGAAAAAGATTTTTGAACTAGGTGGGGGATTCGTACAGGATCGTTCCATCTATGAAGATACGGGCATTTTTGCACAAATGCATGCGGATCAAGGAACCATGTCTGCTACAGATTTCGAGACATATAGCAGTTTGTTTGAAGCGATGGTGATGACACCATATTTCCCACATCCAGACGTGCTGATCTATTTGGAAGGCAGTCTGCCTTCGATTTTAAACCGTATTACGGAACGCGGACGCGAGATGGAGATTCAGACGGACCGTTCGTACTGGGAACACATGCACGAGCGCTATTCCGTGTGGATTGATCAGTTTACAGCTTGCCCTGTGCTGCGTCTGAACATTGATGAGTATGATGTGCATGATCCTGCATCGGTGGATGCCATTTTGGCACAGATTGCAGCTGTCATTCAGCCTTCCAAGGAAGTACAAAGGTAAGATAGAGAGAGCTTTTCAATGTAGTTTTCTCGGTTACATTGGTTATATCTATGATATAGATATGGACAACATCCCTTCTACGGCAATTATGCTGTTGGAGGGATGTTTTTTATGTGCCAAGGGAATGATTATGAGAGGTTTGTGGACAAAACTAAAATGATATTCGAGCGAATAAGGAAATGGATGCTTAATATATCTTTTCTATTATGTAAATAGATGGTCCCAAAAGTAGAAAAATGTTGAATAATAGGTCTTTTTGTGGTTTCATAGGAAAGGTGAATTCTGGAAAAGTAGCATATGCATGACTCAGGAGGGAAAGACAACGTGGAAGAGAAACAAGGAGTTAAAATCGGTATGCCGATCATTGGTGGCTTAATTGCAGCCATTCTGGGAGGCATCGTATGGGCAGCTATTGCTGCAATGACCGATTATGAGGTGGGATTAATTGCGATTCTGATTGGAGCGCTCACGGGTTACGCAGTTGTGTTGTTCTCCAATAAACAAATTGCGACGGTACATAAGATTATTGCCGTACTGTTTGCGCTTGTTGGTATTTTGTTGGGGAAATATCTGACGGTGGTTTATTTTACTTCCGAACTGTTTGGTGATGTAAGCGTGATGGAACTTGTGTTTGATAGCGAGATGATCAGTGCGTTTGTGGAAACCTTCCAGGAGTATTTCAGTCAACCGATTGATTTGTTATTCATTGTACTTGCGATTGTGTCTGCATGGCAGATTCCTGGCCGGATGGCGAGAACAAGTCTAGCTACGGATGCATCTTCATCGGATCATGCGCCAAGAGCTTAATCGGATAGACGGTGATGCTGGCAGCAAAATGAAGAACATTTGACAGAAGAAATTTAATGCTCATCATCCTAAGCACTTATGAAGTTATATCGAAGGACTGGGAGCAGAAGAAAAACGTAGTAAAGAGCAACCTACTTTGAAAGATATTTATAAAGTACTCAGAGTGAGCAGCAGTTAGGCATGTTCACATTGCGGCTGAGTTACTTGCATACATAAAAGGGACGATACGCCTGAGAGGGCGGACGTCCCTTTTGTGTGTACACTGGGCAGTAGGCGGGATTATCCGCTCATAATGGCTGTAGTAACTCGGATCGATCCAATTTATTTACAACGTAACCCTAGTATATATTCAGCATTTTCAAAAGGTAATTACAAGAAGGACGGTCACCACAGGAGGAAGGTTCAAATGTCCTGATGTCATGTACAGCGATAAAGCTGATGACGAGAGATTACTTTTATCACTACGGACAGAGGTTTAATTTCCAGACTATCGTTTACAGTACACATCTGACGACAATGAGAGTTGAATAAACTGTATGTGGTCGAAGACAGGTCTATATTATTTGTTTTGGTCAGCAAATACAGCCATAGCATCTTTCATAAATACTGCCAAACCATCTCCAAACTGATCAATATTACGCGTGAAGCGTTCATCGTCCACGTACATCTGACCAAGTCCTCTGAAGGCTTCAGGCGAGTAGCTTCCCATCTGATTCAGCCAGGTGTACCATTCTTGAATACCGGCCTGTGCCTCGGCAGATGCTGGTTCTGTGTGACGAAGTGCGGCCAGACGCTTGTAGATTTCGTTCATTTGATCGGATAGAGCTTTCTGATCCGTGATTGATTTACTGTGCAGCTTCTGGTTTGCCTGATCAACGGCATGGTCTCCCCAACGTTCCCGCGCTTCTTGTTCATACGGATTCTGGCTAAAATCAAATCCTTCGAATTGTTCTTTGGCTGTCATTTTAATCTCTCCTCTCACGTGTAAAACTGTTCTATCAATGGTAGCAATCATCTGGTCCAAGCGTTGGCGCTTCTCCAGCAGTATAAGTCGATGCATTTTAAGTGCTTCTTCCGGATTGAAGGAGGGGTTGGTTATAATGTTTTTGATCTCCTTCAGAGAGAAGTCGAGTTCCTTGAAAAACAATATCTGCTGCAACCGTCCCAGGTTGGCATCTGAATATAATCGATACCCGGCGGAAGTCACTTCGTCCGGGGTTAATAGTCCGATCTCATCATAGTGATGCAGTGTGCGCACACTGATCGAGGCAAGTTCGGCAACTTCTTTTACCTTCATGGCCATGTGTGAAACCTCCTTACAACACCGATTGTACAGTGTCACGTTACGTGAGAGTCAACCGTTGAAAATGAAAAAACAAGATGCGAGCATGGAAGCTGCATCTTGATCATGGATTGGTGAATAGATGTGAATATGTGTGATGAAATTATTGTAAAATTCAGTCACTGTAGGGGAGCGGCTGTGCTTCTATGTCGAAGACATGGGTTGTTACCGCGCCGCGGGGGTGTTTTGAGGCTCCTCTGTTATGGAGAGGAGCGTGAGCAGTTGTAGGTTGCACCATGTATTCGGTGCAGCCCACGGGGCTGGCAGTGCAGGGAGAGCAGGGCTACGCCTGCATCCCGCGCACTGCCGCAGCGAACTGCGCAGCCGCTGCGCACACGTTGGCCGCGCCCGCGATGGCGGAGATGACGGCTACTCCGTCGGCTCCAGCCGCCATCACGGCGGCCGTGGTATCGGGCGTAATGCCGCCGATACCCACAATCGGAACTGCGATGCCTGCGGCGCGCAGTTCCGCCACCCCTGCGGGGCCCAGCACAGCGTGGGCATCCGCTTTGGAGCGCGTCGGGTACATGGGCCCGACGCCAAGGTAGTCGGCGCCCGCCTGCACGGCACGGCGCGCCTCATCCACGGAGTGGGCGGATACGCCAAGCATCCGCCCATCTCCAATGCGGGCGCGTACTAGCGCCGCGTCCGCATCATCCTGGCCGACATGCATGCCGTCGGCCTCCACCGCTACAGCCAGCTCCACATCATCGTTCACGATGAACGGGACACCGTGCTGGCTGCACACCTCGCGAAGCCGCATCGCAAGTGTGATGCGAGATTCGTCAACCAGGGCGCCAGTTCCCTTTTCGCGGAACTGGAACAGCGTAATGCCGCCAGCAATGGCCTGGCGCAGCACTTCCACAGGGTCTTGCTTTGTATTGACGCTGCCCATCACTAAATACACCTGCATCGCGCGTCGTACCGCTTCTGCATTCCAAGGGTGCATCACTGCTCACCCCGCTGTCTGCGCTGATACGCAAAATGATTTGTCGGCCCATGTCCGGCCCCAATCCCCAGCTCATCTTCGATGGCTGCCTGAATGAATGCTCGCGCGGTCGTAACGGCAGCCAGAACAGGTGAACCCTTGGCTAACTCTGCGGTGATGGCAGCGGAGTATGTACAGCCTGTTCCGTGTGTATGACGTGTTACCACACGCACATTCTCCAGATAATGAAAAGACTGCCCATCGTAGAGCACATCCACGATCATGCCACTTCCTTCATCATGACCACCTTTGACCAAAGCATACGTTGAGCCCATCTGTACAATCTGTCTTGCGGCTTCTTCCCGCTGATTCAGATTCGTGATGGACATTCCAGTAAGCAGTTCCGCTTCCGGTATATTAGGTGTTGTGATCAGGGCATGGGGCAACAGATCCGTAACCAACGCCTTTACAGCTTCCTGCTGGAGAAGGGGGGCGCCACCTTTGGCTACCATCACAGGGTCGATGACCAGATTTGACCAACGGTATTGCTGCCATTTCTCAGCCACTAGACGAATAATCTCGGCACTATATAACATGCCGGTCTTCGTTGCGGTTGGTTGAAAGTCTTCGCCGGTCGAGTCCAATTGCTGGGCAATGCCATCGTAAGGGATGGGAAAAACGCCCTGCACACCAGTTGTATTTTGGGCAGCAATAGCGGTGATAACGGTCATGCCGTATACACCAAGTTCTTGGAATGTTTTCAGATCGGCCTGAATGCCTGCGCCGCCCCCGTTATCGGAGCCTGCAATGGTTAGCGCTTGAGCAATACTCATACTGCACCTCCACGGATCTGACGGATCTGTGCGCGTTCTGCCAAGAGGTCTGGTGTTACTTGTGCCAGTTGATTCAACAATTCAATCTGGAAGCTGCCCGGCCCCTGATGAGCTGTCCGCTCTGCCGCCAGTTCAGCTGCTACACCATAAAACGCTAGCGCTTCAACAACACTGCCTAGAAGATCGGCTCCTGATTCCGCTATGGCTGTAAAAGCACCAATCACTGAACTGAGCAGACAGCCAGCACCTGTGACCTGAGTGAGCAGGGCATGACCATTACTCGTGAGAAATGTGGATTGTCCATCAGTAATAATATCTTCTTTTCCGGTAATGACCACGACACAGCCAAGTTTATGCGCTGCCCGCTCCGCAATGCCGATTCGGTCGCCCTCACCTGATCCTGCGTCCACACCTTTAATACTCCAACTCTCACCGATGACATTAGCGACCTCTGCCACATTGCCGCGCAGTACTGTGAGACGAAGTTCACGAATGAGCATCTGCACGGTTTCCGTGCGATAGGTGGTTGCGCCAGCTCCAACCGGATCAAGCACCACAGGCACGTGATGCGCATTAGCCGATTGGCCTGCCAGACGGATTGCCTGAACGACTTTGTCATCGAGTGTACCGATGTTGAGTACCACGGCTCCTGACATCTTGGCGACATCAGCGACCTCTTCATGAGCATAGGCCATAAAAGGGGACGCACCGAGTGCAAGCAGACCATTGGCTGTGAAGGGAGCCACGACAAGGTTAGTGATATTGTGTACCAGCGGATTTTGCGTACGAACACGTTCCAGATAAGACATATAATTTCCTCCTTGTTTTGAAGTAACCCGATCGGCGGAAGTCCGATATCTGGAGTCACTCAACAGAATAATAGGATATGAGTTGCCTTGTTGAGTTGGGGCGCAGAGTCTAACAACAGCCAGATGCATTAATGCGGGAAAAGCAGAAACGTAAAATCTGAATCAATTTCATAACTCACTAAAATGGATTTTTGGAACTGGATATAGACAAATTGAATCATTCTGATCGATATCTAGCGAAACAATAAAAAACGAAACGATACAAAATACAGAAAGTGAACAGAGTGAATTTCTCCAAACTCAGGCAAGAGATAGTGTGATGGATGTTAGCATCCAACCGGTGTCTTGAAGTCTAGGCTGGTCGATACCCAACTGATTTGGGCATGATCGGGCACGACTGGTCAGACGATGTTTCTAAAGAACACAGGACGTCTTATTTGGCTGTCAGGTCCTCCTTTTGAAATGTAAGGAACATCAGACACGTTATTCCCAGAATCGCCTGACCAAAACGCTGCAAACAGCTATTTATTCTGATATAACATGTTTCAGGTTCTTTAGATTTCTGCAACCGCTCCAAATCCCTGAATAGGACGCCTCAGATTCGTTAGCGGTCGTAGCATGCTCTGTTTCGATCAAGTTAAGGAGCGTTTCAGCTCCCAGTAGGCTTGAAGATAAGCGCTAATTACATTACCAAATACATATCAACAAGCCACCCAAACGCATATCAATCTGCCCAGATGCACATCAAGCCAGTCAAACGCATATCAATCTACCCAATTGCACATCAAGCCACTTAGGATTGTTATAAATAAATTCTGATACTCCGATGCTTGCTTCAGGCCAATTCCATTTCGCAAAACTTCATGCATTGGATCCTACGTTTTGTTAACTTTGCTTTTAATCCCCTTGCTTTCATTCCCTTTATGTTCAATCACTTTTCCTTCATTCGCGTTGCTCTCCTTTATTTACTCTCCTTGCAGAGTAATAAAAGCATCCTCGGCTTTCACCGATTCAGGAATCAAATCCTGTTCAACGAGCCATGTACGTACATTTTCCCACGATTCCATTTCCTGCCGACCAAATGGTTGGCCTTCTTCATTCATGAGTGGTAGCAGAATTGCCAGGCTTTTGGTTTCGATCTCCGGGTCAAGCGGTGATGTTTCATTCTCATGAGCGAGCAGAATACTCAAGGCTTCTTCTGGATGCTCAGTCACATATTTCTGTCCTTCCTGGACCGCTTTGACGAACCGGGTAAGTTGGTCTTTTTTTGCTTCAATGCCAGCTTCACTTGCAGTCAGGACCAATTCATAATAATCAGGCACACCATAATCGACGGGGTTAATCGATTTCATGGCATGTCCTTCTTTCTCCAAAATCAATTGTTCATGGTTAATAAAACCACCCATAATCGCATCCGCTTGTCCGGAAGCCAGCGAAGGAATCAGATCGAACCCAACGTCGACCAGATTTATGTTGTCGGGATTGCCGCCATCCTTACTGATCATCGTGCGTACCATCGCTTCGTACAGAGGAATGGAGGAATAACCAACAGTCTTTTCTTCAAGATCTTTGGGTGAACTTACGTTGCCATTCGCTTCGGTCAACAGATGCACAAGCGGGTGCCGAACAACAGCAGCAATGGAACGTACAGGAATGTTCTCGCCACGCGCGAGCAAGATTTGGGGCTGGTAACTTAGGGCCAGATCAATTTTTCCGGCAGCAACAAGTTTGAGCGAATCATTGGTATCCGCAGGCATCTGAATATCGAGATCCAGACCTTGGTCTGCAAAGTATCCTTTTTCCTGAGCCACATAGATGAAGGAGTGTACTGCATTCGGGTACCAGTCGAGCATGATAGACAGTTTATCTTTGGTGTCTGATGCAGGTTCGGTTGCAGACGGATCTGTTTGCTGTGTATTGGTTGCCGAATCTGTTGTTGGCGTATTTTGGCTATTGTCTGTGGTGCTGCATCCGCTAACGATCAGCAAAAGGCTAATGAGTATGATGGGAAGCAGGGAGTATATACCTTTGTTATTCATAAATGAAGTTCCTCATTTCATCGTTTTGATTTGTAGAAAATGGGCAACAGCATGTTAACGATAATGTGACAATGAACTGATTGAAGATGTTGCTGAAATTGTGCATAAGATATGTTTTGTTTTGAAGATTGTAACTACTGTATTTACATCTAATTTCTGTCTAAGTATTATCCAACCTTTCTTTTGCCTCCATGACGATGACGCCGTATGTTAAACCGTTTCTCCAGCCAGGTAATCAGTACAAACAAAACGATCCCAAGCAGGGATAACAGCAAAATGGCGGCAAACATCGCATCCGTGTTCATGTTGCTGGACATACGACGGCTGAAGTACCCTAGACCTTTGCTACCACCGAGCCATTCGCCAATCGTTGCCCCAACCACGCAGTACACCACAGACATCTTTAGCCCCGAGAAAAAAGAGGGAAGTGCCAGCGGAACCTGGAGTTTGCAAAAAATATCCCACTTGCTGGCGCCCATGGTGAGCAACAGTTCACGCTGCTCTGGATCGCCTTGGCGGAGTCCATCGTAGGTACTGACCACAATGGGGAAGAATGCGATTAAAAATACCACGGCGACTTTGCTCCACAACGTGTAACCAAACCACAGGATAAATACGGGGGACAAGGCAATCAACGGTATGGTCTGACTGATCACGATGAAGGGATACAATGCCTTTTCAATCGATCGGTTCATATGCATGCCTGTTGCCAGCGTAATTCCAGTCACTATGGACAAGACAAAACCAACAACAACCTCCATAAAGGTAGCAGGCAGATGGATGGTCAACAGCAGACGGCGATGCTTAACCAGTGAGCTTACGATGGCCGTGGGTGCAGGAATGATGAAGGAGGGCACCCATCCCATACGCACAATCACTTCCCAGATCGCCAGTAATAAGAACATGAGCATAATGAACAGACCATATTGGGAAAACGACCTCGAGAGCCACTTTGAACACCACGTCCAGACGCTAACCTCAGCTCTATCGTGCATGCAATTGTTCCTCCAGTTGTTGCCTCATCTGCACGAGAGCCGGTTCGTAGATCATGTCCGAATGCCTTGGGCGTGGTAAAGGAACCGTCATCTCCTGCAACTGCTGACCTTGCCCTCCTGGAGTTAACAGAATGATACGGTCACTTAACAGCAGGGCTTCTTCGATGTCATGTGTAATGAACATCACGGTTTGGCCAAAGCTCTCCCACAGCTCCAGCAACCAGCGATGCATTTCTCGTTTGGTTAATGCGTCGAGTGCACCGAAGGGTTCATCCAGCAACATGAGCTGCCCGCCTGTAAGCAAGGTACGAAGCAATGCCACCCGCTGCCGCATGCCGCCGGACAATTCATCTGGATAGGCCTGTTCATAACCCGACAGGCCGAACCTTGCCAATCCAGCTAGGATGTTGGCACGTAACTTGTCCTTGTCCTGTCGGCCTGGTGCCAACTCGGAAGGAAGCATGCAGTTCTCCATGACGGTACGCCAGGATAACAGCAGATCTTTCTGCGGCATATAGGCGACTCGTCCGAGCCGTTGTCCGTGCGGTACATCAGCAATATCGATGGTGCCGACGGTTGGCTCATGCAAGCCTGCGAGTAGCTTGAAGAGCGTGCTTTTACCTGACCCGCTGGAGCCAATGAGCGAGACAAATTCTCCTTGTTGGACCTTAAGCGACACATTGGCGAGCACGGGTGAATCCTTTTTTTCAGGAAAAGCGAAGCTAACGTTCTCAATGGTTACATGGTTGTTCATCTGATCCTCACCCCCTTGATGTCAGACTGCTGGAATAACAACGGCATCCTATACTCTGCAAAAGGAACAAAAAAGACCCACCCATTTCCGGAGAAATGAGTGGGTCTGTAAGTTAAATCCGCAATTTATCTTCACATACATGAAAAAAATCCGCTTACTAAAAGGCCGCTCCACTTCCCTCCGCTGGTATGATCCAGATCAGGTTCAAAGGGTCCGAATAATCATATTCGTCTCAGCCGCAAGGCTCCCCTAGTGCAAAAGTTCAAGATATGCAGTTGTCTGTTCAGCATATATCACTCGAACATGAACTGTAAAGAGGCAGCATGATGGAATTCTTGAGATGAACTTGGAGTCAGACCCGAACAACTGAACAATTTACCTGGGCTCCCTAACCCGATATAATAGGGGTGGCGCATATTGGCCGGATCACAAAATGCAGGTGGGATTGTTCTCCCTCCTAGGCAGAATGGGGACCCGAGTTGAAAACGTTCAAAAAAGTATATATTGAGATCACGAGTATCTGCAATCTGGCATGCAGCTTCTGTCCGCAGACACAGCGTGCCAAAGGATTCATTGACCCTGAAGTCTTCAACAATATACTGGATCAAGTTAAACCACACACCAATCATATTTATCTACATGTCAAAGGCGAACCCTTGTTGCATCCCAAAATAGATTTGTTGCTCGATTCCGCACATGAGAAGGGACTCAAGGTGAACATTACAACGAATGGTACACTGCTGCCCAAGACTCAGCATAAATTGCTTGGCAAACCGGCGCTGCGGCAGATGAATTTCTCCCTGCACAGTTTCGATGGGCATGAAGGTTCAACAGACCGTGACGGATACCTGCGTCATATTTTGTCCTTTGTACACGAGGCCGTTAAGCACAATGTCATCATCTCATTTCGGTTGTGGAATCTGACACAGGATAACTTCACAAATGCTCAGATGAATCGAAATCGGGAGACCCTTGAAGTATTGGAACGTGAGTTCAATCTGGATTTCCGCATTGAGGAAAAAGTAGTTCCAGGCAGCGGGGTCAAAATTGCCCCGAATGTATACCTGAATCAGGACCATGAGTTCCAGTGGCCGAGTCTGGATGCACCTGAAGATGACGGCAAAGGCTTCTGCCATGCACTTCGCGGTCAGGCAGCTGTGCTTGTAGATGGAACGGTGGTTCCATGCTGTCTCGATGGCGAGGGTGTGATTAACCTGGGTAATGTGCACGAGAAGTCATTCTCGGAGATTATTGAGGGTGAGCGAGCGAACAATCTGGTATATGGCTTCTCCAAACGCGAAGCTGTAGAAGAGTTGTGTAGAAAGTGCGGTTATCGTCAGAGATTTGGAGCCTGATATTTTATATCAGCAAGCCAGAAGACATTCAAGATCACACATTTGGAGACAAATGTAGTGGTCTTTCTTTGTTATTGGGGATTAAGTGAGGGGTACATACGTTACAAATGAGCATACCAGAGGTTGATATCAGCATATTGCTTGAGAGACCTAGCATGCAAAAAATGCCGATATGACAGGGATTGTACGATGTCATGATATATCTGATCTAATGATTATTCTAGTTACCTTCCTTATTTGGTAGGATTAGGTTGTTGGTCGGACAGAGGTGCACCTCTGGCGAACTTCCAGTACAAGCCCAGGCTGTACATTACCAAAAAACGAGAGAATAAGGGAGGAATAAAGTTATGAAAAAAATGTTGACGTTGTTACTGTCCGCTGGTTTGGTTGCTTCTATATTTGGTGCAGTTCCGGCTGCGGCTGCGCCTACGGTTGTAAATTCAACTATTATTGTTCCAAAGGGCACGACCTATGATGGTCAAGGCAAAACATTTGTAGCTAATCCTTCCACACTTGGCGACGGATCTCAAGCAGAAAATCAGAAGCCAGTCTTCCGTCTGGAGGCAGGGGCCACGCTCAAAAACGTAAACATTGGATCACCAGCTGCTGATGGTGTTCACTGTTATGGCAACTGTAATATATCGAATGTGGTCTGGCAGGACGTGGGCGAGGATGCACTGACATTGAAGTCTGCCGGAACGGTTAACATTACCGGTGGGGCAGCGTATAAGGCTTATGATAAAGTGTTCCAGATGAATGCAGCTGGAACAATTAACATCAAAAATTTCCGTGCAGATGATATTGGCAAACTGGTTCGCCAAAATGGTGGAACTTCCTTTGCAGTTAACATGACGCTGGATAACTCCAACATTTCCAATGTAAAAGATTCGATTATGCGTACAGACAGCAGCACATCACAAGGGAAAATTACGAATACCCGTTATTCCAAAGTACCAACGTTGTTCAAGGGGTTTGCTTCAGGGAAAACGAGCCAGTCTGGGAACACGCAATATTAGACAGAAGATTGAATCGCTGGAGTTGGTAAAAGTTTAAGCTCTGCTTGTAATTTGAAGTTAAAATATAACGCCAAAAAGAGCGTTCCAAGGTCATTGTTACAATGACTTTGTGGGACGCTCTTTGTAATGCAGATGTCATAGTATAGTTCTGCTGAGCAATGTTTTATAGAGGATGCTCAAATTATTGCTCTCCCGGAACTTCAACGATGACTTTGCCTTTCTCGGGGACAACAGAACCGGTATCAATAGAGTCCAATTTGTTCATGATTTCGTAAGAGGTTTCTTCAAGCATGCGAGAGTACTTAAATGATACGAGTGTTTGACCTGCTACGGAAGGACGAGTCCCTGCTTCAGCAACGGCTTTGTTTTTAATAAAGAACAGGTCACCGATGGTTCCGGCATTTTTGCTGATGTTAGCCTGCCATTGTAACAGTGCACTTCCATTTTTAAGGATATAATAACTGATCAGATCGTTATCCTCAACAACGAAGAAACGATCTTTTTTACCTTGCTCAAAGATGTATTCAATGGATGAATCCACTGGACCCAAAGGGTTGCGAATGTCCAGACGTGCTTGTCCCAGTTCAGAGAAGCGTGGCAGATGCAGTGCGGCTTCACGCGCCACAGTCAGATCGGAACTGTTATATTCTTTTACAATCGTAGCATCGGTAGTGTAAATGTAGGCTTCCTTGGCCTTCTGGTTCCACTGCACCTTGGCACCAAAAGCTTCACCGATGGCACGGAGCGGAAGCATCGCTTTACCATTCACCAGAATCGGCGCTGAGGATAATGTCGCATTCTGACCGTTTTTCTTCATTGTTTTGCTGTTAGGTGTAAGGACATACTTATCGCTGCCTGTGCTAATGCTGATCTCTTTTGTTTTGTTATTGTAACCAAACGTATAGTTGCCGAGGAATTGAAGCTCCGTCAATGCCACGTACGTAATACCCTGCCGTATGACAACATCATATTGAGCTTGAACATTGTTAATATAAGCTGTCGGTTTAGGTTTAGTTGTTGCGGCTTCCGCCACAGTGGATGAGAGTAAGGCAGGTGCCGTGCCTGCGGTGAGTATCGAAGCGGCAAGGACCATTTTCCATGTTTTAAGCTGCCAAACAGAATTGTAATCTTTCATCACTATCAATCTCCCTTCTAATGTTTAAGACGGACTACATAACCTAAATGTTTCATATTATGGAAAGTGAACCATCAGATTCTTTCCCCTGTTACCCCAAATGAAGCATGATGATTTTTCTAGGGATTGCCACAAATACCCATCTGATGTACATTAGAAGCAATGAAATAAGTGAACCGGGAGCTCAATGAAGTTGGGCTGAGAGAGTGGCCTTGTGCCGCTGACCGTACATCTGATCTGGGTAATGCCAGCGTAGAGAACATGGATTTGCGATATGTAAGGGTGAATTGTGGGAATGAACGTGGATGAACAACAGACCTCTTTGAACTGTGGTGGTGTATCTGCCATGACGGAGGGGTGCTGGTTGATATTCCGTATTTTCGACATCCATCCAATACATCATTGTGAGGATTGTACACTGTACGTAAGGCCTGCCCGGAACCGGGGAGGCTTTTTCGTTTATTTTGATAACCCTCACAGGGAACAAAGGAAGGACGTAGAGAACATGGCAACAACAGCAGGCAACAAGCGATTGAAACTAACGGATATTCTGGTAACCATCGTGATCGCAGTAGTGTTTGGGGTGATTTACAAGATATGGGGACCTACATATGACTTGATGAAACCATTTGGCGTTCATGCGGAGCAGATGATCTACGGCATGTGGTTTATGGCGGGCACGTTTGCTTTTGTTATCATTCGTAAACCAGGCGTGGCTATTCTTGCCGAAGTTGCGGCATCAACGGTAAGTGCTTTTCTGGGTAGTGAATGGGGCATGTCCACACTTGTATACGGTCTGTTGCAAGGATTGGGAGCCGAGATATTCTTCGCCGCATTTTTGTATCGTAAAACCAATCTGTTTGTCACCTGTCTTGCAGCCATAGGAGCCGCAGCGGCTTCGCTTTTGCTGGATTACCAGTACGGGTATATTGATTCACTCTCGGCCTGGAACTATACGTTATTTATCGGATTCCGCTTCATCGGAAGCATCTTGATTGCTGGAGTGTTTGCTTATTATCTCGCCAAAGCATTGGAACTGACTGGTGTAACGCGTTCGCTCAGACCGGTATCCAAACAAGATTATGAGGCGCTGGATTAGATGAACGGGGAAGGGAATTCGCAAGCGGTAAGTGTCACAAATCTAAGATGCAAGTTCCCGGGAGAGGAAGCCTTGGTATTTCAAGGCTTGTCTCTTTCTGTGCGTCAAGGGGAGAAAGTGCTGTTGCTTGGCCCAAGTGGCTCCGGTAAATCAACGTTATTGCAAATTCTGAGCGGTCTGATACCACGTTCGGTTGAGATTCCGATGAAATGTGATGATATTCAGGTTCCCGCCCAAGCAGGAGTGGTCTTTCAAGATCCGGATACCCAGTTCTGTATGTCCTTTACGGATGAAGAGATCGCATTTGTTCTGGAAAACCGAAATATTCCGCGTGAAGAGATGCCTGCTCTGATTGAATATTATCTGAAACAAGTGGGGTTATCCTTTGAACAGAATCGTGTATTGATCCAGTCCATGTCTCAGGGGATGAAGCAGCGTCTTGCGATTGCTTCGATGCTTGCCATGGACCCGGAGGTATTGTTTTTGGATGAACCCACTGCACTGCTGGATGATGAGGGGACTTCCCAGGTGTGGGATACGGTCAAACGGATCGCCAGTGACAAAACGATCATCATCGTTGAACACAAAATAAACGAGATTGTGGATATGGTCGACCGCATCATTGTGTTATCACCTGAAGGAAAGATTGTGGCGGATGGGCCAGCACAGCAGGTATTTACGCATGAACGGGAAAAGCTAAAGGCTTATGGAATCTGGTATCCAGGCATATGGGAGGAGCAAGAGCAGGCAGCTAAGCAAGAAGAGGGAAGTGCTTCTGGAGAGATTCAAGTGTGTGTGGATCACGGCATCTCAAATTTGGAAGCACAGCGATCGTCTGGCTTATCCGATACACCGGGTATATCCCCCATATCTCACGACTCATCCTTTTCGCCTGTATCTCCCGCCTATCTGCCTGCACTGGACTTGCAGCAGTTCACCGGATGGCGTGGGAAAACACCTTTCATTCAGGTGGAGCAGGCCAAGGTATGGCATGGAGACTGGATTGGTATTGTCGGAGCTAATGGAGCTGGCAAGAGTTCATTGTTGTTATCTCTGATGAATATCCTGAAAACAACAGGTCATTATGAGGTGGACGGTCAGCCTTCTGGCAAAACGGAGCAGCTTGCAGATCGAATTGCGTTTGTATTTCAGAACCCGGAGTTTCAATTTGTGACCAACACGGTCGCGGAAGAAGTGGAATTCTCATTACTGGGGGGCAGGCATACAACGGAAGAAAGACTTGTCAGGACTGATCATATGCTGAATCAATTTGGATTAATCGACCTGTCCGAGCGCCATCCCTACCAATTATCGATGGGGCAGAAACGACGCTTGAGCGTTGCCTCTGCACTGGTGAGAGAGCAGCGAATACTGCTGTTGGATGAACCTACTTTTGGACAGGATGCCCGCAATACGTTTGCCATGTTAGCACAACTGGAGCAATTGCGGAGAGAGGGAACAGCTATTGTTATGGTTACCCATGATCGTGAAATTGTAAAAAGATATTGCACCCGAATCTGGACGGTAGATGAGGGGAGGTTATCTGATGCAACTGTCGTTTCCTCACCGTGAAACCTGGCTTCATAATGTCAATCCGGGATTAAAGATGATCATTCTGACGATGATGTTTGTCATCGTTATCCTCATTCACAATCTGAATGTAATGGCCAACGTTGCGGTGGCGATGATGCTATTACTGTGCTGGACAGGTCATCCGTGGTACAGATTGATGCTGTACGCATCACCATTCATTCTGGTGTTTATCTCCACGTCTACAGGCATGATGATGTTTGGTAAGGGCGAGACCACATGGTATAAGTGGGGACTGATCCACATAACCGAAGAGAGTTTCTATCGCGGTCTGCACTTGGGTTTTCGCTCGCTGACTATGGCCGCGGCTGGGTTACTTTTTGGTCTTACGACAAAACCAGTCCGGCTGTTTTATTCCCTGATGCAGCAATGGAAGCTTCCCTCAAAATATGCCTATAGCTTTCTGGCCGCGATGCGCATGATCCCCATTTTGCTGGATGAATTCCAGACGCTCCGTTATGCGATTCGTATTCGTGGAACACAGCAACGCGGCTCTCGCTGGAATTTGTATGGTACACTCAAGCGTTACGCTATTCCGCTGCTGGCACAGAGCATTCGTCGTGCACAGCGAATGGCGGTAGCGATGGAAGCGAAAGGGTTCACAGATGGCGCGAGCCGAACGTATTACATTCAGATTGGCTATTCGCGAGCTGATCTGTGGTTTGTATTTTATTATATGCTCACCTTAACAGCTGCTTATTACATCGGGGTTACCTTCCCTTATCATGCTACGATGGTGGATGTAAGGTAATACGGGCAGATAGATAGAAATATATTGAGGTAAACGGTAACTTTTTCCTTTTTACTGCGTCTCTATTGGAAATAGCTTCTAATGAATGGGGATGAACGAGAGTGAAGACGGGTCCTGATTGGCAGAGAACGGGGTACAAATGGATTACCATGACTGGATTATCAGCTATGCTGTTGACGGGCTGGATGCTGCTGGATTCCAAAATGGTCGCCCTTGAAGGACAAGCTTCGGCTACAACGCCACAAGCATTGGGGGCAAGTTCCCAAGTCTTAACTGCAAAGTTAGCTTACAAACAAGGAGACACCGTTACGCTTATTAATGCCATCCCTCTGTTCAAAAACAGAAGGGATGGCAGTGTGGCTGCTGACCAGATGGGGATTGAATACTATACAACAAAAAACGAAAAGTATACGTTGGCCTCGGTTCGAGGCGAGTGGGTGCAGCTTAAGTCAACCGATCATGGAAACTTTTGGTTGCCAAGTTGGTATGCACTGAAGGAGAGTAGAAGCATGAGGGAAACAGCTCTCCAAAGCTTCACACTCCAATCAGGCAGTAAGTTCTATCTGGCTCCAGATAGTTCTACAACCTGGTCTTTTGAGAAAGCGCTAACAGATAAGGCTGTTATTGTTGCAAAGTGGAAAGGTTGGTATGGGGTATCCATTGCCCCACGAGTCTGGAATAAAGAATCCTCCACGTATCGGCCAGGACTCTTCTGGATCAAGGCACAGGCTATAGAACAGCGGATGAATGTGGCGGATGGTTGGTTCAATCAGGAGGCATCGCTGCCAACTTCGGTTATACGCCATCTGACAGATATGAAGCTGAACAAGGCAACCACCTCCAAACAAGTGGCTGGGTGGTTAGGCGAGCCGGATTGGAAAGAGAGTTCAAGCAATCTAAATTTCACGGGTTATTCAATGAGTATTGGACAGACCTGGAGATATGAGCGGGAAGATGCGCAATTTCTGGTCACATTCAACAAGAATGGCAGACTGGTCAGAACACGCTGGAATTTAGCACAGGATAATCGAAATGCTGTTGTTTCCGATTGGAACATCAGTCGGGCGGATGAATATGGGTTCACAACAAAAATCTATGGCACAACACTGCCAACGACAATCCCTTGGAAACCGGTTTGGACCAACCAGGGGGATATTAACTATACTTTTTTACAAGCAGCCACGGATGATGTGCTCCTGATGAAAGGGGATGACGGTGGATTCAGCGGGGGTTACTACGAAGGTTCTATATATGCCCTTGACCGACATTCCGGCCAGCAATTATGGGAGATCAACGGGGGTTTTGGAAGACAGCAGGCAGTGGTGGATGCAGAGCGCAAATACGTTACAATCTACACCGATTATGACCCTGATAAGAAAAAATACGTGGATCGTATTCGTCATCTGAACTTGAAGAACGGAAAGGTCATGTGGACGTACACTCCTAAGCAAAATTTTAAACTAAATGGCATCACCGCTGCGAAGAACATTGTGGTTGTAGATAACCCGGTTGTTGAGAGCTCAAGCAACAGTTGGTTAACGGTTCTGGACAGTGCAAACGGAAAAACATTGTGGACGCGAAAACTGGCTACGGGTTATGAATTATTGAACAAGAGTGCAGATGACCCCTATGTGTTGTATTGGGAAAAGAATAAGCTAGTTGCAGCCGATCCGCAATCGGGCCGAACCGTATGGAGCTTGAAAGCTAAACGATCTACCATAGAACAATTTGTGAATGATCCATATTTTGATGGAATCGAACGTCTGGATCCCTTTGCAACCACGAATGCTGAAAGATGGTTATCACTAGATAATCAGTGGCTTCTGCTTGATCTGAACACGGGGAAAAAGCTTGCCCAATTCCCTGCTCGGGTAGGACAGAGATTTGAGGAGCTGAATGATGGCATGTTGTTGATCCGTGAGAACAAGAACGGCAATCATTACGGAGAATATGAAGATTTTACAACTACCCTGTATGATGCCAAGACAGGCAAAACACGTTGGACGCTCAAGGGCAAGATTGAACGAGGACTGGTGGAAGAGGATCAGTTGTATGTGATTAAGAATGGCTACCCGGCGGCTGTGGATTATAAAACGGGGGAGACGCGTTGGAATGCCAAAGATACGATTGCAACACTAAGGCATCCGACGAATCAGGGAAGTTATCTGGTCATTGATGATCAGTTGCTGTTGCCCATGGACGAGAATTTGCTCGTAATGAACAAAAAGAATGGAGCACTGTTAGGTCGTGTACATGACGTTGTGATGGGAAACCCGGAGCACCGGGACCGGGATGCGAAGAATGGAATGATTAACCGGATCAGTAATGAAGTGTATGTGGGTTCGTCCAACGGACGTTTTCGTGTATATGAAGCCAGCCGCCTGCAGGAGGCAATCTCACCTTAAAAGCTTGTCTCGTAAGGGATGTTGATTTATTATAAATGAACAGGCTTGCTCGCGCTCCGGTTATCGGCTGTGCGGGCTTTCTTCATGTGTTCTTGAAGAACCATGCATGATCATTCACGGGAGGACTCTCCATGATCTCATTATATGGTGTAAGCAAACGTTATAACGAGCGCGGTTCCCGTGCAAGTCAGGGATTCGAAGCATTAAGCTCGGTGTCCCTCGAAGTGGGACAAGGAGAAATACATGGCATCATCGGATCGAGTGGTGCAGGCAAATCCACGCTTATGCGGATGCTCAACGGATTGGAAAAGCCGGATGATGGTGAGGTTGTTGTGAATGGGCAGCACCTGACCCAGATGAATGAACAGAGTCTGCGTCAGGCACGAAGATCCATTGGCATGATCTTTCAACACTTCAATCTTGTCAGTAACCGAACGGTGAGTGGCAATGTCTGCATGCCATTGGAGCTTGCGGGTACGCCCCGTGCGCAGCGAGTTGAACGTGGACTTGAGGTGTTGCGGTTTGTTGGACTGGAAGACAAGGCGGGTCAATATCCTGCTCAGCTTAGCGGAGGACAGAAGCAACGTGTGGCGATTGCACGAGCGCTGGCCAGTCGTCCGGATGTGCTGCTCTGTGATGAACCGACCTCTTCGCTTGATCCACAGACCACGAACGGTATCCTGGATGTGCTGCGTCATATCAATGAAACGCTGGGCGTGACCATTGTTGTAGTGACGCATGAGATGGAAGTGGCTCGCAGACTATGTCACAGGATATCCGTCATGAAGGATGGGCGACTCGTTCGTACGTTGTCTAAAGCGGAAGTGAGCAGTATCCCTGCTCCGCAGCCTGATCTGCTGACCTCCTTGCTTGCGGGGGACGAATACGGGATGACAGGTTCGTCTCTGTTCCGTCAGGCAGAACAGGAGGACAAGTCATGAAGTTACCTGAGTCTGTGCTGAAATATCAGCATGAGATATGGCAGGCGATCGGAGAGACTTTTGTCATGGTGGGCATCTCCATTGCGGCAGCTGTTCTGATTGGGTTACCTCTGGGTACTCTGTTGTACTTATTTCGGAGAGGACAACGGTATCAGAACCAAACGCTGTCCTTTGTACTCGGAAGTATCGTTAACATCGTTCGTTCGTTTCCATTCTTACTACTGGTTGTATTCATGATTCCATTCACTCGGATTGTTGTGGGAACATCCATAGGTACACTGGCGGCAACCGTGCCACTCTCGGTTATTGCGATTGCCTACTACGCCAGACTGGTGGAACAAGCGTTGCTGGATGTACCGAGGGGAGTGGTTGAAGCTGCT
Source organism: Paenibacillus sp. FSL R5-192 (assembly GCF_000517845.1). NCBI lineage: Bacteria > Bacillati > Bacillota > Bacilli > Caryophanales > Paenibacillaceae > Paenibacillus > Paenibacillus sp. FSL R5-192. Next base: position 336,715 of record NZ_ASPR01000043.1, on the reverse strand, counting down.
GCTTCCATGGGGGCATCAACGATGCAACTTGTGGTGAAATTCTTGTACGTGGAGGCACGATCTGGTCTTGTACTGGGACTCACGACAGCTACGATTAGCTTCATCTCTTACTCGACGGTGATGGGTATTGTAGGTGGCGGCGGGGTTGGCGATTTTGCCATTCGCTACGGTTATCAGCGCTTCGAAACGGAGATTATGGTATTTACGATCATCATTATGATTATCCTGGTACAGATGATCCAATTCACAGGTAGCAGACTGTCCCACTGGCTGGATCGCAGATCCTGAACGGTTGGACCGTGCATTATTACGAATAACCAATACAGATTATACGATGAGGGGTAGACATGAAATGAAAGTGAAAATGATGCTTATGTTGCTTGCAGTAATGCTGGTTGTAGCTGCTTGTGGCAAAAAAGAAGAAACACCTGCGGCTGAAGGAACAAAAGAAGATACACAAGCTGCACAAGAAGTTACGCTGAAGGTAGCCACGTTGATTCCACCGATGACAGATGTGCTCGATATTGTTAAACCGCTATTGAAGGAAGATGGCGTTAACCTGGAAGTTGTTGTGTTATCAGATAACGTACAGCCGAATACGGCACTGGCGAACAAGGAAGTGGATGCAAATTTCTTCCAACACGTGCCTTACATGACCCAGTATAATGAAGCGAACAATGCTAATCTGGTGGCTGTACAGCCTATCTATAATGCCATTTATGGCGGCTACTCCAAAAAGTACAAAACGATTGAGGAATTGCCAGAAGGTGCAACGATTGCAATTGCAAACGATCCTTCCAACATTGGTCGCTCTCTTGTGATGCTGGAGCAGAACGGATTGATTAAGCTGAAAGAGGGCGTAGGTTTTAACGCCACACAGGCAGACATCACCGAGAATACAAAGAACTTCAAGTTTGAGGAAGTGGATTTGTTGATGCTGGCTCGCATGATGGATGATGCTGATCTGGTAGCCATGACTCCGGCATATGCCAGTCCGCTTGGTCTTACACCGAAAAAGGATGCATTGTTAACCGAGAAGGATGATTCCCATTTTGCGATCACCATGGTTGCCCGTGAGGATAACAAGGACTCCGAAGCGATCCAGAAGCTGGCCAAACGCATGGCGGGTCCAGAGGTCAAAGCCTTCTTCGAAGAGAAATATGCAGATATCGCGATCCCGGCATTTAAATAGAGAATACGTTGGTCCAATGTAAATAACCTTTAGATCTGAGCGATAACGCTTGGATCTTTTTTTTGTCGTCCGCGTGCTTATTAACAAGTATTTAGAAAGTTAACATTTTGGTCATATCCCCGGAACACTTTATTTAATAGTTTTTTCGTATAATTTGTTTGAAAATAGTTCTTTTGGATTATAAATTAAGAGATTTGTTCGAGTTTTGTAGTGTAAAGAGTGTTTTTCACAAGAAGTGAGACCTAGTTTTTTGAAAAGATGGTTTACAATCTATGAGAGCTATACAAGAGCTATATAAGTTGTATGAATCATTCAGCGATTGGAAGGTTGTTCTGTCATCGGAGTGGCAAGTGTAAATAATCACTAGTTCAACTTATAAGTAGATCAAGTAAAACTAAAATTAATCTGGAAGAGGTAGAGAAATTTGTCCCGAAAAAATAGCAAATCGACCTGGTTCAACAAGATGCATAAGAACTTTAAGACCAAGCTGGTGGTGTCCTTTATTGCTTTCCTGGCCATTCCTTCGTTCAGTATTGGAGTTTTATCGTATAACAGTGCAAAAGATGAAGTGGAGAAGCAAATTTTACATAGTGCGATGGAAAATGTGAACCTTGCCAGTGCAACGATAGATCTTTCAGTCAATGCCAAGCGGAATCACATTGAATATTATGCGAATACACTTGCAGAGCAATTACGACAAGAAGATGCCGAGGTTCGGGTTGTGAACGAATTGAAGGGGTATGCTGCGCAGAACACAGATATCATCACCATAGGTGTAGGCACAGAGGCAGGAGTGTATCTGATGTCCTCTGATGCGGAGATGCCTGAAGATTACGATCCGCGAACAAGACCATGGTACACAGAAGCGATGGGTACTCCAGAGCAGGTCATTGTTACAGACCCTTATATTTCCGCCGAGACAAACGAAATCACCATCACCATCGCCAAGGCATTGAATGGCCGATCTGGTGTAGTCCAGCTGGATCTGAATCTGTCGAATATCAGTACCTTGGTAAGTGGAATTAACGTGGGAGAACAGGGATATCTGATCCTATTGGATGCCAGCGAAAAGTATATCTACCATCCCACGGTAGAACCCGGAACAGATGCAACAGAGGATTTTTGGAAACCGGTGTATGCGAATGAATCGGGCAATTTCAAATATACCGTTGATCAAACGGATAAAGTGATGTATTACGCCACGAATGCATCCACGGGATGGAAGGTCGCTGGCACCATGTTCTCTTCTGAGGTAGACGATGCGGCAGCACCAATTCTAAAACGAATGATTATTGTTATTGTCTCCTGCCTCGTCGTTGGTATTGTGATTATCTGGCTTGTGATGCGATCCATCATTAGACCCATTCGTCAGTTGAAGGATCAGGCGATCCAGGTGAGTGAAGGGGATCTAACCCAAACCATTACTAGCACAAGCCATGATGAGATTGGTGAACTGAGTGATGCCTTTGGCAAAATGCAGCACAATCTGCGTGTGCTGATTCAAAATGTGGAGAACAGCGCTAGTCAGGTAGTCATCTCATCGGATGAAATGACTCAGAGTGCGGAATCAACCAGTGCAGCCAGTGAGCAGGTAGCGCTAGCCATTCAGGAAATTGCGAGTGGTGCGGAGAAACAGACCGAAGGTATTGAACATAACCATCAGGCCATGAATGAAATTACAATTGGGATAACACGAATCGCCGAACGTTCCATACAAGTTGCTGATTTGGCGAAACATACAACCGTACAAGCAGAAGAAGGCGGCAACACCGTCAAGCAGACGGTGAGTCAGATGCAATCGATTCAAGAGACGGTAGCACAGACAAACCAATTGATTCAAGCGTTATATGAACGATCACACCAAATTTCAGCGATCACGGAGTTAATCGGAAATATAGCCAAACAGACAAACCTGCTCGCGCTGAACGCATCCATTGAAGCTGCTCGTGCAGGTACACATGGCAATGGATTCGCTGTTGTAGCAGCAGAGGTTCGCAAGTTGGCAGAGCAATCCGGGCAGTCCGTCAATGAAATCACCGTGCTGACTACGGCGGTACAGGAAGATATGGCTGCTTCCGTTCGCATGATGGAGAAGGTGACTTCAGAGGTTGGAGAGGGCATGGACATCTCTACAGAAGCGATTCGGAAGTTTGAACGTATTCTGGATAGCATGCGGGAAACGACACCTCAGATTGAAGAGATTGCTGCCACGTCGCAAGAGATCACAGCAGGTGTACAGGAAGTATCTGCTGTATCCAATGAGTTGGCAGGAATTGCGTCAGGCAACGCCGCAACTTCCGAAGAAGTGGCCGCTTCCTCAGAGGAGCAACTGGCAGCGATGGAGCAGATTTCTTCCTCGGCTCGTGGCTTGTCTACCCTGGCTGAAGAGCTGCAGCGCCTGATTAGACAGTTTAAGTATTAAACGGGATCGTAGAAGAGATTATCACACAGGGACAGCATCACATCATGTTTCATTAGAGGGAGTGGACAACCATGCAACTGGAACTCAAAGCCTTCTTACTGCTAACGGATGCGGTCATGATTACAGATGAGGAGGGTGTGATTCTGGATGTGAATTCCGTTTATGTAACCAAAACAGGATTCTCACGGGAGAGCACCATAGGTCAGCCTGCCCGATTGTTAATGGATACCCACTGGAGAGGAAATCAGACCTGGTCCGGCGTAGCCAAACTGATGAAGGCTGATCAGGAAGTGTGGGAAGCCCAAGTTACGATTACATCGGTTCATTTGGATGATTCTCTTTTTTATATCAGCATATTTAATGATGAATTTTCATGAAAAAAAACGTTGTTTGGTGATAAGGGGATGTTAGCTGAAAGTAGTAATTATTTTCAAAAAAATGGTCAATATCGTCAATTGAATAAGGGAGCACGGCATACTATGATTTGTGTACTGAGGAACTGCGACCATGAATCTGACAACATTCATTGAATGCATGAAATCCTGAAGTCGTAATGTGGACGGTGACCATTTGCTACGCGATCTTGTATTAAATTTCACGCTAATTTTGATCTTTGTTTTCCTAATTCATCACTATCTGAACCATACAAATGCTACCCGTTCAACATCCATCACGACTCGGATCATTATTGGTATTACGCTGAGCATGTTGGGCACGGCGCTCTATTATTTCTCTATTGTGCTTGAGGATGGTACATTGTTGAATTTCCGGGGCAGTGTGTATCTGCTTGCTGCTTATTTTGGTGGGAGTGGCTCTGCTTTCGTTACTTTTGCATTCATGTGGATGTTTCGGATTAATATGGGGCGTAATCCCTTGTTGGAGAACTGGCAGTATGCATTGACAGAGTTGTTATTTGTCGTAGCCATATGTCTGATCTTTAAGTATATCAGGGGATTTATACAGAAGTGGTTGTCCGGAGCGTTGCTGTTGATTACTGTGTATGAGTTTTCTGCACTAAAGACCAATTCCCCTTCTCTGCTAATGATGGGGCAGATTCTCTTTTTTCAATGTATCTGCCTGCTGTCCGTCATATTATTCCTGTATTATCTGAACCAAAATCATCGATATAGGAGATTGGTCATTCAGAGGGATCAGGAAATGCTAGAGATGCTTCGTATGCAGCCGGGTTTTACTTTTAAAATCCGAAAACAGAACGGAAAATTCGAGTATCTTGTGCTTGAGGGAGAGATGCTCTCCCGACTGGGCTTGGATATGAGTAGTCTGAAGCAAGATTACAAACTGGGCACATTGGATATTTTACCTCAGGAAAAGGTAGAATTTCTGCGAAAGCAGTTTAACCGGGCATGGAAAGGGGAGTCTTTTTTTTACGAGATTGAGCATGGGGGTTACTACTCACTGGTGAAGCTTAGTCCGCTGCGAGAAGAGGGTGTGGTGAAATATGTCGTGGGGTATGGACTTGATATTACGGAACACAGAGCGGTTAAACGAAGGATTCAAGAAAGTGAAGAGCGATATCGTACACTTGAACGAGTGTCGACAGACTGGTTTGTCGGTTTGGATAACAACAGATGTATTGTGTCAGTGAATCAGAAATTTCTGGATGTTCTTGGTCTCGGCAGGCAGGAAGTGATTGGGCGTCAGCTTGAAGAATTGTTGTTCATTGAGCAGCTGGAGAACTGGTTGTTCGTTTTCCAAAAAGCCTTACATCACAATATAGCACTGGATACGGAACTGAGTTTCATTGTTGGAGAAGGTCATGAGCAGCATGTTCGGGTTCACCTATCCCCTGTTAAAGTATTAAACTCGAGTGAGAAAATCAAGGCAGTCATTCAAGACATTTCGGATCACTATAGACGTGTTAAGGCTGACAAAGCAAGCCAGGCGAAGAGTGAGTTTCTCGCATTCATGAGCCACGAGATTCGTACCCCACTGAGCGGTATTATCAACTTTTCGTTGTTGCTTCAACGGACAGATCTATCTCCACAACAAAAGGATTATTTGAGTAAAATCAATGCGTCCTCCCAAACCTTGCTTGCCCTCGTAAATGATATTCTTGATTTTTCGAAAATTGAGGCAGGCAAGCTGATGTTGGAGAAGGTCTCTTTTTCACCAGAGGATGTGATCAAACGTGTCGCAGATCAGATCGGTGTGGCCATCGGGCACAAAGATATCGAAGTGATCTTTACAACCGATCCCGATCTGCCATTAACGGTGATTGGTGATCCGTTCCGACTTGAACAGGTGTTATTGAATCTGCTCAGTAATGCGATTAAATTTACGGAGCATGGATATGTAACGTTGCAGGCAGAGGTTCTTTCATTGGAGGCGGAGCGAGTTCATGTCCGTTTTGAGGTACAGGACACGGGAATCGGAATGTCACCCGAACAATTGGAACGGCTCTTTGTCCCGTTTACTCAAGCGGAACCCTCGACGTATCGAACATATGGTGGCTCTGGTCTTGGGCTGGTCATCTGTTACCTTCTGGTCACCTCTTTGGGAGGAAGCTTGCGGGTGGATAGTGTGCTGGGAGAGTACAGTCTGTTTTCATTCGACTTGATATTTGAACTTGCAGATTCGGAAGAAGAAGAGAGCTTCTCCCTGCAGACACACCCTCTCCTATATGGTGCGAATGATGTGGTTATCATTGAAGATGATGAACGGATGGGCGCAAATCTGAAGCAGCTGCTCTATTCATTCGGGATGAATCCGATGCTGTATACTTCCTTGAACCATATGATGGAAAGTGATTGGTATGTCCATCATGTAGATGGGGCAAGTTCGATGTTGATCATGTTGGATATGGATACAGAGGAGACCGTCAACGGATCGTCATGGGATAGTTTCATGAAGCGAATGAATCAAACCAAATTTCAAATGGTGGGTTATACCCATGCTTTTAGTGAAAATGCCCTGTGGAGTGAGGAGAGATCCTTTCGCCCGGATCTCAGAATGATCAAACCGATTACACGTCTGGGATTGTTCGAAGTATTACTTGCACTTCAGGGTGAAGGGCCATTGGAGAAAAAGCGGATGATAGAAGGTGATGAATCCTACTTGCTTAAATCCAAAGGGCACATTCTGATCGCTGAAGATCATGAAATCAATCAACTGGTCATTCGGGCCATGCTGGAACATACCGGATTCAAGGTGACACTGGCAGACAGTGGCACAGAGGTTTTGAAGAAATTGGACGAACAAACATGGGAACTGATTCTGATGGATCTCTATATGCCAGCTATGAACGGAATTGATGCAGCGCGACACATTCGCAAGATGAGGAAATATGATCGTACACCCATTATTGCGCTTACAGCGAATGGTTTAAAAAGGGACCATGAATTATATCTTGAAGCAGGTATGAATGCCATCCTGACTAAGCCCATACATGAACAACAGCTCACAGACATTTTGGAAATATGGATTGATCTAAAAGGCATAAGGGAGATCAATGGAATTGATGCAGATAAGGCGATCAGACAGATGGACGGCAAGCCACATATTCTGCAATATGCACTCACGAAATTCAGAATGGAGTATGACTCGTTTCAGAAAAAACTGGCGATTCAACTTCAGCAACAGCAGATTGCTGATGTCATTCGTAGTGTTCATTCTCTTCGAGGCGTAGCTGCGAATCTGCATGCAGTGGACCTGATGTGTGCAGTTCTCCAATTGGAATCGCTCTTGTCCCGTCCGTTATTCAAAGATGAGGAACAGCGTTCAGTATTGGAGAAGGTACAACAGGAAATTGATAAAATTACCGAGTCTCTTCCATGGTGATCGGAATGAAGCTGTGTTGTTTTAAGGTGTGAACTTATATCCGACCCCCCAGATGGTTTGAATGTATTGGGGGTTTTTTGGATTGTCCTCAATTTTTTTGCGAAGCTTGGTAATGTGCACATCGATGGTGCGATCATTAATGTAGGCATCAATACCACGAATGGCTTCGATCAGGGCATACCGACTGTAGACTTTGCCAGGATTGAGAATAAACAGCTTCATGATCTCAAATTCGGAAAACGTCATCTCCACGCGCCGGTTATTCAACAAAACAGTTCTTCGGGCCAGATCGAGAGATATTCCGGATTCCTGTTCAGTGACAACAGAGCTGTTCAATATAGAGTAACGACGCAATACGGCCTCAATACGTGCCTTCAGCTCCTGCATACTGAAAGGCTTACATACATAGTCATCAGCCCCGTCTGTTAATGATCGAATCCGCTCAGAAACCTCGGTTAACGAAGAGATGACAATGATGGGGATTGCCGTATGTTGGCGCATGAGAGAACTAGGATTCTTATTACCCGAATCAGGGAGCATCAAGTCAAGAAGCAGGATATCAGGCCGCGCTTGAAGCTGTAGAAGACCATCTCTTGCGTTATCGACACGGATAACATCATACCCTTCACCTTGCAAATACAAGGATAATGTATCGCCTAACATGTTGTCGTCCTCTATGATAAGCACTTTCGTCATGATATTCCTTTCTGAACCCCCTTCTTGTAGAAGGACTAAGATCCATGGATTACTTAATATACCTGATATTTAAAACATGCAACATGAGGATGTCAAGGCTCTAACATGACTCCAAGAAGGTGAGAGACTCCGATTTAATGCTTGCCAAGATGTGGATCAGCTTCACGCTCGATCAGGCGCATCAATTTACGCTCGGTAGCGCTCTCTGGCGCAGGGGTGTAGACACTGCAACGCAGATCGGAACTACCCTGAACCTGCAACGAAGTCAGATCAAACAACATTTTGCCTGCTTTGGAATGCCTGAATTCGATTAAAACGTCCGGGGCACTACTGACGCTGCTTTGTTTCCAAAGGGTATGAAAATCGGGATGTCTGTTCATCATGTCATCCAAAAATAAATTATACCATTCATCATCAACATACTGGCCATAGTAAGCACGAAAAATTGCCAGAAATCCGCTAACAAAATCCTCCCAGTTCACCGCGAGCCTGCGAAACTCCTTTCGATCAAATAACAGACTGATCATATTCCGCTGTTCGGGGGCAATCTGTTCAAAATCGATAAAAACATGCCGGGCTGCATCATTCCAGCCGACAATGTAACAACGCCGATCCGAGATCACGGTAGGACAGTGGTGAAGTTCTTGCAAAATTTTCTGCAAGGAAGGGTGAAGTTGAACCGGTTCTTCTTCCAGTGTGGGTAGCTCCGTATGATGCTCCATGGCGAGCGAAAACAGATATTTTCGTTCATCTGTAGTAAGCCTCAGTGCCGAAGCAATGTTATCCAACACGGAATGGGATACCTGAATATCCCGACCTTGTTCAAGCCAGGTATACCATGTTGTACTCACTCCTGCCAGTTGGGAAACCTCTTCTCTCCTCAGCCCAGGCGTTCTTCTCCGACTTCCAGTGGGTAAACCGACCGATTCGGGGGAAATTTTGGAACGCTGTGTTTTCAGAAAAGTGGACAATGCCTGTAACCTGACATCGTAGTTCAATCCATCACCTTCAATCCTCGTTATCATGGTAGTCATTATACTATTATAATTGACAACTTGTAATAGGATATTCAAAAGTGCACTATTAGTGGCAGAGCGTAAGAGTAAGGTAGACAACAGCGCTGAAGGAGGATGGACATGGAACGAGTCGTGATTACAGGTATGGGAGTTATCTCTCCTCTGGGAAATGATGTAGATACATTCTGGAACGGATTGATTGAGGGTAGATCAGGTGTATCACCTATAGAACATTTTGATACAGCTTCGTACAAAACCAGAATCGCAGGAGTGGTCCGTGATTTTGATGGTGAAGAGCGTTTTGGACGCAAGGAAGCAAGGCGTATGGATCGATTCGTTCAATTTGCTGTTGCTGCTACGGATCAGGCTGTATCACAATCGGGTCTTGTGATGGATGAACTGGACCGTGAACGGGTAGGTGTATATATTGGTTCAGGCATAGGCGGCATCCAGACATTGATGGAACAAGGCAAGGTCCTGTCAGAACGGGGACCTGCGAGAGTCAGCCCAACACTGGTACCTATGATGATATCCAATATGGCGGCAGCTATGGTCAGTATGAGGTTTGGTTGCTGGGGACCGACATTGTCACCAGTAACGGCTTGTTCCATTGGCAATACAGCCATTGGAGAGGCTTTCCGGTTAATTCGTCATGGCGGAGCCGATGTTATTATTGCTGGTGGAACAGAAGCGGCTGTAACCGAAGTGTCCCTGGCAAGCTTCGGTAATGCGACAGCGTTGTCTACACGAAATGAAGCGTTCCAAGCAGCCAGCCGTCCATTTGATGCAGGGAGAGACGGTTTTGTCATGGCAGAGGGCGCCGGAATTCTGGTCGTGGAATCACTGTCTCATGCACTGGGAAGAGGGGCGAATATTCTTGCCGAAGTGATAGGATATGGTGCCAGTTCAGATGCGTATCATATGGTAGCTACCCACCCGGAAGGACGGGGTGCATATCTGGCGATGAAAGCATCACTGAAAGAAGCTCAGATTGGACCTGAGAACATTGATGTAATTAACGCTCATGCCACCAGTACGGAAGCAGGTGATCTGTCTGAGACAAGAGCGATTAAGCAACTTTTCGGGACAGGTGCCTATGATATTCCGGTCACAGCGAATAAGTCCATGACGGGACATATGCTTGGTGCAGCAGGTGGAGCAGAGGCGATCTCACTTATTCAAAGTCTGCGGCATGGCATCATTCCTCCAACCATCAATCAGGAGCAGAGGGACCCCGAATGTGATCTGGATTATGTACCAAACGAGGCAAGAAAAGCAGAGCTGCGGATTGGGATGTCTAATTCATTTGGTTTTGGCGGTCATAATGCGGTTATTGTCCTTCAAAAATATTCATCTTAAGCAGAAAGAACAGCGTAGCCCCATCAGGCTGCGCTGTTCTTTGCTTACTTCGACTTCGGGATCATCCACATACACCGTACCATTGGTTAACGGCCGAGTGGTTGTACGCCTCAGGAAGAGAGAGATGTTGATTCCGCCATGCCTTTGCTGCCCCGATTCAACCAGCTCACACGCCAGCGGGATTGCATGAAGAGAACCAGGAACAGGGAAGCTGCTGCAATCAGGCTAAGAATGACAAAACCTGGTGTATAAGATTGATAGCTGCTGTACAGTTGACCGAGAATCAGTGGCAGTGCATACCCGCCCAATCCGCCAGCGGCACCTACAATACCTGTCATCAGGCCAATTTCATTGCCGAAACGTTGGGGAACCAGTTGGAACACGGAGCCATTTCCGGCTCCCAGACACATCATGCCGAGGAACAACATGACTACCACTACAGGAAGTGGTGGCATGAAGGATACACCGATCAACATGATACAGGCTCCTGTATACAGGAAAGTCAACATGCGGGTTCCGCCAATTTTGTCCGCCAGATAACCCCCAACAGGCCGGAAGAAACTGCCTGCGATTACACAGAAGGTAGTAATGTCTGCGGCACGAACAGGAGAGAGCCCATACTGGGTGTTGAAGAAGATGGTGAGATAGTTACATAATCCAACGAAACCACCAAAGGTTACACAATAGAAGGCACAGAATACCCAAGCATCTTTTTGTTTAAGCAGACTTCCGTATTGGGATAATTTCTTGGGTTCAGGCCGGTTAGGGCTATTCTTGGCAAAGATAGAAAAGAGAATGAATACAATAACAATCGGTATAATAGCAAGTCCGAACACAACTTCCCAACTGCCAAAATGCGTAGCCAAGCGATTGGCAAACAACGTCGCAAGTACGGTTCCGCTGTTACCCGCCCCGGCAATACCCATGGCCAGACCCTGATGCTCCTTGCCATACCATTGGCCTGCCAGAGGTAGCGCAGCAGCAAAGGAGGCGCCTGCGACACCAAGCAAGAGTGCCACCACGTACAGTTGGCTTAAAGAGTCAACCCATAACCAGCCGAGTAACAAAGGAACTAAGGTGACGAGCATCCCGATCTGTGCGGTCAGTTTCGGACCAATATAATCAGACATGAAGCCAAGCACAAGGCGCAGGATGGAACCGCCGAGAATAGGCAATGCGACCAGATTGGCCTTTTCCAGCGGAGTCATCGGATAATCCAACGCTATGACAACTGCGAGTGGACCAAGCATCCCCCATATCATAAAACTGATGTCAAAATACATAAACGCCCCGAAGAGGGTGGGCTTATGCCCGCTTTTCCAAAAACTTTTGCTCTCCATCATCCATCATCGCTCCTCATCCAATTGAGATCTTCGTGATTTGTCTATGTGCTTGTTGAGGCAGAAAAAGGCCGCAATTCGTCCAGATCTGAACGATTTGCGGCCCCGTTGCCGACAGGCGGTACACGTCATTGTGTTCCCGCATCTGAGTTGATCACAGCACTGTGATTTTGATTCAAATTATAATCAAGAGAAAATATATATGTCAATAAAAATTACATGAAATTTTAAATGATTCGTTTTTTAATCGTTATTCGCATTTTTAATGTTAATTTAGTTGACATTAGATTGAGATTCCCTTAATCTGAATCTAATATGAATCCACACAAAGGCGTGTGGATTCCGGAGGCAACGGTGCCCTTTTCCGAATCATGGAGAAGGGATTTTTCTGTTTATTTTCAGGTGAGAGAGATAGGGGGCAGCCCATGAGCAGAAGTAAACTGGTGATTATCGGGAATGGCATGGCTGGAGTGAAGTGTGTTGAAGAGATTATCGCACTGGAGCCTGATACGTATGAGATTGTAATCTACGGCAATGAACCCCGTCCCAACTACAATCGGATCATGTTATCAAAAGTATTGCAGGGTGAGCATTCGTTACAGGATATCATTATCAATGATTGGACTTGGTACGCCGAGCATCATATACGGCTATGTACAGGTGAAACGGTACACCGCATTGATACCCGTGGAAAATATATAGAGACGGAATCCGGACTAAAAGAAACCTATGATGTCCTGATTCTGGCGACAGGGTCTTCACCTTTTATCCCACCGATTCCGGGAATTGATAAAGAGCGGGTCATGTCCTTCCGAACGATTGACGATTGTACGCGCATGTCTGATTATTCTAAAACCTATCGCAAGGCCGCCGTCATTGGTGGTGGATTGCTTGGGCTGGAGGCTGCGCGCGGGTTACTGCATCTGGGCATGGAAGCTGTGGTGGTACATAACGCACCTTACATTATGAACCGGCAGTTGGATCAGAAGGCTGCCACGATGCTTCAGGAGGAACTTGAAAGGCAGGGTATGTCCTTTCTTTTGACCAGAAATACGCAAAAAATCACCGGACGATCGCAGGCGCAGGGGCTGCTCTTCACAGATGGTTCCAAGCTTGAAGCTCAGGTTGTCATTGTCGCTGTAGGGATTCGGCCAAATGTGGATCTGGCCAGACGAAGTGGAATCGCAACCAATCGGGCAATTATGGTAGATGACTATATGTGCACCAGTGTACCGGATATCTACGCAGTTGGGGAATGTGCTGAACATCGGGGAATTAGTTATGGTCTGGTGGCCCCCTTATACGAACAGGGGAAGGTGCTCGCACGTACGCTCTGTGGACAGGAAACGCCTGAATACAAAGGATCAATTCCCTACTCACAGTTGAAGGTATCGGGGGTTGATGTTTTCTCAGCGGGTGAGATCAGTGGGGAAGGCATGCAGACTGCAATTCAACATCTGGATGGCATTCAAGGCACATATAAAAAAGTGCTGATGCAGGCTGGCAAAGTGCGTGGAGCCATTTTATTTGGAGATACAACCGAAGGAACGGCATTGCTTGGACTTGTGCAACGAGGCGCAGATGTGGCGGAATTGGCTCCGCGTGAAGGGGCTCCGGACCCGGCTGAGATGGCTGCGGCGGCATTACCGGCTCAGGAGACCGTATGTGCCTGCAACAATGTGACCAAGGCTGCCATTATGAAAGCTATTCAGGAACAGGGTCTGGAAACGGCAGATCAGGTGAAGGAGCAGACCAAAGCGTCAGGTTCATGCGGTGGCTGTCGCCCGATGGTGGCTGCTCTGTTGAAACATACGCACAACCTGAAAAATAACGGGGGTACTGGCGTGGTAGCCACACCAGATAAACCTGCTCCAATGCCTGTTTGCAGTTGTACGGATCTTGGGCATGCAGAGTTGAAGGGAATCCTGGCTGACATCGATGTTCTGGAGACAGGGCTACCAGAGATATCTTTGATCTTGCAGAAGCTGGGTTGGGGTTCGGAACATGGTTGCTCGGTATGTCGTTCGGTGATCCACTATTACATGCAGGTATCCGGTGGAACGGTGGTTGTTCGAGAGATCGAAGGTCACTCAGAGGTCCAGATACGTTGGGATGATCAGATCCCGATATCATCCTATGCGAGGGATGCGGGTGGCTTGGCTGCACAACTTCGTGAGAGTTGGATCGGCGCTGCGATGCCGTCGCCGGTGAATATGGGAGTTGCACCAGGGCCCGGTTCGTTGGTGAGCGCACTGGTGCAGGATATTGGCTTGCTGGCTTCACCAGCTGGATGGGAGATCTACGCAGGCGGTCATGCAGAGCATCCGGTCAAACAAGGTGGCTTGATTGGGGTGGCTGAAACAGAGGTGCAAGCGGCCATACTCGCATCAGCCTGTCTTCAATGGTATCGCCAAACCGCTTGGTATGATGAGCCGTTATGGGCATGGACGGAACGATTGGGATTCATGTCGATTCGGGAAACGCTACTGGATGACCAGTTACAGAAGGAACTTGCAGCTACACTTCAAGCTGATATATAGATGAAAGGCGGGGATGGAAAGATGGGATTATCCGTGAGTTCAGAACCAACAGCCTCCAAGCTGTATGTAAAGGAAACCCAGTGTCCGTATTGCAGTGTGCAGTGCAAGATGACTGTTGAAGAACTGGCTGCACCTGTTGCAGGCCAGCGTCGTGGTGAGTATACGGTTCAGGGTGTTCCGAATGAAGCCTCTCAGGGCAGGTTGTGTGTGAAGGGCATGAATGCTCATCAACATGCGCTCAGTGGTCAACGATTAATGCATCCGCTCATTCGTCGTAATGGCGAGCTTGAACCCTGTTCCTGGAAGGAGGCCATTCAGACCATCGCAGAGCGGTTTCAGGACTTGAGGGATTTATACGGAGCAGATACGGTCGGAGTATACGGAGGCGGATCTCTGACCAATGAAACAGCCTATCTGCTCGGTAAGTTCGCCAGAGTTGCATTGGGGACAAAATATATCGACTATAATGGACGGTTCTGTATGTCAGCTGCGGCTTCAGCTGGAAGTAAAGTGTTCGGGATGGATCGTGGGTTGACGTTCCGACTGTCTGATATTCCCAAGGCGGGCTGTATTGTACTCGCAGGCACCAATATTGCAGAATGCCAACCTACCCTGTTGCCCTACTTCAATCAGGCCAAGGAGAACGGGGCGTTCATTATCGTTATTGATCCACGCAAGACGGCAACCGCTGCCATTGCCGACCTTCATTTACAGGTGAAGCCTGGCATGGATGCTCTGCTGGCGGACAGCATGTTGAAGGTGATTATGGATGCCGGATTGGTGAAGCCTCATTTTATAGACAAACGAACGCATGGTTACGATCAATTGATACAAGGGTTGGCTGATCTGCAACTCGAACAGGCGGCACAAGCGTGCGGGGTTGATCTGGCGCTGATTCGTCAGGCGGCGATGGCATACGGTGAGGCAGAGACAGGCATGATCATGACAGCACGTGGTGTGGAGCAGCAGACGGATGGACATATGGCAGTGAGACACTTTTTGAACCTGGTGCTGGCAACTGGCAAAATTGGTAGAGAAGGCTGCGGATATGGTGCCATCACAGGTCAAGGCAATGGGCAGGGCGGACGGGAGCATGGTCAGAAGGCTGACCAGTTACCGGGTTATCGATCCATTGAAAATGAAGCCGATCGTGCCTATGTGGCATCCGTCTGGGGTGTGGACCCTGCAAGTTTGCCAGGCAAAGGGGTATCCGCCTACGAGATGATGGAGAAGGCCCATGATCAGGAGATTCGGGCGTTGCTTGTAATGGGCTCCAACCCGGTCGTATCCAACCCCAATGTGCGTTTGGTGGAAGAAGGTCTGCGCAAGCTGGACTTTCTGATCGTGGCAGACATGTTTCTGTCCGAGACAGCGCGAATGGCTGATCTGGTTCTGCCGGTTACATCTTATATGGAGAATGAAGGTACATTGACCAATCTGGAGGGGCGTGTTCTGCTCCGTGAACAGGGGCGGCCTGCGCCGGGAGAAACGCTTGATGATTGGGATATATTATGCCGGATTGCCGCGCAATTGGGTGGAGCTTCTTATTTTGAATATGACACTGCTGAGGATATCTTTAATGAGCTTCGGGTGGCGAGTCGTGGCGGAGTGGCTGATTACTATGGCATTACCTATGAGCGTTTGCGTAACGAGAAAGGGGTATACTGGCCGTGTTCTGCCCTGGAGGATCAGGGAGAAGGGCTGCTGTTCGGTGAACGATTCGCTCACCCGGACGGCAAAGCGGCATTCACATTTGAATCCAGCCCGGGCTGGAATGATATATCTTCCGAGTTCCCCTTAATTCTCACCAATGGGCGTGTGCTACCTCATTATCTTACAGGGGTGCAGACACATCGAAGTCCGGCACTGGCAGCTCGTGAATTGGAGAACTTTGTTGAACTTCACCCGGCTACCGCTGCCCGTTATCGTATTCACGATGGAGAGTGGGTAGAGATTCAATCGACGTACGGAAGCTTCACGGTTCGTTCGCGCATCAAGGATTCCATTCGGGAGGATACCTTGTTCGTGCCGATGCATTGGGGCGGCATTCAGAATGTGAATCGGGCCACCAGACCAGAGCTAGATCCGTTCTGTCGGATGCCTGGCTTCAAGACAGCAGCTGTAACCATTCGACCGTTGCGTCTGGCGAGATGACTCATAAAATTACAGGTTACCGGCGACATAAACTGTTCTAATGGTAGCTTAGCGGCTGCGCAGTCCATATTTATATGACACTGTGCGGCTTTTTTTGCGTATATGTACGCAAGTAGGCCCTAGTTCCGTGGTTCCACGTAAACATGAGGATTGGCTCATGAATATGGATTGAATTTTAGTTATGATGTTCATTAGGGGTACATATGTACGTATTTTATATTTTATTTAGAGACTGATAATCATTTCGAGTTTAGGTTATTCCGCATCGTGGTATAGATATCGGGGCTTATGGAAGCTTCTTCAAATAGAGCAGGATAAGGGAGGGAATGCAGTGAACGTATGGATAACGGTAAAAAGTCTGGGAAAGCGCAAGCCGGTACTTGCCAAGCAAGCTGCCGAACTTCCGGAAACAACTCATACGTTAAGGCAGCTCATTGAGAACATGGTGGCTGTACAAGTAAAAGCGCTTCAGGAAAAGAAACAACAGGCAGAATTGTTCGCCTACCTGATGCCGGATGATATTGACGCGCAAGGAGCGGTGGGGAAAGTCGGGTTTGGCGCAGTATACAATGAGGGTGTTCCTGATCTGGAAGTTGCGATGGAGACAGCTATAACCGCATATGAGGATGGGTTGTACAAAGTGTTTCTCAACGATGAAGAATTGCAGGAACTGGATGAGTCACTTGTTGTAAAAGACGGAGATAACGTGGTGTTTATTCGTTTTACAATGCTAGCCGGACGTCTGTGGTAGAGAACGATGAAGGAGGAGAACAGGATGAATCAGGAAGAGCAAGTACAGGTGTATATGGATGGATTGCAGGAAAGAGCCAAGTCGTTAACAGGGGTACAGCTTGAGCTGGCAGGCTATGTTGTGGAGATCGCCGGGTCTACGTATTTACGTGGAGACGAAAAGATGTTTTTGAATACTGATAAGTTGCTTGGAAGGTTGGCTGCAGAAACACAGAAACCATTATTCGAGCCACTACTGGATGTGCTCCAGCATCTGGCGAGCGAGTCATTGGTTGCACGATTCCGTTATATCGCAGAGCGTGCGACTCGTTTCCCATACAGTAACAACTATGAACGCCGCCCTTTCCGCACATCCGATCCGGAGCAGCATGTAGAACAAGTCATCCGTAAACTGATGGGATTGTTCCGTATGGAAATGAAAAATTTCTCGCTGGAAGAATATGTGTCACTTCGTGAGTACAAGCTGGATTATTTGCATGAGATCCGTTGGGTCCTGGCGGATTGTATCGCTTATGAACTGGATCATCAGGGCGGAGATATGAAGCAGGCGCTACATGATATTATCTATGGTGACAATCAGACGGCGCTGTTAACCCATGAAATGATCAAAGGTATATTCATGAGCGATCAGGCGGATGCCTATCAGATGGTGGGTGAGCTACTCGTTGCAGCAAGGTTGCAGGAAGGGCTTCGCCAAAGCATTGTGGAGCGGATGGATGAAGGGACACTGGAAGCCTATATTTACATATTAAAAATCATTATCGACAACAACCTGATTCGTTTCAGTTCCGTGGTAAGAGCGCTTGCCGTATGGACGGGGATCGGTATAGAAGCAGCCAACCAGCGTGTTGCGGCACAGTTGATTGAACAGGCCTATCAGGCGCTTGTGCAACCAGAAGTACGCGAGGCCTGGCAGCAGGAAGCTAACGCCAACAAACTCTTTATCAGTCTTTGGGCGACAGCGGTCATTGAAGAGAATGAATTGAAGAGCAAGATAATCGAGATTATGGATCAAGGTCAGTTATATCAGAAGATTGTTGCTCAATATGTACTGGCTAACAGCCAGAACAGGGAGCTTCGTTTGGACATTGCACGTCGTTATCTGGAGGCGCAGGATACCGAGTTGATGCACTGGATTGTGACCAACTATGATGCGATGTATATGTACAACTGGAGTTTCGAGAATGGAGAGAATCAGCGTAGCGTCTACGTGTGGCCATTGCCTGCTCTTGGAGATAAGGGCTTGCGGCGTCAGGATTTTGATCGGTTCAAACAGATGCTGGCTGCCATTCCAAAAGGCGGGTCAGGTGGACCATCGGGTGTACTTGAGTATGTTCACTACCGGATTGATACGGATGATGTAGTCAAGAAAATGTTATATTTGGCCGCTTATGATATGGACCCGGAATGGATCGGGGAGGTCATCGCAATCAAGGACCGTTTAAGCCCGGAACTGCGCGGAGAACTGTTGTCCCAGTTTGTTCAGCATCCCAATAATGAGGTGCAAAGACAGTTTGTGTTTGAGAGTTTGTCTGATAAAAGCATCAGTAATCGGGAGAGTGCACTCGCCAAAGCGAAGCTGCTCACGTTGACGGTTGATGAGATGAAACAGATGGAGGCGTTGATGAAGCTCAAAACAGGCTCACTTCGTCAGAAGGTCATCCATGTATTGTTACTGCAACCCGTGGACCAATTGGAGGTCTCGCTGAAGCGACTTTTGCAGGCCAAGAGTGAACTGCAGCGCTTGGGTGCGCTAGAATTATTGACCGAGATTGCGGCAGATCCAGAGCGGATAGATCAGCAGGAGCAATTGCAGCCATTGGCGCAGCTGATTGAGACACCCACTGCCAAGGAACAGAAACTACTGGATAAGCTGACTGATCAGGGGAGTCGTTTCACAGTTTCTAATGGATTTGGTTTATTTGATCCGAAGCGACGTGAGCCATTGCTGGATGAGAAGCGTGATCTCAAGGGCCATAATCCGAAGGATATCTTTACACTCTCTCTGGATAAGACCAGACCATTTCTGGAGGGACTTAGTGAATTAGTGCATGAACACAGGGATTATGAGTATCAAGTGGAATACTACGCTGGCTATAAAGACACATTGTTAGTCGGAGCGAGTCTTCGCTCCAAGGTTCCGTATGGAGAGCGGAATGAAATGAAGCAGATGGAACAGTTCCCGCTTCATGACGTATGGGAGAACTATATTCAACATGCCGAGTTCAACAGTGTGGAACTGATGCAACTATACATGGCTATACAGCTCGGGGAGTTCAATGGCAATTTGAGCGACCATTACAGTTATTTCCGTGAGCAGTATGACTATGACGAATTGCAGAAGATTCCGTTATTGGAAGGCTGGCGCAAGTCGTTTGCCGAACGGATCTATCCTCTAGATGACATCGAAAAGCTACAGCAGATGCTGGATTCGTTAACGTATAAGGATCAGGTAGTGGCACTGATATCGGCGGCATTTCAGGATAGCGATCCGATCGACACGTTTGAAATAGCTGAGAAAACCTGGGCCTCCATCATCGCAAGTATGCCTGCTGATCGACTCGAAAAAGAGTCAGGCATGCTTCATATTCTGACTGGACCTTGGAATTATGTAGTTCGTGGCAAAATCCATGACGATAACAGCTTCAAACGTTTCTTCCAGACAGCTTACCAGTTCACCAGTCTTGTAGAGAGTAGTCAACCGCTGTCTTTACTGTCACTTGAAGATTTCCTGCGTGCGTACCAGTTGAACCTGATTGATGATCAAGAGATATATCGACAGGTGCTGGTCGGTGGGAATCGTCTGTTGTTTATTCGGGACTTAACATCCACTCGTACAGAAATGATCGCGAGTGATCCGAAGCTTGTTCAATTGCGAGATGCGGTGGTCGATCGCATTCTGGAGATTGAGCTGACCCGGGGAGAACTCTCTACAGAAGTAAGCACACTTGCCATGAAATTGGATCGAATTGAAGGCATGGAACACTGGGTACATCTGGTCTCGGCGATGGATCAGGATACATTTGTCCGTGGATATATCTATAGTTATGGAGACAACACAACACGTAAAGAGACGTTTAGCTATTTAATTCAGAATTGTCATCCACGGGATGGAGAAGATGAGAAGCGTCTTGGGGAGTTGCTCCATAAGTATCCGGTGAATGAGAAAAAATTGCTGGAAGCAGCCATGTACGCCCCGCAGTGGATGGAGATTGTAGCGAAACATCTGGGATGGGAAGGTCTACGCAGTGCAGCCTGGTACTTCCATGCCCATATTAATGAACGCTTTACTGCCGAGAAAGAAACCATCGTGGCCCACTATTCTCCAATCTCACCACAGGACTTTAATGAAGGTGCGTTTGATATCGCATGGTTTGAAGAAGCCTATGCTGCTGTCGGAGAGGAACGATTCAATCTGTTATACGATTGTGCCAAGTACATTTCCGGGGGATCTAACCACCGCAGATCCCAATTGTTCGCAGATGCTGCACTGGGCAAGCTTCGATTGGACGATATGCGTGAGTCCGTGTCAGACAAGCGAAACAAGGATCATTTGTTAACCTACAGTTTGATTCCATTCGCTGTAAATCGCGAACAGGATCTGCGTGAGCGATACGACTTCATTCAGAAGTTCCTGATGCAGAGCAAACAATTCGGTGCGCAACGCCGTGCCAGTGAAGGTGTGGCATCGCAGATTGCACTGGGCAATCTTGCTCGTAATGCAGGTTATGCCGATGTTACGCGGCTGATGTGGGACATGGAAGCACGTAAGTTGGATGAGATGAAATCTTTCTTTGAACCTCATGCATTGGATGCTGACACGACAGCGCAATTGGTCATTGATGAGGAAGGCCAACCCGAGATGGTTATCGTTAGCAAAGGGAAGACACTCAAATCTGTACCTGCCCGGTTCAAAAAAGATGGATATATCGCTGAACTGAAAGAGCTGAAAGCGGATCTGGTGGATCAGTATCGCCGGGCACGACAGGAGCTGGAACGTTCGATGACTGCCGGAACGTCCTTTACACGTAAGGAAATTGCCAGTCTGATGCAAAATCCGGTTATACAACCGCTGGTAAGAACACTTGTCTTCCAGTCAGGTGACAAGACGGGAAGATTCGATGTATCATCCAATGGTTTGGTTGCACCAGGACTGGAGGGTACGATCCATGCACTAGCGGAACAGGATCAACTGTTGATTGCTCATCCGCTTCATCTGTATCAGAGCGGAAGCTGGAGTGAATTCCAGCGGGATCTGTTCACCCGTCAGGAGCGTCAGCCGTTTAAGCAGGTATTCCGTGAGCTATATCTTCCTAACGAGGACGAATTGGCTAATGGTACGGTGTCTCGCCGATACGCCGGGTATCAGATTCAACCGAAAAAAGCAGTAGCTCTGCTTAAAGGACGCCAATGGACTGTCAGTTATGAGGAAGGTCTGCAGAAGGTAAGTTATGAGCATAATCTGATTGCGAATCTCTATGCTATGGCAGATTGGTTCTCACCAGCAGATACCGAGGCACCTACCTTGGAGACGGTGCAGTTCTACGATCGCAAGAGTTACAAACCTGTAGCGCTGCAAGATGTGCCGCTGACGTTCTTCTCCGAAGTTATGCGTGATATCGATCTGGTGGTCAGCGTTGCACATGTGGGAGGCGTAGATCCAGAAGCTAGCCTGACAACAATCGAGATGCGCCACGTCATTGTGAACGAGTCGTTACGTCTGCTGAAGATCGACAATGTACGTTTGGACGGGAATTACGCACGAATTGATGGTGAATTAGGTGAGTATGCTGTTCATCTGGGGAGTGGTAATGTGTTCAAACAAGCCACAGGTGCACTTCATATCGTACCGGTGCACAGTCAGCATCGGGGTCGAATCTTCCTGCCATTCCTCGATGAAGATCCGAGAACAGCTGAGATTCTGTCCAAGGTGATGTTGCTCGCCGAAGATAAAAAGATCAAGGACCCGCAGATTCTTGCACAGTTACAGAATTAGAAGTGAACGAACTAGAATTGAACCGCCCTGTGGGGCGGTTTTATTATTTGCTACTCCGATTTTCAAAGTAACTTCAAATCTCAATATAACGAGTGTAGAACAAGAATCATGGACGGAGTGAACAATATGGAGCAATTCCAACATAAAGGCAGCTGAAGAACCTGTTAAAAGGGACCTCAGTTGCTTTTATATTTTTGGATATTTCAATGGACCGGATTGGTTCCGTTTTCAAATAGACTTAGGACCCAGAGTGTGTCGATATATTCCTTAATCTGATAATTAATTGCATTAATTGGTTGATCGGGAGTGGGTCGAACCGACTGTTTTTAAAAGTAAAGAATTTGTTCGAAAGTAGTTACGGAAATGTAAATAATTCGTTTTCTTGTTTTGTTATCTGAATTGTTAACATGGTGATTCCAAAGAACTAGGCTTGTTCTAATCGGTCATTTACCAAATTTAAGGGGATGTAATTCATGATCATGTCGGCTATCGTTAGGAAGCGAAATCTGCTGACTTGCTTGCAGGCTGCAGTTTCAGAAGCCATGTGCAGGACGACCTGAATGCTTGAAAGACTGGGATCAAGCCAGTTCGCATTCCCTTGTATACATGTATTCAATATGTGCACAAGAAAAATGATCAAGAGAGAAGGAGAACTTACAACATGAACAGAAGACTCAATCTGATTTTCCTCAAACGATGGTTTATGTTATTAATCATCGTGGCGGTTGCGGCTATGCCGCTGCACGCCTTCGCCGCGGAGGCGGAATCTGGGGCCAATCGGCCTTGGATGAACAAATCTCTATCAGCGGAGGAACGTACCGAGCTGCTACTCAAGGAGATGACGCTGGAGGAGAAAGTTGGATTCGTAACCGGTAAAGTAAATAACTATTATGGTTTCTATAATGATGGATTGGAGCGCCTCGGCATTCCGGCATTACAGATGGCAGATGGACCCGCAGGAGTACGTGTGGCTAACCCGGATGTGCAGGACAAAAAGTCCACGGCATTGCCTGCACCCATCGCGCTTGCGGCTTCCTGGGATACCAATCTGGCCAAGAAATATGGCGATCTGATCGGTCAGGAAGCACATGATACAACACATAATGTAGTGCTCGGCCCTGGGCTGGATATTGCACGTACACCATGGGGTTCCCGGAACTTCGAATCTCTCGGGGAAGATCCGCTACTGGCTTCCGGCATGGGTGCAGCGTATGTGAACGGGATTCAAAGTAATCCAGTTATCGCTACAGCGAAACACTATATCCTGAACAACCAGGAGACGGAACGTTTCACGACCAATGCAACAGCCAGCGAACGTGCCATTCAGGAAGTCTATGCACGTCCGTTCCAGGCGATGGTCGAAAAAGCGGATCTTGGTTCAGCAATGTGTTCATTTAACCAGGTGAACGGTACATATGCTTGTGAGAACAAGGAGATGCTGACCAATGTCCTTCGGGATCAGTTTGGCTTCGAAGGTTTTGTCATGAGTGACTACGGTGCAAACTTCAGCACAACCAAGTCCGCCAATGCGGGTCTGGATCTGGAGACACCGGGAGAGCCTTACGGCAAATGGGGAGACAAATTGCTGGAAGCCGTAAACAATGGCGAAGTCAGCGAGCAAACCATTGATAAGAAGGTTAGACGCATTTTGCTTCAAATGTTCGATAAAGGGCTGTTTGATAACCCTGTAACGAATACACAAATCAATGCCAAGAAAGACGGCAAACAGGCACGTGAAATTGCAGAAGAGAGCATGGTTCTTTTGCAAAACAACGATAATGTGCTGCCGCTGTCCAAGAAAAACGTGAAATCCATCGCTGTCATCGGTCCGGATGCAGATAACGCATCTGCTGCTGGTGGAGGTAGCAGTCTGGTTAATCCGACTTATACCGTAAGTCCACTTCAAGGCATTCGTAACCGTGCCGGTAACGGTGTGGATGTAAAATATGCTGCAGGAACGGATCCTATCTCCGCAGGAGATGCATTTAATGGACCATCCGCCGTACCTTCTACTCTTTTATCACCAGCGGATGCTCAGGAAAGTGAAAGAGACTATGGTACAGATCGTGCGGAATACGGTCTGCGTGCTGAATACTGGACGAATAAAGATATGGAGGGTAATCCTTCTTTGGTCCGTACAGATCATCAGGTCAACATGAATCTTGGATTCTACAACTATGAAGGTTTTAACGCACAGTCTTCCAAGCTTCCAGTGACACCTACGAAATTCAATGCCAAAATGTCTGCTCGTTGGACAGGGGCGATCACAGCACCTCAAACGGGTGAATATAAACTGTCCCTGACCAGTCTAGGTTCTGCGAAACTGTATGTGGATGATAAATTACTCGTAGACAATCAAGGTGAAACATTGAGTACAACGAAGAAAGAAATCACATTCAAAGAAGGCGAGTTCCACATTATTCGAATTGAGTATCGTACGGATTTCCCGGTACAGACCAATCATGATATGGGTGCACAGGTTCGTTTCGGCTGGGAAGCTCCAGACGACGCTGTGGATATTAAAATGCAAAAAGCAGTTGAGCTGGCGAAAAAATCCGATGTTGCCGTCGTGGTAACTCGTACGTATGACAGTGAAGGTTACGTCGACCGTTCCGACCTGGAGCTGCCGAATAACCAGGAGCAGCTGATCCGCAAGGTAGCAGCAGCCAATCCCAAAACGATCGTGGTGCAAATGAGTGGTCGCGCTGTTGAAATGGATTCCTGGCAAAAAGAAGTGCCATCCATCGTTCAGGCTTGGTATGCAGGTCAGGAACAAGGTAATGCAGTGGCACGTGTGCTGTTTGGTGATGTGAATCCATCCGGTAAGTTGCCGGTGACGTTCCCATCAGATGATTCCCAGACCCCGGTATCCACTGGGGAACAATTCCCGGGTGTGAACGGGGTGGGCAACTATTCCGAGGGTATCTTTGTAGGGTATAAAGGATATGACAAAGAAGGCATGACACCGGCGTTTGCTTTTGGACACGGACTGTCGTATACCGATTTTAATTATCGTAATCTACATGTGAAGAACACTGGTAAAGGCGATAAGGAAACCGTAGAAGTATCCCTCAACCTGCGTAATACCGGTAAAGTTGACGGTGCAGAAGTTGTACAGGTCTATGTTGGCAATCTGCCAACCAAAGTCGAGACCCCGGAGAAACAACTTGCTGGCTGGGCGAAGGTTGATCTGAAAGCAGGCAAGCAACAACGGGTCAACATTCAACTGGATCGCAGCGCATTGTCCTACTGGGATGAAACATCCCATGAATGGGTAATGCCTAAGGGTAAAGTCCAAGTGTATGTTGGCAGTGCATCGGATGATATCCGTCTGACAGGCAGTGTGAATATCGGAAGCAAGTCCGGTAAATAAAAGTTCAATAAGGGAGATTGGAAGGTTGTTCTCCCAGTGAAGTTATTTCGTTAAATGCAGTTTGTTCTACTTCATATAGATTAGGAAAATGAGTCGTGGCCTAGTGGCCGCGGCTTTTTCCACAATGGAAGGAGAGTGAAGCATGATAAACATAGGTTGGCGAGAATATCCCAAACGATGGATGATCCTGTTGATCGCTGCTGTTTGTTTTGTCGGTATAGGAATCTGGCTTATCTTCAACCGAAGTGAACAACCCGCTCCGCCACCGGTTGTGGACAAACAGAGAACGGCCGAAGTCTGGTTAACCACGGGAGATCAGCAAAATCTGCTTGCACGACAGAAGCCCATTCCAATTACCGATCACCATGATGCAGACACAAGTTCTTCAGTTTCTTCAACGCAGGGGCCAGACATTTCTTCGTCGGCGTTCACCATACAGATTGACCCGGACAAGACGTATCAGACCATGGATGGTTTTGGCGCAGCGATGACGGGTTCATCGGCACATCTGATCAACGAGCTCCCAGAGGAACAACAAGAGCAACTGCTGAAGGAACTGTTTACAACAGAAGGGCTGAACATGGATATGGTGCGTCATACGATTGGTGCCTCCGATTATTCGGTAGATGAAACAGGTGTGGCTTCGAGTTATACCTATGATGATATCGAGTCTGGCAAGGACTATGACATGGAATCCTTTTCGATCGAAAAGGATCAGGAAGTTGTGAACATGCTGGAGCGTGTAGCTGATTTGAAACCGGATCTTAACGTACTGGGCACACCGTGGACGGCCCCGGGCTGGATGAAGTATGGGGAGAAGACCACTAACGGTTGGTATCTGGATTACAACGATCCTCAGGTGTACGAAGCGTACGCAAGATATTTTGTGAAATATATCAAAGCTTATCAGACAAAGGGCATTCCCATCTACGGGATCACGTTGCAAAATGAACCGGAGTTCACCTCGGACAAATATCCGAGTATGAGTATGGGTGCCGATGAACAAGCGATGTTCATACGGGATTATCTAGGCCCTGCGCTACAGGATGCGGGACTGGGTACGCGAATCATCGCGTATGATCATAACTGGGATCAGGCGGTTGAATATACCAGCAAGGTGCTTGGTGATGAGCAGGCTGCTGCTTATATCGATGGATCTGCTTTCCACTGTTATGCAGGTGATCCATCTGCCATGTCGGAAGTGCATGAGCGCTTCCCGGACAAGAATATCTATTTTACCGAATGTAGTGGTGGGGAGTGGAGTCCTGATTTTGGCGAGAATCTGAGCTGGCAGATGTCCAATCTCATCATTGGTGCACCTCGCAACTGGGCAAAAAATGTGCTGCTCTGGAACATCGCACTCGATCCGCAAGGTGGACCCACGAACGGTGGCTGTGAGAACTGTCGTGGGGTTGTGACGATTGACCCGGACAGTGATGAAATCACTAGAAATGTCGAGTATTATGTGTTAGGCCACATCAGCCGTTATGTACGTCCGGGAGCTGTGAGAGTTGATTCCACGCAAGAACAGGGCAAGATCGAGAACGTAACCTTCCGCAATCCGGATGGAACGATGGTGCTGGTTGCAGCTAACACGGGTGAGGCAGAAGTTTCCTTTGATGTAGTCATGAGCGGAGATTCGTTTCGATATATACTGCCTTCCCAATCGGCAGCAACCTTCCGTTGGAAGCCAAAAACGGAGGTAGAACGTTGACTCAAGATTGGAAATTATGGGTACAGATTGAATGATGGACATGGTAAAATAAACGTAGAGTTATTTCAAATTTGATGTATTAAACAAGTCCGATCCCAGGATCGGGCTTTTACATAACCTTTTACTTTTAATAGAAAAGGAGCATAAGTTGGACATGTTAGTCGTTGAATATCGGGAACAGGATCATGACAAGTTGGTCGAGATCTGAGAGAGTTCTGTTCGGGCAACACATTGGTTAACCACGGGATATAATGACCACGAAGAGGAGTGTGCAGGATGACACAGATCAAGGTGACACCGGAACAACTGGAGACGGTCAGTGGGCAGTTCGCTCAGGCACATCAGCAATTATTGGGATTCATGTCCACATTGGACGGTAAGATGAGTTTCATGCGCAGCAACTGGGATGGCATGGAGCGTGAGCGTTTTTATAACGATTATTCAACGGCTCAAGGCACGATGAAATCTGTTCTGGAACTGGTTCTGTCCATTCAGTCGGAGCTTAAGAAGATTGCCGAGCGTTTCCGCACGACAGATGAAGAGGCGGTGAGCCAGGCAATCATGACGGCGCTGACCGCAGCGCGGGCGCTATCAACCATGGGCAAAAATAAAGGCGATGATCTGGACAAAACGCCAGGTCCACCAAAGAACATGGATGAATGGGATGAGAAGGATGCCGAGAAATACCAGAACTATGAGGAAATGCTGAAGAAAGCCAAAGAGATGGGTGATGAAGAACTTGCGCAGCAGATTCAGGCCAGCATGAACATCATTCGGCTTCAGTACGAAGATGTAATCTATCAGACTGACCCCAATACGGGCAAGACGATGAAAATAACTGAGGATTCCATCGTAGGTACGTATCAGGTGAAAAGCGACAAGGGCGAAACAACCACCATCAGTCTGGATAAACAGGGCAATGTGGTGGACTATAGCAAGGATACGGAAAAGTATAGGTATTCGGAGCAAACGCACACGACCAGTCAAGGCGAGCATCTCTTTGGCAAAGCAGCACAAACGGCTACAGCCTACGGGATTGGTCTGCTGCTCACAAGCAAGACGGGCTCTGCCTTTACAGAACATGCCACTGGACTTGGTTCTTCCTTCGTCGCGGACAAATTCCTGTTCTCCGTGCCGGAAGAAGGCGAGACACGTACGATGATTTACCGTACCAATAAGGAGACGGGCAAAATTGAGAATATGATCGTGGTCACGCGCGGCGACAACGATATTGAATATACTCCGTGGCGGGAGTACTTCTAAGCCACGGATGGGGTTGGCAAGCGGGCAACACAGGGCAACCTGATTGCTGCCTGCTTGCCAACCCACCGCATGGAGCCATGTGATTGTGTATCACATGGCTATGCGTGTGGAGGGCAGGCGGCTTATCCGTGAGCCTGCCTATAGAGAAACACCCCGGCAACCTTCTCCCTGAGATGGGAAGGTTGCCGGGGTGTTTTGGTTTTTTCTTACCGATTCGCCACGGTCGAAGGACCGGGCCGGAAGGAGGGCTTTTTTTGCCAGAGATTAATGTGTCTCTTCATCCAGAAACGGTTTGTTCACCGCATAATACATGAAGCCCATCAGCAACACACCGCCCACGAGATTACCCAAAGTCACGGGAACCAGGTTGTGGATCACACCTTCAATTGAGATCGTCCCCGGATGGTTCAGCACGAGTGCAATCGCGAACGTACACATATTGGCGATGCTGTGCTCGTATCCCGAGATGAAGAAGCAGAACACAAAGAGCATCATGGCAAACATTTTGGCTCCATTCTCCTTCATGAACATCGGGACAAAGAACGCCATACATACAAGCCAGTTACACAGAATTCCGCGGAAAAAGAGTTGCATGGTTGGAACTTCCATTTTGTGCTCCACCACGCTTAACAGAAAACCATTCACCTGAGACGAGTCGAACAATCCGGTCAGGTAGATTAACAAGGCAAACACAGCTGCGCCCATCAGGTTACCGCTATAACTCGCAATCCACAGCTTGATCACTTCGAACCAGCGCAGTTTCTTGCGCAACGCCGCATACGTGTAATAAAACGTATTGCCCGTGAACAGGTCACCCCCGCCATAGGCGATCAGAATGATGGCCGCGCCAAACGTAATTGCCGCCATCGGATAGGTAAACGGGGACTGCTCCATATAAAAGAAGTTACCTGTCTTAAACGCCACGATGACGCCGAATCCGATAAACATACTGGCCAGCATGGAGCGTGCAAGGTACCTGATTAAACTTTGTTTGTAAATCTTGTGTTTCTTCAGAGCTAGTTGTTCCACGTTGCGTAAAGCTTCCGTTTCCATAATTCTCCTCCAATTGCATGGTGTCTTGCTTACCATTATAACGAAATTATGGAAATTGGGGAGGGTAAACTTGGTTTATTGATTATTACTTCGTTGTTTCGATTGCAGTACCCGCATTGCAGAAGAGCCAAAATCAGGGTCGGATTGAAGCGATTCTAACGCAGATGCTGCACCATTAACTTGTTGATGTGCAACAAGAATAGCAAAGGCAGCTCCTCTGACTAATATGTTTTCTTCACCACTGATTTCGTTAAAATCAGGGTGTTCATTATTGTTATTATGATTCATATCAGACATGTCAGACATATCCTATTGTCCACCTCCTGAAGAATATTAAGATTGGGGTGGAAGCAGGATGGGACGGGCAGCCAAGGCTTCTTCCACAATCTGTTCAGGCGTCAGGTCTCGATCATCCCAGAAAATCAGATTACTGATCTCCGCATGTGGAGCCTGCTGCTGTAGCTCCGTCAACATGTCATCCAACTCGGCTTCCGTTCCTTCAGAGTCCATCAGTTTGCGGACCAATTCTACCAAATGTAATCTATTGTCCATATCGATACCTCCTGAATGATTCATAGTGTGAACAAACTAGTCTTTCATGGGCTGATTCAATGGATCATATATAATGAGCACCGGTAAAAATTGGGGCTCAAGCATCAGACTAATGCGTTGTTCGTCTTGATCAGTATATGAAATGATATAGTTCCCGAAATGAGACTCGTAGTTGAAGTCTTGGAATTGAAAGGAATGTTCGGGATACTTTATCTTCACATATAACGTAGTAACTCCTCGGGCTAAGGTTTCTTTTAACATAGGAATTTGGGCCACAATGATAATAGCAATAAGAACAACTAGTATACGTTTAGCGAGACGGGTCAGATGGATTCACCCCATTATCGTTAATCAATTTTCAACAATTCATGAAGGCCCATCTCAAAATAGATGTCAC
Source organism: Paenibacillus sp. FSL R5-192 (assembly GCF_000517845.1). Classification (NCBI taxonomy): domain Bacteria; kingdom Bacillati; phylum Bacillota; class Bacilli; order Caryophanales; family Paenibacillaceae; genus Paenibacillus; species Paenibacillus sp. FSL R5-192. The sequence goes on along the minus strand of NZ_ASPR01000043.1, from coordinate 306,100 downwards.
TCCATAAGGATAGCCAGATTACCAAATTGCTCGCCTTTTTCCATACGTTCGAACGCTTTCGCTGCGTCCTGTAACGGATATACGCCATCAATTACAGGGTGTATGTAATGTTGCTCCACCCATTGCAGCATCTGGATAAACTCCTCACGGCTGCCCATAGAGGTGCCGATCAGACTGATCTGCGGGAAGAAGATAGAGCGAATGGGTAGGGTCAGATCATCCCCCGAACTTGCACCATACATCACGATACGTCCACCTGGTCTGATTATATCAAAATATTTTGGGAACGTGGCTTGTCCGATGCTATCCAAGATGATGTCCACAGGTTCCAGATCGTTCTGCGTACTCCAATCGGCATGACTATCCAATGCATGGGTAGCACCCAAGCGCAGTGCCTCATTTTTTTTGGCTTCACTTCTGGAGGTGACGGTCACCGTGGCACCAGCCGCTACTGCCATGAGCAGGGCATAGGTTGCAACACCACCGCCAATACCGGGAATGAGCACATGTTCACCTTTCTTCAATACACCGCGAGTGAATAAGGCGCGATAGGCCGTCAGCGCTGAAAGGGGCAATACGCCTGCTTCCTCCCAGGACAGGTGGGCTGGCTTAGGCAGGGCATTTTCAGCAGGTAACGTTATATATTGAGCCAGTGTTCCATCCGTAGGGCCACCGACAATATCGGGTACGGTCGGCACTTCAGATGCATGTTCCCAACCGAGTGTAGGATGGATAATGACTTCATCTCCTATCGCGAACCCTCTTACGCTTTCGCCAATCGCTACGACAATACCTGCTCCATCGGAACCGGGAACGAGCGGGGTGTCCTGGGTTCCTCGTCCTGCCATGATGAATAGATCCCGATGGTTGATTCCAGCGGATTTTAATTGAATCTGCACTTCCCCGGCTTCTGGTGCCCGAGAGATTGACTCTGTATATTGAAGACCTGCAAGGCCGCTCTGGGCCGAATGGACAATAGCTTTCATGTTCAATATTCCTCCTGTCTGTGTAGCTAGATTTCACTACTGAGCCTCATTGTACAGACGGAGCAGATTCACGTAAAATTAACAAAAATGATTGTCAGTATCATTAAAAATAATAGATAAGCACTTTGCATGAATCGGATGATGCAGAATGCCGATATAACGACGAGCAGGTGATCAGGGTATGGATGCAGGTGATTTGAAAATATTTCAGGCGGTTGCCCGCGAAGGTAGTATCAGTAAAGCTGCGCTCTCACTTAATTATGTGCAGTCCAATGTAACAGCACGGATTAAACAGTTGGAGACTCAACTGCAAGTACCGCTATTTCATCGTTCCAATCGGGGGATGTCGCTTACACCAGCAGGCGAGAACCTGCTTGGGTATGCGGATAGAATATTGGAATTATTATATGAAGCAGAGCAGGCCACACAAGTGGGTAACCCACCAGCTGGCATGCTTCGTCTGGGTGCCATAGAGACAGCAGCTTCTACTTTTCTGACGCCGCTCTTGGCTGAATATACTTCATGCTACCCGGAGGTACAGCATTCGCTTGTCACGGGTGGGACCCATGAACTGAACCAGAAGGTGATTCAACATGAATTGCATGGCGCGTTAATATATGGCCCAATCGATCATCCTGAGCTGAACTATATGAAGATGTATGACGAGGAATTGGTGTTGATCGCTGAACCTGGAGTACATGAGATGTACACGTTATTGTCCAGGCCGATGTTGTTTTTTGAGATCGGATGCACTCATCGCGATCAGGCGGAAGCCTTTTTGAAAGATCAGGGTATCCACACACTTAACATCATGGAATATGGAACACTGGACACCATTCTGAATGGTGTATCTGCCGGGCTTGGTGTATCATTGCTGCCACGTTCCTCGGTTACCAAAGCAGAATCAAGAGGTGAGATTACAGTGTTATCTTTGCCCGATCCTTATTGCCGGTTGGAAGTAGGATTTGTGTATCCCCGTGGTGAACATATATCTAGTGCGCTCAGCGCTTTGGTTGAGATTATTACAGAACCAGACCTATAAGAGGTTGTTCAAAAGTCCGTTTATGAACATGCACTATAAAGGAGTGAGTGATCTTGAAAGAAACTGCGTTAACGTTGGGTGATGCATTTAATCAGGCAGACTTTATTGTAGGTGGTCATGGCAGTCGCCAAGTGAAGGTACTTCAGAACGTACTGGACCAGATCGATGGGGAGTTGTTCAGTGACCACTACGGGAACGGCCCACTCATTGAAGAATTTCAGCAACAGATGGCTGACGTTCTTGGCAAGGAATCGGCGGTATTTTTTCCAAGTGGAACGATGGCGCAGCAGATAGCATTACGAATCTGGTGTGACCGCAAAGGTGTAAAACGAGTAGCTTACCACCCCCTGTGTCATCTTGAAATCCATGAGGAAGACGGACTGAAAGAGTTGCATCAGATTGAAACAATTTTACTTGCGGACAAGGATCGTTTGATTTGTTTGGAAGATGTACAAGCGCTTGATCAGGACATTGCCTGTCTGCTGTTGGAACTTCCGCAACGTGAGATTGGTGGGCAATTACCGGCGTATGAAGAACTGGAAGCGATCTCGGCCTATTGCCGTGAACGCGGGATTAAGCTACATCTGGACGGGGCACGCCTGTTTGAGATCACTCCCTATTATCAGAAAACACCTGCGGAGATTTGCAGTTTGTTTGATACGGTGTATGTTTCCTTTTATAAAGGCATTGGAGGTATTGCGGGGGCTATATTGGCGGGTGATCCGGATGTGATGCAAGAATCGAAAGTATGGAAACGTCGGCACGGCGGAGATCTGATCGGTCTGTATCCGTATATTCTGAGTTCTCAATATTATTTCAATGAACGGATTGGCAAAATGGAGTTGTATTACGAGCAGGCTCAAGAACTCGCTTCCCTACTGAATGCGTGTCACGGGATACATACCTTACCCGAGGTACCGGTATCAAATATGTTCCATGTGCACTTTGCGCTCGCTGCGGCCGAAGTTGAACCAATTCTTGTGCAAATGGCTCAGCAGTATGGCATAGGAATGACTTCATATCTGAACAAAACAAGTGGAAACAGCTGTGCCTTTGAACTGTCTACGGGTGATCGTTATGAGAAAGTTCCTCAGGACAAGCTGCGTGCAGCACTGGAATGGCTGGATCAAGAGTTGCGTAAACAGGTGAGATAAGAATTTGATTTTAATGCTCGACTCTTGTTTGGGTAAGGTGTTGCGCTTCAAGGAGAACTATTGAATTCACAACGGCTGATCAGTGGGGAAAGGTATCTTAAGGGGGAGTTCAAGTGAAGTCGATAGAATTGGAACCGATTCGTGATCTTTTGGTGAAGGCTTACGATACAACAATGGGAGAAGGGTGTACTCCTGAAACGCAACAGAGCATTGAGGATTTTGAACAAAAGCATAATGTAAAACTGCCCGCAGCATATCGCGCACTTTTGCTTGAATTCGGTGCATGTAATTTCGGCGACCCTGCCTTGTATTCGGTGAAAGAACTGAGCTGGGCTTATCCGGATTTTTTGGAAGTATACCGTGAATATGAGAAAGAATACGAGCTGCCAGCTGACCTCCAGCCTTTCCCGATTGGTGGATTTGGTGAAGGAAGTATGGCTATACTGGATCAAAATTCAGGCAAGGTACTGATGTTGATCCACGATGCAGGGGAAACTCCTCTGCGGGAAATTGCTGTGGACTTTAATGAATTGATGACGATGCTGGCTGAGTCGGCAATCTGGGTTCAGGAACAGATGAATTAACAAGGTAGACGGAAGGATGCGCAATTGGCTTATGGATATTCGGAAGTTAAGATACTTTATCACCGTGGCAGAAGAACTTCATTTTCACCGTGCAGCGGAAAAATTAAATATGACGCAACCACCGCTGAGCCAGCAGATTCAGAATTTAGAGGATGAGCTTGGCGTGAAGTTGTTGGAGCGCACCAGAAAAATGGTTCGTCTCACCCCGGCAGGTGCGGTATTTCTGGAACAGGCCAGGCTAATCATGGCCCAGCTCGAACGATCCATTCAGCTTACGCAAAAAGCAGATCAGGGCATCATCGGGCATATAACCATAGCCTTTGTGGATTCGGCTTCGGGGAGCATTATGGTGGATGTTCTTAGGAAATTTCGCGCTGCGTATCCTCAGATTGAATTGACGCTGCGTGAGATGACTTCATCCCAACAATTGCAGGCACTGGAAGACGGACAGATCCATATTGGATTTTTGCGATATCAGGAAGATACTCGTCATGTCTCGTTCCGCCCCTGCCAGATGGAAACGTTGATTGCTGTATTGCCAGATCATCACCCGAAGGCTTCTCAGACTCAAGTTTCAATTCGAGAACTGGCGGATGAAGATTTTATTTTATTCCCAAGGCATCTGGGTTCCCCGTTCCATCGTCTCGTTTTGGATTATTGCAGGGAGCATGGCGTAGATCCTCGAATTACGCAGGAAGCGATCCAGATGTATACGATTGTGAATCTCGTTGCGGCGGGCATGGGCATTTCCATTGTTCCGTCATCGGTGGATGTGTTCCAGCGTAAGGGTGTAGTCTTTCTTCCATTAGAAGAAAATCCGCCCTCCGTACCGTTGTACACGGCATGGCGGACGGATATGAATCAGGAAGTGGTATCACGTTTTATGAACTTTGTTGATGAATGTGTTTAACCCGTCTTGGCTGGATCACGCTCAATCCATGGATTCAATATTTCATCAATACGAGTCATGATCGCAGGGTCCAGTTTCACACCAGAAGCTTTTACATTTTCAAGTACCTGCTCTGGCCGGGATGCACCGATAATGACGGAACTGACATACGTATGCTGAAGAACCCACGCCACAGCGAGTTGGGGGAGAGTTAGACCAATCTCTTTAGCGAGTGGAACAAGCTGTTGCACAGCGGTAAGAACATCTTCACGTAACCACTGTCCAGCCAGTTTATTGAAAAAGGGTGCTCCTGCCTCAGCAGCTGCGCGAGATCCGGTGGGCAATGCTGCGTTAGGCGCATATTTGCCTGATAGTATACCCTGAGCAAGAGGAGACCATGTAATCTGTCCAAGTCCTGCTTGGTCGCTTGCAGGCACCACTTCTTGCTCAATCACACGCCATAACATCGAATATTGCGGCTGACTTGCAATGAAGGGTATATGAAGTTCCTTCGCCAAAGCGGCTCCTCGTGCAATCTGATCCGCGTTCCATTCACTTACGCCAATGTAATGAACTTTGCCCTGACGCACCAGATCGGAGAATGCCAGAAAAGTCTCTTCCAGCGGAGTATTGTAGTCATAACGGTGAGCGTAATAGACATCGATATAATCCGTCTGTAGCCGCCGTAATGAACCATTGCAGGCTTCCATGATGTGTTTACGTGAAAGTCCGCGGTCATTATGACCTGTGCCGGTTGGGTGACAGACTTTGGTGCATAGTTCAATACTTTCTCTTCGTATATCCTTAAGAGCCTGTCCCAGTACGGATTCTGCCTTGGTATTGGAGTACACATCTGCGGTATCAAATGTGGTAATACCTGCATCCAATGCGGTTCGCACACAAGCTTCTGCTATTCCATCCTCGACTTGCGCTCCATGCGTAATCCAGTTGCCCAGTGAAATCTCACTGACGGTTAATCCACTGTTTCCTAATTTGCGATATTCCATTCATGTCGCCTCCCTAAGTCATCTGGACTCCATTGTAACAATGGCAGATTAATAGGTGAAATATCTTTTAACCTCATCTTTGATACGAAAAAAGTATCAGTGAATCTACATTTTCTCCTGGAGGTATTTGCGATAGAGAGCAGGCGTAATTTCCTCGAACTTTTTGAATATTTTGATAAAATATCCCGATTCATTAAATCCCAGCTCATCACTGATCTGTGAGACAGGCATGTCGGTGACCTCCAGCAATTGTTTGGCCCACTTAATCTTGAGTTTAGCCAGGTAGGTAGTAAAGTTCTCACCCGTTTCCTTGGCAAATAGTCTGCTGAAATAACTCGGACTCAGGTGGCATAGATCGGCCATTTGTTTGAGTGAAACTTGTTCACTCTTGTGACTGTGAATGTATTCAAAAGCAGGCTGGAGCACCGGACTGGAGCTTTCCGTGTCACTTGGGCTATTTTTGAGATAAGCATCCGCTATCGCATTGGTCATCTCTTTTTTGATCGACTCGATATTACGAATGGAGTAACCCGGCAGAATGGTGGAGAGGTTTAGAGTCTCCTGATTGCCTGAAGCTTTCTCGAACATTTCAACTAACAGATTTTTGTTTAGCGCTTCTTCCACAATGTAGTTGCAGAGCAGGGATAACATGTTAGAGATTTTCACAATCTCTTCATAGGTCATCACAGGTAGCTGGGCGTAATCATCCTTTAATTCCTCCAGCTTGGCTGCATGCATGGGTACGTTTTTGGACGTGACAATTTGCTCCAAGTCGCTACCCTTTTCCGGATCGGCGAGTTTCACTTGTCCTGCCATGACGGCGCCGATATATTTGCCATCAATCGTGATCGGAATCGCGATATCAATAATATTGAAATGGCATAAATACACATAAGGTTCATTCAATCGAACGGCTTCCAGACCACCGCGTGAATCACATTTTTGACAGTAGGGGAGAAGCTCCGGGTCTTTACGGACATTCTGGCAGAAAGCCTGACAGCTGCTGTGACTGGTTACGGGAATGCCTTTATAATCAACGGTGAGGATTGCCAGTTTGGTTACTGTTGCGAGAGAATCTTGTAGGCGCTTCCATTTATTAAGGTCGAGAATTTTATTGATATGCAGATATTCTTTAATCATTGGTGCAACCTCCATAGGCTAACCTGATTCATAATTTAGGCCGTTAAAAGTTAGCAAGTTGTACATATTAAGAAGTAATGATGACGGGTAATGTATAATGGGAGGTCAAAATTCAACCATCCCATGACATTAAGATACCATGATTGTGCCAAAAAGCAAAAAATTACGATTGTAAATTATAATAATTTGTTATCAAAGTCCACTGTAAACCTGCTGCTCATGCGTTATATTAAGGTCAATTGTAAGAAATTAAAATTTGATGTAATCACTACACTATTTTATATCCTTAGGAGGCATATAATATTATGAGAAAAGCATTTATCAGCCCAACTAAATATGTACAAGGCGAAGACGAGTTGTTGAACCTGGGGTACTTTGTTAAATCCTTCGGAGAATCTGCTTTGCTGATTGCACATCCCGATGATGTACAGCGTGTCAAAGCAAAGCTGGATGCAACAGCAGAGAAATTTAATATTACGTTTGTTGAAAGCGGTTTTAAAGGTGAATGTTCCCGTGAGGAAGTTGCTCGTCTGCAAGCGATCGCAAAGGAAAAAGGATGTGACTCTACGATCGGTCTTGGTGGCGGTAAAGCCATTGATGCGGCCAAATGTGTAGCAGAAGGCGAAGCACTGATCATCTGCCCAACGATTGCGGCAACAGACGCACCAACAAGTCACTCCGCTGTATTGTACACACCGGATGGTTCTTTTGATGACTATGCTTACTTCAAACAAAGCCCAAGTGTGGTTCTCGTTGATACAACCGTAATTGCCAATGCACCAACACGTTTCCTCGTATCCGGTATGGGAGATGCGCTCTCTACATACTTCGAAGCAAGAGCAACAGCAAAATCCTATTCCCGTGTAAACGCAAGTCTGCCAATGGGTTCCCGCGAAGGGTACACCCCATCTGCAGTAGGTACCAATGCGGCACTTGCACTGGCAAAACTGTGTTATGAAATGCTGCTGACTGATGGTGCAAAGGCAAAAGTAGCAAGTGACAGTAACGTTGTGACACAAGCGCTGGAAAATATCGTTGAGACCAACATTCTGTTGTCTGGTCTTGGATTCGAAAGTGGCGGTCTGGCCGCAGCACATGCAATCCACAACGGTTTGACTGTTCTGGAAGGCACACATCACTTCTTCCACGGTGAAAAAGTATCCTTCGGTACAATTGCACAACTCGTTCTTGAAAATGCACCAACTGAAGAGCTGCATGAGGTCATGGACTTCTGTCTCGAAGTGGGACTGCCGATCAGCTTGGCGGATATCGGTGTAGATACGATTAGTCAGGAAGAACTGTTGAAAGTGGCAGAGATCGCTTGTATTCCGGAAGAATCCATTCACGCCATGCCGTTCCCAATCACCGTTCCTGAAGTAGCTGCTGCCATTGCAGCGGCTGACCGCATGGGCCGTGAGTACAAAGCGGCTCGCCGGGAGGTAAAATAATGAAGAAAATTATTAACCAGGCCGAACATGTTGTTATGGAAATGTGCAACGGGATTGCGCTTGCACACCCGGAGCTTGAATTTCTGAAAAAATATAAAGTCATTAAACGCAGAGAGATTCAGGCTGATAAAGTTAGCCTAATCAGTGGCGGCGGCAGTGGACATGAACCGGCTCACGCAGGTTATGTGGGTAAAGGCATGCTGGATGCAGCGGTGTGTGGAGATGTATTCGCATCTCCTTCCCAAATCCAGGTTTATCAAGCGATCAAGGCAACAGCCAGCAACAAGGGTACACTCCTGATCATCAAGAACTACAGCGGCGACATGATGAACTTCAAGAATGCAGCACATCTGGCTGAAGAAGATGGTATCGACGTACAATATGTACGCGTTGAGGATGACATCGCTGTACAAGACAGCTTGTACACGGTAGGACGTCGCGGCGTTGCCGGAACTGTACTGGTTCACAAGATTGCCGGAGCAGCAGCCGAAGAAGGTCGCAGTCTGGCAGATGTGAAATCCGTTGCCGATAAAGCAGCTCAGAACGTGCGCAGTATTGGTTTTGGATTCACATCATGTACCGTGCCAGCTAAAGGTACGCCTACATTCGAAATTGCTGAAGATGAGATGGAATTCGGCGTAGGGATACATGGTGAGCCAGGGATTCGCCGGGAGAAATTGGTATCAGCGGATGAATTGGCAGCCCGCATGGTCGAAGCATTGCTCGCAGACATGAAGTTAGATAAGGATGCATCCGCTGAGATTGCGGTGCTCGTGAATGGTTTTGGTGCAACACCACTGCAAGAACTGTACCTGCTCAACAATTCCGTTCAGCGTGAGCTTGCTGGACATGCAGGTCTGAAGGTCGCTACTACGTTTGTAGGCAACTACATGACAAGTATCGATATGGCGGGTGCGTCGGTTACGATCCTGAAACTGGATGATGAACTAAAAACGCTGTTGTTCAAGGAAAGTGATACACCTGCATTTAAAGTATCCGGCCCTCCAGTAGCACAAGTGGCGTATTCCGAAGCGCTGGAAGCTGTTGTGGGTGAAGACGCTTCTGTATCTTACGAAGTGGAGACGGATGCATCAGCTGCGGTCATCAAAGGCAATCAATTTTCACTGGACAATGTCGTCTATCTGATCGATAAAATGGGTGAGATCATTATCAAGAATGAAGTACCATTCTGTGAACTGGATTCCCATGCCGGTGATGGCGATTTCGGTATGAGTGTGGCAAAAGGCTTCCGCCAGTTGAAACGCGAATGGAATCACATCATTAACGAAGATAAAAAAGACATCGGATCATTCCTCGATGCATGTTCCTTGGTCATCATGGAATATTGTGGCGGCGCATCCGGCCCAATCTGGGGTTCGGCATTCCGTGCGGCTGGCAAAGCAGTAGGGGATAAACAGCAATTAAACGTTGCTGAATTCGCCGAGATGATCCATGCAGCGGTGCAAGGGATTCAGTCTACAGGAGAACGTTCCTTCGGACGTGGTGCCGTTGTAGGTGATAAAACCTTGATTGATGCACTCGTTCCGTGTGCCGATTCCTGGACTCAAAGTGCGGAGTCTGGCGATGACTTCAAAACAGCATTTGCCAAAGGTGCAGCAGCAGCCGTTGAAGGTGCGAAGAAAACCGAAGACATCGTGGCACGTATGGGACGTGCAGGCGCCGTCGGTGATCGTAGTCTGGGCTACCCAGATGCTGGCGCGTATGCGCTGGGTGTTATTTTCACAGAATTATCCGAGTCGATGAAATAAGATTGGTCACGGGTTTGCCCAGCGTCATTCATTAGACAGGTATAGAGATTGAGTCAGCAAACGTTAAGCTAATATGCAGCAAGTGACACAGGTAATGGCGCCGGACGTCCGGCGCCGTTATGTGTGCCTTTTTTAGGCCATGCTAAGTCAATTTTTACATGTTATCATTTACATCTAATTTGAATAGCTCTTTGGACGTATCTACAATGCACTATTATTCATTCATTTATCTAGTATTTTATATTTATTAAGGGGACCTTTATGAGAACAGTCACATCATTCTTAAAAAAACCGCAGGGGTTGTTGGTTTTATCACTCATTTTGGTCATTTTCGGCAGCTTGTTTGCTGGAATGTTCAACTCTTCCTTTTATTCCGTTAAGGTCAAAGAGATCAAATTCCAAGCCGATCATGGCACGCTATCGGGTCTGCTCTACATGCCTAAAGGGGCAGGTGCGGATGATAAACGTCCGGTCATTATTACAACACATGGATATCTGAATACGAAAGAAATGCAGGATGCACCTGCTATTGAGATGTCCCGACGCGGCTATATTGTGCTTGCACTGGACATGTATGACCACGGGGATTCCCGCTGGAGTGCAGATATTCCGGTAAAGGATCTGTTCGGAACGTTCTGGATATACTCGCAGTTTGATGCAGCCAAATATATTTATGAGCAGGACTTCACCAAGAAAGATGAGAAAGGCAATGCCTACGTGGCAGTCAGCGGTCACTCCATGGGTGGGTTCTCAACGCTGTTGTCAATGTACATGGACGAGATGAGTTCCCTTCAAACAGGATACCGTATGATCTACACAGGCATCTCAGCAGGTGCGGATTACTCTTACGCTGCGGCGGTTGCGCCACAGGATCAGCTTCAGGCTGCATTTGGCAGTCGGACGGTGGGCATGGTCGCGGGGAAATATGACGAGTTTTTCTTCAACAAATCGGATGAAGAGAAAACAGCCGCAGAGAAAGAAGTACAAGGTACGGTGACTCGCAAGGATTTTGCAGCAACGGCTTCGGGTAAAGCCTTCCTTGGCCTTGCTCCTGATGCGCCAAGAGGCACGACCGATACATTTACCAAGGTACCATCCGGCGATCTGACCGTAGACGGAAAAGTGGTACGTCCTTCCCAAACGGGTGAGCATATTCTGTTTACGCCTAATCAGACTCACCCATGGAACCATTTCTCGCGTACAACAACTGGGCATCTAATCGACTTCTATGCACATGCATTTAATGGTGTGACGTCGCCTAATCAGACCAATGTGAATCTGGATTCGGGCAATCAGATCTGGTGGGCGAAAGAGGCATTTAACTTTGTCGCTCTGATTGGATTCTTCTTGATGATTGTGCCGCTGATTACGTTGTTGATCAGACTGCCGTTCTTGCGCAAAACGGTAACGGGAGAGATTGCAACGGTGTCCGCAGCAGTCAGTGGGAAACAAAAGTCAATCTATTGGCTTGCTATCGCATTCAGCACCCTGATTCCAGCGGTCTTATTCCCAACCTTGATGGATAAAGAAGCAAATGGATTGAATGTGCTTCGCATCATCGCTCTGATTGTACTTGCCGTGAGTGTGCTTGGAGCCATTATCGGGTTCGTGATGGCTGGAAGCAAGAAGAACGACTATACATCAAGCCGCCGGATGAAAAATATTGCGGTAGGCAGCGTAATTCTGGCTATCGTATCTCTCGTGATGTGGATCATCTTCAACTATGCAGATAAGATTGTGGTTACAAGTTCTTACTTCAATGAACCGACTACGAACCAGATTGTTTACTGGGCGCTGGTGTCGGCGTTAATTATGATTCTGGTGACCTTTGCATTCCACTATTTTTCCAAAAAGGATGCAGGAACCCGCTTCAGCGATTATGGGATCAGCCTGAACCCTGTTACGATCATTGCCAGCTTGGTAACCGCAGTACTCGCAGTAGTCATTGGGTACGCATTGTTATTCGTAGTACAGGCGATCTTCGGAACAGATTTCCGGATCTGGACGTTTGCGGTCCGTACGTTCGAGAGTGAACACTTCATTACCGCATTGCGGTATACACCGTTCTTCCTGATATATTACTTTGTCAGCGCGGTTGCCCTGAATGCCAATACACGTGGTAAACGTGGGGGTATGTTCCTGGCCATGGTACTGAATGTTGGCGGGTTGGTGCTGTGGTTGCTAGTGCAATACGGCAAAGACTTTATGACAGGTGTGGCGTTGTATCCAGGTCAGGCATTGAATGGCATTCTGCTCTTTGCACTGGTGCCTTGTCTCATCATCGCTGCTGTGTATGCACGTAAATTGTTTGAAAAAACGAATAACGTATGGCTCGCCGCATTTGTGAACACATTATTGTTCACCATGGTTACGGTGGCGAATACGGCATTGTTTTGGAATTTAGTTTAATGTAAAAAAAGACATGGAATGCACCTAGGATTACACTTGACCACTCCGATTGCAGACCATACTTGATTTGACACTCAGGAACTACACAGACAGAAAACCTTTCGATCTCTCTTATCCCCGAATTTTAATGATTTTTCCCCTGAAGGTAGAAATCCGGTGATAAGGGAGCACGCTTCGCTTCTTCAGGTCCTTTCTGTCTGCTTCGCTCTTGTGTCTATAATAAGTAATATGTCTGCAATCTCCGTTCCGGTGTAATCATGGGTCAAACCATATCCAACGTTACATTAAACGTGGATATAAGTAAGGGGACCGCTCTGTAGCTTGGCTTACAGAGCGGTCTTTTTGATATGGAGGAGCGATCTTGTGTGCCTTAAATTGGATTCACAGTTCCAGATAGTGTAATCTGGAGGTTAGGTGCAGATCGGTAAAAAACCATTTGAACGAGAAGGGATCGGGATGATTCAATGACGCAAAAAATCTATTATGACTCTGCTTATAGAAGAGAGTGGCATACAACAATTACAGGCAGAGTGGACAAGGAAGATGGCGTATATGTCACGCTGGCGGAGACTGCTTTTTACCCGCATGGGGGCGGACAGCCTTGTGATCTGGGACAAATTGGTGGCATCGCTGTTCTGGATGTGAACATTGAAGATGGCGAAGTATGGCATAAGCTGGAACGCACCCCTGAAGAGACTGAGGTACATTGTGAGATTGACTGGGAGCGCAGATTCGATCATATGCAGCAGCATACGGGTCAGCATTTGTTATCGGCAATCACGCTAAAGCTTACTGAAGCGATGACACTCAGTTTCCATCTTGGTACGGAGTATGACACGATTGATGTGGCTACGGCTGAACTGGGAGCGAATCAATTAACCGCCATTGAACAAGAAGTGAATCGTCAGATCTATCGTAACGCTCGCATCAACACGTCTTGGGTTACAGCAGAAGAAGCTGCACAGTTACCATTGGTGAAGCAACCTACGGTAACGGAAGACATTCGCATCGTCGAGATCGAGGGTGTGGAGTATAACGCCTGCGGTGGAACGCATGTGTCGGCGACAGGTGAGATTGGGATCATCAAACTGTTGAAAACTGAAAAAGTGAAGGGCGGTACCCGCATTTATTTCAAATGTGGAACAAGGGCTCTAAATGAATTCACAGCTACACAAAACGTGCTCAATAGCATTATGGTTAAATTAAAGACCAGCAAGGACGAGTTATTGGAGCGCATTGAGAAAATGGAGCTGGAGCAAAAGCAGCTGCAAACTGAGCTGAATGCAGTGAAAACAACGAACGATGCCTATTATGCGGAGGAACTTCTGGCCGCTCGGCAAGGGCTGGTGATTGCTCAGGTCTTTGAAGATAAATCGCTCAAGGATATGCAGAGCCTGGCTACGAAGCTGACGGCAGACCATGAGGGGCTTGTACTCTTTGCCAGTATCTCAGAGGCCAAAGTAGTTCTGGCACAGAACGGACAGCCGCCCGAATGGGCTTGTGGACCTTTCTTTAAAGGCAATCTTGGAGCATACCAAGGCAAAGGTGGCGGCAGTGAAAAGATAGCTCAGGCAGGCTTTGCCAGCAGTGAAGATGCGCTTGCCTTTTACGAATTTACCAAGGACCAGTTGGGACATCACTGATTGCATCTTACGATATAAGACCGACAGCATTTAAATATGAAGTAAGGGACAAGCACGTCACATTGTGGCGTGTTTTCCATTGCCAATAGTTGAAGGAGGTTGGAATATGACAGAACGAATTCCGTGTATACGGGAAGGGTGTGCAAATACCATTTTACCAGCAACAGCGTTGAAAACGGGTGGTTATTGCATGCCTTGCAAGCAGGAGATGGAACGCGAGGAGCGTCAGAGATACATTGAAGCGAATCGACGTGACGTGAACTTGTATGCAGGTATCACAGACCCAGTCGAAATTTTGAAAATCATGCACAAACCTCAGGTTCGCGATCCACTAATTCGTTATACGCCCTATGAACAATCCAAGGAACAGGTATATCTATCTTTGTCTGTAGAGCAACAAGATCAGATGAAGGATTACGCGATGCAACGGATTTGTACAGGTGATGAAGATACGGGCAAAGACATTCTGGTATATCTGGTCTGCTACCATGATATATCGTTGACTGCCGAAATTCCTGAGCTGCTGGAACAGGAGATCTATTATCCTGCCATTTTGTATAAAAGTGCCTCGGGTGAGGTTCGTGATCATCTCTTGCAGCAGGTGAACACCGATGATGAGAATCGGAACCACATATTGCTCATGCTGGCCCATATCGGTGATGATGTTGTTGTGCAGCAGTTCCGGCAGTGGAGACAATCTCCTCCATCTTGGGCGAACGAGTTATACGTGGCACCTGAGCATTACACCACTGAAGCTGGTTGGGAGCTTACAAAAGACGGGCAGCGCAGGGAATTATTCATCACCCCAAGTTATTCACTCTATAAAGTAAAAGAGAATGAAGGACCTAACGTGGAGTTAACCGGAAATTCACTCTCGATGCTGAACCCTAGCACCAATTGCTGTCCATGGTGTGGCAATGCGTTAACCACCTTAATTAGTCTGGATGTTAAGCATCCAGCATTGAATGACGTTTCTTGGCATGCTCAGCAACTTCAGATACGGACTTGCGTGATATGCAGCAGTTACGGTGTGGTTTACATGGAGATGGACGCGGCAGGGGAACCGTTATGGAGTTCACATAATGTCATGCCTGCGGGAATGGACGAGATTGACCTGGACGACTATGGTAAACTTGCACCGGATGTTGGCCAGCAGTTTTGGATTGCGAATGCATCGCGTCATGCATTCCATGCCAGTGAGTGGGCGATGGAGCCATCGTTATCTCAGGTCGGCGGCCATCCGGGATGGGTTCAAGATGCGGAGTACCCAACATGTCCACGCTGTTCCACGAGAATGAAGGCTGTCGCACAACTGGACTGGGGCGAGGTTGAGAAATATGGTGAGGGTATGTATTACATGTTCATATGTGAGCCGTGTCAGATGACCGCCGTATCGTATCAGCAATCTTGATGGTGGAAGCTAGTAGAAGCTATTATAAGCAGTCATTTTATTATAATAATATTACACCGCTGTTAAGGTTGGAATGACAGTAGTAGACAGACTATAACCAAGGGGCATCCCGAAGTTCTTGGAACTTCATGGGATGCCCCTTTGCCCTGCGTAGGATGGATGTGAGATATCTTTGCTACAGCCAGTCGTTTATGCTATTTATTTAGCCGCCAGAGTGAGAATGGGTTGTTTTTTCTACGTGCAGAGGCCGCTTGTCGTACTCACACAGTCTAACGAACCTAGCACGTCTTATTGGGTGAATTTGCAGCAGTATAAAATTCTAACGAATCGTAGCCACGTTATTGCTTCTATTGTCATGGTTTTTCGAAGAAAATCGAAGGGGGTTTCTGTAATAAGACTGCTGAGATTCGTTAGAATTTCATATGTTTTTAAAACTGCGATATAAGGTGTGTCCGATTCGTTAGCGCTTGGCCCAAACCCAAACCCAAACCCAAACCCAAACCCAAACCCAAAACTAAACTCACCCCATATACACCAACCGCACATTACCACCTAAGTTACTACTGCGGTGTATGTGCCTCTTCACTACACCCGTCTACAAGTCCGCAGATGCCTGCTTCAGCAATCCCGCCAGCCATTCATAATCAGGCGTATCTTTTTCCTTGAGTTTGATCGTTTTTCGTTCTTCCGGGCCTTCAAATATCCCATCGGGGAGATCAAGTCCAGTTGCATTGAAGATGGTGAAGGACATGGCTTGTTTGGATGGCGAGATGACCGCAGCGTACTTTCCGTTTTTCAAAAAATGAGGTTTTTTGTATTGCACGCGTTCTTGTACGTCAGGGATGGTATCATGCACCCACTGGCGCAATTGTTCAGCGACTTGTACTTGCCAGGGGATCTGAATCTGTTCAATAAACGCAGTAACTTCCGCATTCTTGGTCATACTTGTTCACCCTCCGTATGGATCTGATTGTGTGTTTCCCATTCTGGTCTTAGGATTCCCATCATTAAACGGTCGTAACGCTTACCATCACGAAATACAGCTGAGCGTGCCCGACCTTCCAACTGAAAACCAACCTTCTCATAGGAACGGATTGCTTTGGCATTGTAGGCGATGACATCAAGGCCAACCCGGTCCAGATTCATCTCATGAAACGCATATCGTAAAATAAGATTCAACGCTTCCGTGCCATATCCCTTGTTGCGATGTTTGGCAAGTCCGATGCCAATGGCAAGCTGTCCGCAGCGGTTGTTCCATTCAATACTGTGAATGACGACAAAACCAATCAGCGTATCCTCTTCATGCGTGCGCAGTCTGAAGTAAACTTCCTTGTTCTTCGTTTCGCCCTCATCTTCCAACTGTTTCTCTGAATAGGGAATGGCCAGATCAGTATCCACATTCCGAAGGTACTCCGGGTCTTCGTTCCATTGCAGCATGGTCTGCACGTCTTCAGCACGTGGGGGAGTCATTTTTAATCGTTTGCTATAAAACAGGTTGTCCGTAGTTAGTGTCATAGGGGTCTCCTTTAAATTAAGTTAAGCTTGCTTCACCAATAGTTCCGCGTTTAACTCTATGTATATTTCGCAATAGACCTCGCCCCTTTTGTATCTGATAGCCTCATCATACTGGAAATTACAGGTGGATCACAATAGCGTATTTCAGTGGATATAAGTAACCTCTTGTCATAAAACCTAACATGGTAGTAAGATGAAATGATTGATATACATTCAGTGATAAAACCAATAAAAATGTCGGCGGGAGTGGTACGTTATGGAGATCAAAGTGGATGATTTAAGTGGAGTACAAGTTAAGGCATTAATCGCTGAGCACTTGCAAGGGATGGCAGCGGATTCGCCCCCAGAGAGTATTCATGCGTTGAATCTGGATGGACTCAAGAAGCCCGAAATTACTTTCTGGTGTGCTTGGGAAGGGGACGACTTGCTCGGCTGCGGGGCTATCAAAGAACTTGATCCAGAGCATGCAGAGTTGAAGTCGATGCGTACCGCTTCGGCTCATCTGAGAAAAGGCGTAGCGAGAAAAATTTTGGCTCATATTATGGAGGTTGCCACAGACCGTGGTTATAAGCGAATCAGTCTGGAGACGGGTTCAATGGATTCATTTATCCCGGCAAGGAAGATGTACGAAGACTTCGGATTTGAATATTGCGAACCATTCGCAGATTATATATTGGACCCGAACAGCACGTTTATGACGAGAACAATTTAAATGGATTTACATGAGAAACCAGTATTCTTTTTTTTTACAGGACGCTGGTTTTTTAATTTTGCAACATATCGTACATTTTAAGAGATGGAAAAAGAGTAGAATAAACTCAATAATACGCATTAAAACAACGTGGCCTTGTGACGAAGAATGTGGAGGGAGTCGTACATGATTTACTGGTGGTTCGATCATATGAATCCGCTGTTTGCTGTCTTGGTGTTATGTCCCATCATTGCTGTGATGCTTGGAGTATGCAGTTATTTTGCCAATTGGTTTAGACTCTGGGTAGCGCTGGTTATATCTTTTATGCTGCCTTTGTTGTATATCGCGAGTGATCTTTCAACATGGGGTAGTAACATAGGCGCTTGGTTCATCTATGGGGCAGGGTACATTTTGCTAACCTGGATTGTACACAGATTGCTTCGTGCCATTGTGGGGTATAAAACATAGGTTATGTCCATATATGTTTGGGATGAATTGGCCATGAGGAACTTCTGGGCTGATTGATGGACAATAGGGTATACTGGACATTATGTCTATGAAACAAGACAGCATTACAGACGTTTTTTACATCAGGAGGACTTGAATTGGCTCAGACAGAAGGAACACTACAGAAGAAGCTTAAACCAAGACACATCAGTTTTATGGCTATGGGTGGTGTCATTGGAACGGGAATTTTTAAAGGCAGTGCAGAGACGATTGGACTCGCAGGTCCGGGCGTTATTGTCACGTACATTTTTGCCGGATTATTGCTGCTGGTTGTTATGGCCGCGATGGCGGAGATGGCTACGGTGTACAAGAACAAAAATATGAAAGACTTCGTGCAGGAGGCATTTGGTAGCAGAGTATCCTTTGTTATGGGATGGATGTACTGCTTTCTATGGTTATCGGTGTGTGTCATTGAGGTGATTGCCGCCGGGAGCTTTTTGCAGTATTGGTTCAGTGAAGTACCGCTGTGGATGCTGAGTCTGGCTTGTGCGGCGTTCATTATACTGGTTAATCTGTTAAGTGTAGGTGTGTTTGGGGAATTTGAGTTTTGGCTGGCCGGGATCAAAATTGCCATGATCATTATTTTTATCTTCCTGGGTGCAGGATTGATCTTTGGCATTATCCCGAGTGATAACACGCCATATCTGCAAAATTATACGCAAGCAGGCGGATTCTTCCCGAACGGATGGTCATCGATCTTCTCGGCACTGCTTGTGGTCATGTTCTCCTATGGGGGATCGGAGCTGATTGGTCTGACCCTGACCGAGACGGAAAATGCAGAAAAGGTTATGCCCAAAATCGTGGGCAATTTCATGCTCAGAATTATTCTGTTCTTCACCTTGCCGATTCTCATCATCTGTGGTCTTATCCCATGGAATGAGATCGGGCCGGAGAGCAGTCCATTTGTTCAGGTGCTTGCATCCACGGGACTGCCGGGAGCAGCACACATAATGAACTTTATTTTGGTGACTGCCGTTCTGTCTGCTGCGAATTCAGGGATCTATGGTGCATCCCGGATGATGCACTCCATGGCAGTGGGTGGGGAAGCTCCGAAGGCATTGTCACAGACGAATCGCAATGGTAGCCCTGTTAACACACTTCTGGTGTGCTCAGTAGTTTTGCTCGGAGGTTCCTTGCTTGGCCTGTTCGCGCAGGATCAACTGTTCCGCGTATTGCTCGCAGTTCCGGGGTTTGTCGTAATTCTTGTGTGGATCTGTATTGCCTCATCACAGTTGAAACTGCGGAAGAAATATCCGGTTCAACCGACCTTCAAAGTTTGGGGATTCCCTTATATAACCGGAGTTGTTGTACTATGTCTTAGTGTAATTGCGGTGATGTTTGTGTTTGATGAAGGTAATCGGTTCAGCATTAGCATCTGTCTTGCCGTGCTCGCGTTGCTGATTATATGGTCCCTGATTCGATTCAGGAAGACGAATGGACGAACAGTTTAATATGGTTGGGTAGTAGAACAAAATGACATCTCGGCGCTTGCGCCGGGGTGTTTTTTTTGTATGCACTAAGGGAACGATTTTATTTCGGAACTGGAAGATCTGTTTTTGTTATATCTAGGACAAATTAGGGGTAATACGAACTAGATAAATAAACCAACAGTCTCTACGAAATGATTTGTGTTCACTTTATAATAAAATCCCATCTGTACATATAAAACTTATAGCATTCTAAACAACAAATGTTCGTATAACAACGAAATATATTTAGAACGAGGTCTCGCATGACAACGATAAAAGTAACTCCTGAACAGTTGATATCTGTCTCGAAGCAATTTGCAGCAGCTCAGAATCAGGTTTTTCAGATGAATAACATCTTGAAACAACAGTTATTCGAAATCGAAAGACAGTGGGATGGTAGTACGAAGGAAAGGTTTTATGTTGATTTTATGGTTGCGCAGCGAGTAATGGATGACTTTGTCTCACTATCTTTATCCATCGCCAAGGAGCTTGAAGGGCATGCGGAGAAATTCAGACTTGCTGATCAGCAAGCTGTACAATCCTATGATGCGAGTTGCGTACCACTACCGCCAGATGAATGGAGGGCACCAGCAACCGACACCCGTAATGCTTTTCAGAAGTCTGCTGATAGTTTAGTCGAACTGAGACAAGCCTTTATGCAATCTGCGGATGATCGATATCAAAAGCGTTATGATAGTGTAGGTGGTTTTCTGGATTATTGGACATTTGGTATTCCAAGTGGTCTTGTTCAGGGGTATGTAGACAGGGCGGATAAAGCATTCAACTCCCCGAATGATGCTGCCAACTGGCTCACGTTTGGTATCCATGGAACGATACGGGAAGCCACCTTTCCGACCAATGCCTGGTCCAGTGAACACTGGGCGAATATGATTGGATTGGGAGGTCTAATGGTTGGTGGGGGTTATGCTTCCACGATGATCAAGCCGCATAATCTTCTGACTTCTTCGGGAGGGGGCGCGAAGATTAATTCATTCAATCGTCCGCCTGGTACAGGGCAGTTAACAGGTGGCTTTAATGGACTTCAAGATCAACGCCTTCGAATTCTGGATAACGTTGCTGAGAGTAAAAAGGCGAGAGAATCCTCTAAGTTTTCCGAGTATCTGGAGAAGGAAAAAGAGGCGGGGACAGGGGATTATCGACAAATTTCATCAGATGGTTTAAGAAATGAAATAGAACTAACAGATGCTCAGAAAACTGAATTGGTTAGTTACTCTGTAAGATTAGGTTTTCCGGAAGAGAATATAGTATTTCGAGAACATTGGAATACCGGTATGATGTATGACAGACTGTATATCAATACAGATGTTTTACCAGCAGAGTCTCTTGGAATAGGCACATTAAGTGCGAATACACGTGTTTCGGGTAGAGCTACTATAGCCCATGAGATTATTGGGCATTATGAAGCGTTTAAAAGCGGAAAAGCTTTCGAATTATATAATCTTGATGATGCAACCTATGCGCGAAATTTTGCGTTGGACGAAGCACAAGCCAGTATAAGAGCAGCGAGATTTGCCCCAGAGTTAACTTCTGTAGAGAGAATGACACTACTCAGAGATGCGATTACGAGATTGAAAAATGCAGATCTCCGTGTAAAGGATGTAAAAAACGAACTTTATATTCAACATAGATAGAAGGAGAAGGGATTGTAATTATGTATAAATTAATGAATGTTGGAGATATTTTTGAATCGTCAGAACATGGCACTATTTTAGTGGGAATCAATCCTGATCTTGATAATTTGAGCCATGATCAAATTAAAAAGCGAATAAATGATTATATTTTTGTACGAACACCTGACAATAAAGAATTTTCAATAGAAGTGGTTTCAATACAAATCTCAAGTTCGTTAATGAATAAAAAAAGCATTGGTATATGCGTTGGTAAATCAATAAGCCAATCTGAGATCCCTATTAACTCAATAGTGTATACACAAAACTCCTAATACTGTTCCAATGAACAAAGCTACCACGGCCATGATAGCGTTTTTATGTAAACCCAATATTTTCTTGCCTAATTCGACATATTCGTTTACTATTTTCCCATACATAGTGCTTCAAGCATGCGTTTTTTGGGTAGCGCCTAGTCAAAAAGGCTTGGGTTCACGGGAGAGGAAGAGGAGCGGATGATTGGTTTTTTTAGAAAACGTTTGGTTGTGCGCATTGTTGCAGTAGTTACACTGGTCATTACGATTATAGCCGTTGGTAGCATGCTGTTACAGGTGGCCAATATGAAACTAGCTGCGCAGGAGGCCATTTCGAGTTACAACATCCAGATTGCTCAGAGTTATGTGAATCAGCTGGATACAGCATCTTATGCCGAGTTTGCCAAGGACCCCAAGGAGAATGACGAATTCTTGAAGATTCGTGATGAACTGGATGACTTTCGCGTAAGCATTGGTGCAATGTATGTGTATTTCGTCAAAATAGATGACAAAGGTACGCCACTTATTATGGTGGATGGCATGAAGGATGTAAATAAAGCCTCGCCGATTAATGAAGTTACGGATGTCCCTCAGGAGGCTGTGCAGAAGCTGTTGCAGGGGCAAACAGCCAGTTCTTCGATCATTAACAATGAGGAGTATGGCGACTATATTTCCTCATACGCTCCCATGCTGGATAGTAACGGCGCTGTAACAGGTGTAATTGGGATCGATACGGCGGTATCGGTGATCGGAAGCATTGAATCGGATATTATGAAATCGAGTATCCCTTTCTATGCCTTGTTGCTACTAATTACACTTATAGGCATTGCTGTTGTCACGTGGTTTATCGTAAGAGGACTGCGGCCACTTCAACCGCTGAAGGCGAGTGTGGAAAAAATGGCACAGGGTGAGCTTGCAGAAGCGAACCAAATTTTGACGTCGTATCGTTTGCGCAGCCAAGATGAGATTGGAACAACATATCAAGCGATGATACATATGTCTGGTAACTTGAATAAGATTGTGAGTAACATGGTTGAAGGCGTAGCAGTAACCACAGATATTTTATCGGAATCAACGAAGGAATTTAATCGCAGTACCGAAGAGATGCTTGAGATGGGCAAGACGGTTGATCAATCTGTCGAACAGATTAGGCAGGGTGCACATACGCAGAAGCAGGGTGCAAGCGATAGCGCGCATGCGATGGAAGAGATCGCAAAAGGCATAACGGATATATCCGAATCCTCGATGGTTGTATCGGATGCGGCATCAAGTGCGCTTTCTACGGCGGAGTCCGGTAAACAGAGCATGACACTGATGAAAACACAGATGGAGAGCATCTCAAATGTCTCAAGTGAAGTTGTAGCGATGGTTCAGGTGCTGAACAACTACTCCCAGGAAATTGGTGGTGCCCTGCACACGGTTCGTGACTTTGCGAGTCAGACGAAGTTACTTGCGCTTAATGCATCCATAGAGGCAGCACATGCAGGAGAACACGGCAAAGGTTTTGCGGTTGTGGCGGATGAAGTTCGGAAGCTTGCTGAGGCCTCAAGCACATCCATGGAACGGATCTCCGACTTGCTGCTTCGTATTCAACAAGAATCACAGCAGATTGGCTCACAGATGGGGGTTACTGCAACCGAGATTGGACAAGGGGTTACAATTACCGCAGAAGCGGAGCAAGCTTTCGCTCATGTAGTTGACGCGTTCCAACTGGTAACCAGTCGCATTCAGGAAGTCTCCGCTGCGGCAGAGGAAATCTCGGCAGGTTCGGAAGAGGCCGCTGCCTCCGTCAATACGATCTCGCAGATCTCAGCCGGGGTGTCGGATCATTCAGATGAAATCTATCACTTAATGCGTGAACAGTCGGCCATGTTCAACAGGGTGGCACAGACCTCCACCATGCTGGAGCAGCAGACGAACGAGATGAGTGAAGCTGTACGTAAAGTTAAAGTATAGTTTGAGTAAGGTGTAGTAATAGTAACGCAAGAGATAGTCAGAAAAGTGTTCCACTTTTGGAGAAGTTGGTGTTCATCCCAAACTTCCTTCAAAGGGTGGAGCACTTTTTTAGATTTAAACTTTTAAATGATCCAGCTCTATCGCCTGTCTGAAGCGTTGGGCGAATCGCTCTGCAGCTACGGCGGACTCCTTGGACTCCGTCTGTACGAAGCCAATCTGCATTTTGGGTTGATCGATTCCAGCGATCTCTACCATCTTCACCAGACCTTCTTTCCATAAGGGATTTTGGTGAAAGGAAAAGTCGTGACCAATCGTGGCGGCAATATCGTTTCTTAACACCATGTTGATGGCTTCTGAATTATTTGTTTTAAACAGAATGGACAGAGGTCCATGATCATAGGTGAATTCCTTGATGAAGTCTTCGATGAAACCATCTCGATACAGTGCCAGCTTGTGTTCTTTTAATTGATCCGGTGTAACACGGCTGTGCTTGGCAAGTTCAGACAGGTGATGAGTACCAACTACCAGCTTGCCCGAGTACATGGGACTGAAGTGAAGTCCATCGAATTCCCGCAATTGTTTGGCGTAGATCGCGATAAAGCCAAGATGGGTTTTGTTGTTGCGAATATCCTCGATAATTTCCATGGACCCTTTCTCTTCAATGGAGATGTTAAGTTGCGGGTGCTCACGCTTCATATCCGCAGCAGACTGGACAAGATAGGGCATAACACTTGGAAAAGTTGCCACATGAAGCTCTCCGCTAAGTGAGGAGGCTTCTGCGTTCAGGGATTTTAATTCATCAATCCGCTGTAAAATATCCAGTGCCTTGGCAATGAATTGTTTGCCTTCGGGAGTGGGATGAGTTCCCTGCCGAGAGCGTTCGAATAGGATGATACCCAATTCTTTCTCCAGACGATGAACCGATTGGCTGATCGCCGATTGTGTGACATGTAGATGCTCCGAGGCGGCGGAGAATGATTTCGTTTTCGCAATTTCAACGACATATTCGAGCTGTTCCAGATTCATGATTTCATCTCCGTTTAACATTAATACAACTAATGTTAACATTAGTATCTATAAATATGAATAATACATGAACAGCGATATAATATATAGACAATCATACAAAGGGGATGAACTTCATGAAAGCAGCAGTATGGTATGCCCATAAAGACGTGCGTGTGGAAGAGCGGGAGGTTCCGGTTGCTCAAGCGGGTCAAGTCAAAATCAAAGTGGAATATGCAGGGATCTGCGGCAGTGACTTGCATGCCTATCATCATGGTGTAGGAATTCAAGAAGGCGAGAATCATCCGCTCTCAGGACAGAAAGCACCGTTGACATTGGGTCATGAATTTGCAGGAACTGTAAGTGAATTGGGAAGTAATGTAAGCGGTATCAGTGTAGGGGATCGAGTTGTGGTAGAGCCGTTGTACCATTGTGGAAAATGTGAGTACTGTATCCAGGGTCGCTATAACCAATGTACTCAATTTGGATTCGTTGGACTGAATGGTGATGGTGGTTTTGCAGAGCATGTTGTTGTTGAAGCATACATGGTTCATCCCATCCCGGATAACGTAACTTTCGAAGAAGGTGCACTTGTAGAGCCTACAGCCGTAGCCTTTCACGCGGTTCGTCACAGCAAGCTGAAAGTGGGGAACAAAGTAGCCGTATATGGAGCAGGTCCAATTGGATTATTGACCATTCTGTCTGCCAAAGCAGCAGGAGCCTCTGAAATCTATGCAGTCGATGTATTTGAGGAACGTCTGGACCTGGCAGCCAAACTGGGAGCCATTCCGGTGAACAGTGCCAAAGTCAATGCAACAGAGGTGATCTTGCAACAATCGGGCGGTATTGATGTGGCTTATGAAGCAGCAGGTGTACAACCAACGATGGATAGCGCCATTGCGGTTGTCAAAAAAGGCGGAGAAGTTGTTGTCATCGCAGCGATTCCAAATCCGCTTCAAGTGAACTTCTTCGATCTTTTGGTCAAAGAAGCGAATCTAACGGCAACGCTGGCATATCGCCACATTTTCCCTGAAGTGATTTCATTAATTGCTGAAGGGTCGCTCGATGTGAAACAGGTCATCACCAAGAAAATCAAACTGGACGACATCGTGCAGGAAGGACTTGAGCTGTTAATGAGCGACAAGAGCCATGCGAAGATTTTGGTAGAGATTGGCGGCTAAAAAATCAATAGCGATGTATCATTTCAAATGTTGATTGATCATTTATAAACGTAGAAAAGACCGTCATGAAGATGATTGGTCTTTTCTACATTTCATTCTCTGTTCGCTGATCCAGTGTTGCTGTTACCCAACACTAGGAATCATAACGGTAACATATTGCCTTGCCCCCGCTACTCTCGGAGCTGAATTCCTCATCCTCTGTAAATCCAAAACGCTCATATAAACGGATGGCATTGACCATCTGACCGCCCGTATATAAATACACCGTATTTTTGCCCATCTCCTTGGCAGAATCTACGCATTGCTGGAGCAATACTCTGGCAATCCCGTGACCTCTCCATTTTGGATCAACACCCAACAGCCGAATAAACGGATAATCGATCGGCAATTCAAAGTTTGGATAAGCCTTGTGTGCTGTTTCGAATAATTGGACTGTACCGACAATCTGATCATCAATCTTCGCGATCCATAATTGTGTCAGGTACGGATTAACCACAGACTCTCGAATATCTTTTAGGTAGGCTTCCCAGCGTTCATTTTGCTCAAAAGTCTCCCGATACTCGGCATAACTTGCAACAAGGATATCTACAATCTCTGGATGGTCTGCTTCTGTGGCAGGGTGAATCGTAACGGCAGCCGTTGTCATCTTATAATTCCTCTTCTCTTATGGGTTAAGTATGGAATATAGTTTTCTTGCATTTTACCATAACGGATTCAATCCGATTCATTCAAATTTTCTATAGGTAACTCAGTCATTTCTATAGATCGTAGCGCATCAGCGATTGAGCTGTGTGGAATACAGATGATTGCGATATTCAGTTGGCGTATTGCCTTCGTATTGCTTGAACATGCGCAGGAACAGCTTGTAGTCGGAGAAGCCGCACTGTCCGGCAATTTCTTTTACACTGGCATTGGTGTTCAGCAACAATTGTTTTGCCCGGCGAATACGTTCTGTGAGGATATAGGTTTTGAGTCCAGTACCTTTCTCGCGCTTCACCATTTTGGAGATATAGTCTTTGTTAAAATTAAAATTTTCCGCAATCTGACTCACCGTGATGTTTGTATGCAGATGAATATCGACCCACTTGCAGATATGGTCCACAATTGCATTGTGCGGGCGATAATCCGCCTCTATATTGCGCTCCAGCTCCTTGAACAACAGTAACAAAGCAGCGTCGGCTTCTTCTGGTGAGAAGGATGACACATGCAGCAACTGCTTGAATAACTGATTGGCCATGGAAGGCACCTGAATGGTGGCATGTGTTCTAAACTGGTTGAATTCTGCCGAAATGGCATCATAGTGAACCCAGTAGAAACTGACGGGTGTGTCGCTAATCTGGTAGCCGTAATGGGTGCGACCGGCGCGCAGAAACAACAGATCGTTGGCACGAACTACATATTGTTCCTCTTCTTCCGCAATGTACATCTCACCTTCCAGCATCAAAATGATCTCATGCACAGGCATGCTGCGTCTCATGTGGCTCCAGTTGCCTTCGGATATGAACTTGCCGCACAGGTAATGTTCCAGTGGCTTTTGCATAGGACGGATTTATCCACCTTTTCTTGGATTATGAGTCTGATGTAATTGTATTTTATTTGATAGTATGGGGATATTCAAGCTCTACAGTAGATTGATGAGTATTAGTCATATGGAACAGAACACGGATTTTACCCCTTAAGAATGAATGGATATCTATTACATCCCGAGAAGGAGTGAGTGTCATGATTGATACGAAAAAAGGATTTCTGGGACCGGAACAAGTAGATCTGTTAAATGGTGTGTTCCAAACATCACAAGAGGTGGGGGAGCGTTACCTGTTATCGCTGGATATTGATCGATTCCTGGCTCCATGCTTCGAAGCGCATGGTTTACCTGCCCGAAAAGAGCGCTACGCGGGTTGGGAGGCACGTACCATCAGCGGACATTCCCTCGGACATTATCTGTCTGCCCTGGCTGTGACGTATCAGGCAACCGGGAATATCACGTTAAAAGAAAGACTGAATTATGCGGTCACCGAACTGGCGAGAATCCAGCAGACCACGGGAAGCGGATATATCGGTGGTTTGTCCGAAGAACCTTTCCACATGGCTTTTCGAGCAGAGAATATCGGTGGATTCAATATCGGTGAATACTGGGTTCCCTGGTACAGTGTGCACAAAATCTATCGCGGCCTGATTGACGCCTATAAACTGACTGGCAACGGACAGGCACTTGAGGTGGTTACTCGATTTGCAGACTGGGCGGTCGAAGGATTGCTCCCGATGACAGAAGAACAGATGCAGACGATGCTTCAAAGTGAACACGGGGGCATGAATGAAGTATTCGCACACTTGTATGGGATTACCGGTAAAGCCTTATATCTTGAGATCGCTAATAAGTTCACCCATCAATTGATCCTGAGACCCTTGGAGCACAAGCAGGACGATCTTCAAGGCAAACACGCCAATACGCAGATTCCCAAAGTGATCGGTGCAGCCGAAATCTACAATCAGGACCATACTCATGAGAGTTATCGGACAGCGGCAGAATTTTTCTGGGACACCACGGTGCATCATCGTTCTTATGTATTTGGTGCGACGAGTATTTCGGAGCATTACGAAGCAAAGGGTATGGAGAGTCTTGGCATCAAAACAGGAGAGAGCTGTTGTACTCACAACATGTTACATCTAACGAAGCAACTCTTCGCCTGGAATCACGATAGCGCCTACATGGACTATTATGAAAACGCCATCTATAATCACATCCTCGGCACGCAGGACCCCGATACGGGGAACAAAACGTATTTTGCATCAACGCTGCAAGGCCACTACAAAATCTATGGTACTCACGATACCGCTTGGTGGTGCTGCACAGGATCAGGCATGGAGAACCCGGGCAAATATGCCGAGGCCATCTATTTTGAGGATGAACAGGACCTGTACGTCAACCTGTATATCGCTTCCCAATTGGATTGGGCGTCACAGGGATTATCCCTGAAGCTTGAAACCGAATTTCCTTATTCGGAAAAGGTAACCCTGACGATCACCGGAGGCAACGCCTCGGCCCATCTAAGATTACGCGTGCCCTCATGGCTGCAACAGCCAATGACGGCAACAGTTAACGGGGATACGGAACATCCGTATACACGGATGGAACCCGGCTATCTTTCCATCGACCGCACATGGACAGCGGGCGATGTCATCACCATCACACTGCCGATGTCACTCCGCCAGTACACTTCCCGGGATGATGCTCACAAAGTGGCATTCCTGTACGGCCCGATAGTACTCGCTGGTGCACTAGGAAACGAGGGTCTTCCGGAGGATACGATTGTGGACGAAACAGCGCTGAATCCCAAGACTGCACCTGTACCTGTGATCTGGACGGAGCAGGATGACGTACGAGAGTGGATCAAGGTTGTGGATGCAGACACGTTAACATTTGAACTTAGCAAAGATGTTACTTCCACAGCCGAAGCCGTGAAGCTCATTCCGTTCTATGATGTGCATCACGAATTTTATACCGTGTACTGGCCGTTTAACGATGAAGGAGATGCGCTGGAGAAAGAGTTGAACGATATCACGATCGACAGGGTTCAGGCTGACGGTCAGCAGGATGAGATTGGACATCAACTGGATAGCAACTGCCGTGGGGAGCACCACAACGGTTCAACCACAGATGGCCGTAAGAAGTTGCATATGTGGCGAGAGGCTTTTGGCGTCAGTGGGGCTTACTTCAGTTACCAACTGGCAGTGGATCGCGCGGCAACCAATTATCTTTGCGTAGCTTATTGGGGCGGAGATCATTCCGCGTTTAAACGGGAAGGTACGTTATATGACAGACAATTCGCCATTACCGTGGATGGAACACTCATTGGTGAGCAGAGAATTCACATGAATAAAATTGGCGACGTGTTCTATGTTACCTACGATATTCCGGAGGCGGTTACATCAGGCAAAGACAGCGTTACGGTAATGTTCCAGGCGAAGGGCGACAATGGATGTGCCGGGAAAGTTGTAGAGGTGCGCACCACCCGAAGCAAACCGGAATCCATCTTTTCATAATAAGAGGCATGGTGTGAAAAGGCGCAAACACAATGTTATAATGAAAATAAATTACGGTTAGTGAAGAGGAGGTTGGAAGTGTGGCAAAACCCGATAATAAAGGTACTTATAACTTTCAGGATTGGTTAACTTGGGAGGGGGCATGGGAATTAATTAACGGCAAAGCTTTTAATATGTCTCCAGCACCCACTTCATTGCACCAGTTTATTGTGGGTGAGCTGCACTTCTCTTTACGGACTTTTTTTCAGAATCGGAAATGTTTTGTGTTTGTTGCCCCTTTTGATGTGTATTTTAGCGAAAATGAACAATATGATATGCCTGATCAAGTTGTACAGCCTGATTTATCGGTGGTGTGCGCCAAAGACCAGATATCCAAAAGTGGCTGCCACGGCGCACCTTCTTTAATTGTCGAGGTGTTATCGCCTTCGACTGCGTTAAAGGATTTTAACGAAAAATTTAACTTGTATCAGAAATATGGTGTGAACGAATACTGGATTGTTGACCCGGGGAATCAAACCGTCCATGTGTACACGCTGGAGGATGGCAGCTACCAGACCCGTCATCTGTATACAGAGCAGGAAACGATTCAATCGGTTATATATCCTGAATTGGTAATTCCGTTGGATTCGCTGTTCAAGTTCAGGTAGTGCGAAGCGTCAATCTGTCTGCTACAGACGAAGCAATAAGGCGGCCATTTTTTTATTCTAACGAACCGTACACGTCTTATATGGGCAATATTGATGTGGTGGAAAATGTAACGAATCTCAGCGATGCTATTTCATTCGAAATAAGCGATAAACAACGTTTTTACACCTAATACGCGAATATAACGGGTCTCAGGTTCATTACATTTTCAGATGAGCTGAAATGCACCAAATAACCTCACCTCAGTTCGTTAGATGTAGAACACAGCATCAAAATTTTAATAAGAACACGAAAAATAATGAGCCAACGCATAAGGGACGAAACCGGATGATCTCCGATTCGTCCTTTTTGCATTGCTCTTTTTATCAGACAAGTCTTATATAAAAAATGACACGCATAGCTATTTTCCACGTATTACCTGATAACATTTCTTCTCCACAATCTGCTGTCTCGTAAAACTCACTTTTTATGGATTGACCACAAAATTTCCTGCCAAGTTCCACGTTGTCCCTGAAAATATGAAATGGGATAAGCCCAAACCACGTATATTATGAGTATTCAAATATCCAATCATATCCACCTGAGAGCGTTAACATCATGTACAATAAGAATAAGCTGAATAGGAAAATTACGACATGAAGCACCAATATATAACATGAAAGGAGGTCGGATGATTGAACATGATCAAGTACATAAAATTGTTGGGATTAATCCTCGGTATTGTGGCTGTGAATGTTCTCGCATTCTCACCCGGCTTTATCGGGCTGAATTTTGGGGAGGGCGCATTCACAACTGCGCTATCCGTTACCCTTCTGTTTGGCAGTGCAATGGCACTCTTATATGGAAGTTACACCTTGCTGTTCAGACAACCGGTAGTCCTGCCCGTGAAGCATATCGAAACGCATGAAGATTATGTGGAAGCACTATCTTTTTATAGACGCATCAAAGTGCTCGAAGAAGATATTACACTGGGGCTGTCCCAACTTAGCCGGATGAAAAAGAAAAAAGAAACCCTCCTGAATGTGCTTCATCAACGGTTTGATCCCGGGGAACTGAGCTACAAGAAATTTGCTTCGGTCACATTGGAAGTGGAGAAGTTGTTATACCTGAACATTCGCAGTGTGCTAAACCGGTTGAATGTATTCGATGAAGCTGACTATGCCAACATGATGAAATCCAAATCCTCCACACTTCCCCAGAAACTTTTTCAAGAAAAAACCAAGGTATACAACGATTATCTGTCTTATGTAAAAAATGCATTACACACCAATGAGGAAATTTTGCTCAAGCTCGATCAGTTGTTACTCGAGATTTCACGCCTCGACAGCTTTGAAGCCGGAGATATTGAACAGATGCCTTGTATGCAGGAGATTGATCAGTTAATCAAGCACACCAAATTATACAGATAGTGAGGGGTTGCTCGTATGGCCAAGAAGGGAAAGTTTTTTTTCATATCGATTGTAATGCTGGTACTCGTATTTGGTCTGGTCTATGCAGGGATTACACTGACGTCGAACTTTGGCAAGTCAACCACACAGGTGAGCACAGAGAATGCAGGTAAGGAACTGGGAAAACTGTACGCGGACATTGCGCCAGCGACGGCGGAACCGGTCAAAGGACAGATTGATCTTGATCCGGTCGACGTAGCAGAATCACTACCGGATATCTCGAAATTTCCGATTGCTGTAGAGAATACAACGAATGATTACGTCGAAATTTTCTCTTCCCCAGAGAAGTCTGGCAGTGGGATAGATGGCTGGTTAACTGAGGTAGGGGAGGAATTCAACAAAGCAAACATTACCGTTGGTGGGAAACAGGTATCGGTCAAAATCCGCAACATTGCCTCCGGTACGGCCACCGATTATATCAAGTCTGGTAAGTATATGCCGGATGCATTCACCCCTTCTAACGAATTGTGGGGCGAAATGGTTGAGGCCAGTGGGGTGAAGACCGAGATGGTGTCCGAGCGATTGGTCGGGAATGTTCCGGGTATTGTCATCTCCAAAGCCAAATATGATGCACTGGTTGATACGTACGGCTCCGTTAATGTAAAAACCGTAACCGAAGCGATTGCCAACAATGAACTCGCGATGGGATATACCGATCCATTTGCCAGCTCCACAGGACTGAATTTCCTGGTGACCGCACTGAATACGTATGACAGTGCCAATCCACTCGGCGAGAAGGCCATTGAGGGGTTTGAGAAATTCCAGACGAATGTGCCGTTTACGGCGTCGACAACCATTCAGATGCGGGAGGCTGCCAAGTCAGGCAGACTGGATGCCTTTGTACTCGAATACCAGACGTATGTGAATACCGCTGATCTGAAGAGTGGTTACGTCTTTACACCATTTGGCGTGAGACATGATAGCCCGCTGTATGCATTGGGACAATTGCCACAGAACAAACAAGAGATTATCCAGAAGTTTGCGGAATTCGTAACCCAGGCGAAGTACCAACAATCGGCGGAGGAGTTCGGTTTCAATGGGTTACAGGATTACAAATCCGAGCTGGCCACTGTGGATGGCGGCACGTTGCTGTCTGCACAGAAAGTATGGAAAGAGAAGAAGAACGGCAGTAAACCAATTGCCGCCGTGTTCGTGACAGACGTGTCCGGAAGCATGGATGGCGAGCCGCTTAACCGACTGAAGGAGTCTTTGCGCAAAGGTCAGAAGTACCTGGGCACCGAGAACAGTATTGGATTAGTTTCTTACTCCAGTGGGGTAACCGTGAATCTGCCGATTGCCAAGTATGATACGAACCAGCAGTCCATGTTTGTCGGAACAGTTGATAGTCTGCAAGCTGGCGGTGGTACGGCGACCTTTGACGGGATCGTGGTGGCGATGAAGATGCTGGAAGATTATATGGCTGCTGATCCAAACGTGAAGCCGCTGATCTTTGTCCTGAGTGATGGCGAGACCAACGAAGGTCATACCCTCAAGGATATCCGGGATCTGGTCGAAACGTACAAAGTGCCAATCTATACGATTGGGTACAACGCGGACATCAAGGCTTTGGAGAGCATCTCCAGCATTAACGAAGCCGCAAGCATCAATGCCGATACCGACGATGTCGTATACAAGATTGGAAACCTGTTTAACGTACAGATGTAAATTTATAACACGAAGACGTAGAGTGCAGAACCGATCTGAAGAAGCGTAGCGTTCGCCTAAAAGCTTTCTGAAAGAAAGCTGCTTCGGAAGCATACGCTATCACCAGATTTCAACCGATTAATGAGGAAAATGAAGAAATATGGGGATAACAGCGATCGGAGGATGGTACTGCAATCGGAGTCACTCGCGTGGAATATCAATCATTTTACAGCACGTATTTAAAGGGGGAACTGTAGATGTCATTTTCAATGGAAATACCGAGCCAGAAGGAAATTCAGAAGGTGATTGAAGAAGAGGTGAAACCCGTGCCCGCCGAGGTCGCGGAGCTTCAACAAGTGGCAAATGCCAACGTAGAGATGATCATGACACTGGATCTCGAATCCCTAGAGAAGCGCAAAGAGATTTTACAATCCATTGACGGCTTTGGCATGAACACGATGAGATCCTCTTCTGAGAAAAACGCCTTGCTTCAAGTCTCCGTTGGACATCTGTCCAAGACGGGAGACGAGGGCGGTCAGGTCGCCAAAGGTTTGACCGAGCTGCATATGCAACTGAAGGATCTCGACCCGAGTGTGGTCGACTTTGCCAAGACCGGTTTCCTTGGGAAATTGTTCAATCCGCTTCGCGCCTATTTCCTGAAATACCAGAAGGCTGACGCAGTCATCGCTGACATCGTAACCTCTTTGGATAAAGGCAGATCCACCCTGCGTAACGATAATACAACGCTGGAGATCGAACAACAGAACCTGCGAGAACTCACAAAGCGATTGCAAAAGGAAATCCAGCTTGGCGTGCTCATGGATGAGTCCATCGACGCGCAGATTGAAGCCGCCAAGGTCCGCAATGAGGACCCCGAGAAAGTCCGGTTTATTACGGAAGAAGTGTTGTTCCCACTCCGTCAGCGGGTGATGGATCTGCAGCAGATGTTAGTCGTGAACCAGCAGGGTATCATGGCGATTGAAGTGGTGATTCGCAACAACAAGGAACTGATCCGAGGCGTAGACCGTGCGAAGAATGTAACGATCTCGGCATTGAAAATTGCCGTTACAGTAGCAAGTGCTTTGTATAATCAGAAGATTGTATTGCAGAAAATTGAGTTGCTGAACCAGACAACCAACGATCTGATCGCCGGAACATCCAAGATGCTCAAGGATCAGGGAATTGCCATTCAGAAGCAGGCGTATGAAGCCAGCATCTCCGTGGATACGATGAAACAGGCGTTCACCGATGTGCTGTCGGCGCTCGATTCGATTAGTCTTTATAAGCAGGAAGCTCTGCCAAGAATGCGTGAGACGATTAACCAGTTCCGTGAACTTGCGGATACCGGCGAGCAACAGATTCAGCGGTTGGAGAAAGGGCAAAAGCTGGGGCTGTGATAAGGAGAGAGAGAAATAAATACCTATTTGATTGTCCTCTTTATTTATAATTAGAAAAAGAAGCGACCGTTCCTCATTAAACATGAGGAACGGTCGCTTTTTGGGCTTCTATGAAGATAGGTACTAACTGTCATACCCCAAGCTTCTTGCATAGGCGTATAACTGTTGTTCGCATTGATCCATTAGAACACTAGCGGTGTTTACTTTGGCATTACCTTGTTTTAGTAACGTGTAATTCACTTTGTTCTTGGATACTGCCTTTTGGTACAACAGGTATCCTTCGAGCTGAGTGTAACTTGCCTTAACAAATGTAGCGTGGATTTTCTTGATTTGCGGGTTGGTAGGCTTGATTTGTTTTGCCTTGGATACCAATTTTGTATAATTGGGGATCACCGTATTCGTAAGTTTAAGATACATGGACTTGCGATTGGTTGAAGTTACCTGGGTGTCGATGCTTTCCAAAGCTGTGAAGGCTTTGGCCTCATAAGTTTCGAGAGCAAATAACTGATTAGTGTACTCTTTAAATTCTGCATAACTCTGATCTAAATCTGAATATGTAGAGGTTGCTACTTTGGCTGCATCAGCAGAAGTGGCTGGAGAGAGAAGCACTCCGCCAAGCAAAACAAAACTGGTAATCAATGATATAATCCACGACTTCTTCAAATGTAATGTCATCCTCCTTTTGTTTGTATTCCATTGGATAACCTAACATATCATTACCAGAAATTACAGGAATACATTTACATAATTTTGGTGGGAAGCTTTCTTGAAATTAATCTCAATCACCCTAATAAAGGGAAGTAAGATGATTCAAAATTTCAGTTTTATAACACGACATTGTCAGGCTTGTAATGGATGATCTTGAACAACTCTTCAGCCATGTAGGCGGGGCTATGCTTGAAATCTTGTCTGATCCACTCCATAATCATGCCAAATATCGCATGAGATTGGTAGCTTGCCAATATTTCATGGTTGATGTGCGGAGGGAAGATGTGGTTCAGATCCTGTAAAGCCAGATCCCGAAGAACATCACAGATCATACGCTGGAAGTTGGAGGAGGCCTCAGATTTCACAACCAATGTGTAGAATTGTGCGTGCTGGTGTACATGCTCAAATATAGTGATCGCCGAAGAGGGCATCAGATTGACTTGGAACTCTTCCTCATCCTGATAGGGTTTACGGAAAGAAGTTACCAGATCCTGAATCACATCATCGATAATTTCGTTGAACAGGTCTTCTTTGTACTGATAATGCCTGTAGAAAGTTCCCCGATTCAGGTCGGCTCGCTGCACAATATCCGTAATCGATATTTCTTTAAAGGGATGTTTTTGCATCAAATGGATGAGTGCATCCTTCAGTGCAACTTTTGATTTCTTAATTCTTCGGTCCATCGAATTCAGAGTTTCAGACATCTATTTACCTCCTCGCGAGTTCACTTTATTAGTTAAAGTACATTCAGGCTTAGTAGTGTTGTTTAACGTACAATTGGACAAGCTTTTACTGATTGAAGTGAAACGCTATGACTTATTATACTAAGGATAAGAGTTAATGAACATTTGTTTGTTAACTTATTGTAAACGAATACACAAAGGAGGATACATGGAATGAAACTTCAAGATAAAGTTGCAGTTGTTACAGGTGCTGGTTCAGGTATGGGGAAAGCAATTGCCACGTTGTATGCTCAAGAAGGCGCGAAAGTCGTTGTATCGGATATTAACGAAGAATCGGCACAAGCGGTAGTGAATGATATTAAGGCACAGGGCGGAGAAGCGATTGTCGTTCTGGCCAATGTAGCCAAAGAAGAAGATGTGCAAAATCTGATCGATACGACGGTGAGCACATACGGTACAGTAGATATTCTAATTAACAATGCGGGCATTATGGATGGCATGGAGCCTGCAGCTGATATAACGGATGAGAAGTGGGAAAGATTGTTTGCTGTGAACACAACCAGTGTGATGCGGACAACACGTAAAGTATTGCCGATTTTCCTGGAAAAACAAAAAGGTGTCATCGTGAACATTGCTTCGGCAGGTGGATTGCACGGTGGACGTGCGGGAGCAGCTTATACGGCGTCCAAACATGCGGTCGTGGGCTTCACCAAAAATACAGGGTATATGTATGCTGAGCAAGGCATTCGCTGTAATGCGATCGCTCCAGGCGCTGTGGCAACCAATATCAGCACATCCATGACCGGTATTAGTCATTTCGGTGCAGGGCGGCAACAGCTTGGGATGGCAATCAACCCACGCATCGGGACAAGCGAAGAGATTGCCAAAGTGGCTTTGTTCCTTGGATCTGACGAGTCCAGCTTCGTGAACGGAACTGTCGTTACAGCAGATGCTGGCTGGAGCTCTTATTAATCCATTCAAGTGCAGACAAGCATGGAGTACGGAAATAGTGTGTGAATTAAGGAAGCCGCATGAGTATATGCGGCTTCTTTTTTTGCACCTATGCACGGTGGATAACAGCATCATATTCCGTGTAGGACAAACGTTTGCATTACTACACGGAAACCCGAAATGAATCAATCTGAGGGTGGCCTTGGTTTGGAAAAGAGTGAGGATTCACGCACGATCAGACGATGGGGGATAATGACCGGATTATGAAGCTGTGGTTCCCCACTAAGAATTTTTAACAATACCTGAACGGCTGTATAACCAAGCTGATAAGTCCCGATGTCGATAGAGCTTAGGGGTGGAGAAGCCAGTTCCGATAATGCAATATTGTTAAAACTGACCACACTGATATCTTCAGGCACCAGATAATGAAGCTCGGCAAGAGCTCTCAATACCCCAAAGGCCACGTTGTCATCGATGACAACAATTGCGGTGGGTCTGTCCGGCAAGGACATGAACAGCGACATCGCTCTGAATCCACTTTCCTGCAGAAATTCGCCTTCCACAATCCAATCACTATCCGCATCCAGCCCGGCTTGGGCAAGCGCTTTTTGGTATCCTAACATACGATCATGCGATAACGTAATGTCCGGAGGACCGCTGACAAATCCGATTCGAGTATGTCCCTGAGCGATTAGATGATGAGTCGCATCATAAGCGGTCTGCACATTATCGTTATCCACCATGGGGGCATTTGGATGAGCTTCACTGCGACCGATTAACACAAAAGGAAACTTTTCCGCTTCCAAAAATGAAATGATGGGATCGTCTCGCTTGGACCCAAGCAGCAAAATACCATCAACTCTACGGCCATGCACAAGGCGGGATATCGCATGCAATTCATTGTCTGATGATGTTTCGGTTGTTAGCAGCAATTCATAATTCATACGGGTGGCATGTGTAATAATACCTCGGAGCAGTTCCCCGAAAAAGTAATTTTGAAACAACTCTTCTGCAGGACGCGGAAGCATAATCCCAAGGGTATGTGTTGTTTTGGAAACCAGGCTTTTCGCGATGATGTTGGGATGGTAGTTCAATTCTTTCATAATTTGCTTCACTTTGAGAGACGTTTTGGTGCTGATTCTAGGATGGTTGGAAATCACCCGTGACACTGTAGAAGGGGAAACACCCGCCAATTTGGCAATATCCTTGATCGTAATCATGTAAAAAAATCCCTTCTGAACAATCGTATAAATATTCTCCTATGGTAATCCAAAGGATACGAGAAATCAATTGCTAACTGCCGAGTAAGGGATGCACGTGAAGTGAAATTAAGGAAGAAAGAGTCAGAACAAGGAAACAGGAAATTACTGTAGGTAGAAGAAGGAAATTGGTTAAAATTGAGCAAATATGGCTTGTGCAAACGTTTGTGCAAATAAAGATCGTTATTGTATGATGTGATTGTTATTGTAGCGCTTACATCAGTGGAATTACATACTTCTTGACTTGTTTACCCCTACATATTGAACGGAGAGGTCATCTTGTCTCCCATTTGAGCAAACGTTTGTACAAAATGGAATATGGGATGCAAAACCTGACAACATACGCAGACAAAAGGGTGAAAAGCGCGAACTTTGTTGGACCAAGCAGAGGGAAGGGGACATTTTACATGAGAAAATGGCAAGGGGCAACATTGTCCGTCATGATGGCTTTTACACTGGCTGCGTGCGGGGCTGGAGGCGGAAGTCCATCTCCAACTACGGCAGGTGAGAATCCGGAGGAAGTTGTAGAGCTGACAGCCGAGAACCTTCAGCCTGAAGAAGGTGCAACGCTGGTGATCTGGGAGGATAAAAATCAAAGCAGCTTTATTGAACAAAGAGCCAAAAAATTCGAAGAAAAATATGGGGTAACGGTCAAAATGGAGGAGTTGCCTCCAACCGATCAGGTAACCAAGCTGACGACGGATGGCCCAGCGGGTCTGGCGGCAGATGTCGTTGTTTTCCCACATGATAAGATTGGTAGCGCTTCAGAGGCGGGACTTATTCTGCCCAATGACATATTTGAAGCAGAGACCGTAGGGAACACCAGCGACAACGCGCTGAAGGCAGTGACGTTCAAGGATATCCTGTACGGCTATCCGTACAGCGTGGAGACCTACGCCCTTTTCTATAACAAGGCACTCTATCCAGAAGCTCCGAAAAACTTTGATGAGATTATCAGTTTCGCTAAGACGTTCAATAATGTGAAGTCCAATCAGTATGCGCTGATGTGGGAATTGCAGCAATTTTACTATAACTATGCGTTCCTGGCTTCACAGGGCGGTTATATTTTTGGAGACAACGGGATGGATAGCGCGGATCTCGGTCTGAATAACGAAGGTGCCCAGAAGGGCGGACAGTTCTTGCAGACGCTGAAGTCGGAAGTGCTGCCGCTTAAGATGGGTGACGTGAACTATGATATCAAAAAAGGATTATTCTCCAGCGGCAAGCTGGCTATGGACATTAACGGTCCGTGGACCATTGCCGATTATCGCAATGCAGGTATTGATTTTGGCGTTGCTCCGCTTCCGGCAATCGATGGTAAACCGATGACCTCCTTCTCAGGTGTTAAAGCCTATTATGTGAATGCATTTACACAATACCCGAATGCGTCGAAGCTCTTGGCAGCGTTCCTTTCCAATGAAGAAGCTCAGATGGAGAACTTTGACCTGAACGGTACACTTCCTGCGAACAAAAACGTAGCTGCTGATCCGAAGTTGCAAGAGGACTCAATCAATAAGGCATTCCTGGAACAGTTCAATAACTCAACACCAATGCCTTCGCTTCCTGCCATGGACAGCGTATGGGGACCAATCACTTCGGCTATTACGGATATATGGGATACCGATAAGGACGTAAAGGCATCGCTGGACAATGCTGTGAAACAGATCCAGGAAAGCCTCGCAACCGTCCAATAAGGACGAACGGCGAATCCGAAGATATGCATAAGAGCTGCATAAATTGAACTTCATATTTACACAAAAACGGAGAGGACAGAAGGAAGCTGAAGAAGTGAAGCTAAAAGCTTTCTGAAAGAAAGCTACTTCGGAAGCATAGGCTCGCCTTTATCACCGATCGGAAGCTTGTTCTGTCATCGGAGTGGTCAGTGTAAGTACACTTTTGTTCAATGTATACAGGTTAGCAATAGGCAGGGAGGAGAGAGCGAATGCAACAGCTGCATGTCCCGGTGCCTGTTGGACCGAACAGGGAAAGACAGCACCGGATGACAGCGGCCATATGTTCCATCATACTGCAAGGTCTTGGACAGCTGTACAATCGACAATGGATTAAGGGAATTTGTCTACTGTTACTGGAGGGAGCAGGGCTTGCGTACCTGCTTCCTCGCCTGTCACAGGCTGTATGGGGCATATGGACACTGGGGGAAAATACACAGCGTTTTGTCAAAGTGAATGGGTCCACCGTACTTCAAAGGGGAGACCATTCCATCTTTTTGCTGCTTGATGGCATTATCGTATTGCTGGTGTTTTTTGTGTTTATCCTGATCTACATTCTGAATATTCGGGATGCGTACGTCACGGGACTCGCCAGGGAGGAAGGGAAACAGACCTTGGGCGCAGCGGCATCGCTTCGAAACATGATGGACAAAAACTTTCCGTATCTGTTCCTGTCCATCCCGGCACTAGGTATTCTTTTCTTCACCGTTATGCCCATCCTGTTTACGATCACGATCGCGTTTACCAACTATTCGGCCCCGGATCATATTCCGCCAGCCAAACTTGTGGACTGGGTGGGCTTCAAGACGTTCAGTGATCTGATTCAATTGAAATCCTGGAGCCAGACATTTTACGGCGTGCTCACTTGGACGGTCATCTGGGCCATTCTGGCTACAGTCACCACCTATTTTGGCGGCGTGTTAGTAGCACTGTTAATTGAACAGCGGGGCATACGCTTCAAAAAGCTGTGGCGGACGATCTTTATTTTGCCTTATGCGATCCCACAGATCATCTCCTTGCTGCTTATGCGTAATTTGTTCAATGGTCAGTTTGGTCCGATCAATACGTACATGAGAGCATTTGGGCTGGAGGGATTACCCTGGCTGACAGATCCGTTCTGGGCCAAGGTCACCGTTATTGTCGTCAACATGTGGATTGGTATTCCGGTCAGTATGGTGTTGATTCTGGGTGTATTGACGGCCATCCCTCGTGATCTCTACGAGGCTGCCGAAGTGGACGGAGCATCCGCGTTTCAGAAGTTTCGGATCATTACGATGCCGTTCATTCTTTTTGCCACAACTCCGGTACTTATCATGCAGTTCGCCGGAAACTTCAACAACTTCAATGTCATCTTCCTACTGACCAACGGGAATCCATTACGGGGAGACTACCAGTACGCAGGGGCAACGGACCTGCTGGTAACCTGGCTCTACAAGCTCACACTCGACAATAACAAATTCAACATGGCTTCAGCGGTAGGTATCATCATCTTCCTCATTATCGCTTCATTCTCTATCTGGAACTTCCGCCGCTCCAAATCATTCAAGGAGGAGGACATGATTCAATGAAGACACGTAATAATCCGCTGCGTCTGGCTCTGAGTTATGTGCTGTTGCTGATCATCGCCGTTGTCTCCATCTATCCGGTGCTCTGGATCGTTCTCTCTTCCCTGAGACCCGGCGCGGCATTGTTCAGTGAACGGTTATGGCCGGAAGCATTCACGTTGACCCATTACGGGGAGCTGTTTAATAACCCGTCTTTTATGTACGGCAGATGGTATATGAATACGCTGAAAATTGCCTTTTTCACGATGATCTTCTCCACGTTGATGGTGACACTTGGGATGTATGCCTTGTCCCGTTTCCGCTTCCGTGGACGTAAAACCATTCTCTCCACCATGCTGATTCTCGGCATGTTCCCGAGTTTCATGAGCATGATTGCAATCTATATCATTTTGCTGCAAATTAAATTGCTCGACACCCACGCTGCGCTCATCCTGGTTTATTCATCAGGAGCGGTACTGGGCGGATTTATCGTCAAAGGTTTCTTTGACACCATCCCGCGCAGCCTGGACGAAGCGGCGCGCATGGATGGTGCAAGTCATCTGCGGGTATTCACCAGCATCATCCTGCCCTTATCCAAGCCAATGCTGACCTACGTGGCGCTGACCAGCTTTACGGGGGCATGGATGGACTTTATCTTCGCCCGGCTGGTACTGCGGACGAAGGAGAACTGGACGCTTGCGGTAGGCATGTGGGATCTGGTCAACCGGTACCAGGACAGTAACTTTACGATGTTTGCTGCGGGGGCGGTTCTGATCGCCATTCCAATTACACTGCTGTTCGTTTTCCTGCAGCGATTCCTTGTTCAGGGTCTGACGGCAGGAGCTTCGAAAGGGTAAACGCAGACTCAGCAAGAAACATTATAGGTCTAGAGACAATATCATCAGCTAAGCTAACGACGGCATGATTAGTCTCGATAGCGTAACACTCACTTAACTCAGGCACTTCCGTGATGTCATGTCTTTGTCGACTGGCACTGCTGCGGAAGTGCCTGATTCTGTATGGGCTCGAATCATGATTAGGGAGGAACGTGATGTATGGGCATGAACCCGTCCAGTGAGCCCGAGATTATCGGATACCAAGATGGACAAGCTGTATTGCATAATACTAAAGCTCCCCCAGCACTTTGGCGTAATGTTACCTTTCGCAGGATTTTGTACGGCTACGGCATCTCGGTTTTTGGGGATTGCTTCAATGGGATTGCGATCAGCCTGTGGGTGTTACAGACCACAGGCAGTGCAAAGAGCATGGCGGCCGTACAGATCTGCAATATGGCCGTCAGTTTTCTGTTTGGATCGGTGGCGGGTACGGTTGCAGACCGATTGGATCGCAGGAAGCTGATGCTGGCCTCGGATGTATTCCGCGGTGTGATGGCTGTGCTGATTGCAGTTAGCTTGTTCGGCTGGCATGCTCCGTTTCCGGTGGTGCTGCTGTTGCTCTCACTCTCCATGTTTTCAAGCCTGTTTCAGGCCCCTGCATTCCACGCCTCTGTAGCAAGTATGGTGGGCAGGGAGCATATTCAACAAGCAACTGGAACCATTCATATGGTGGATAATCTTGCCCGAATCAGTGGACTAGCGACGGCGGGAGTTGCTGTTGCTGCATTTGGTGGATTCGTTGCCATATTAATTACAGGGGCAACCTTTCTGTTGTCCGCAGTCTGTGTGCTGATGGCGGGCCGCTTTCCTGAGGTACAGCGATCCGTTAGTCAGCAGACCACGTTTGCTCAGGAATGGCGTAGTTCGTTTGCCTACATCTATCGGAATCCTTTGATCCGATCCATCGTATTGCTCAATCCGTTGCTGATATTATTTTTCATGTCAGCCATGATGCTGGTTCAAGTGA
Organism: Paenibacillus sp. FSL R5-192; assembly: GCF_000517845.1. Classification (NCBI taxonomy): domain Bacteria; kingdom Bacillati; phylum Bacillota; class Bacilli; order Caryophanales; family Paenibacillaceae; genus Paenibacillus; species Paenibacillus sp. FSL R5-192. Next base: position 262,436 of record NZ_ASPR01000043.1, on the reverse strand, counting down.
TGGCGGTCAAGGTATGGGAGGCGAATCCGGTGCAGTTTGGATTAATTGAAACCTGTATTCCACTCGGATACATGATTGGCTCTGCATTGTTGATTGCTTCGGGAAAACGATTGAAGCGAAGAGGGAGATGGGTGTTTATCGGTCTGATTGTATTAGGTCCGATTTATATTTTTTTGGCGAATGTATCCTCTCCAATCATGGTGTTGCCGTTAATCGTGGGCGGAGGTGCGATGTTCGCGTGCTGTACGATGCTCACCCAGATTATGCTGAGGACAGCCGTTCCAGACGAGCTGCAAGGAAGGGTCTATGGCGTAGTAGGAACAATCACCAGTACAGCGCCTATTCTGGGATTGACTGTTGTCTCCGTATTGGCAGATCAGTGGGGGGCAGCTTCTGTGCTGCAAGGCGTGGGCATATTACTGCTGGCGACAGGTATTCTGGCCACTACAACATTGAAGTCGATTCGAACCTATCATTAGAAATGTGAGATATAGATCCATTCTATATTAGTTGAACTATAAACATTTACACGATCATTTGTTCAATTTATATAGCATAATCCAATAGCAAAACCCGGAGCATACGCTGCGTTAGCGTAACTCCGGGTTACCTTGTGGACTGAATGTTCTATTGCCAGTTTACATTAACTGTGGCTGTACCGCTGGTTGGTGTGGTGAACGTGTGGTTGGAACCACCTTCCCATGTAATGATTGCACCATTTTTCTTGAAAAATTTGAACTCCAGTTGTTTCCCGGCTGGCACGCTCACATCATAGTACCAAGTTGGGTAGGCGTGGATGACCTGATTGAAAGCAGGGCCGATAGCTGTTGTGCCCGTACTCCAATTGCCCAGTTCTGCCACGTTACCTGTCAGATAGATGTTCTGACCCAGTGTGGTGGACGCATTATTAATGACAAATCGTACAGTGACCTGATCACCCGTAAGAATGGTAAAGTTGTTATACGCATTGCTGTTAACGCCGTTCGCAGCTACTTTCACAGCATAATTGCCTGCGGCTACCGCTGGGATCGTTACTTTGATCTGCGTATCTTCCCAGGATGTGATCGCAGCACCGGTAACAGATGTTGTACCGAAGTATACGGTACCTTTGGTGGAGCCGAATCCACGTCCGCTAATGGTAACGACATTACCCGGTTTGCCCATCACCGGACCCACATGCCCGATGGTTGGTGTTGTTTCGCTCGTTGTATACTGCCAGACCGCGGTTGCTCCGGCTGCCAATGTGAAGGAAGAGACGTTGCCATTGGTGGAAGTGATGTTATTACCGTTCAGTGCACCGCCCAGTACATCGGTGTAGTTGCCTGTTGGCAGTGAAGTGCTTAGATTCGCAATGCTTGCTGGTGTGGAGAGATTACGGTTCACCGCAACAACAGCTACACTTTTGCCAAATTTGCGTTCATAGACGTACACATCATTATTGATCCAGCGTTGCTGAGTAGAGCCATAGGCGATTGCTGGATTGGATTTGCGCAGAGGGGCCAGTTTGCTGATCACGTTAAAAGCAGTGGTTGTTTTGGAGAAGGAAGGCATTTTGGCCCGATTATCAGGGTCTCCGTTTCCAGTCAGATACTGCTCGGTACCATAATAGATGGCAGGTACGCCGCGTGAAGTCAGCGTAAAGGCCAACGCCTGTTCCAGACGACGGTTGTTCACGGCACTTGTTTTGAACCGATCCATATCATGGTTGTCGATGAACGTGACCTGGTCATTCACCTGATTGTAATCTGCCGCTGTGCCTGTAATCATCGAATCCAGAGCATACATGTTGGATGTGTTATCCCGGAAGACGTCACGCACGGCAGAATTAAAGCGAAAATCGAGCAGGCTCATCCCGGATTCATTGGCAAATTCCGTGTTATCCGCATCCGATGCAGCGGATCCCAGGAACCATTCACCAAAGGTGAATACAGGTTTATGTGCATAGATGGAAGACATCCAGCTCTTTTGCCAGCCGAGAGGCATATGTTTCACCGCATCAACACGAATGCCATCCACGCCCATATCCAGCCATAGCTTGATTGCATCTTTGAAATATTGATCAATGGTACTGTTATTGTGATTCAGGTCAGCGAGGTCATAGAGGTTTTTGTAGATACCATTCTCCAGGGAGGAAAAATCGGAGCCGCCGTTGTGATGGAAATATCCATTTGTATCATTTGTGTATCCGCCAACAAGATTACCGTTATCGTACAACTTGCCATTCTCAGCAAAGGATGTATCGGTTTCCATGGCAGGAGACGTATGGTTCGGTGCAAAGTCAATGACGATCTTGATACCTTTGGCATGAGCGGTTGTAATCAGATTTTGAAAATCAGCCATCGTTCCGAAATACGGATTGGTCTTCTTGAAATCACGTGCCCAGTAGCCATGATACGCTGTGTTGATTACGCCGCCGTAGTTGATCGTGGCAAAGATATTTTCGACCGGTTGGGAGATCCACAATGCCGTAACGCCCAGATCGCTAAAATAGTTATCGTTGATTTTGTTGATCAAACCCTGCCAGTCGCCTCCGCAGTACAACTTCAGATTACTACAAGTGGCATCGTAGGCAGCTCCGGTAGGATTGTTGGAAGGATTGCCGTCCAGGAAGCGGTCCGTAAAGATCTGATAGATGACGTCTGTACTAAAGTTCTGCTTGTTTGTAACCGCGGTATCCGCATCGGCATAGATCGCTGAAGCAGGCAGATAGGGAAGTGCGCCCCCTGCAAGTAAACTGAGTGTCAGTGTTGTGCTGAGGAGTACACGTTTGGCCATTTGAAACATAGTAATCCACCCTTCTCGTGAATGTAGTAGTTTAGATAAACAACCAACCTGGCTCTTGAATAATAGCGCTTTCAATACAGCGAAGTGTTACGCAGTGGATTGAAGACTTCCCTCCTTTTGACACGCCAACAACCCCGGCATCTCCTTCGGGAGTTACCGGGGTTGTCCTAAACCGCTCAGGTTTAAAAGCATGGCCCTCGAGTTATGATCACAACGTTATCGTAAGAAATATTGGATCTTATGTCAATAACTTTTTTGGGAGCATTTATTTTCTATTTTTATGTTTACAAAAGCACGTCCGGGGATTTAAACTATTCGCAGATTCACAATATAAGGGCTATGTATCCCGGAACACTTACGTGTGTTCTGGGACAACCCCGTCTCTTCTGAGGCGGGGTTATTTGTATTATGCAGTCGAATCGGGAGAAGAGAGGCGGTTGATGATCGTTGAGTACCCATTCTGTCATCGAATGTTTGGAAGGCATTCAGGCGTCGCGGCTGGGCAATATCCGCAACATTTATGTGTACCTCCCGCCCGGTTACCATGAGCAGGCAGCTCGGCATTATCCGGTTCTGTACGTTCATGCGGGGCAGCGGGCTTTTGGTCTATCCGGGCCAGGTAATGAAACATGGAATATGGATCAGGCAGCAGACGGTCTTATTTCCTCCGGGCAGATTGAATCACTGATTATTGTGGGCATTACGCATGTCCGTCCAGTCACGCACAACGAATTCTATCACTTCGTCGCTCCGGAGAGAGAGGCCGTGAGTGTGGGGTGTTCAGGCATCGCCTATGAGCATTTCATCATTCATGAGCTTAAGCCAATCATTGATCATCGTTATCGGACGCTGCCGGACAAGCAGAATACCGGGCTGTTGGGTTCATCTGCCGCAGCACTTTGTACATTGCACATGGGGATGCGAAATCCGGAGGTTTTTGGAAAACTGATCATGATGTCGCCATTTTATGTGGATGTGCAGCTGGACGAAACATCGGAGAGCGGGCTGTTGGAAGAAAACATGTATCGCTTGCCAGAAGAGGTACCCGACGTTCGAATGTGGGTGGATATTGGAGATACGGAAGGTCTGTTTCTGCCTTCTCAGGTCAGAAGGGTAGCTCATCAATTACTTGAACGCGGAGTCAGATCGGGTGAGGAGTTGGCATTTCTGGAACAGCAAGGTGCCTGTCATCAGGAAGGTGACTGGGGAGCACGCATTCACCTCCCGTTACTGTACATGTTCGGCCACGTGGGTAAGCCCTCCTCGCTTGAACTGCTTGGAAGGGATGTCATCGGGCTACAGGGTGGAATGACCGTGTATATCAATGCACAAATGCACTACGAGAGTGGGTTAGTTCGGAGTCTGCTGCACGCGAATTATACTTCGAGTGACTCGAATGTGCTTCAGGTTCAAGCGAGTGGAGAGTTGGTTCCTGTCGGTATTGGAAGTGCATCCATCACGCTGACTGTGGGGGAACTGTCTGCTACACGCATCTATACCGTCGTTCCTGAATTGTCAACTCACGTAGAGGTCTGCATTCGTGCAGAGGTAGCTCCCGACGAAGACTCGGAGGAAACGATATATGGTGGGATGGGTATGAAGCTTGTCCGTTCTGGTAAAGGTCGATATGAAGGTAGTTACCGAGTCCCGCGTGATAGTGGGTTCTCCTTCCGGTTTACACGTGGTTTCCGCCGTTTCGAGACCGATGTGGATGGCAAACCTATTGCCAATCGGGTATTTCGAGCGACAGATGATATGTCTGTGCATTACCTAATCCAATCCTGGGGCAGTACGTCAGCCAAAACGGGAACAGGAGGCCCAAAATGATCATTCCTTCATTCGCTCCAGTGCTGGACATTCCTTATTATTATCCCTGCAATTTTCCTCTGATTCATGAAGTGCTCCATCGACAAGGATCCATCACAAGTCTTGCACTGCTGGCGGCAAGTCGGTTGTACAGCCTTCCTTCGTGCGGGGATAACGGACTGGTGAAGCCTTATTTTCACAAACTGGATTATGTAGAGCCAATCTGGGAGATGTATGGTCAGCGACAGCTGGAAAGCTTCGAGGAAGGCAAGACGCAGATCCGGCAGTATATTGGCGAAGGTGGGCTTTTTTTGGCTACAGGAACCAGTTATCACCTGCCTTACTGTGAGGATTATCAGAATCCCGAGTACATTCGCAAACATGTGAAGCAGGGCTCCCGACTACATCTGGTAGACCATTGGATTGCTGTATATGGTTTGGAAGATGAGCATGTTCACGTCTACGATCCCGTGCCCTCCAAGTATAAGGGAAAGGTTACTCAAAAGGCCTTTCATGACTTCTGGAAAGGTAACCAAAGCATACCTGAGCTTGCGCAGGCCAAACGCAAAGAAGAACTCCGAACGTATGGAACCATGGACATTCGGGCGACTGTGAAGCTGGACTCTGACGGTTACCGAGACATGTTGATCCAGGCGTTAACAACGCAGATTGAAGAATTTCTGACAGGCCGGACGATTACGCAAGGAGAGCGGAATTTTCATTTTGGACATGTGGTGTCTCTGCGACTCTTAGATGCACTGCGTGGGGCGAATGAAGGGGATCAGGCCAATGAAATGTTAATATCGGGTCTGCTGTTTGATATGCGATGGAGTCGATATTTTCTTCGAGATCTTCTTCAGGAGTCTGTCTTATGGCTCGGTTCTCCATTTGATCAATATGCGAGAGAATTCAGCGAGATCATTGTACGTTGGGAGAAGGCCTACAATATGCTTCAGGTCAGTCGGATAAAGCAGCGTGAGCAGTGGAAAGTACAGCTAACAAGTGTAATTAAAATGTTGGTCACCGATGAATGGCAATGGTATGAGTCACTTCGACAGTCCATACCTCAGGCAGATTGCTTCCCACGTCAGACTGTGTCGATGATTGGACAAGAACACAGGGAGGATTTACTCCGTATCGTATTGGATAGCTGTCGGGAGTTAAACGCGTACCATAATACAACGATTCCACTTGGTGAGGGTGGTAACGCTCCACTGTACGGACGAAGTGGGCAACTGGATTCGCTGGAACTCGTGTCATTGCTTGCAGTGGTAGAGCAGGGAATCGAAGATCGATGGGGAACGGGGATGGGAGCCGCACTGGCGGAGATGGCTGCCGCTTCCATGCCGGAAAGCCCATATCAGACCGTGGATTCACTTGTTGATTATCTCGCACAGCAATGGGCGCCTGCCGGTAAGGAGGATGCAAGATGTTGAACCAATTCTTGCTTGAACGATTCGCGGAACAGGGACAGCAACCTGCGCTGATCTGGAGAGATCAGGAGTACAGCTATCGGTGGCTGCTGGAACAGGTTGGCATCATGAGTAAGTGGATTACAGCAGAAGGGCTGACTGGGCAACTTGTAACGCTGGAGGAAGACTATTCCCCCTATGCAGCGGCAGCATTGGTTGCTTTGCTCGGACAAGGGTGTATCGTGCTCCCCATGGATCGGAACCTGGTTGAAGCCAAACGAGAGGAATATATCCAGCTGGCACAGGTGAAGTGGCGTTTGGGCGTTGAAGAAGGCAAGTTGTGCATTCGGCAAACGTGTGAATTATCGGGAGAGGTTCCTGTGTTGTTATCCTCGCTGGCACAAGAAGGCGTAGGCGGACTTGTACTCTTTTCATCTGGATCAACTGGAGTAAGCAAAGCGACTGTCCATCGTGCAGATCGGCTGTTACATGGTTTTCGGCGGCAGGTTCGGCCTTTGCGAACGATTCCATTCATGATGTTTGATCATATCGGCGGTGTGAATACAATGCTGCAATCCCTGTCCAGTGGGGGCTGTCTCTGTATCATTGCAGATCGATCTCCCGAAGAAGTGTGCCGAACGATTGAGAAGTTTCGTGTGCAGGCTCTTCCGGTCTCTCCAACATTTATGAATCTGTTGCTGCTGGGTAGAAATGATGAGGGGTATGATCTGTCGAGTCTCGAAGTTGTGTCATACGGATCGGAAGTGATGCCTGAATCCGTACTGGCAGCCTGGAACCGGAGATTTCCACAACTAAGGACGATACAAGCCTATGGCATGTCTGAACTTGGCATTCTGCCAACCCGCTCCAAAGAGCCAGGCTCGCTGCTGTTTTCCATTCAAGATGAAGGGGTCAAGTGCCGGGTGGTGGAAGGAGAATTACAGATCCATACCGAAACTGCGATGATCGGATATTTGAATGCACCTTCACCTTTTACAGAGGACGGGTGGCTACGTACTGGGGATGAAGTTGTGCTGGAGCAGGGTTACATTCGTATTCTGGGACGTCGTTCCGAGATCATTAACGTAGGGGGACGGAAAGTGTATCCTGCCGAGGTCGAGGGTGTTCTGGAAGAGATGGAATGTATTGAAGCGGCCGTAGTTTCGGGAGAACAGAGTGGTATCACGGGTCAGAGGGTGAAGGTGACGATCCGGCTGGCTACAGAATGTACTCTCACCGATCTGCGGCGATCCATCTGGGAATATTGTCAGGACAAGCTGCCTTCATACAAGATTCCGCAGAAAATCGTAATTACACAGGGAGCGCTCGTAAGTTCAAGAATGAAGAAAATACGAAAACCAATGACTTCGACACCCTTCGCCTCGGCTGGGAAATAGGTCGCTGCCTCGAAGAGTTTCACCTTGCTTGAATCGGTATCGCTAACGAACCTCAAACATCGTATTGAGGGGATAATCAAGAAAAGTAAAACCTAACGAATCTCAGTAACGTTATTGCTTCAAAAATACGGCTTCGGGTCTCGAAAATCGACGTATTGGACGAAATAAGGTCTCTCTGATTCGTTAGGCATTTAACCCGCGTATAATGAAGCGAATAAGGTGTGCTGGGTTCGTTAGAATATGACGTACAAGATGCAGAAGAGGCTGTCCTTGGTCGTAAATATGACCTGGAGGACAGCCCTTTGAAGTTATTTTCCCTTGTTAGCTGTATTTATCTCAGGCCTCAGCTGGTTGTTTAACCTCAAGTTGCATCAGGGAGAATCCGTATGCTTCCAGATCGAGGGTCAGTTTATTTTGCCGTGCTTCCACGGTGTTGGATGTGAATAGATTTCGCCAGATGTTACGATCTCCCAAGGGGAGTTCAAGGGTGCATGGTTCATCACCAGCATTAAGAACAAGAAGCATGCGCTCTCCCGTATGCGAATCCAATCGTTCGATGGCAAGACAAGGGTCTCCGGCTTTTGCATATACAATCTTCAGTTCTGTGCTGCGCAGGGCAGGGTGCTGTTTGCGAAGGGCAATCGTACGGGTGAAAAATTCCAGAAGCTCGCGATTCTGCTTGCTCTCATCCCACTCCATACACTTGCGGCAACCCGGATCATATCCCCCATCAAGTCCCACTTCGTCTCCATAATAGATACATGGGACACCTGGATACGTAAGCAGCAACGTAACGGCAAGTTTCATCTTGCGTTCGTCTCCATCACACAAGGTCAGCAGTCTGGGTGTATCATGACTTCCGAGCAGATTGAAGGCCGCTTCGGTCACAGGTTGTGAATAGGCTGCGAGCAGTTTGCCGATCTCATTTGCGAATCCAAGTCCATCGAGCTTGCCATGCACCGTATAGTCCAATACCGAATTGGTAAACGGATAATTCATCACGGCATCGAACTGGTCTCCCTGAAGCCACATGAGCGAATCATGCCAGATCTCACCGAGCAGATAGGCGTCAGGTTTAATGGCTTTTACCGTCTGACGGAATTCGCGCCAGAACTGATGATCTACCTCGTTGGCTACATCAAGCCTCCAGCCGTCAATGTCCATCTCCTCAATCCAGAAACGACCTACCTCTAGCAGGTATGCCTTCACTTCAGGGTGTTCCGTGTTCAGTTTCGGCATGAGCGGTTCAAAGGCAAAGGTGTCATAAGTCGGTATGCCATTCTCCACACGTGGCGGCCAGTCCTTGATATAGAACCAATCTGCGTAGGGGGAAGAGGGACCATTCTTCATGACATCGACAAAAGGAGGGAACTCTCTACCGGAATGATTGAATACCGCATCCAGAACAACGCGTATACCGCGCTGATGACAGGCGTCCACGAACGCTTTGAACTGTTCATTGGTACCAAAGTGAGGATCAACCTTCATGTAATCGCCTGTATTGTATTTGTGATTCGTCGTGGCTTCGAACAGCGGACAGAAGTAAATGGCATTGATGCCGAGCTGACTTATATGATCCAGATGATCCAGCACACCTTGGAGATCGCCGCCGAAGAAGTTCACCGGTGTAGGCTCTCCTCCCCAGGGTTCAGCATTTTTGGGACTGAGGGATGGATCGCCATTGGCATAACGTTCAGGGAAAATCTGATAAAACACAGCGTCCTTAACCCAGGCAGGCGGTTCAAAAATGTCGACTGGATTCATAAATGGAAAATCAAAGAATTCGAGCGGATGATCAGGCAGCGCCTGCTCGAATCCGCGCTCCGTCATCCAGACCGATACCTCTCCTTGAATCAGTTGGAAACCATACCGTAATCGGCGATAGGGAGGTGAAGTCTCAGCTTCCCAATAATCGAACATTTCATCCCGGGCAAAGATGTGCATGGGGATGTGTGTGATCGTCCGATCCCAGGCATATTTGTCTCCCGTAATCGCAATCACCGCATCCAGGTCCCCACGTTTGGACCGAAGTCGGAGGTGCATGGTCGAGCGGTCATACGCATAGGACCAATTGAGTTTGGGGCGATGGTAAACGGCTTCAAGAATCATGTAAATCACTCCTCGTCAGATGATGAAATTCAGATAAAAGTGGCCATTAAACGCAAAAAAAGGCACAACCTCAATTGTTCACGAGGTTGTACCTTTCGGCAGCATAGCCTTTTGATTATAGTGCTATTATACGAACTAACTCAGCAAAAGAAAACACTTTTTTTCCTTAAATTTCAAATTGTTTTATTCGAAATGTAGGACGCATATCTGCAATTACTTTTTTTTATAAATCAAATCCAAGTTTATTGGCGTATGCAGAGAATTCTTTGTGAAATTTCTCGATATTTTTCTTGCCGGTAGCAATTTTGGCATTGGCTTGTTTCAGGACAGCGCTGTTTACCGTTGTTTTGGAGACAGATTTTTTAGCGAGTTGGAATCCTTCCAGCTGTGTATAGCTACCTTTGATCAAGTTGGCATGGATTTTTTGCAATTCCGCATTTTGCGGTTTGATCATCTTCAGCTTTGATACATATTTGGTGTAGTTAGGAATCGCTGTATTGGTCAGTTTCAGGAAAACGGACTTGCGATTGGATGATGTGATGTAAAATCCACCTCCCAAAGCATTGAAGGCTCTCTCCTCATATACCGATGCCATATCCAACTGATCAAGGTAGCCCAGGAAATCTTCTTCTTCGACTGTAGGGATCGGTTCTTGTTCTGACGTGTCAATTTCTTCATAGTATTCGTCTTCCGAATATGTATTGGTTGAGTCATCCGCAGCAGCGGCATAGGACCCTACAGGTGCGAACACCCCGCCGAGCAAGACAAAACTCATAATGATTGATAGTACCCATGATTTCTTCACGTGTTAATATCCCCTATCTATAGATGTGATTTTATTCCAATGGATAATCTAACATAGTACAACAAGAAATTACAGGAATTGTTTTACAGTAAATTCATCAGTCAAACGCATATGAATGAATAATGAGTCACTAGCAAAAAGGACATGTATTAGATGAAGCTAAAAGTAAGAAGAGAGATTTGTATATTTAGCAGGTAAGAAAAAAATTACATATATGGTTTATGTGGAGGCGTATTGTATCGATATATATTGTATTGGTTTAGTTAATTTATCTTTATTTACTGTTGTTTTATGAAGTTACAGAGTTCGACAGGGAGTGAGAAGTTTTTCCAAATAAAATGCTTGTATAATGATTTCATCTCCATTACAATACAATTGATAATGAGATTCAATATCATTTAGATAAAAAAGGGGAGACGGATTTCATGTATAAAGTAAAGAAAAATCTATACATTTATGCAGCACTTATTCTGATGATTTCACTACTTGCTGGTTGTGCTTCGGGTGGAAGTGCCGAGACAACAAATACGTCCAGCCAAGCTGCAAGCAGCAATGAGAGCAATAATGAAAGTGATACAACTGCCAGTGCGACTGAAGATCAGACCCGAGTGATCAAACATGCCATGGGCGAAACCACAATCAAGGGAACCCCGCAAAAGATCGTGACACTGTTCCAGGGTGCGAATGATGTCGTTGTTGCACTTGGCGTGAAACCGACAGGCGTGGTGGAATCCTGGGTTCAGCAGCCAGTCTATGAATATCTGAGAGCAGATCTGGACGGAGTTCCACAAGTAGGACAGGAATCGCAACCCAATCTGGAAGAGATCAACAAGTTGAAACCCGACTTGATTATTGCTACGAAGATCAGACATGAAGAGATCTATGAGCAACTGTCGCAGATCGCACCAACGGTAGTGACGGAGACGCTTTTTGACTGGAAAGAAACGGTGAAAACTGTTGGGGAAGCGATGAATAGGGTTGAGCAATCGGATAAATTGTTGTCTGATTGGGATGGCCGTGTAGCTGATTTCAAAGAGAAAATGGGGGATCGTCTGCCAATTGAAGCAACCATCACGAACTTTAGAGCCGATCAGGTTCGTATTTTCTACATGGGATATGCAGGTAAGATTCTGAATGAACTTGGGTTCACCAGACCTGCCGGACATGACGCAGACACATGGGGAGTTGAATTGACTTCCAAAGAAAACATTCCAGATATGAATGCAGACATGATCTTCAACTTCAATTCAGGCACAGAAACAGATGCCATTCAGAAAAATTATGATGATTGGACCAGCAGTCCACTGTGGAAAAACCTTGATGCAGTCAAGAACAACCAACTGGTTCAGGTCGATGAAGTGGCCTGGAACATGGCAGGTGGATACACATCGGCCAACATGATGCTGGACGATCTATATAAGCAGTTCAACCTGAACTAACTAACAGGAGCAGGACCTGCCATGCACCAGAACATTCGTTAACGAAGTGTATGGGCAGGCAGGTCTTTTATCATTTTACAGATGAAAGAGTGAGAGTATGTTTCCCCTTTTTACAAAGGCAAGCGCCAAGATCTATGGACTGGTTGGTTTATTCATATTACTTCTACTTGCTTGCCTAGCCAGTATGATTCTGGGACGTACGCATATCACGTTTCAGATGGCATGGGAAGCACTGCAATTCTATGACGAGAGTTCTGTGGAACATGTGGTTCTGCTGACGGAACGGTTGCCACGTACAGTTATTGCTGCTGTTGTAGGAGCAAGTTTGGCCGTGGCGGGTGGGCTGATGCAGGCATTGACACGTAACCCGCTGGCATCACCAAGTGTGTTCGGAATCAATGCAGGTGCGATCTTTTTTATTGTTATTGCCATTGTTGTATTGTCCGTATCTTCGCTCACCACCATGATGTGGTTTGGTTTTGCAGGGGCTGCTGTAGCCGCGGCAATTGTATATGGGCTAGGTTCCCTCGGTCGTGATGGCCTGACACCGATCAAGATTGTACTGGCGGGGACGGCAATTTCCGCGTTATTTGCCTCGTTCACACAGGCCATTCTGGTGCTGGATGGAACCGGATTGCAGGATGTACTGTTCTGGCTTGCCGGTTCAGTAAGTGGTCGGACATTGGATATGTTATATCCTGTTCTGCCGTACATGACAGCCGCAGCTATTGTCTCTTTGTTCATGGGCAGAGCCATCAATCTGCTCTTGACGGGTGATGATATCGCCAAAGGCATGGGACAGAATGTACTTCTGGTCAAGGTGCTCATGGGAATTGTTACGGTATTGCTGGCGGGTGGTTCGGTTGCCGTAGCCGGTTCGATCGGTCTCGTCGGTCTGGTTGTCCCGCATATCATGCGTGCACTTGTAGGAAACGATTACCGCTGGCTCGTTCCTTACTCTATTGTGGGGGGAGCGATTCTGCTGTTGTCTGCGGATGTGGTGGCAAGGCTGGTGATTATGCCGCAGGAAGTTCCACTTGGTGTCATGACTGCACTGATTGGCGGACCCTTCTTCGTGTACATTGCCCGTAAGGGGGTGACGAAGATATGAGGAAACTGTTGACTTTCCGCAACAAAAAAGACACCGTTTCGGTGCAAATGGAACGAAAATCATTGGTTGTCATCGGTGTATGTATCCTCTTGTTCCTGATGGCAGGAGTGGTCGGTACCAGTGTAGGCAGTGACTTTATTTCTCCGCTGGATGTGCTCAGAACGATATTTGGTCTGAATGCAGGAGAGCATGACTTCGTCGTGCTGACCTTAAGACTGCCACGGGTGTTATTATCTCTGCTCGTAGGAGCAGCCCTCGGTATGTCAGGCGCACTTCTGCAAGGCATTATCCGTAATCCGCTGGCCTCACCGGATGTCATCGGCATCACCGGCGGCGCGGCCGTTGCAGCTGTAGGTTTTGTTACGCTGTTAGGTGGAGCGGTAAGTATCAAGTTGTTGCCATTGTTCGCCATCGCTGGCGCAATTGTGACGGCTTTGATCATCTATGTGCTTGCCTGGAAAAAGGGAGTCAGTCCGATCCGTCTGGTGCTGATCGGCATTGGGGTATCGGCCATTACCGGAGCCGGGACGACCTTTATGCTGATCCTGAGTCCGTTCTACACGGCAGGTCAAGCCTATATCTGGCTGACAGGAAGTGTATACGGAGCATCGTGGACCGATGTCCGAACGATTTTACCGGTTATCGTAATTGTTATACCGCTGGCGATTTGGTTCGCTCGCAGCCTGAATGCACAGGAGTTCGGGGATGATCTGGCCACAGGGCTGGGTGTAACTGTACAGCGGCATCGTTCAGCGTTGTTGTTATGCAGTGTACTGCTGGCGGGAATCGCCGTTGCGGTTGCCGGAACCATTGGTTTTGTAGGCCTTATCGCTCCACATATTGCCCGAAAGCTGGTTGGACGGATGTTTGGCAGTATGCTGATTGTGTCTGGACTGGTTGGTGCTCTGCTTGTATTTGCGGCAGATCTGATTGCCCGCACTGCCTTTCTACCGCTGGATGTTCCCGCAGGGGTATTCACCGCAGGCGTAGGCGCACCATTTTTCCTGTATTTGTTGTTCAAGAATCGAAATCAGTTTTGAGGAGGAGAGAGCTGTGAGTATTCTGGAAGCCAAGGAGCTTACGATCTCCTATGGAGCAGATCCCATTATTGAAAATTTAAACCTGACCATTCCCAAGGGCCAGATTACTGTCCTGATTGGCAGCAACGGCTGTGGTAAATCTACGCTACTGCGTACGATGGCCCGGTTGCTGAAATCGAGCTCTGGTTCGGTGCTGCTGGATGGCGAAGAGATTGCAAAGCTGCCGACCAAGGAGATTTCAAGACGCATGTCCATCCTGCCGCAAGGTCCCACCGCTCCGGAGGGCCTGACGGTGAACCAACTGGTGAAGCAAGGACGTTATCCACATCAAACATGGCTGAAGCAATGGTCACGAGAGGATGAGCGCATGGTCAAGCTGGCACTGGAATCAACACATCTGACAGAACTCGCGGATCGACCTGTGGATGCATTGTCCGGTGGACAGCGTCAGCGTGCCTGGATTGCGATGACACTTGCGCAGGGTACCGAAACGCTACTATTGGATGAACCTACAACCTATCTGGATATGACACATCAGATTGATATCCTCGATCTGATGTTTGAGTTGAACGAACGGGAAGGACGCACGATTGTTATGGTACTTCATGATCTGAATCTGGCATGTCGTTATGCGCATCACATTGTGGCTGTTCACAACAAGTCGATCTACGCAGAAGGCAAACCGGAAGATATTGTTACACAGGAGATGGTTCGTAAGGTTTTCCAGATGGAGTGTGAGATTGCGGTCGATCCACTGTTTGGCACACCAACCTGCATCCCACATGGAAGAGGAAGGAAGCTGAAGGGAGAACAGCGTTATACACAACTGGCTTGAGGATCAACAAGTCCGCTTTTGATTCGATTAATAGTTATTCAAAACTCCACATCAACTCCATTGTATGATCATGCAGATGACAAATTAGGCAAGCCGTTGGTAAAACCATGTCCCAGGCTTGCCCGGTTTGTTGTGCCTATTATTCGATAAAAGCATACCTGCATCGACTTAAACCCACACTAAATTCGATCTTATTTTTCCTTAAAAGTTTATTATTGACAATATAGCTCGAATTGCCATAAAATAGATTTTATATGATATTGATAATCATTATCAATATTGAATTACAATAAAAATTGATGAACGTATGAGCAATATAAGTTGAATTAATCATTTACATACAACGGAGAGGACAGAAAAAACCTGAAAAATCGGAGCTATAAGCTTTCTGCAAGAAAGCTACCACGAAAGAATACACTTGCCTAAAAGCTTTCCGAAAGAAAGCTGCTTCGTAAGCATAAGCTGCGCCTACAAGCTTTCTAAAAGAAAGCTGGCATCGAAAGCATACGCTATCACCGGATTTTCCCTTTGTATAAGGAATTAAAAAAAATCTGGGGATAACAGCGATTGGAAGGTTGTTCTGTCATCGTAGTGTCAGCGTAAATAATCTTTAATTCAACTTATATAGGAGCGAGTACCTTCATTCGATCGAGGAGGATTTTCAGTGTTTCCGAAAGGGATTCATAATCTGCAAAACCGACTCATTATAAGCAAAGCGAGAGAAATGGGCATCACCTGTGAGCCACTTCTTGAGGGATGCGAAGATTTCCTGAAGCTGTCTGTAGGGGACCAAGAGATCATCATTAACAAAACCAGATCTCATCGTCTGCCGTTAATCGCTGGACTGCTCGCGAAGAACAAGCAGGCATGTAATATGTTATTGCATGAACAGGGCATGCCTGTACCGTCATTTATCGTGATCCCGGAGATGGGAAGCGAAGCAGCAGATTTTCTGGAAAGGCATGGCTCCATTGTAGTGAAACCGCTGGATGCGAGCAGCAGTATGGGCGTGACGCTGGATGTGCGTACTGAAGAAGAACTGGAGACAGCCATTCAGCTTGCGAGTGTCCACGGCAGCAGCATTATGTTACAGCAATATGTGACCGGGATTGATTACAGAGTGCTGATCATCAACGGAGAAGTGGCGGCTGTGAACCAGTATCGGCCTGTCTATGTCGAGGGAGACGGAACTTCAACCGTTCGGGCGTTAATTGAGCAGTTGAATCAGGAACGAATCGAGATGACGCACATTGGGGAGTATGAAGCGTTTCCCCAGGTTAATGCAGAAACGGAACGACTGCTGGAGGTATTACATGCACAAGGGACAACACTGGATGAAGTTCCTGCCGTGGGAAAAGAAATCGAGTTATACAATCTCCGCAATTCTGCCGCCGGAAAAATCAGTGAATTCTACAAGGATTGTACCGAAATCATTCATCCCGAAAATGCCCGGATGATCATTCAGGCGGCAAAGACTCTTCAGATCGATGTAGCAGGAGTCGATGTTCGTTGTCGTGATATCCGCACCCCCATCTCCAGAGATCAGGGAGGCATCCTGGAAGTGAACGCCTTGCCAGATCTGACACACCACGTCTTTCCCCATGGTGGAACAACTCGTGATGTGGTTCGGTTATACCTGGAATACCTGTGTCAGGAGCAACTTGAATATAAATAAATATAGCTTATAACAACGTATAGATGACAATATATGACGGATAACGGATAACAGATAACGGATACCATCATTTAATTCGGACCTCACCATGATTTTGAACCAATACCATGTCATATGCAAAAGTAGAACAAGAATCACAGGCAGCAGGTTCAGCCTGAATCGATTATAAGGAGCGTTAGAGGGCTATGTCAGTAGAGGTGCAGACGGAATATCTGAAGATGCAAAATGAGAAGGAATCCAATGCAAGATCGTACCCGAGACATTTCCCGCTTGTCATTAACAAGGCCCATGGGGTGAAGATTACCGATACGGAAGGCCGCGTATTCTACGACTGCCTGGCTGGGGCAGGAACATTGGCGCTGGGGCATAACCATGACACGGTGGTCAACGCCATTCGCGATGTTCTGGATCAGCAGATTCCTCTTCATACACTGGATCTGGCAACACCGCTGAAGCTTTCATATATGCAAGAACTATTCTCCATTCTTCCGGCAGAGATGCGAGACAAAGCCAAAATCCAGTTCTGTGGTCCAACCGGAGCGGATGCCGTAGAAGCAGCCATTAAGCTGGTCAAACATGCAACAGGTGGCAAGTCTATTCTTGCCTTTCAGGGAGGTTATCACGGTTCGACCCAAGCGACGATGTCGATGAGTGGCAACCTGAGCAAGAAACAACATCTGCAAAGCCTGCTGCCCGATGTACATTTCCTGCCGTTTCCTTATGAATACCGCTGCCCATTTGGTGTTGGTGAAGGCATGACGGCCCGGTTAAGTGCACAGTATATCGAGAACTTGCTCGATGATTGCGAGAGTGGGATTGCCGCACCGTGCGGAGTCATTGTGGAGACGGTTCAGGGCGAAGGCGGGGCGATTCCGGCAGACATTGAATGGCTGAGGGAGCTGCGTCGAATCACAGCAGAGCGAAATATTCCGCTCATCATCGACGAAGTGCAGACAGGCATTGGACGGACAGGCCGGATGTTTTCATTTGAACATGCCGGAATCATACCCGATGCAATTGTCTGCTCCAAAGCAGTTGGCGGAAGTTTGCCGATGTCTGTTGTCATCTACAAAGAAGAGCTGGACAAATGGCAACCTGGTGCACATACAGGCACGTTCCGTGGCAATCAGCTCGCCATGGCAGCGGGACTTGCGACACTTCGTTATATTCGGGAACAGGATGTTTTACACAACGTACATCTGCGCAGTGAGCAGTTCATGAATCAACTGAATGCAATGAAAGAGCGGTATGCAGAGATTGGTGACGTGCGAGGCAGAGGACTGATGATCGGCGTTGAAGTGGTGGATCCAACAGGACGGAAGGATCGTCTGGGACATTATCTGCCTAATGGTGCGCTGGCTGAGTCTATTCAGCGCGAATGTTTCAAGAATGGATTAATTGTAGAACTGGGCGGGCGTCATTCAGCTGTTGTTCGTTTTCTGCCGCCGCTGAATATTACGGAGCAAGAATCGGGTGCAATCCTTGCGATCTTTGAGAAATCGGTAGCTGAAGCGATTGCCTTAGCAACAGCCGCATGCTGAAGCTTTCCCTGATGAAGAGGCATGCAGTATTACTCGCGATTCTGATCGGTGCCTTTTCGCTGGTACTGACCAACAGTGCATTTAACCTGCTGCTGCCTTATTTTGTGCAATATTATCAGATCTCTACGACAGCAGGCGGATGGATCATTGCCTTGTACATGCTGGCTATGACGTTAACAATGCCGCTGGCTTCCCTGATTGTAGACCGACTGGGGCGTAAGCAGACGTATATGTTGGGCATCAGCATCTATGGACTGTTCTCGGTGGCAGGTGCGTTGTTTTATCACTCTATTGAAGTACTCTTGCTGGTTCGTTTCATGCATGGCGTTGCCGCGGGGCTGATGATTCCGTTATCACTTGTGCTGTTGTTTGATGTATACGGACCGGAGGTACGAGGGCGAATTACCGGAGCGTGGGGCTTGCTGCTTATGCTCGCTCCGGCTGCCGGACCAACACTGGGGGGCTTCATCATTCAGTATGGACGGCTTGAAATGTTGTTCTGGCTTAACGTGCCACTGGCTATATTCTCGTTGATCGGGTGCGGTCGAGTCATTCAGACCTATATCCCTGCTCGTAGGAAAAAATGGCATCCAACCAGTGTCATGATGCTGATCTGCGCTGTAGGTGCCCTTAGTCTGGGGGTACAGTTGTACGCAAGTCCTGTCGTGGCAGTATGGGTACCATGGATGCTGATTGCGCTCGGTGTGGTGCTGCTCATTCGTTTTGTCCAGACAGAGAACGGTCGCAAGGAACCGCTGATCCGGTACCAGTTGCTGCGGCGTAATGCCGTCTTTCCGCTGACCGTGCTGATCTCGACCATTCAGGATTGTGTCATGTTTGGCGTGATCTTTGCATTGCCACTATTGTTCCAGGACGTCTTCCACCTGTCACCGGCCCTGTCCGGTGCACTGTTCATTCCCTTATCGATCTGTACAAGTCTGTTCATGTGGATTGGCGGCAGCTTGCTGGATCGCGGTCGGTCCATACATTTTATCGCATGGGGGACGTTGCTGGTGTCGATATCGATCTTGTCGTTTGCGGTTCTGCCCCTGGGAGCATCGATCTGGATCATAGGGATGCTCATGGCATGCCGGGGAATTGGCGTTGGCCTGTCAGGTATGAGCATCTCTGCGATTGGTCTGCAAGCATTAGCAGACGAAGACATGCACGAAGGGTCGGTGTTATCAACCACGATTGAGCGTCTGGCTTCTTCGTTTGCGGTGATGGGCTTGACCCTGTATTACGATATGCGTTGGCAATGGCTTGCCGGGGCAGGAACGTCCATGGAGATGGCAAAATGGGGAGCACTCAAAGAGATCTGTATCGGACTTGGCTGCGCCATACTGCTTACACTTCCCCTGGTCTTACTTATAACCCGAAAGAAGGTTGGCATCATTGTTCGAGATGGAAAACAAGCTCCGGTCTGAGGCTGAGCAGCAGGCCCATGAACATTCGTGCAAACTGCTGTTGAACTGTTACATCCGTGAGCTTGCGCTAGAGAAGGAAAGCGATATTCGGATCAATCCGAACACGCTGTCGTACACTGTTACTTTTCAAGCTAGTAGGGTGAAGGTGACAGGACGCTTGTCTTATTACTCTGCCATGGGGGAGCATGAATACATCAGCATGGAATCTGGCGGGGAAACCGTGCATTATCGCGACCTGGTTCGCTGGATCACATCTGAGCTAAGCGGGAATGGGGAACAGGGAGCGAGTTCGGTTCAACATGGAATGATGAAAAGTGTGATGGAAATGAAGCGTTCACTTGAGGTGGATAGTGCACATCCAAAGGGCGAGAATACGAATCGTGTAGATGCGACGTATGCCAAAGATTTTGCACAAAAGGTAGATAACAGTGTCGGTAACCTTACGTTGTATATCGAACAAGCGGCCGGTCTCGACATCCATGACTATCGCACATCTGAACAGTCACTGTTGTATGGTCATCCGTTCCATCCGTTTCCGAAGAACTCCAAAGGCTTCAGCGAGGATGATGTGCAGAAGTACAGTCCGGAGTTACGGACATCATTTCAACTCTGTTATATCGCCGTGAGGCAGGATGTCTACGTGCAGGAATGGGTCGATGACGAGGCGGCAATGGATTTGCAGGACCTCCTGTGGAGCCATGTGGAGCCTATTTTAAAAGAAAAGAGTGAAATGTATGGGCTGCTGCCTGTCCATCCATGGCAATACGCATACATATCACGATTGTCCGAGGTACAGCACTATATTCGAGATGAAAAATTAATCCTACTCGGTAGTGCGGGGCCTATCGTCTATCCAACTTCTTCGGTCCGTACGGTCTATGTTCCCGGATGGAACTGCAATATCAAGCTGTCACTGAATATGCAGATCACCAACATGATTCGCACTAACAGTGCTGAGCAGATGCGCAGAACACTGGATGCCTCCAAGTACGTCAGGCAGCATGACTGCTTCGGTGCTGAACCGAACACGCATATTGCGTATGAGACAGGCGTAGCGACTTGTGCTTTTGAAGATGAAGAGTTAACCAGTCTGTTTACGATAGCTTATCGGCCCATTGAGTTTGATGTTGAGAATACGTATGTCTTATCCAGTCTGGTTGAAGCACCGCTTCCCGGGATGCGGTCGAGACTGATGGCGATGCTGGGTGGTGGACGTGACATTGCCGAGCGTTGGCTGGAACGTTATCTGAAATGTTCGCTGCTGCCGATTGTACGGGCTGCGGGAGAGAAAGGTATTCATTTTGAAGCTCATTTGCAGAATACCCTTGTGACCTTAAAGGATGGGTTGCCTGTTGATTTTATCGTCCGCGATCTGGAAGGGGTCAGTGTGGATGAGGAACTTATAAGTGAGCAGGATCGTGCTGCGTCGGATTTATTATTTTATTCGCGAGAGAAAGCCTGGGCGCGGACATCGTACTATTTTATCGTCAATCATCTGGGGTCTTTGATTCATGCCATGGCGCGAGATGTGAACGTCCCGGAGGAGCATTTCTGGAAGCAGGTACGTGGGGTACTTGTGGAGGAACTGGAACGAACGGGCAATGCATATGTGCAACATCTGCTGATGACGGATGCATTTCTGGCCAAACAAAACTTGGTGAGTTGTGTAAGAGGGATTAGCCAGACCCCGGATTACGTGCCGGTGAGCAATGTAATGAAACGAATAGGGAGTGAAGTGCATGGGAGTCGTGGGATACAGGGCTGAAGCAGGCGGCAGGACAGAAGCAGTCTACGTGGGTGTACAGGAACGGATCATGCGGCAGACACTGGAGGCAATGTGGTTCGAAGGCATTCTGGACAGTCATGTAAGTGGGAGCGAATGGCGAACCGAGGGACTTACATCTTCCGGTCATTCTGTGGCGTACACATGTGAAGCGGAGCGAAAGTTTTCATTTGGCCGGGTGAAAGTGAAGAAGGGTTCGATCCAAAGAGAAGGCGTACCGTGCACCGATCTGGATCTGTTTTTGGAGGAAATTGTGCTGAACGCTTTGAAGTGTGCAAATGTGACGGCTTTTATCCAGGAACTACTCGAAACGATGGCAAAGGACAGCCAGTGCCGGGCAATATTACCCTTGAACATTCCGAATGAAGATCGGCATTATGATGCGCTCGAAAGTCACATGACCGACGGTCATCTGTACCACCCGAGCTATAAGTCGAGGCTGGGATTTTCTTTGAAAGACAATCTGGCTTATGGCCCTGAATTTAACTCAAAGGTTGCATTAGTCTGGGTTGCTGTGAAAAAAGAATTTGCTCAGACCGCTGTATCCGCAGGGTATAGCTCTGAAAAACTGGTAGGGCAACATCTGACCGCAGAGGATATGCAGCGATTTCAACAGATTCTGCAACAACAAGGTCGAACGGACATGGGTGAGAACCTTAACGCATATGTGGCGAGTGCAGATCAGCTTGGGAGCAGTGCCGAGGTTGGTGAGAGCGTTGGAGAGACAATCCAAGCGAAGCTTCATGGGGGAGTTCGTGAAAAAGGCGAAACAGTCCGTAGCTCGGGTAGGGAAGACAGCAAGGTTGGCATAGGAATAGGTTCTGGCACTGATGATTCATATGTGTTCATTCCGGTTCATCCGTGGCAGTGGGAGCACCAGTTGGAATCGGTATATGCCCGTCAACTGATGGATGGAGACATCGTGTATCTTGGTCCATCGTCTTCGCCCTATCGTGCGCAGCAGTCGATCCGTTCGCTGTCGAATCGGGTGAATCCGGAAGCCCCTTACATCAAGCTGGCCCTTAGCATCACCAACACGTCGAGCACACGTATTCTGGCACAGCATACGACCCAGAACGCACCGCTGATCAGCGATTGGCTGGATGAACTTGTTCGTGAAGATGAGCTGTTGCAGCAGGCGCAGTTTGGCATTTTAAAAGAAATCATGGGATTGTCGTTCCGTTATGAGCAGTTGCCTGCAACCCAGTATGGACGTGCCTACGGTACACTCGGTGCCATCTGGCGGGAGAATGTATCGGTTCATCTTAAGGAAGGCGAGACCGCATGGCCTCTGAATGCATTGATGTTGGTGCAGCCGGATGGTGTTCCATTTATCCAAGATGCTGTAGAGCGACATGGTGTGGAAAAGTGGAGTGAGGCCCTTGTTCGCACAGTTACATTGCCGATTATCCATCTGCTCTATGCACACGGGATTGCGCTGGAATCTCATGCCCAGAATATCATTTTGGTACTGGAAGATGATCTGCCCAAACGAATCATTATCAAGGATCTGCATGATGGTGTCCGCTACGTACCGGATCAACTGATGTATCCGGAACGGGCACCGAAGCTGAACCCCGAGCCTGAAACCCATCGCAAGTTCAATCGGTATTCCTTCATCTATGCGGGAGATGTGTCGGAAGTTCGTGACTATACGTATGACGCATTCTTTTTTATCTGTATGACGGATATTGCGCTGGCTTTGGAGAAGTTTGGTCTGTCGGAGGAAGCGCTCTGGCAGCTGTGCGCAGGTGTAATTGTGGATTATCAGAAGCAGCACCCGGAGTACACGGAACGGTTCGTTGCATTTGACCTTTTTGCCGAAGATGCACTGATCGAAGAGATGACCAAGCGCCGTCTGTATGGGGATGGAGAGTTATATTTCCGCAAAGCGAGCAATCCGCTCAAGATATCAAAGGATGTACTTGAATCAAATGGAACACCCGAATTAAAGGGAATCGTCGAATGAGGATTAACACGCTGAAGGAAAAAATTGCACGCAAACAGCCCGTATACGGCCTTTTTGTATCCATACCACACCCGGTGATCGTCGAGATGATCGGACATGCGGAATATGATTTTGTCATTATTGATCTGGAACATGCCGCAACATCGATGGAATCGGTGGAAGAGTTGATCAGGGCGGCGGAACTGGTCGGCCTAACCCCGTTGGTTCGAATTTCGAAGGTAGAGCGAGCGGAGATTCTTAAAGTGCTGGACTGTGGCGCTCAAGGCATCGTCATTCCGCATGTCGAGCAACTGGAGCAGGTGGAGGAAGCGGTTCGTCACGCCTACTATCATCCGGTTGGTATGCGGAGCTTGAATAGTGGTCGTCCCGGTGTATTCGGAAAATATCCGCTCACGGGATATATCGAGGAAGCTAATGAACAAGTGATGGTTGTACCCATGATCGAAAGTGCGGAGGGCGTGCGGCAAAGTGCACAGATTCTGTCTCACGCTCAGGTGAGCTTTGTATTGGAAGGCGCGGCGGATCTGTCGCAATCCCTCGGTGTGCCATGGCAGACGGAGCACCCGGATGTGAGACGTGCGCTGGATGAATTACATGCTACCGCCCAACAGTGCGAAGTACCTTATGCAACGGTCACCAGAGGTGTGGATGATATGTCGCTCTGGGCTGAGCGGGGAGTACATATATACGTGCTTGGTGATGATCGGAATACGGCGTTTCGAGCATTTGCCCAAAAACGGAATGACTACAAGAATGCGGGTGGGCAGATATGAAAGCTAGTGTATGGCATGCGATAGATGAACTGCAACGAGGGATGGAAGATCCGGTATGTGCGTATGTATACGATCTGGCTGGCATTCAGCAACAGGTACGTCAGATGTTAGGCTGTATGCCCGGAAACACAGGATTGTTCTACGCCATCAAGGCGAATCCAGATCTGCGCATCATTGAGGCGTTGCTTCCATTGGTGAAGGGATTTGAAGTGGCTTCGATTGGAGAGCTACTCAAGGTTAGAGCGGTAAGTCGCGAGGTTCCGATTCTGTTTGGAGGTCCGGGTAAAAAGGAGAGCGAACTGAGGCTAGCCATCGAGAATGGCGTGAGTTACATTCATGTGGAAAGTTTGCTGGAGCTGCGGCGCATTATTGCGATTGCGAAAGAGAGAGCGATGGAGCAGGAGCAGGTGCAGGGGAGCAGGCAGAAGCAAGAGTGGGAACTGAAGCCGGAGCAGAGATATACGCAAGCATACGGCGAGGAACTGATGCAAGAGCAGAAGCAAAAACAGGATCAAGGACAGAAGCAGGAACATGAGCCGAAACATAAACAACAACAGGGTCTAGCGCAGGAGGTTCGCATTCTTCTTCGAATCAATCTGCGGAGCAGTACGTTACCTCGGACGAAGATTGTCATGGGCGGTGGGCCGAGTCCTTTTGGAATCGATGAAGAGGTGGTGGAAGAAGCCATTGAACTCATTCGTGTGGAAGGCGCGGGTGTGGTTCGGTTAAGCGGGTTCCATTTTCACTCCTTGTCCAACAATATGGATGCAAGGCTGCACGCCGAGATGATCGAGTTGTATTTGCAAAAGGTGGAACAGTGGCAGCAACAGTATGATCTTCCTGTGGAAGTGGTGAATGCAGGAGGTGGGTTCGGTGTTACGTATGATGGCAGCCCCGGATTTGACTGGCCATTATTCACTTCCCTGTTGGAGCAAAGTGAAGCCAGACAGCGCCTTGTTTCACGCGGAGGCCAGCTGTATTTTGAATCGGGTCGACTGCTGGTGGCAGACCACGGGTATTACGCAGCAGAGGTTACGGATATCAAAACTTCTCATGATCAGTATTTTGCCGTGTTAAGGGGAGGTACGCACCACAATCGTCTGCCTGCTTCATGGGGGCATAACCACCCGTTTCAGATTATGGCAACGGATCGTTGGAAACACTCGTTTGCCCGGCCAGAGGTAAGAGATCGTCGAGTCCATATCGTAGGTGAGCTATGCACACCCAAGGATCGCATGCATTCTGATGCGGAGGTAGCACTGCTGCGCGTGGGAGATATTGTTTTGTTTGAAAAGTCAGGGGCTTATTGCTGGACCATCTCGCATCATGATTTTCTGGGGCATCCGCACCCGGCATTCCATTATCTAACGGAGGACAATAATCATGTCAACAATGATGAAGCGTTCCAGTCTGCAAGCCGCTGAACGCCGGATTATGGCGGATCTGATGAATTCTTTCTTGGCGGAGCAATTGCTTCCAATGAAGGATCACCCATTCATTGATTTTGCCGAAGCACCTGCACCGTTCCGTCGATTGTACAAGGGATATGACAGCGAAGAGCATAATCAGAATGTAGCTTCTCGCTATAGATTGCACACTCAAGGCGTGCTGTGTCTGGTTGAAACAGGAGTAAGACAGGGGACTCAGTGGGTTCAGGGTTCACCGATCTACGAGGAGAAAACTGATGGAAGCTGGGTTCTCCTTGATACTCCGACAGAAGTTGGACGTGCGGTGTTACAGAGGGCTTTGTCGGATAAGGCCTATGCGCAGCCTGGGGTGGCGGAATTCCTGGTTAGTCTGGACATTGCTGTGGAGCAGTATGCTTTGGGCTGGGAACAAGTCCAGTATCTGTCCGCTAATGTCCCGGCTTCTGCGTATGAATGGTTTATCAAAGGTGAGCGCGTTGCGGCATTGCGGGATCGTCCATTTCACCCATCGTCCAAAGCCAAGGTGGGATTCAACGCAGAAGATGTAACTCGGTATGCAGCAGAATTCGGGAAGGCGATTTCGCTGCGCTGGGTGGCTATACGGCTGGATGCCGTGCAGCAAGGGTGTGAAGATGGATTGTCCATTTTGGATGTGTTAGACGATGTTCAGCGCGGAGTGATGGAAGCCGAGTTTGCCCGAAAAGGGATTACGTTGTACGAATATCTGCCGATGCCTGTTCATCCATGGCAATTGCAGCATGTGATTCTGCCTCGCTTCACGGGAGAGATCGAAGAGGGTAGCATTATCGTATTGGACATAGAAGTGGGCGACGTACAGGCCACATCCTCTCTGCGCTCGATGGCTCCGTCAACTGAATCCACCCTAATGCTCAAGCTACCGGTTAGTGTGCTGTCGTTGGGGGCTGCTCGTTATCTTCCGGTGGTCAAACTTCTGAATGGTCTTGCTGGTGAACGGATGCTACGACAGGCCGTTGCTTGTGACGAGACGTTGAAGGACAAGGTGTATATGTGCGAAGAGCAGAACTGGTGGGGCTTCATGCCGGAATCCATGGGACTGTTCGATGATCATCCCCGCCATCTGGCTGCACAGATTCGTGTGTATCCCACTGAATTGCTTAATGAAGCCTACAGAGTCATTCCAATGGCCGCACTCGGTGTGAATCTGGAAGGGCATCATCTATTAAAGGACATTCTGGGGGATCATCTGAGCAGCACGAATGTTCTCGACTTTTATGCCGGCATAGCTACGACGTTTTATGACATCGTGATGCGTCTGTTCAAGGTGGGCGTTGTACCCGAGATTCATGGTCAGAACTGCTGTCTGGTGTTGAAGGATAATGAGGTAAAAGGTCTATTGTTCCGCGATCATGATTCGGTGCGTTTGCATCAGCCTTATCTGGACAAACATGGCATTGCAGACCCTGCCTACCAGATTCGACCTGGCTACTCGAACAGCCTGTATAACGAGACGATCCAGAAGCTGATCTTTTATGTGCAGTCTTTGGGGACGCAGGTGAATCTGGCTGCGATCATGGATGCACTTAGCGAGGTGTATCACATTCCCGAAACGAAGTTATGGGAGATCACGGAGCAGGCTTGGAAGGAAGCGCTGCAACATGTGCAGCTTCCCGAATCCGACCGGGCCGCGCTCGCTCATGCGATATTCGAGAGCAGGGAGTGGCCCGTGAAGTTAGTTGTCCGTCCGCTGCTTGAAGCAGACGGAGTGCCTGGCGCGATGCCATCGGGCAAAGGCATAGGGTGGAACCCTTTTTACAAGGGATAGAGATTTAGGTGAGTTTAAAGGTGCATAAGACATATTCAAAGAAGAGGTGACTTGAGATAATTCAAGTCACCTTTTAGATTTGGTTAACAATAATCATGCAGTTCGAAGTGTAATAAATTACTGAACTATATACAGTCTTCATGCAGGGAATGTCATTTCCATGCCGAAACTTCTAATTAAGTTAGAAATAAGCAAGTTATGGAGGAACTTATGAGTAAAAATAATTGGTTCATTAGAGCCGGTGAGAGTGCCTACCTCTTTGAAGAGTTTAAAGAAACACAAGTGATAGCTATTGGTTGGAATGAAGTAGGTTCATTGACACAAGTAAGACATACCGACGATGTAAAGAAAAGACTTCGTAACGAGTATCCTGATTATAAGGATGGTAAAGTAAATATTACAGCAGGTCAGTTATTCAGATTTGCTAATGATATGAAAGTAGGAGATCTGGTAGTTACATATGACCCTCAAACACGCGAGTATCTAATTGGAGAAATCATTTCCGATTATCAGTACGGTGAAGGTATGATCTCAGACAAAAAACATTATAGAAAGGTGACGTGGACGGGACAAGTAGATCGGGATGTTTTAACTGCAAATACACGCAGTACCTTAGGATCGAAGATTACACTTTTTGCATTACAGCCTGAAACAGTGAAGGAACTTACTCACTTTTTGAAATCCAAAAGATCTGAACCCCTTGATCTACATCCAGAAGAAACAGAAAAAGAGCAGGCGGAACTAGACGCGATTAAAGAGGATGTAATTGAGAGAGCACATGAATTTATAAAGGACAAATTCAATCATTTAGATTGGGAAGAAATGCAGAGTCTGGTAGCTGGTGTCTTAAGAGGCATGGGATACAAAACAAGAATATCTGTAAAAGGACCTGATCGCGGAAGAGATATTATTGCATCACCAGATGGTTTGGGGCTGCAACAGCCTAGAATTATGGTGGAAGTTAAACATAGGAAAAACGCGATGGGATCCAATGAGATTCGAAGTTTTATCGGAGGGTTAAGACCCGGTGATCAAGGAGTTTATGTTTCAACTGGGGGATTCACCAGAGAGGCTAAGTATGAAGCAGAACGTTCTAACATTCCAGTTTCTTTGGTAGATGCAGATCTTCTGGTAGAGCTGATTAATCAGCATTATGATGCATTTGATTCAGAGGCTAAATCATTAATGCCCCTAAAGAAGATATATTGGCCTTTATAGAACAGAGAAGGTGACCCGGTTGACGGGTTGCCTTTTTGGCTTGTTGTCATCGAAAGTTACAATGCTTGGAGGGAATAAAACGTTCATCATTATGGCTAAAAATCTTATGAAAAGGAGTTACAGGAAAGAGACTGATGGTATAATCGGGTTATGTGTTATAGTCATACTTGTGTATTACCGAAAAGGTTTTCGGAGAAAGCGACATTTACTGTTGTAATCGCAATCATAATTTACTTCAAGAAAGTGAGAAACTAACATGAATCAGAAGAGACTATTTAATGATGGATGGCAATTTGCGAAAAGCAAGCTGGACGTTACGGAACCTGAGGGTCTGGTGTATGAACCTGTGGAGCTTCCCCATGATTGGCTGATATATAATACGCTTGAACTGTATGAGGACAGCATTGGATGGTACCGCAAGACGTTCCATTACACGAAGGATGAGCAGCAACTTTTGCTTTGTTTTGATGGCGTATACATGGACTCTTCGGTGTATGTGAACGGGCAGCTGGTTGGGGAGTGGAAGTATGGATATTCTGCTTTTGAACATGAGATCACGAATGCACTGGTGGAAGGCGACAATGAGATTGTGGTCAAAGTGGTGCATCAGAGCCCGAACAGCAGATGGTATTCCGGGGCCGGAATCTATCGCCATGTGTGGCTGAAAAAAAGAGACCGCAACCATATTGTTACGGATGGGATCTATGTATCCATCAAGCAACAGACGGATGGCTGGCAGGTGGAAGTGGATACGGAGCTGAACCTGGAACAGAATCAGCAAGCAGAACTGATGCATACGATCCGGTATGAAGGTCAGGTGGTGGCATCCAGCCAAGCGAATGTTACGGCTTCGGTGGATGAGAATGCGGCCGCATCGACAGATAGCCAACAGATCATAGTGGAGAATCCAAACCTGTGGAGCCCAGATGCACCGCATCTGTATGAACTGGTGACAGAGTTGCGATTGATCTCGGATGATCAGGAACATAGGACAGTTGAATCGGTATCACAGGGTATTGGATTCCGGGATATCAAGCTGGATGCCAATGAAGGGTTCCACCTGAACGGGGTCAAGATGAAGCTGAACGGTGTGTGTGAACACCATGATCTCGGGGCGCTGGGGGCTGCGTTTAACCTGACGGCACTGCGCAGAAGATTCGTTTTGCTCAAAGAAATGGGCGTTAACGCTATCCGCACCGCGCATAATATGCCTGCCAAAGAGTTCATGGAACTCGCGGATGAGATGGGTATGCTGGTTGTGTCTGAAGCCTTTGATATGTGGGAACGTGCCAAAACGCCATACGATTATGCGAGATTTTTCCCGGAGTGGGTGCATACGGATGTGAAGAGTTGGGTGAAGCGTGACCGTAACCATGCCAGTCTGATCATGTGGAGTATCGGGAACGAAATTTACGATACCCATGCGGATGAGCGTGGACAGGAAGTAACTCGCATGTTAATGGACTATGTGCTGGAATTTGATCCAAAAGGTAATGCTGGCGTGACGATTGGTTCGAACTATATGCCTTGGGAAAATGCACAAAAATGCGCAGATATCGTGAAACTGGCAGGTTACAACTACGCGGAAAAATATTACGACAAACATCATGAAGAACATCCGGACTGGATCATCTATGGTAGTGAGACGTCTTCTGTGGTGCAGAGTCGGGGCATTTATCACTTCCCGTTCGAACAGCCGATTCTGGCAGATGACGACGAGCAGTGCTCGGCTTTGGGTAACAGTACGACCAGCTGGGGCGCGAAGTCGGCAGAATACTGCATCTTGGCAGAACGGGATACACCGTATTCACTGGGACAGTTCCTGTGGACTGGATTCGATTATATTGGAGAACCGACACCGTATCATACGAAGAATTCGTATTTTGGACAGTTGGATACGGCAACGTTCCCGAAAGACTCTTATTATATCTACCAAGCGGCTTGGACGGATTATAAGAAAAGTCCGATGGTTCACCTGTTCCCTTACTGGGATTTCAGCCCGGGGCAAATCATTGATGTACGCGTGTGCAGCAACGCGCCGAAGATTGAGCTGCAACTTAATGGTAAAACCATTGGTACGTACGATATTGATCATGCCAATGGAACACAGTTGTCGGGCTGGTGGAAAGTGCCTTATGAAGAGGGCGAGCTGAAAGCGATCGCTTACGATGAGAACGGTCAAATCATTGCAACCGATGCACAAAGATCCTATACGGATGCGAAGAAAATTCGTCTTCAAGCGGATCGGGAGCAGTTACAAGCGAATGGCACAGACCTGATTTTTGTAGAAATTGATGTTGAAGATGAAACGGGTAATCCAGTTCACAATGCAAACAACCGCGTACAAGTTCAGGTGACGGGTGCAGGAAGATTGCTGGGTCTGGATAACGGGGACAGCACGGACTATGATCCATACAAAGGATTGAGCAGAAGACTGTTCAGCGGTAAACTGATGGCCATCATCGGAGCGACAAATGAAGCTGGAACGGTACGGATTGAAGTTTCTTCCGAAGGGTTGGAAGGAGCAACGGCTGAATTTGAATCTCTAGTTGTGACGGCTGAACTTAATGACGTGAAACAAGTACAACCTGTCTTCATGAACAATGAAGAACGTCCGGTGCTTACGGGAAATGCTCAGGAGATTCCTTTGCGGAAAATCGAGATCATCAGTAGTGCAGGACAGTTGCTCGATCCGTCCAACCCGGAGCTGGTCGTAACCGCCAAGCTGTATCCGGAGAACACCTCCTACCGCGACATAGAGTGGGCTGTTGTGAACGATGCAGGAATTGAATCCAACATTGCCAAAGTGGAAGCTGTTCAAGCAGAAACGGGCGATAACGGTGAGCATCAACATGCGGTGAAGGTATCGGCTATAGGTGACGGGGAGTTCCGGCTTCGCGCAACCAGTACCAATGGTACGGATAAAACGAAACTCATCTCCCAGCTGGAGTTCAAGGCGGACGGTCTCGGCACAGCCTACAAAGATCCATACGGCTTCATCACGGGCGGACTGTACGATTACACCAAAGGTGAGGTAGGTAACGGTAATGAGCGCGGGGTAGCGACAAGTCGGGATGGAGAGACGCATGTAGGCTTCCGTAATATTGACTTCGGACCGTACGGCTCCGATACCATAACGATTCCTATTTTCACGCTATCCACTGAGGACTACTTCATTCAGATCTGGGAAGGTATGCCGGATGAAGAAGGAAGTACGATGATCGCAGATGTGGTTTATGACAAAGAGTCCATTTGGAATGTGTACCAGGAAGAGACGTACCAATTATCCAAACGTCTTAGCGGGATCACGTCGATCTGTTTTGTGCTGAAGCAGAAGATTCATATTAAAGGATTTTCCTTCGAACGTCAGAGTCGGGCCTTTGAACAGAATGCGGCTGCATCCTGTGATCATCTCTACGGAGATACGTTCAAAATTGAGGGCGACAGAGTAGAAGGTATCGGGAACAATGTATCGCTGGAGTTTGAAAACATGGACTTTACGGCAGAAGGCACATCCAAGCTCGTGATCTACGGTCATTCGCCGATTGATAAAAATACCATTCATATTCGTTTTGCAGGTGCGGACGGACAGAGCAACCAGTTGGTTGAGTTCACCCAGTCGGGTGGATATGAGGAGCGGGTGTTTGAGCTTGAACAGGTGAAAGGTGAGCAGAAAGTAAGCTTTATCTTCCTGCCAGGCAGTCAGTTTGACTTTGGCTGGTTCCGATTCGAGAAATAAATGTGATGGAAATATAAAACCCTTCAAGCAGGCATCGGTTCATGGGAACGTGGATCTGAATCGCTTGCGTGAAGGGTTTTTCTTGTATGTAGGTGTGAGAGTACGTTCGGGACAACGAGGGAGTTACAGATAAATGACAAATTAAGCATAATCATGCAACAAAGGATAAGATTGAAGCGTTTCATACATGAGGTGATGGAATGAGAAAAAGTATGCTTATCCTATCGTTAGCTTTAATGCTGTTAACTGCCTGTCAGGCAAATGATCCAACAACGGATTCTCCAGTAATCACGAAATCATTCCCAGAAATTATTGAGCCTCATAATCCAGAGCAAGCGGAGCAAAGCGGCGATGTGGTTGTGCTTCATGGAGGCATACGGAACGAAGATAAGTGGGACACATTTATGAAAAATGTGAAGAAAAAACAGCAGGATCAGGTTCGTGTAACGATGTATACCATTGAAGGTGGGCCCATTATCCAGGAATTGATCTATGATGGTACAGCTATTCAATCGACTTACGATAACTCAAGGGATGCCTATGGCTCCAAACAGGGAATGAAGACAGACACCTGCAAAGGGATCGGTACGATGAAGAGTGAGCAGGGACATATTTTTTACGTGTTAACCGGGTGTGAGAAGGAAGAGAACCCCTTTTGGTTGCCTAAGTTGTAAATGAGATGTATCCACATGCAAATTCTTAATAAAAACTGTGAAGCCGAGGCTGGCTATGCAGGTTTTTGTTGCTATTTGAAAGGTGAAAAATCGAGATTTTATCTGTACAAAGCATTGACTGTCCACCACCCTGAATCTCATAACCCAAGTGCACTTCATGATCTGTATAGGTTAGTTTGCATTACGCAGTGAGATGGTAAGCTCATCTACGGTTTTGGTTTGAAGTGGGATGTTAGAATCGGGAAGTGTGGATTCTTCTTTATTAGTTACAGAAAAATAAAGCACAAGTTGAAGTATCAATATGATAAGAGCAATAATGATAAAGATGATGATATTCCTTTTGTTCAATGTGCATCTTCCTTTCAGCGAATAGATTTTTTAATGAAGTGAATTTAATAGTTAATAACCAATTATATCATATTTTGGGTGGTTATATAAATGAAGAGGCTTTGGGTGTTATGTATTTTGATACTCCTATTAACAGGATGTAGTCAGAACAATAGAGAGAAGGCCATTGATTATCTAACGCAAAATCAACGAAATGATGCATCACTCATTGTATTTACCGACCGACCTTCGGAGCGACCATTTATTGTTGAGTTACAGACGCAATTAAATGAAGTGAATAACGAGAATTTGAGGGCAGAAGGCCCAATAACTAACGTAACCTTTTATAATTTCCGTGATGAGAATAAGTTTAATTATGAGAAGATTTTTGGTCTGAAATCATATCCGTACATGATCCTATTCGAGAAAGGCCAGATTACATTGGAGACGCAGGAACCGAAAGAGATCGTTCAGCATTTTAAGGAGAGGTAAGAGTCTACTGAAAAAAAGTTTGATCCTGATGGATCGTCTGAGTTAAACATAAAATATGATCTGTGAGGTCCTACTGAGGAGACAATGAAGCCGTGCTGGCAAGGCAAAGGACAACTATAGCAGGACTCTTGTCTTTTTTATTGGGCTTCCCTCATAGTTATTCGCACACTCTCCGAATGTGCTAAGGACATAGTATAGGGCATATATACTGTGTGCCTTGGCCTAAGGAGATGACCATTTTGAAGTATCTGAACAAGAGGACAGCCACCCTCAACAAATTAAGGCCCAGTCGTTCTACGTCGAAATGCAGAAACAAACACTTGGGAAAACGAAAGAGATGCCATATTATCCGTAGGTCTTATCGGAAAAAGCGCTGCTCACCGAAGCGTCCATTAAGATCACAGAAAATGGCCCGTGACAAAAAAGTCATTGCATTACCGAGAGGGGGAGGCAGCAACCCGGTATGTTGTGAGCCCGGCCCCCTGCTCGCTCCGTTGAGACAACATGAATTGGGGACTGTGAGTCTCCCTGGAACGCAAGGTGTGGCAGGTGTCCAAGGCCCCGCCGGATCTCACGGCGAGCCGGGTCAAACGGGGGTTCCCGGAGCGCAAGGCCCGGTTGGTCCTCAGGGTGAACCGGGTCAAGTGGGGCTTCCCGGAGCGCAGGGTCCTGCAGGCCCTCAGGGTGAGCTGGGTCAATCGGGGGTTCCCGGAGCGCAGGGTCCTGTTGGTCCTCACGGCGGGCTGGGTCAACCGGGAGTTCGGGGAGCGCAAGGCCCGGCAGGTCCTCAGGGTGAATCGGGTCAACGGGGAGTTCCCGGAGCGCAAGGCCCCGCAGGCCCTCAAGGTGAATCGGGTCAACCCGGAGTTCCCGGGGCGCAAGGTCCCGCAGGGCCTCAAGGTGAACCGGGTCAAGCAGGACTTCCCGGAGCGCAGGGTCCCGCAGGTCCTCAGGGTGAGCCAGGTCAACCGGGAACTCCCGGAGTCCAAGGACCAACGGGTCCCCCAGGCGAGCAAGGTCCGCCGGGCACCGTACCCGGAATTGAAATCATTCCTACGGCAAACCGTTACTTCTATTTTCCGGACACCGATCTGGATTTGTCGGCATCGGTTGTAATTCCTGCCACAGAATTCACAAATGACGATGGCGACAGCATAACCGAATTTGCCGGGGTTGGACTTACTAGTTTCAACAATCTTTATATAAACGGGATTGTCCAACCAGGAAACTCATACAGTGTAAGTGCAGAGAGGTTGTTTTTTTCGTCACAAAACGGTGTGATCTTTGCAGGGACACCTATCACTATCGAGATAATTATAATAACAGCCAATATTATAAATGGTTAAAATTGGATTTAGTTGCTGGTTCCTTTGCCTTCACTACTCCCAAACCTACCACATATACTATGTTAGGTAGGAGGTGAGAAACATGCCACTTGTGACACCATTTCAGAACAGTTTAAGATTTGTTGCAACCATTGGTGATGGGACCGGCACTGGGGCAACGTTTGCCATTGCTGCGACTGCTTTTACAAACGACGCTGGTGTAGCTGCAACCGCATTTCCAGGCACCTACAACTACTACAATCTTTATATTAATGGCCTTATGCAAACAGCAGATACATCCTCGGCTACGACGACTACAATTACAATTCCCGGAGGAGATGCATTAAATGATGGGACTCCAATTGTCGTACAATTTGTAGTGTCTTAAAGAAGATTTAATCATGCTGTATTGTTATCTTGTGCGACTTCTATCTGTAATAGAAGTCGTTCTTTTTGTACAAGATACCCAGTCGACTCAACGGCATTCATCCATGCATTAATGTGCAAAAATAGTTACCCAAGGATGTTGCCCAACTACCGGATAACCTCTGAGGAAATGATCCTTCCGTTTGATTCCAATCTTCCTTCCCACTTGTTAAAATTTAGGTACATAAACTAAGGTCAGGTTGGCGGGTGATAAGGAAATGCAGCGAATCGAGGTACATCCCGATCTATTAGAGGAAAAGGCCCGGTTGGTCCAACAGAAGAAACAGGAACTGGAGCGAATGGTCTGGGAACTGGAAAAATCGATCTATATGTTGCAGTCCGATTGGTCTGGTGTGACAGGAGAGCGATTCTTTTGGGATTTTATGCAGGTGAAAGAAGTGTTCCCGACTACACTCGGACTGTTGGACGAAATCCAGAAAGAGTTTACGTTTATAGCAATGAACTTCAGAACAACAGACGGCTCAGGTGAGGTTGCACTGTACATTCCAGAAGAACTAAAGCGAAATTTCGCTGTAGGGCTGCTTGATAAATCAGTAGGAGAAACAGTAACGGGAATGGGCCAGACGGCAGAAGCTCTCTTCGATAACCCGTTCAGTACATTAAGCAGTGTGGCATATGCCATGACAGTGGGCAAAGTTGTAGACGTTGGGCGTGGCATTCAGTTTGCATGGGATACCGCTTGGGGTACGGGAACGGCGAGGTCAGATATAGAGCAATTTGTAGAAGAACAGAAGAAGCAGATCGATGAGAATGGTGCAGGGTATTACGGTGGGGCGATGACGGGACAGGCCCTGGCGTATGTTTTGTTTGGCAAAGCATTTCGTTCAAAGGACGACATTGGGTCGGGCGGAGGCAAGCCTGAGTCGAATAAGGAGAAAGGAAACGACAGGACGGGTAGAACTCATTATTTAGAATCTGTTAATAAGTTTGAGGATCAAATTCGAAATAAACCCTTGGAACACGGGCAATTTTTTGATAAGAATGGTAATTTAATAGGAGAAACGGTTGTTGGTACTGAAAAGTCTATAAATATAAGTAACCATAAAGATGTAGCTAAAGATACGGTATTTACTCATAACCATCCAACTAACGGGCCTTTCAGTCTTGAAGATATAGCCACTGCAATAGATTTTAATATGGCTGAGATAAGAGCTGTTTCTCCAAATGGTACTAATTTGAGTATGAAACGAGGGGCAGAAGGTTGGAAAGAAAATGCAGAAGACATAGGAATTATATTCGCTAATATTCAAAAAGAGCTAAGAAGTGATCTAAAAGCACAAGAATATTTCAAAACTGGTAATAAAGATGCAGTGTGGGATATGCTATTTGACAGAGTTGCTAAAAAAATAGGTGGGGAATATAAAAAACATTAAAAGGTAGGTTAAACAATGAATAAAGATTTTCTTTACACTAAGCCCTATGTTCCCGGGATAATAGACGATACACCAGTGGACCTCGAATCGTGGTTTCTAGATGATTCAAGAGAGAGGATGGAAGAGAAATTAAGAAATATTTCTCTGAATGACCTAATCATTGAGTTAATTAATATATTTAAAGACGGAGACCCGAATTATCAAGTTCTCTTAGGGTTATTAGGAGAAAAAGTGGTTAAGGAGGCTAGAGAAGACAAGATTGTCTATTGTCTAGGTGATATTTTGCGTGCTGATGACGATATAAAGAGAATTGAGATTGAAACTGATGATGAGGGTCTGAATATAAAGAAAATGAACATTTTTGTTATTCCAGCCGCGCTTTTGGTACTTCAAAAGGAGATAACTAGCCTTTGTGCTGATATTCAAACTCAAAAAACAAGCGATTACTTATCAATCTTTATTAAAGATAAGATGATAACCTTATTTTCAATTTAAGAGAGAAGACTGTCATACTAACTTATAATTCTAAGTGATACAGTGAAAAGATGATATGAGTTGCGCACATCTATGCACGATTTAAAGTCATATCATTAAGCACTTCTACCAGACCACAGGTAAAGGTGCTTTTTCCTATGAAATCAAACAACTAATGAAATCTTCCACAGATTGGTCGATAATATAGAAGAAGCAACTTTCAGCTAACATATACATAGAGAACTATCCACAAATCCTAACTCTCGCGAGGTACATTCATGAAACAAGGCATATATGAACAGCTTATCAACACCATCACCAGACAGGAGATTTCGGCGCTGGACCCGGATGTGTATAACATTGGGACCGAGAAGTTGAATGCAGAGGAAGCGCGCAAGCTGCTGTCCACGTATTTGGCGGCGGTAACCCGGCGAGCGCTCAAGATTGTGCGGGAACAGACGGAAGATAAAACGGCAGTATTGGCGCAGATTCGAACGTGTAATGAGATTATTGCTACCTTGAAAGGTACGCTGGGGGAAGAAGAGTACAATGAATTGCAACTGGATGAGCAGGGGGAAGTGTTGACCCATGTGTATTCCAAGCTGAACAGCATTCGTGCAGTCCGGGATACCAAAATCGTTCGTCCAGATACGCCCATCTCCCAAAGTTCTTTATTCACAGGTGCAAAGTCCGAGCCGAGTATGTTATTGGAGTTGCAAAAGGAGATCGTGACAGCCGATCGGATCGACTGGTTGGTGTCATTTATCAAATTCAGCGGACTTCGCCTGCTGCTGGAACAGCTTCAACAGTTCACGGCTAGTGGCGGGAAGCTGCGGATCATCACGACCACCTATATGGAGGCAACCGACCTAAAGGCCATCACTGAACTCAGCAAATTACCTAACACAGAGATCCAGATTTCGTATGATACCAAAGTGACCCGGCTGCACGCCAAAACGTATATTTTCCACCGCGATACCGGGTTCACAACAGCCTATGTCGGCTCCTCTAACCTATCCAACCCAGCGCTGACCAGTGGTATGGAGTGGAACCTCAAGGTGACGGAGAAAGATTCACTCGATGTGCTGCGCAAGATTGAAGCGACCTTCGAGAGTTACTGGAATGACCGTGAATTCACGCGATATGTAGCTGAGGATGAAGGGCATGAGGCACAGTTGAAGGCGGCTCTGAATCGTAAAAAAGATCAGTCCAACCACTTTCACCTCGACATCCAGCCTTACGATTACCAAAAAGAAGTGCTGGAACAGCTGAACGCCGAGCGTACGTTGTATGGACGAACCCGCAACCTGATCGTCGCCGCCACAGGCGTTGGCAAAACGGTCATCTCTGCCTTCGACTACAAGCGATTCCGGGCAAGCCATACGGGAGCAAAGCTGCTTTTTGTTGCCCATCGGGAAGAAATCTTGAAGCAAAGTCGGGACACGTTCCGGTATATCCTGAAGGATATGAACTTTGGTGAGCTGCATGTCGGGAATTACCGAGCAGAGGCGCTGGATCACTTGTTTGTTAGTATTCAGAGTCTTAACTCCATGAAGCTGACGGAGATCACTAGCCCAGACTATTACGATTACATCATTGTGGATGAATTCCATCATGCGGCTGCACCTTCATAC
Source organism: Paenibacillus sp. FSL R5-192 (assembly GCF_000517845.1). Taxonomy (NCBI): domain Bacteria; kingdom Bacillati; phylum Bacillota; class Bacilli; order Caryophanales; family Paenibacillaceae; genus Paenibacillus; species Paenibacillus sp. FSL R5-192. Next base: position 223,596 of record NZ_ASPR01000043.1, on the reverse strand, counting down.
CAGAAGCTGTTGTCCCATTACGAACCGAAGATTTTGCTGGGACTCACCGCGACGCCTGAACGGATGGATGGCAAAGACATTACCGCCTACTTCGATCATACGATTGCCGCCGAGATCCGTCTAACCGATGCAATTGACCGCAAGCTCCTGAGCCCTTTTCAATATTTTGGCGTCACCGATACTGTCGATCTATCTCAGGTGAAGTGGTCGCGTAAAGGCTACGATCTGAACGAACTGGAGAAGCTCTACACTCATAACAAAATCCGTGCCAACCAGATCATCCAAAGTCTGAACAAATACGTAACCGATCTGGACGATGTGAAGGGGCTTGGTTTCTGCGTAGGGGTGGATCATGCAATGTATATGGCAAAAATATTTAACGAAGCCGGCATTCCATCCATGGCCCTGCATGGCGGGTCGAGCGAACAGGAACGTCATTCTGCGAAAGGACAGCTGGTGAACGGGGAACTGCGCATGATCTTTGTCGTTGATCTGTACAATGAGGGCGTGGATATCCCTGAGGTGAACACCATCCTGTTCCTGCGTCCTACCGAGAGTCTGACCGTATTCCTGCAACAGTTGGGACGTGGACTACGGATGGCGGATGGTAAAGAGTGCCTGACCGTGCTCGACTTCATCGGGCAAGCGCATCAGGAGTACAGGTTCCAGGATAAATTCCGCGCCCTGATTGGCGCTACCAAACATTCCATCTCGTACTACGTCGAGAACGGCTTTTCGAACCTGCCTCGCGGCACGTTCATTCAATTGGAAAAACAAGCGAAGGAATACGTCATGCGCAACCTCAAGCAGATGAGTCGTAATCGCAGAGCGTTGATCCAGAAGCTGCAAACGTTCCAGCAAGACACCGGACTACCGCTGACCTTGGCTCATTTTGTTGAACATCACGGGATGACACTAGTTGAATTGTATGGTGGACGTACGGGCAAAAGGTATTTCCGCGGCATGTTGGCCGAAGCCGGATTAACAGCACCCATCGAAGATGAATACGAGGAGTACATCCGCAGACTGCCGTCTGTGCTTACGATTAACTCCCGAAGCTGGCTGACGTTCCTGATCGACTTTATTGAAAAAGGCAAAGAAGCAACCACCGCCGATGAACGGCGCATGTTGATTATGTTCTATTACACCTTCCATCGAGCTGCGCCCGAGAAGCTAGGACTGACCAGCATCGAAGAGGGTGTGCAGCGTGTGCTGTCTTGTGAAGCATACCGAGCAGAACTTGTGAATATTTTTAAATATAATCTGGCTCATCTGCGATTTGTGGATAAAAGCAATTCGTTCCCGTACACTTGTCCACTGGATATCCACTGTCTGTACTCTATTGACCAAGTACTTGCCGCCTTCGGTTACTGGAATGCCCAGCAATCACCTGCCTTCCGTGAAGGCGTGAAGTATTTTGCAGATGAACAGACCGATATTTTCTTCATTACGTTGAACAAATCGGACAAAGATTTCTCACCCTCCACATTGTACGAGGATTATGCGATTAACGAGCGTCTATTCCACTGGCAGACACAGAGCAGGGTGTCGGAGCATACAGCTACCGCGCAGCGGTATATTCATCACCGCCAGACAGGCCACCGGATCGTGCTGTTCGTGCGGGAGTATAAGGAGGAGCATAACTATACCTCTCCATTTGTTTTCCTGGGCGAAGCAGATTATGTGAGTCATGAGGGGAACAAACCGATGAGCTTTGTATGGCGACTGCGGGAAGAGATGCCTGCGAAGATGGTGGCGGTGGCGAATAAGTGTATTGTTTGAAGATTATTTGAAAATATAAGTTATATTATAAGTTGGAATGGAGCTGTAAGAAAGTGTGGAGTCAAATTGCGGAATGGTCAATAATATCAAAAATTAGTGGTCTGGGCAGTATAATTGTTTTCATTGGAACTTTAGTTGCTTTTATAAGAAAAAATCAAATAATAACTACTGTAACGTCTACTAAAATCGAGCAATTATTCTTCACTAAAGAAAAGAAGTTATATGTTAGAATGTTTAAATTTTTCATGAATTTTATTTTTTCTGTTTTGTGTAGTTGCCTTATAATTATTTTCTTTTACGAAATTAAAATTAGTTCGTCCATTGTCTACTATATTCTATGGGGAACTATTACTAGTTATGTTGTTCTAATTTATGTATCTTATTTTAAGATAGATGTTTTTGATAGATTACTTCCAAAAGCCAATAAATTTATTGTGGTATCCATAATCTTTATTTTTCATATTGGATGTTTGTTCTCATTTATACCTGGTTTTTTAGTTGCGACAATTTTAGAAAGTCAATTATCTATAAACTTTAATATAATTGAACAGTTGTTAGGTTCTATTATAGCTATTCTTTTAACCATTACCTTCGTGAATATTTGTTTTGTTGCTTTGACAATTCAGACAGCAACGCAACTATTGAAGAAATACAATAAATACTCTGAGGAGTGTTTTTACATTAAGGCTAAGGACAATATAAAATGGTATATCTATTATCCTATTGATAATGAGTATTTTTTACTTGGTAATGAGTTACATATTGAGGAAGCGACAGTATTCCGCACAAAACAACGATCAGAGATACTCTCTGAAAAAATTTATTTTTTAAGATTATTGAGAAACGGAGAAGAATCAATAGATTATCACATATAAAAATCAGATGAATTAATTCAATTACAGGCGGCGCATCATGATTATCTACAGCAGTAACGCATTAGCTTTCCGGGAATCAGTTGATAACAACCAAATTACAGTTCAGATTGAAGAAGCATTCATTAAAGGCATGGGAAAAAGACCTAATCAAGGGGAAGTACGAGCTTGGAACAACTCTATGCAGTTTATGGAGAAAATTATCCGTAATTCGAAGGTAGCAGATGACTGCGGAATATTGATTGAATATAATATTCCTTCTACAAGTAAGCGGATAGATTTTATCATTGCAGGTCAGGATGAACAGAAGAATGATAACTTTGTGATCGTTGAGTTAAAACAATGGGATTCAGTAGAGGCTATGGATCGAGAAGATGTAGTAAGGGCTTTTATAGGAGGTAGGACAAGAGAGACACCGCATCCTTCGTATCAAGCTTGGTCATACAAACAATATTTGAGTGATATGAATGAGGCTGTATACTCTAAAGATATTAACGGATACTCATGTGCATATCTACATAATTACAGAAAAGTTCAGCCTGACCCTCTCCAATATAATCAATATCAGGATATCATCCGTGAAGCTCCTTTGTTTCTAGCTGATGATGCATCTAAACTTCAAGATTTTCTGAAAAGGCATGTAGGTGAAGGAAATGGAGTTAATTTACTTTATTTAATTGAGAACGGTAAGATTCGTCCTTCCAAGAAGCTAATCGATCATATCGATGGATTATTTCAAGGGAACTCTGATTTTGTTTTACTTGATGAGCAGAAGGTTGCATACGAGGCCATTATGAGCCTTGCCAAGCAAACAGATGTAAAACGCACAATCATTGTGCAAGGTGGGCCTGGAACAGGTAAATCAGTGATATCTATGAATGCCCTTGGTGGATTACTTAAAAATAAGTTGAATGTTAAATTCATTGCCCCGAATGCTTCATTCCGGACGGTTATGGTAGAGACCTTGACTCAGCGACAAGCTAGAAACAAAACTAGGACAAAGATGTTATTTACGGGATCAAGTCAGTTTTACAAAGAGCCAGCTGATATGTTCGACGTACTTGTAGTGGATGAGGCGCATCGTTTAAAAGGTAAAGGAGCATATCAATATCTTGGGGAGAATCAGATCGAGGATATCATAAAAGCATCTAAAGTGAATGTGTTTTTCATAGATGACTTTCAACGTATTCGTCCTGAAGATATAGGTTCTATAGACGAGATTAAACGTTTAGCTGCCCTATATGATTCGGAAGTGCATGAATATTCACTAGCAGCACAGTTCCGTTGTTCTGGAGCAGAAGGATTTTTGAATTGGGTTGATGATGCTTTACAGATTCGTCCCACCGCTAATTTCGATGGTTGGGATCAAGATTCTTTTGAATTCAAATTAGTAGATACGCCTAACGAAGTATACGATCTAATCAAAAGTAAAAACGATCAGGGATATAAGGCGAGGATGTTAGCAGGATTTGCTTGGAATTGGACAGCTGATAAAGAAGGTAATCGCAATGGGGAAATTCCGGATGTCACTATTGAAGAACATCGTTTTGCTATGCCTTGGAATGCACGTTCTATATCAAGCACCTGGGCAATTCATGAGAGTGGTATAGATCAGATCGGGTGCGTTCATACATCTCAAGGTCTTGAATTTGATTATGTAGGCGTAATTATAGGGAATGATCTTAAATTCGATTCGGAGAAAATGGAACTTTATTCAGATTATGATGAGTACAAAGATAGAATGGGAAAACGAGGGCTTAAATTTAAGAATGAGGAACTAACAAAACTTATCAAAAATATTTATAAAATTTTGATGTCTCGGGGTATGAAAGGTTGTTATGTTTACTGTCGGGATCAAGAATTGATGAATTATTTATGTAGCAGAGCAAATTCAAAATGATGTGTACCATGGACTGTGCAAAGTAGAGAGAAACCCTATCCGTCCATAAATGGACGGATAGGGTTCGTGCTTTCACATCAATATTCCTTTAATAACATTTTTGGCTACTCGAATATTATCAGGAGAAGAATCTCTTAGCAGTTGTACAATTTCTTTGATTTGTTTCTCATCTTCAGTTACTTCAAACTCTTCTTCTATATAAGCAAATAATTGAATCAAATTAACATCCAAAGATTCAGCGATCTTTGCGAGGTTTACCAAAGAAACATTCTTTTCTCCACGTTCGATCTGTCCTATGTATGAAAAATGAAATCCACCTTTTTCTCCGAGGGATTCCTGTGAATACCCTCTTTCTTTGCGTAGTGCGCGAATTCTGGCTCCGACCAGCTTCAGAACTTCTCTGTCCTCGTTCATGGTATTCACCTCTCTATGTTCAAAAGTGTAGACAAGTTTCCTCAAGGTAAACACCAAACGAAGAATACAAATAATCTAATTGATTACTATATGTATCATTTTATTGTATAATACTGGTATTAACTCTTTGGAGGGATGACAATGGCAAGAAATTGGTCCATAACCGTAGCACATTGTAATCACCAAGTAGATTTTACCCCACGTTTGCAAGACCATGATATCTCCACACAACCTAGTTCCAAACATACTCCTGCTTACCACATGCTACGTACCACAATAATGGCCTACCACCAACATGCTAAGTATCATCTCAAACTTTCCGCCATCATGTGTAATCACAATCAGTTTAAAGCCTGCCTAATTCTATGTGATTGGGCTCTAGCTTCCATGATTAAGGCGCTTTATATCCATAAGTATCATTCAGTTCATCCCCCCAAAGAACTCACCATGAATGAAATCTTGCCTTTAGTGCATACGGACACTGAACTCGGATTGGATATTGCATTGTTCATCGGCACGATGCAACATATGTCATCTTTGGAGGATTGTCCACACGATCAACCACTAAAACTAAACAACATCGAAAGTCTTATTCAACGAACGGAAGAGATATTGGATGATCTATCTGCACGTTTGATGAAGGATTCATCAGAGTAAGATGTTTTTTTAATTGATCATTTGGGTTAAATGTTTGATTTATCTATGTTACGCTTACAAGATGACATCATCCAAATAAAGGATATATGATGCAGAGAATACAAAGGATGCTCTTTGCTTTGCGTCTAGAAAGTAGGTGTACATTTTGAAAAGAGTGATTGCTATCGTGTTTTTCATATTATCTATATTGGAATTGGTTACTCTAATCCTAATTGGTAAAAGCATGATGACTGGATACATGGAACCGAGTACGTTTAGAGGGATAATTTCATTCCCACTAGGCGCTACGTACCTCTCGATCTGGATGTTCTTTTCACGGCAAGAGTTTACCGGAGGACGAGTCGCGGCACAGATCAGTTTTACAGCGGCATTGTTAACGGCGTGCCCGTTGGTGTGTTTGTTAATTATTTTCTGTTAAATCAAGAGATTAAGAAGATTTCCTTTGAATTAAGACCTACGAAGTACGTTGTTGGAAATATTGTTATGGTGAGAAAGGAAAGATTAGGATGTTAGAAGGATGTATATACATCAAGCTTCTGCTAACATGGTAAAATCCTATTTCAAACGCGGAGAATGATATGAGTACAATTAAAGTGACACCAGAGCAACTGTTGTATGTATCCAGACAGATCGAGCAGGGTAGGCAGCAGTTGGAGGGTATACGTAATGACCTGACCGCACGGATCGGATTCATCCAGTCTCAGTGGGCGGGAGCAACACAAGAACGATTTTTCTATGATTTTCAGCAGTCACGTTCAGTACTTGATCGAGCACTGGAAAGTATGGTTAAGTCATCCCAAGATCTGTTCGCGATTGCTGAGAGATTCGAACAAGCAGATCAGGAACAGGTGAGCTTGGGAGCCGTTGCTGGACAGATTGCTGTCCATACAATGATGAACCATAATATAAGTAACACAGAAGAACAACGACGAATGGTATATAACCCTTTGTTTGGAGTTAACATGCCTGCCAGTGAAGCAGAGGATGGGATGCCAGGGCAAAAGGAGTTTGTTAAGTATTGGGAACAGGGTGGTACCTATGAGGAAATGAGGGCTGGGCCTAAGCAACCGGTGTCTAGTGGGGGAGATATATATGATGAACAGATCAGCGCATTTAAGGAAGGTCATCATCCCGTAACTGGAGAATCCATACCTGCATGGCAAGCAGCAGTTTCTATTGGAGGTTTACAGACTGCTAAGCTCGTGTTGGCTTTTACAGGAACGTATAATAGGGGTTATAAGGTTCCGAAAGATGGATCAGTTCTATCAAAATCTAGGTTAGATGGTGTGAGAGAGAGGACTTCTTCTAATAAAAGTCCCACGCCTGAACATGGAACTAAATTAACCAAGGAATCGACTACTGTAATAGGGAATTCGGCGGTTCTAAATACGATGGAATCGAAGTCGAAATTTTACAAAAAAGAGCTAGCGTACGATTGTTCGGAAATTGCAGATGATTTAGCTCATGCGGCAGGTGGGAGAGGCGAGATTTTCACGATTAAATCGAGGACAGAATTAAAGGATATCCAAGTTAAAGAGTATGGGGAGATGAAATCATACGTTTACCATACTGTATATTCTGATGGCAAATATATATATGATCCTCGTCTGACTAGTGATCCCGTTCCTGTAAAGGAATACATGGATACAGTGAGTAGACAGAACAATGGTGATATTGTAGTAAGTAAACGTACTCTCAAATGAGGTGGATAAAGTGTCAAAAAGTATTTACATGAAAAGTAAAGAAGAGGTGCTTATGCCGGAACTTATGGCGTATACCTTGGCCAAATTAGGTTCGTATGAATGGAATAGAACAGAGATGTATAATCCGAATCGGATATATGAGAAACCTGCGGGTTTTTATTTTAGATTCCATAACGCTGATCAGCTTTACGAGGAATTAAAGCATTGTATTCAGCACTTTAAGGGAAACCTTGAGTGGATGATCTATGTAAGTCCTTTAACCAAAAATCAAAATTATGTCATTGAGCCAGCGGATGTGCACCATGCTAAACAAACTGAGGCATATCAAGTGAATTTGGAACTTGAGGAAGTGCTTCAAGATTCATATAAAGAAATCTGTGAGCAAGCCATTCAAGACATTCCATTGTTATGTAATCATATTGAGCAATGGTTTGGGTTGGAACATAAGCAACTACATGCGCCTACAATACCGAATTAATGTGATATGAAGAATTACCTGATGTAAGAGGGTCTGTATTGTGCAAAGTTTAGAAATCATTTTAATTGATTTTAACAAAAATAATCTGGATCGATTCATTAAGAATGATTTGAACATTCAGGCGGATCAGATCAAAAGTTCTCACTTTTATGATAACCGTAGTGAAAACGATATTGAATTTCAGCAAATAGAGAGCCTTGAAGAGATTCTTTCTCCTAAGGGAACGGGAAATGTATTGTTGTCTCAGCTTAACCGGGGTCATACCTTTAACGACGTGATGATTGTATTCTCATTTGATGAGGAATTTGGAGATATTGTAATTAACTTTCCTGAAGAGGAATTGTTCAGCGGAGAAAATTCAGAGACAACGTTAAAAGCTCAGAAGTTAATAGAGTATATTCTTGATATTAAGAACAAGTATGCAATTGAGAAGGTTAGAATCGGTTATGAACCAGCTATGGATGATGACACTTGCTTGGTCGAGATTGATAAAGAAACAACGAATATTAATGCTATTATCGCAAAACTGTTGGCTTAGAATCCTTCTTAACCAGAGTTTGATGCAGAACAATTAGACTTTAATTGGCAGAAAGCCCATTTCAACTCGAATACGAGTAGTCATGGGTTATTCTCATCTCCTCAATCGAATCTACTGCACTACAAAATCAATCCTTCCCTTACCACGGCAAATGGTATAATGGCAAAAAGGGAGATTCTAGCGCGAGGCTCGAAGGCTCTCACAGCAGAAAGGATGTTATACCACATGCCTACATACAACAAATTGGTGCGGGACAAGATCCCGCATATTATCACATCCAGCGGTAAGGAATGCCGCACACGCATTCTGGACCCGGAGGAGTATAAGCAAGAATTAAGAACGAAGTTGCAAGAAGAATCGGATGAGTACGTAAATGCAGCGAGTGATCAGGAAGCCCTAGAAGAACTAGCCGACATGCTGGAGGTCATCCGGGCGTTGGCGGAGGTACACGGGGCGAATGCGGCCCAGTTGGATAAGCTTCGAGCAGACAAAGCCGAGGAGCGTGGTGGATTCCAGGAACGGGTGTATCTGATCGATGTCGACGAAGCTTAACGTTAAACTCATTACAGATAACTTGGCAGACGAACTGATTGCCCGGATGCAACATGCATCCGGGATTTATATTATGACGTCCTTTATTATGCAGTCTGGTGTGAAGCTGCTGGCCCCGCACTTAAAGCGGGCGGCGGAGCGTGGGACCGAGGTGCGGATGCTCGCGGGAGATTATCTGTACATAACACAGCCAGAAGGATTGCGGGCGCTGTGTGAGGTTCATCCCCGAATTGAGACACGGCTGTGGCGAAGTATGGGCACTTCTTTTCACCCGAAAGCGTATCTGTTCGATCATGACAACGGGGAAGGACTGCTGATTGTCGGCTCGTCTAACTTTTCGTTCACGGCGCTCAAGACGGGGTATGAATGGAATCTGGCGATGAATGCGGAAGCGGAGCCGTATACGTTCCAGATGGCTTTGGACAAATTCATGCAGAGCTTCTACCACGAGACAACCTTGCCAGTGAACCCGGATTCGATTGCGCTGTATGAGGAAGAGTACCGCAAATATCACCAGAAGAACCCGGAGATGATCCAGCGGATCATGGAGATGGAAGAAGCAGAGTTCGAGACGGGGCTACCTGAGGACAAAGAGGAAGAAGCCGCCGAGCTGTCGCTTGCCCCGATTCAGCCGCGTTTGGCGCAGTTGGATGCGCTTGAAGCACTCCAGGGCACGATGGAGGAGCAGTACGACAAAGCGATGGTCGTCATGGCGACCGGGCTTGGCAAAACGTATCTGGCGGGTTTCTTCGCCCAGCGGTTCCAGCGGGTGCTGTTTGTGGCGCACCGGGAAGAGATTTTGTTCCAGGCGAAGAAGTCTTTTCAGCGGATCATGCCGGAGCGCAGTCATGGGATCTATAACGGACAGTACAAGGATGGGGCGGCGGATTGTGTGTATGCTTCGATCTTTACGCTGAGTATGCAGAAGCACCGGGATGGATTTGCGGTGGATGCCTTTGATCTGATTGTGGTGGATGAGTTTCATCATGCGGCGGCGAAGACGTACATGTCAGTGATTGAGCATTTTCAGCCTAAGTTCCTTCTGGGCATTACGGCTACCCCGGATCGGCTGGATGGCAAGGATGTGTATGCGCTCTGTGATGGGAATGTGGCTTACCAGATGCATTTTATTGAAGCGATCCGGCGAGGTTGGCTGGCGCCATTTCAATATTACGGGGTATTCGACGATACGGACTATTCGCAGATTCGCTGGATCGGGACAAAGTATGATGAAGAACAGCTCATGGCCGTTCAATTGCAAGAGGAGCATGTAGAGACGATCTATGCAGCCTGGGTCCGACACAAGCAGACGAGAACGATTGGTTTTTGCTCGTCGATCCGTCAGGCGGATTATTTGGCTGCGTATTTTCGCAGTCAGGGGGTGAAGGTGCTCAGTCTTCATTCGCGAACATCGGAAATGTCGCGGGAGGAAGCGATTCGGCAGCTTGATGCGGGTGAGTTGGAGGTTGTGTTAACGGTGGACCTGTTCAATGAAGGTACGGATATTCCGAGTGTAGACACGCTACTCTTTGTGCGTCCAACGGAGTCGCTTACGGTGTTCACTCAGCAGGTAGGTCGCGGTTTGCGGCTGGCGGAAGGCAAATCACATTGCGTCATCATTGACCTGATCGGGAATTACCGCAATGCGGATGTAAAGTTGAGTCTGCTGGATGTGCGCGGGGAGCTGGAGGGAACCGCGAAAGACCGGGATTCGGCTGTACCGGAAGTTCCAGACAACTGCGGGATTCATCTGGAGACCCGAGTGGTGAATCTGCTTCAGGAGCTAAGCCGCAAACGGCTGCCGCGCCGCGAGAAGCTGCATCAGGATTTTTTGGATGTGAAGCGAGAGCTGGGGCGTATTCCGACTTATCTGGAGTTGCATCTGATGGGGCGTTCGAAGAGTATCGGATATCGAAGCGATTTTGGTTCCTATGTTGGATTTCTCTATTGGGCGGAGCTGCTGTCCCCTGCTGAGGGAGAGGTGTACGTCCGGCATGAGGCGTGGCTGCGTGATGTGGAGAAGACACTCATGAACAAAAGCTACAAAATGATCGTGCTGCTGTACATGCTGGAGCGAGGCGAAGCGCACTGGATGGACCCGATCACGCCGGGGGAGATGGCGAGTTTTTTCCATACGTACCTGACGGAGAAGGAATATCGGAAACGGAAAGACTTTTCGGACAAAGGCAAACTTGCGCTATGGGAATGGAATGAGAAGACGGCAACGGAGATTGAAAAGTTGATTATCGACATGCCAATGTCCAAGTGGAGCGGGGCGAAGAGTAGTATGACCCGTTTCGAGAATGGCGTGTTCTCGCTGAATGTAAAAGTGCATGATAGGGAGGAACAGGCAGTGTTATATCGCTGGACACGGGAAATATGTCTGTATCGGCTGCATACGTATTTTGAGCGAGGAAGTTATTGATAAGTAGCGAGAAGAAGTTCTTATACAGTCAGTCAAATTGAAATTTTACTTGGCAAATAAAAATTTACCAAGAAGAGAAAGCAAAAAGCGTACCAATGGAGTAGTGGTACGCTTTTTGCTTACTTGAAATTAACTTTTTGTAGTTCACTTATATTATTCGAATAGGGGGAACTGTCTAATAATTGCAGAGAGATCGAACAACAAATATATCAACTTAAAAAAGATTAGACATTATTAATATTAAAAGAGGGTTTTATTATAATTTATTGAATAATATATAATATATGGAAGTGGTATCGTCATAAGGAGGTGAACTATTTAGATCTATTTTTTATTAAAAAGTAGATTGTGCCAGAAACTAGTCCAGCTAAGATAAGAAGGCTAACAACGAGAATAAGTATATTATTCCACACAATGTGCATTGTCGAAACCCCTTTCATAATAATTTTTAGGAGGTATTTAAAGTGAAGAAGATCAGTATGTTATTGACATTATTCTTGGTTTCAATATCCATTTCCGTTCTTTTTACTAATTCAGCCCACGCAAGTACAGGTGAGGATGATACAGCCTTAAAAATACAAAATATACTAGATAAGTATGAAGTTAACGAACCATTTTCTGACGAAGATACACAATATTTAAAAGAAAACTCAGCTTTAAACAATAATATAACATATATTCAAAATAAAGGGGACGTATCAGTCTTTTCGGTCTCAAAGAAATTTTTCACAGGTAACAATAAAACATTAGCTTTAACTGGTTATGTAGAATACGATAACGGATTCGGTAAAAATAGTTGGAATTTCTATATGGACGCATGGGACACAGCTGGCATAAAAAGAAACATCCGAGCAGAAGTTAAAATTGATTGTGTAGGTATTGTAAATTTTGAAACTGGAGCAATAGGTAAGATCTATAACAATACAGTAAGCCAGACATCGTCCGGCAAAGTGGATTTCCTTACCTTAAATAAGTCTGATTCATTCACAGGCCTACCTATGTTTGTTTATTATTATCCAAAGGCTACATTTGACGGAGTTGATTTAGCCGGTGAGTTCAGATAAAAACATTTCTCGAAATTAAAATATCAATCTAATAAACCCATGGCTAAGGTGCTCTAGCCATGGGTTTATTAGATTGATCATTTACATAATGGGGCGTTTAATTGATATTACCATTGTTCCGTGTTTTTTCAGTGCGTTCTTTTGGAGGTCACCTAAAATCTTTCACACCTGATACCTCCCCACCCTCCACATAAACCATAATCGCTTGATACAAAAACCTCAAAAAGTCCTCATCGCCAAACTGATCGAAATAACCCACATAGCGACGATCTGTCGTATAGGCTTCCGCGATACATCTCAGAATCTCATCATCACAGCTCATAAATTGTTCCAAGCAACTCTTCCATTCACGCACTAACGCTTGCACCTCACCAGAAGCAGGGGACAGATCCTGATGCTTCGCCAAATCCCGAAAAACCTGCTCCATGTTGACCGAGAACTGCTGGTAGGCTTTTTCTTGCTCTTCCGCAGACAGCTCGCTCACATTTGCTTCAAATTCCTGATACTTCTCGGTATTTCCATATACAAACTTCGCCTCGGATTCATATTGTTCTTGAATGGAAAGGATGGAAGAGTCGTCAAACAGATGAAGATGAGAGATATCCGTCCCATCCACATACTCGTCCAACTGGTCGATGATGGTTTCAAGCTTTTGTTTGCGTTGAACGAGTGTACTGCGATGCTCTCTCAGGATATCTTTCTGTTCTTCTTTGGAAAGTTGCACCATGGCTGTAATGTCTTTCAATGAGAAATTCATTTCTTTGAACAACAGAATCATTTGCAGATTCCCCAGTGCCTCTTGATCATAATACCGATAGCCATTGTCCTCGACTTTGCTCGGTTTCAATAGATCCGTTTTATCGTAATAATGTAATGCGCGTTTGGTGATGCCAGTGATCTGAATGATATCTTTAACGGTGAAATAAGGTGTCTTCATTCCAAAATTCCTTTGTTTCCGCAAGGATGACACTTGCCGGAGTGATGGTCGCTTCGGTAATCGGTGTACCTGTTTTGTTGAGATAATATTGAATCAAGTGATAACCGCAGGCATAGCCAGCTGCATAGGGCATACCCACGGGCGTGAAATTTTGCATAATGGCAAGTTCATCGCCGTATAGATACGGATTAATCTGGTCAAAACCGGTGACATGCAGCTGGTCTTTCATCTTTGGTTTGATAACTTTATTCAATGTTTCCATATCCGTCTTGGCTACCCAGGGGCCTAACAATTCTTCTCCATACAGGGATGTGGCAAAGCTCTCGGCCAGCCCCTCGCTAACAACCATCTCGCCAAGCGTAATCTGCGGACTCCACTGGATATATTGATATCTCACGTTATGATTGCATTCATGGGCTAACACGGATTGCATACGAGGTAGAGTATACCCATTGGGGATCAGGTTCGCAATAATATAACCGGGGATTCCACCATCTCCGCTGATACCTTCGTTCATGGTGAGTGAAGGACTGTTCTTATCGCCTAATAAAATCGTGTATAGATATTCGGGGACCGATAGCTCAATCCCGTGATCTGTAAAGGTAGATAGACTCCTACGGACAGCTTCATGACACTGTTGCCAAAATGCTTCAGACGAAATCGCTGCTAACGATTCGTTAATTTCAGGTGTAATATCTGCTGGAGCGATATTCATAAAGTTATTCATCATGATCACATCGAAGCCGTGAGGCTCTTGAGAGCGAAACGGGATCTGTTGAATGTTCCATTTGTTCATGAATGGACTCATCATTCGCTCGCGGTATAACTCCAATTTCTCATCGGGTGCAGCCTGGATGATTTCCTCATAGATTTGATCTGAACGTAACGCGGTAATCTTCATCCTTAATCTCTCCTTCATGTAAGCTTGAGATCATTATCAAGTATGACCTAACGTAACAGTCAAGCGTTGATGTTACGCTGCTGGCTCTCTGAATGATTCTGCATCTTCATTGCGAATATCAGAGCAGACAGGAGATAGATCAGGCTTAACAAGAGATAAGGGAGTTGCAGCGAGAATACACGATCAAATGTTGTTTCACTAATCCGCACCAATAATCCGCCGAGAAGCGTACCAATGGCACTGATCCCAAAGGACAAAAAGCGAAACACACTTCCGACCCGGCCAAGCATCTCATTAGGAACGGAACGTTGCAGGATGGAGGAACGGGTAACATTGTAGACAATAATGAAAAATGCAGCACAGAAGTACAGTCCACCTACCATATAAGCATTCGTGGTTAACCCCACCACACCGTAGATGATTCCCATGCACAAAATGGAGGAGATAATCAATTGTTTTGTACTCCATTTCTTACGCATATAAGCAACAGCCTGGCTTCCCACGATGCTGCCGATTGTTGCAATGGAGATGAGAATACCAAATGCAAAAGCATCCAACTGAAGCACATCTCGTACAAAAAAGATCTGAGTAGCCAGGATGATCGAATACATCAGCGTAATGGTGACAGATAGAATGGCTAGTCCGCGGAGAAAACGATCATGATAGACATATTGAATACCGGACCACATCTCACGTTTCCAATTCTTCATCGGGCGAACTTCCTTCTTGGTTGTTTCCGTATCCCCGGGGTAGAAGTTTCCTTTCAAACTGATCAAAAAGAGCAGAGCAATAACAGCCGTTACAGCGTCTATGGCAAAAGGAAAAACAATATGCAGGGTTATGATAAACCCTCCCAGAGCAACGCCCAGAATATCACTTGTGATTAACTGTCCGGCGGTGAACTGCCCATTCGCTTTCTCCAATTTACTTTCATCTACTAGTTGTGGGATCACCGTCTGCACCGTACTGTCGAATACAACTCGGCTCAATCCAATCCCAAACATGAACAGAGCCAGAATCGGAATGCTCACCCATCCTCCCCAGATACATAACGTCAGGACAAGGAGAAGGATCATTCGAGTAAAGCCTGCCCCAATCAGCATATGTTTGCGTGAGTAACGGTCGATGAGGACACCTACAGGAAGACTGAATAGTAGCCAGGGTAAACGAAGTGCCGTCATGGTGACAGAAGCATACAACGTATCGCTCGTTAGTGTTGATATGAGCCAAGGAACTGCAGCAAGCGTAAGTCCATCACCCAAAAATGTAAGCGAAAATGCACCAAATAACTTGGTATAGTTCGACTTGATTTTCATCGTTCCCTCCATCAATAAGATGTTAAGCATAGCAACTTTGAGGTTGGAAAATAATGTGTTTTCACTTAAACCAAATTTAAGTTATTCTAAAATGGTTTTCAATCCTATTTTTACAACAAATAACTTCACAAAACGCTTACAAACTTTCAATTCTACCCTACCTTTTCCGCTACGAAGCTGAGATAATGGGAGAGGAATAAGGTATGAAACAGACGCGACAACCATGTTCACCAACAGTCAAAAATAAAAGCTGCATATCCATAGGAGGATTATGAATGACGACACAACCATTGAATCTGATCCAATCCACGGAGGGCCAAGCGTTGCTTGCCCAAATGTATGGACAATCACAAGTAGAGGTACAGACTGCACGTTACACAAAGCTGAACGCAACGTTCGAAGAGTACTTTGGCGCGCAAGAGGGTAGCAAGTTGTTCAGCGCAGCAGGACGCAGCGAGATTGGCGGCAATCACACGGATCATAACCACGGTAAAGTGCTGGCGGGCAGCATTACGCTGGATACGATTGCAGTGGCAGCACCAACTGCGGATTCGGTTATTACGTTTTACTCAGAAGGTTATGACAAGAAATATGTAATCGATCTCACGGACCTCACGCCAAATACGGAAGACGATGGCACAACAGCATTGATTCGCGGTATGGCTGCAGGATTTGGAGAATTCGGATATAAGGTAGGCGGCTTCCAGGCGTATCTCTCGAGTAACGTGTTTTCGGCATCAGGCGTAAGTTCCTCGGCGTCATTTGAGATGCTGATCTGTACGATTTTGAATCATTTCTATAATGATGGAGCACTGGATGTTGTGACCTTGGCCAAAATCGGTCAGTATGCGGAGAATCACTATTGGAACAAACCTTCCGGTCTGCTGGATCAGATGGCTTGTGCGTACGGCGGACTCATTGCTATTGATTTTGAAAATCCTGCACAGCCAGTCATCGAGCCTGTTCAGTGGGATTTCCAACAAAACGGTTACTCATTGGTCATTGTGAATACAGGTGGTAACCACGCCGATCTGACAGAAGATTACGCTGCTGTGCCATATGAGATGAGAGCGGTTGCTCAGGCACTGGGAAGTGAGTATGTTCGGGAAATTACAGCTGACGCAATCTACGCCAACCTCAAGAAGGTTCGTGAAGCTGCTGGGGATCGTGCCGTGCTGCGTGCGCTTCATTTCCTGGAGGAAAATAATCGTGTCGATGGTCAGGTTCAGGCGTTGCGGGATGGACGTTTTGCTGATTTCTTGAAACTGATTACGGCGTCCGGTAACTCATCATGGAAGTGGTTGCAGAATGTATATCAGAGTGGTGCTGTGAAGGAACAGGAGATTGGCATCGCGCTGGCACTGACCGAGAATTATTTGCAAAACCTGGGTGATGGCGCTTGTCGTATTCATGGTGGTGGATTCGCAGGGGTTATTCTGACGATCCTTCCGAACGAAAAAGTAGAAGAGTATATGTCTTGGATGCACGACATGTTGGACACACCGATTATTGTTGTTAATGTGCGTGCACAAGGCGCAGTATGTCTGAATGCATTAATCGCTAACGCAGGCTAAAAGCACTCAGATAAATAGTTCTAACATGATTCTACGAAGTCCGGGCTATGCCCGGGCTTTTTGGGTTGTTCATTTTTTAAAAAATCCTCAAACTTTGAAGGTCTGTAATGTGTTATTTAAGTAGTGGCTATATCTCAATAATGTTCTCATGGGAGGAAGGATCAGATGATTACACCTACAGTAGCTGGGCAGGAAGAGGCTCAATTATACGAGGAGTTGCGGCGTGCGATCGATGAATTCGAAGAGGGCGAGCAGCGGCAAATAGTTCTGAGTCGGATGGTCAGACAGCTCAGGTTCGCCAAGTGGCGCAAAGATCGGATGCGCAAGGTTGATACATACTGCCAAAGGATCAAACCCGCGACACTTTGGATCATCTTAGCCACAGGCGCACTTGCACCAGTCTTGTTATTTAGCATGTTCATCTGGGTATCGTTGTGGGTGGAATGAAGCTGTAGTATAGGGATAACAATATAAAGTTAATAAAAAAGAACCGTTAACCATCGGATTATCGTATTCCGACTGTAACGATTCTCTGAGCTATCTTTAGGGTTAGTGGGACATTTGCGTAGATTTACCGTCTAAGGATTGCACTTGTCCCTGAATGTACTGGTGGTAATCACGGAAGCTGCTGATGTGATGCAAGGAATCGGAATTCTCGGACTGAATCTTAATTTTGCCGTCCTGAGGCAAACTTTTCATCTCAGCAATGACGGATTTGGAACCTTGGATATCACCGGACATGTCCTGGATTCGCTGTAATAATGCCGGATGTCCCTCATGCTGGAGCATTTCGGCGAGCGGTCTCATTTCCTCCAATTTTTGACTCGACCGTTCAAGTGTGGTCATCACTTTGTCTCCATCTGTACTTGCGCTAAGCGAAACCATTCGGTGAATATGATCTTTCTCCATACGTTCAAGCGCCTCAAGATGGGAAGCTTCCAGTCGTTTGGGATCGCTCCAACTCTCTGATCGAACGGTGTCATTCTGTTGCTGGGATGCATTATTCGCAGTGCCATTACCACAGCCCCATAACAGAGATGAGCAGGTTAACACGGCTCCAACGGCGATGATACTTTTTAACCTCATGCTGTCACTCCTTCGATAATTTCCTGAAGGTAGTATGAGCAATAATATCCAAAATCATGCTTCTTCTTTTCATTTCATTCCCAGTATGTAGTTGAATAACCTTTTAAAATCGAGAGTACATATCTTCGCAAATTTTTGTAGCCTGTATTTTCACGTGAAATTGCAACGGTACGTAGCGAGGTGGAAAATAATGAATCTGTATACTAATAACATATGGCGCTGGACCATCAATCTTCTATATCCTGCCATTATCTTTGTCTTCCAGAGCTGGGGACCGATATTGGATTCGTGGACGGGTCCCATTTTGTTTGTCGCGCTGTTCTGCTTCCTTTGGAGCGATGTGAAAGACTTGTTCGTCTCGACGGGATTGACATGGTTTATTGCCATCCCGTGTTGGTGGTATTTGATTGAACGTCCTAAACCATCATTCGGTGCAGAACATTTTGCCGCACATCTATGGTTAATTGTACTTATGTATATTGTCTTTGTGCTCATTCCTCAGACCTTAATCCTGACTACTCGGTTGCGGGTAATGCATTATTATAAAAAGTGAAAGTTAGATGAGAGTAGGCGGCCGTTGGTCGTCTTTTTAAAATGAAATGAGCGCATGGGAGAGATTTCGATTGTTGAGCAAAGATATAAGAAGTAAAGAAAGAAGTTTTTTGTACATCATGATTTTCACCTTAATATATGGTCTGACATTACTGATCTGGCCGTTGATCGCATTTGCCATGGGAATGTCGCTTGCTGCACCCACTCCTTCTGAGTATCAGGTGGCAAGTCGTTTGGAGGGCGATATACTGATGTCATACCCACTCTGCGTTATTGCGGCTTTGGTTTCGGGATGGGTTTCTTATCATGAGAAAAGATACCTCTTTCCTTACTGGATCATGCAGTTGCCATTGTTATGGATCGCTGCATGGATGCTGGTAAATTACTTCGGGGCAGCACTATCTGACATACCATTTCTACGATAATTAATTGTTTATAGAGATTCAATTTTAAGGAAAGGTTAATCTATGCCCAAGACAAGCAACCGTAAACGGGTAGCGTACGTGTTGTTCTTTGTATTGGTCGCTCTGTTTTTGATACGCTCTTGTGGTTCGCAGGACATCGACACAATCTTAAGCGAAAAAGGTATTCCCCCAGAACAGGTAAAGCTAGTTACAACTATTGAAACGCGAACTCAATTGGTATTATATCAAGATCTCACTACGAATAACCTGACTCCTGCTTTGATTCAGCAAAAGATGTGGTTCTCCGAACTGGCCAGAATGGGCGGTGGTCTGCAGGATAATCCGGTCGAGCCGCTTTCTTCTCATATATCAGGATACGAGGAGTCTAAAGGCAAAATGATATATATTATATACGGGTATCTCCACGATGCTGACATTACCCAGGTGCATATTCGCTACGAACCAAATCTGGTATCTTCACGGTTGGAAGCGGAAATTGTGGAATCGTCTTCCGATCAATCCAGCGGCAGGTTGTGGTATGCAGTAATCCAGCAGCCGATTCACGAGATGATATGGGACATAAAAGGATTGAACGACGAAGGTCACGTCATCTACTCATCTCTCGATAGTGAGGATTAGGAAGCAGGCTGGCTTATGGAATGGAAACTTCGCTGTCATAGATCTGCATGACCCGAACTACAAACGAACTACCTCCATCTACACAAACACCCCTTATCCGGCTGCATACCGGACAAGGGGTGTTTCGCGTTCTGGCTACACTTTCCTTTTATATTTCCCTGTATACGGGATGGTGAGATGGATTTTCAGATCTTTAATCGAGTCTTCGGTAAGCATCATCTTGCTGCCATTGTTTGATAACTTACGCCAGAGTTTCGGATTTTTGCGATACAGCTTTTCCTGAAGACCGTAAATATCCACACCACGCTCAAGGCCGTGACGATAGGTCTGCATGATCTGCTCCCGCAACTTCACTTCACTGATCTGGATCATCTCTTCATAAGAAGTGGGCACCAGGTATTCGTACAGGGCAGTTAGGTAGTGGGCATCAATGTTGAACGTAACGTCTTCACCCTGAATGACAGGTTTAATTTTGATCTTTGGCAACCCTACACTGAGCGCCCCGTAGATCGTTCCATCCTTCTGGACTAGTAAGGGGGCACGCCGCATGTCCTTAATTAGCCAGTGATAACCGGGAAGCTGACTGCGTGGAAAGTATTCAAAGTCATAGCCAGTCTTCTCGAAAAAGGCCCCTTCCACCAGAAACAAATCATGTTTCTTCTCATTCTCAGCCCACTGGGTATTGTTCAATGCAAGACTCGGCAGATACGTCGTGGTAGCCGGATCATTATGTGTTGCAATGAGCTTAAAGCTAAGCACAGGCGGGTACAACGATTCTTCCATGTACGTGGGGAGCGGGTTGTGAAGAATGCTGTCCAGTGGCGACATATTATAGATGGACGTTGCACTCAGGATTTTCTCCAGAGGCTCTCGTGTTCCGTACACCCAGGTTGTATAACGGGATTCTGGAAATCGTCCCAGCATGTCGAACACTTCTTTGATGTGTTTGCTGGTCAGCACACCTTCAGCCATAACGATGGCTGTCACATGCCCCCAAGCCATGTGTAATTGAGCCGTACGGAACAGTTCGTTCAGCGCCAGACTCATGGTCTTCCCTTCGGCATGTCCGACCCATACAGGCGGTGTATCTGCACTTTTGGTTGAACTTTCACTTTTGGCGACACTGGCAAAATCCAGCGTTTGTACATACAGGTGATACATGCCGTCCTTATAATCAATCCCAAATGCTTTGGCGTAGTCTACCTGTTGAATCTCAAAGGCACTCCAGCACCCACTCGTCATCACGCACATCGATAGGCTTAACAGACCCAGCAAACATCGCTGTAACAAGTGTTTCATCGTCCGTTTCCTTTCTTACGCGGTTCTTGAGTCTCAAGATAGACGGGTCTTCGTTTACCTAACCCCTTTGGCAGTTTGAATAATGAAGCTATCGCTTGTTTGAAATGAAGCGGTGTTAGCGGCGTGAGATACGGAATGCCAAATGATTTGAGATCGGTCAAGTAGATGAGGAACAGAATCAACGACAGGATGAACCCATAGATGCCGAGGGATGCCCCCAAGACAAAACAAAGGAACCGCAGGATCAGCACAGAACTGGTCATGACCTGATTCACAATGGTTGCTCCAGCTACGACGGTAACTGCGATGATGACAATCATGAGGGGAGAGACCATGCCGGCTCGAATGGCGGAATCACCGATAATCAGACCTCCAACGACGGTTAATGTCTGGCCGATGGCACTTGGCAAACGTACCCCTGCCTCACGGAACAGCTCCATCAGCAGCATAATGAGAAACATCTCCATTCCCGATTCCATCGGAAGTCCCATGCGTCCAACCGAGATCGTCGCGACTAGAGGAAAGGGGATCTGATCCATATGAAAGGATGTCAGCGCAATATAGAATCCGGGCAGGAACACGGTGATCATCAGGCCAAGAAAGCGCAGCATCCGTCCTACGTTCACAGGCAAGAAGGGAAAGCTGGCATCCTCCGGGGATTTGAGCAAAAGAAACAAATTGACTGGCCCAATAATGGCGCTGGGATTGCCGTCGACAATGAGGATAAAACGTCCGTTCAGGAGACATTCTGCAGCAAAGTCAGGCCTGCCCGTATAATGGGTGACGGGAAACAAAGTAATTTTCGAAGGTGACAGCAACTCTTCCAGTTCATTGGCGGTCAAGATGCGTTCGGTCTCAATCTTACGCAACCGATCCTGAACGTCCTCGATCAGCTCCGGATTGGCGATATTTTTGATATACATCAAAGCCACCTTGGTTGCAGAACGTGTACCGATCAGTTCGATATTGCAGGCAAGTTGGTTCGTACGCAGACGGGTGCGTATCAAGGCAACATTGACGGCAAGTGGTTCAATGAACCCATCTCTTGCCCCGCGGATCGAAACTTCGGTGGTCGATTCCTCCGGTGTCCGAGTAGGGATGTTAGATATATCAATACTCCACATGGTTTGCAGGGAAGGAATACAGATTAACATATGGCCTTCAAAAACACGGAGAGACATCAGTTCAGTTCCAAATGCCGGATCTTCCAGATCCATTCGGGTCCAATCCAGGCTGATGCACTTTTCAATGTCGGATGTACGGATAAAGTGTGTATTTTCATATGTTCGTTTGAGTTCCGGGAGAATAATATGGTAGATCGCTTCACTATCTACCATACCGCTGCAATAGGTCATAAGGATTTGCATCGGAGGTTCTCCGATCATATGACTATTGATGATGACATCATCAGATCCGGCAAAAAAGGTATTCAGGTTATGCTCGTTCATTCGGAACGGTTCAACGTCAGGATTATTCTTGGGTTGGGTTGAGATCGGCACGTTTGGGAGCCTCCTTGTCCTTTTTGTGGATTAATGAAGCAATGGTCAATATTACGGTAACGATGGATACATAAGCGAGCATGACCGGGAACTGAATATGGTCCACATAATAATCCACGTAATCAATGCGCCACCATTGCATCGCCATGAAGCTCATGATGACGGTAATGGTGAGAATCGCGATATATCGTTTCTTCGGTCTGCGGAAATTCAGCAGATCCACGATGAGATACATGGATATGGCCACCCTTGCAAAGGAACCACTAAGCCACTGATAGATGGATAGAAAATCAACGTGCTGCAGCAGCTTGCCTATATTCACAAGTTTCCATTGCTCATAGGGACTGTTTCGTTGTTTGGCTGCTTCTTCTGGGCCAAACTCCACGATGGCTCCGATCGTGGGACCGATCGCCATACTGAGCATAAACACGCCAAGGATCAGAACATGCCACCAACGAATTTTGCCTTTGACTTCATGTTGGAACAACATAATAATCCAGATTTCCATAAGCCCGGCAAGAGAGTAGATCATGCCCCGCCACACGGGACCCATGCCGTTCTCCATAATCGGGAACAATAGACTGTAGTCTTTGTATTTCATATTGGCGGACATTACAAAATAACCAAGCAAAATGACAAAGGGCAGCAGCAGACTGGAAGTCATCGCAATGGAGCGTATGCCTTTAGCCGCTGCCCACGCAGCAACCAGTGCTCCGCCACCTGCCAGAACATAAGGAGGTGTGAATTGAAGATACGTGGATACGGTCCAGTTGGTTGTCTCATACAACGTATGTGTGCCAAGCGTGAATAACAGAATGGAAGCGGAGATTCGGAAGATCCAGGAAGGGACCGCCCCGAATTCTCGGGTAATCCAATCTGTTAATCGCTGTCCGCGTACTCGCCGAATGATGATGTACATCATACATAGAAACAACATGAAAAAAGGCCCTGCCGCCACGACAGACAACCATCCGTCTCTGCCGCCAGCTTCGAGAATTGCCGGGATGGACAAGACATGGCAGACCAGTCCGGCACTTAATAAAATGATGGAAAAGGACAACCAAATGGTAATTTGACCTTTTTCACGACTCATGCGAATCCTCCTTTCCAATGAAGGAAGTTTCCGTTAGGTTGTACAGCATACAGGAAGTTGATTCCTTTTTCAGATTTTTTCACAGAAAGCTGCAAGCAATATGGACGGACTACGCAGAAAGCTTTAACATACAGATATAGCAATGTCGAAGACAAGCACAGAGCGAAGCATAGAGAAATTGGGAGGAAACCTGCGATGACAAATACAACGAAGGCACCTGGAGAGACAAAAGTTGGCTTTATTGGTACAGGCGTGATGGGTAAAAGCATGGCTGGGCACATCCAGAGAGCAGGGTATCCGCTGCATGTGTACACGCGAACTGTTGCCAAAGCGGAAGCATTGGTGAAAGAGGGTGCTGTATGGCATGACACACCAGGCAAACTGGCTGCTGCGTGTGATATCATCATCACAATGGTGGGGTATCCGAAAGATGTAGAGGAGATTTATCTCGGTGAGGATGGTCTATTAGCCAATGCCAAACCGGGTTCATATCTGATTGATATGACGACCTCAAGTCCGTTACTGGCTGCACGAATCTTTGAAGCTGCGGAAGCCAAAGGACTGCATGCACTGGACGCGCCTGTGTCGGGTGGTGATATCGGAGCGCAGAACGCGAAGTTGTCCATTATGGTTGGTGGTAGTTCGGGGGCCTTTGAAGCCGTGCGTCCGCTGTTTGAGCAGATGGGTACCAACATTGTGCTGCAAGGCAAGGCGGGAGCCGGCCAGCATACCAAAATGTGCAACCAGATTGCTATTGCCTCTGGCATGATGGGTGTATGCGAAGCACTTGCCTATGCCAAGACGTCTGGTCTGGACGCGGAGACCGTGCTGAAGAGTATAGCTACCGGTGCAGCCGGAAGCTGGTCGCTCAGCAATCTCGGTCCGCGCATGATCGCAGGCGATTATGAGCCTGGATTCTATGTGAAACATTTTATCAAAGACATGGGAATTGCACTGGAGTCTGCAAAAGCGATGGGCATGAAAACGCCTGGGTTGGCTTTGGCCGAATCTCTGTATCAGGAAATAGCGAAGAATGGTCTGGAAGAGAAGGGTACTCAGGTGCTCTACACCTATTATCTTCAGGCTTAACAACCAAGAGAACAGCAGCGTATTCTTTTTCTATTCAGGAAAGGGTTGCGCTGTTTTTTTTCAATTTTGCGGTTTGTTTATGCGTCTAAAGTCACGGAATTGGTTAAATGTTCATATATACTTTGCGTATTGGAGAGATTTTGATCGTTTTCCCTTTATTTTTACCCCGCTTTATCCGACATAAGTAATAGAAGTTTACATAATGAATGTGTCAAAGGATGTTATTCCTCCTGTAATGGTCACCCGTAACCCACACTATAATAGAACGGAGCTTGCCCATGTTCAAGAAAATCCTGTCTCTGTTCAAGACACAGCCAGAGCTTGCGAACCAGATTACAGCCTCCGCTTCAGCGTTAACATCAACGACAACCATTCCCCCGCGTATGGTCCGTAGCAAGCGCAAGAAAAAGGCGGAAGGGGATTGGACACGCCAGCCGGAGGAGCCCAGTACAGCAGATCAGCTGATAGGTCTTCCAAGTCAATATAAAGTGCTGAACGACCTACTCGTTACCAATCCGAAGTCACGCTCCGGTTATTCGCAGATTGATCATGTTGTGATCGGCCCTCGGGCAATCTTTGTGATCGAAACCAGAAATCTGACGACAGGTGAGATTCGCGGCGGACGAAGAGAGGCCAATTGGTCGGTCAGCAGCAGCCGGGTCAAAATGTACAATCCACTTATGCAGCATCGTGCACATGTGGAAGCCATCCATGCACACCTCGGAGACTACAAAAGAGTACGTCTCGTCTCCATGGTGACCTTCACCAACCGTTGCCGAATTAGTGTTGATCCTGCTGTGAGGTATGTGAATTCGGATGAACTGATCATCTACGATCATGAATTGGTGGAAACGATTCAGCGCAAAACGGAACGACTTGAGACTGAGGTTCCCGAAACCGTATTTCAAGAGAAGGATATTCAGGCGATCTACGCTCTGTTATCATCGGTCAATTCCACCGATCCTCAGATTCGGTCAGAGCATATGGAGAAGGCTAAAGGTATCAAATAATTACGCTTCACGAACACTGTTGTCCATACGGGCGGCAGTGTTTTTGCGTTGCGGTGGTAGTTAATGCGTGCATAGTAAAAGGCTTTAGACACAGGTATATCGTCGTATACAACCGATTTTTAACTTATGATAGAATGTAGAGCATGTCCAATTGTGTGAATCAAGCATGTTATATGAAAGGATATTTTTGTAAGTAAGTGTTCAAGTCTTGGAGCAGAGGTTAATGGTTCTCAGGAATATACATACGATAGGGGAAGATAATACGATGAAATGGAATTATACGATAAAGACGTTCACAGTTATGCTTGGTTTGGCAGCGATTCTGACAGCTTGTGGTGGCGGAGCGAAAGAGACGTCATCGCCGGAGTCTGCTTCCGCTACAGAAGTTGCTTCATCAGAAACAAGCAGCTCGAATGCGACCGTAACGGAAACCACAGCAACCGGTTCGAATGGGAGTGATGAGACAGGTTCAGCTACAGAAGAAGCTTCTTCAGCTGACGACGGCAAGATTGGAAAGGACTCTACACTGGAAGAGTTGAAGCAGCAGTATGCCGATAAGCTCGGTTATATCCGTATTCCGCTTACGGATCATCCAGTACGTCGGGTCAGTGAGGAAGGTTCCAAAAACATTAATGTAGCCAACTACAGTGATGCTGTTGTGGACATGAACGCAGAGGTTCCAATTCATTCCGATTCGCAGCGGTTGATTGATGATGCCTTTCCTTTTTTTACAACCGTACAAGCACCTGATGAATCTTATGTAACTTGGGAAGAAGCAACCAATCTGGAACGTGCCATGGTGAAAACACTGTTTATCGCCCGTGAAGGTCTGCTGATTACCGAAGATGCGATGAAAAATAAGGATTATAACAGTACATCGTTCCAGGATTCGATGGATTTCTTCAGGGTCACAGCGAAATTTGAATCCATGGCACCTGTTGCACAGCATCCGCGTGACATTACGTTGAGTACGTTATACGACAAAGCACGAACGTCATGGGGCAAGCTTGCTGCGATGGACCCGGAGCAGGATGAAGCGGCGTTTGCCGAGATGTACAAGACGACGAGAACCGATGCCAATAATGCCATGGGGTTGCTTAATGTTCTCTTGTCTACCAATGAAGAAGAACGGGTCAAAGAGATTTACGGGGAATAAAAATGCCGTGATCCAGAGTTAATCTGGAACATCCCGGTAACATGTCTGGATCACATGCCTTCAAACTCTGACTACCGCTTGAAGCGGGGTCAGGGTTTTTCTGGTTTTTTCCAATAGGTGTATGATATGTTTTTAGGAGTAAGACATGTACGGAATATAGGTGAGGTGTGTGAAAGATGTGGTGGATGAACTTTTGTAAACGCTTTAAATTTAAAACGAAGCTAATCTTGTTTTTATCTACCGCAACGGTCTTAATCTCCGGAATCACAGGGTTGATCACCTATCGCATCCATATCGACCTGTTCAATGAAGAGGTCAGTCGCCAGTATAGTCTTACCGCAGAGCAGATTCTTGCACGTCTGGATTCCAGGGTACACGACATGTATAAAGTCACCGATTATATCACACTGAATCCCTCCGTAAAAAATGCCATCAAAGCACAGACCTCTGGCATCTCGTCCTATGATCAGATGAAGCTAGAAGATGAACTGGATGATCAGTTGTATCAGGTAAGGCTGGATGCACCGGAGATCATGGGGCTCCGCATATATGACCTGAAGGATAACATATTTAATCTCGGCGCCTTTGCTGGCTCATTTCAACAGATGGATCCTTCCTATCTGGCAGAGATGGTTCATAGACTGGAAGGAACGGGCGGCGAATATGGTTGGAATCGTTTGGGGCCGGATGCTTTCTTGCAGGAGGAACAATCCAATTGGATTCTGGCGGGACGATTAATGCGGTCTGTTGATCTGGAGACCTATGGCGTAATGCTAATTCTGTTTAACACCTCGTTGTTCGAATCGTATCTCAAAGATCTGCGACTGAATGAGGAAGTTGCTGTCTACTTGTTTGACGCAGATGGTGAGCTTCTATATGCCTTTCATAATCAGGATGCGGATCCACCACCACTTACCGAGCTAAGCCTAGGGGCGACGGAGATCAGGGACGAGCAGGGAACAACCCAATTGTATACGAAGCAAACGTCAGACAAAGCGGGCTTCACCCTGGTCAGCAAGGTCTCACTGGCTCAGATTCAGAACAAGGGAAAGATTATTGTAAAAGTTGCTGTGTTCTCTGCGGTAGCCAGCATATTATGCTCCTGGTTCATCATTACCGTAATTAGCGGCAGACTGTTGCGTCCACTTGCGAGTCTAGTCAACGCGATGAAAAGAGTGCGTGATGGACAGTTCGATACACGGGTACGGATCGAGACACGGGATGAGCTCGGTTTCATCGGTGAACGATTCAATGCAATGGCTTCCCGGATTGATACGCTTATACATGAAGTGTACGAGCGCGAACTCAGTGAAAAAGAAGCTGAACTCAAAGCTATTCAGGCCCAGCTGAATCCCCATTTTCTGTATAACACGCTGAGCATGTTTTTCTGGAAGTTCTATATGCTTGGTGATGAGAAATCGGCTCGCCTGGTCACTGCCTTGTCCGAGATGCTGCAGTATACGCTGGAACCCGTGCAGCAACTAACGACCGTGCAGGATGAGATGAAGCAAATAGATCACTACCTGCAGATTCAGCAGGCCCGGTATCAGGAAGCCTTGTCGATTGAAATTGCCGTTCCTGCTGAATTGTTTCGCTGTCAGGTGATCCGACTGTTGCTTCAGCCCATCGTGGAGAATGTTTTTGTTCATGCCTTCTCGGACAAAAGGAACAACCGCCATCTGGAGATTCGTGGCTCGCGGCAAAACGGGCATGAAAGAGAGCCGGATTTGCTCATCATTGAAATTTCAGATAACGGCTGCGGCATGCACGCATCGGTCATTGAACGCATTATGACGCCAGTGGCACATGCAGATGAGGAACGTCAGCACATTGGCATGCGGAGTGTACTTCGAAGAATTGAGTTGATTCACGGTGAACCCTACGGTGTACAGATCGAGTCGACTGTGGGAGAGGGTACGCTAGTACGTCTTCGTTTGCCTTATCAGATCGGTGAGGACTCATGCCGGGAAATTCAGGTGACTGAGAGGAGTAGGTTCTGTTGAATGGACGTATGCTTGTAGTGGATGATGAAGCATTATTTCGTCAGGGTCTGATTCATCTGGTTCGCAATAACCCCCTCGGTTGGGAGGTCGTTGGGGAAGCGGCCGATGGAGAAGAAGCGATACAGGCTGTACACAGCTACACACCTGATCTGATCATTACGGACATCAACATGCCTGTGATGGATGGTCTAGATTTGGCCGAACGCATACACGAGAGTGGACTGGACATTATGATTATCATTTTGACAGGTTATCGTGAGTTCGAATATGCACAGCGTGCCATCCGGTATGGGGCAATTGAATTTTTGTTAAAGCCGTTCTCGCTCGATGAAGCATGTCAGGTGTTACAAAAGGCACATGAACGATATCGCCGAAAACAGTCCGACATTCGGATCAGGGAACAATACAGCCAGGTGGACCGTACCGAGAGACTGCGAGAGGAACTGACTTTGTTGCTGCTCCACCATCAATTCGGAGCGATAATGAATCGAATCGAGATGTTGCTAGAAGAAGCGTCCGGGATGAGCTTGTCACAAGGCAAAGCGGAGATTCATATGCTTATGAAGGTCATGACGGACTTACTGGTACAACAGCTTCAGCCTCAGGAATCCAGTGGTATGGACTCAACTGCCCCAGATCCACTACTCTGGATTCATACCATACCTGAAGTGATCGCTTGGGCCAGATGTAAGAGCGAAGAGTGGGTGGATATGCTGATGCGGCTAACTCAGGAACAGCAGGATCATGTCGTTACACGTGTTATACAGTATATTGAAATGAACTATTCCAGCACATGCACGTTGCAGGCCGTGGCTGCCCATGTTCATGTGACACCCAACTACTTGAGCCATTTGTTCAAAAAAGAGACAGGACATGGCTTCAGCCAATATGTCAGCAAGCGCCGAATTGATAAGGCGAAGCTGCTGCTGCACAGCACTCGGCAGAGCATGGCAGATATAGCGGAACTGACCGGGTTCGATAACTCCAGTTATTTTACAACCGTATTCAAACAGATGACGGGGGTATCACCCCGCGAATATCGCAAGCAAGTAGCCAAGTGAAGTGCCCGGTAGCAATCCCCCTCGAACTGCTGCAGGGTCTCAAATTAAAGAGAAGCCTTCTCTTAATATCTGTTCGTTTCCAAGGTCAACCCCACCATGTGGGGTTATTTTTGCGTAGAAAATTATAAAAGGATCGTTAAATAACAAATGTTTACGCTTACATTTTTATCTAAAATACAACTATAGTACATCAACAGCAGAGAGGAGTGATGGATGTGAAGGGAGAACTGACCGCAGGTCCGCCGTCTGGATTACAACCGCCGGACAGTGAGATGAAGCAGCGGCTTCGGCAGCAGCGGCTTCGACGATTCAAGATGAATATTCCGTTAATCTTGATGTTTGTTCCGGTGATTATGTTCTACCTTACCTTTCGTTATGCACCCATCGGAGGGCTGGTCATGGCCTTTAAGGATTACAACTTCTATGATGGGCTGTGGAACAGTCCATGGGTGGGCTTTCAGCATTTTCAGACGCTGTTCAGTGATCCGCGCACGGTGGAGATTATTCGCAACACCTTGTTCCTCAGTCTGTTAAGCATCATTATCGGGTTTCCCATTCCGATCATTCTGGCCATTATGCTGAATGAAGTGCGAAACATGGCCTTTAAGCGAACGGTGCAGACGGTGGTCTATATGCCACACTTCTTTTCCTGGGTCATCATTGCGATGATGATCATGACGGTTTTCTCTTTGGAAAATGGGATCGTCAACCGCTGGGTCGAGGCCTGGACGGGAGCACCTTATCCGTTCATGTACAACAAGGGTTCGTGGGTAGCGGTGTTTGTTGGCTCAGGGATATGGAAGGACATGGGCTTTAATGCCATCATTTTTCTCGCGGCACTAACGACCATTGATCCGAGTCAATACGAGGCTGCACAGATGGATGGGGCCAGCAAAATGCGCCAGATCTGGCATGTCACCCTTCCGGGTATACGCTCTACCATTATTCTCCTGCTGATTTTGTCGATGGGGCGGGTGATGGAGGTCGGATTCGACCAGGTGTATATGCTTCAGAATTCCAATGTCAATGAGATAGCAGATGTAATCAGTACCTATATCTACCGCACCGGTCTACAGGGAGCACAGTTCAGCCTGACAACAGCGATGGGATTGTTCGAATCACTGGTTGCATTTATCCTCATTTTCAGTGCAAATTATATCGCGCGTCGATTTAACGAAGGTTTGTGGTAGGGAGGGAGAACAGCATGAGAAAAACCAAAGGAGAAAAAGTCTTTTATCTAATCAATTATGTATTGTTGTCATTGGTTGCCGTCAGCTGTATCCTGCCCTTACTGAACATTGTTGCTTTGTCATTTAGTGATGCGAGAGCGGTTGTTTCAGGTCAAGTGGGGTTATGGCCCGTCGATTTCACCTGGTTCTCCTATCACAGCCTAATTACGGGAACGCCGATTCTGAATGCATTCTGGAACAGTGTGGAGATCACATTGATCGGTACAGGGCTCAGCATGGCGGTGACGATTATGGCGGCATATCCGCTGTCACGTAGACATTTTTACCACCGGCGCTTCTTTACGATGGCGATGGTGTTCACGATGATTTTTAACGGTGGACTCATCCCGACTTATTTGGTTGTGCAAAATCTCGGTCTTGTGAACAGTTACGGCGCGCTTTGGCTACCGGGTCTGGTAAGCACTTACAACATGCTGATTATGCGATCTTATTTTGAAAATCTGCCGGGGGAAGTGGACGAGGCTGCGCGCATCGATGGTTGTGGTGAACTGGGGCTTTTGTTCCGAATCGTGTTGCCATTATCCAAACCTTTGCTGGCGACTATTGCTCTCTTTTACGGCGTGGGTTACTGGAATTCGTTCATGAGTGTGATGATTTATATCAATGATACGTCCAAATACAACATGACCGTGCTCGTCCAAAATATGATTATGTCCAATCTGAATGTACAGGATTTTACTGATCCAACGATGATATCGAATCTGACCCCGGAAGGCATCCGGGCAGCAGCTGTCATTGTGATGGTCATACCCATTTTGGCAGTGTATCCGTTCTTGCAGAAGTACTTCGTTAAAGGGGTCATGCTTGGATCAATAAAAGGTTAAAGCAGGCTGTGGGTTAACCCGCATGGGTTCATATTACAGGAGAGAAAGAGGGTCTTATCTATGGCGTTAACGATGAAGGCATGGATGAAGTCGGGTCTCGTTCTGGGCTTGATCGGTGGTTTGCTGGCGGGATGTACAGGAGGTAACGGTAGCGAACAGGCGGAAGGCGAAGGCAACAGGGGGAACATCACGTCAACGATCTATGATCGGGGCGCGGTCCCAAGCGGCATGGGTACGATCGAAGATAATATGTGGTCCAAGTGGATTAACGAGAATGGCCCGGCTAATGTAAAATATACAGCAGTTCCCCGCTGGGAATCTCAGTCGAAACTTAACGTATTATTCGCTTCTGGCAGTGCACCGGATATCATTTTTGAATTCGGTACGCCCATCCGTAACACTCTGTTTAATCAAAAACAGCTGATGCCACTGGATGAGTTGATCGAGAACTCGAGTGTGGAATACAAAGCCTTGATGGAGAAATATCCCCAGCTCAAGAAGGCTGGCATCAAAAGCGATGGTAAGCTCTATGAAGTGGGACGTATGAACGAGGTGTTTCCACTAACGAGCTTTTTTATTCGGGAAGACTGGTTGGAAAAGTTGAATCTGGAGGTACCGACCAATGAGGAAGAGATGCTGGCGGTAGCCAAGGCATTCACGGAGAATGATCCCGATGGAAACGGAGCTAAGGATACATACGGCATCGGTGGATTTCAGTTCGGCGATACAGCGGGTCTTTTCCGCTATATGTACAACGCCAACTGGGTGAATGTGGAGGACGGGGAGATGGTGGTTGGTCCCAACAACATGAAAGAAGCCACGGCATTCAAACGTGCATTATATGAAGCAGGAGTGGTGGATAAGGACTTATTGACCGACAAGGATGGGGCCAAGGCAAAGCAGGATTTCCTGAATGGCAAAATCGGTATGTACGCGGCCATGACTTCGGATTATACCGGGTTTGCAGCGAAGGAACTGGATACACTGATGCAGAATGTTCCTGAAGCCAAATTAAAGGTTATCGCTCTGCCAACCACGTCCGTAGGACAGCACACGATGGTGTGGAATAACCCGGTTCAGATGACTGCAGCTGTGAATTCACGAGCCAAAAATCCGGAAGCAGTTATGCAATATATCGATTTTCTGACCAAAATAGAGTCAGGCCGAACTTTCAAAAATGGATTTGAAAACACGCATTATACGCTGAACGATCAAGGTTGTCCGCGCATCTCGGATCAGGAGAAATACAAACAGGAGATCAGCTGGGCAGGCGATTACGCCATGTTGTACAGCCGTCTGGAGGAAGGCAAATGCGGGTACACAGAAATGCTGTTCAGCGAAGAGATTCCGTCGCAGAAGGAAGGACTTCGACTATTCAAGGAAGCGCGTGAGGTATACATGACGGATCTTCCGGTAGGAGAGGGTGTTACCCATTCAGAACATATGCCGCAGCTACCCAAGGAGCTTCAGGTCAAGTTGACCAATGTGACAACAGCGATCAACGATATCTTTACCCGTTCCATCATTGGCGGAAGCAAATATACAGTCGAACAGGCTGCAACGGAAGCACAGCAGAAGTGGGAGCAAGGCGGGGGCCCGGAGATTGAAGCATGGTACAAAGACTGGTGGAGCAAGGAAAAGGATAATGTACTAGTCTGGGACGACTTCTATGAAATCTATGAACAACAACAGGCTGATTTTGAAAAAGCAGAGTGAATTCATGGATTCAAATCATTCATAAGATTTATAATTTTGGTGTTGGTAGAAATAAGCGCTCTGATCCCCTGATCAGAGCCTTTTTATGTTTGGGCTTCAAATAGGGGAATATTTGACTGAAAAATGAAGTGAATAGAAAGTTCTCGCATCTCGCTTGAAACTATATCCAGAACGATGCGTATCATAAGGTATTAATTGTTTTTTAATGTAGAATATTGCCGTATTTCAGAGTATAGTTAAGGAATAATTTAACTTATATTCAACATGATGTAGACATGAAAGTTACTGAAAAATCTTGAAAAGAATGTACGGAACACCAGGTTGAAACTATTGGAGGTTGAGTATGAGTTCATTTAAAAGCTGGTTAAATTCAACAAAACAAGGACTTGAAGAGCAAGTCAAAAAGTTTAAAAATAAAGATTTTATGGATGCCGTGGTAGCAGGTTGTGCACTGGTTGCTTTTGCAGATGGTTCCATTGACGAAGCAGAAAAGAACAAGATGGCCGGTTATATCAACCTGAGTCAGGAATTGAAAGTATTTGATATGGCTGAAGTGATTACACGATTTAATCATTATGTCGCGAACTTTGAGTTCTCTCCAGAGATCGGGAAGCAGGAAGCGCTGAAAGCTATTGGGAAATTCAAAGCCAAGCCGGATGTAGGACGCGTTATTGTGGGTGTATGCAGTGCGATTGGTTCAGCTGACGGCAACTTTGATGATCAGGAG
This sequence comes from Paenibacillus sp. FSL R5-192, assembly GCF_000517845.1. Taxonomy (NCBI): domain Bacteria; kingdom Bacillati; phylum Bacillota; class Bacilli; order Caryophanales; family Paenibacillaceae; genus Paenibacillus; species Paenibacillus sp. FSL R5-192. The sequence goes on along the minus strand of NZ_ASPR01000043.1, from coordinate 189,075 downwards.
AAAAGAGTCGTTGCCGAGATATGCATTGTACTTGGACTGAACCCGAGTGAATTCAATCTCTAAGTAGCTATTTTACATATGAAGGGAGGTGAAAATCAGTGGCAAGCATTAATTTGGTCAAAGGACAAAAGATTGATTTAACCAAAGGCAATGCAGGACTTACTGAGGTGATTGCTGGTCTCGGTTGGGACCCGGTAACTGCCAAAGGTTTCTTCGGAAGAAAGAAACAAGCGGATATCGATTGTGATGCATCGGCGATCATGTTGAATGAGGAAGGCAAGTTGGTCAAGGACTCCAACCTGGTTTGCTTCCACAACAAGCAAAGTGCATGTCGTTCGGTTATCCATTCAGGTGACAATCTAACAGGACAGGGAGACGGTGACGACGAACAGATCAAAATGGATCTGTCCCGTATTCCTGCTGATGTTCATAAAGTATTAATCGTTGTTAATATCTACGACTGTGTCAATCGCAAGCAAGATTTTGGCATGATTGAGAAGGCTTATATTCGTATTCTGGATGGTAAAAATTCCAGTGAGCTCGTGAAGTTCAATCTATCCGAAAACTACACAGGTTCAACAGCGTTGATCTGTGGTGAATTGTATCGTCATGGAGGCGAATGGAAATTCTCGGCAATTGGAGAGGGTTCCCATGCGGTACATATCAATGAACTCGCTCGCAGGTACTCCTAAGTACAAGATTTAACCTAAATCGACAATAATCCTGATATTCATATGTCACGATAACTACAATACACTTAAATAAGCGAGGATGATCATACGATGGCAATTAATCTCTCTAAAGGTCAAAAAATCGATCTGACTAAAACGAACCCAGGTTTGACAAAAATCACAGTAGGCTTGGGCTGGGATACCAATAAGTATGATGGCGGAAAAGACTTTGACCTGGATGTATCGGTATTCTGTGCCAATGCAAACGGTAAAGTAGAAGGCGAGAAAAACTTCATCTTCTTCAACAATCCACAAAATGAAAATGGTTCTGTTGTTCACACCGGTGACAACCGTACAGGAGATGGCGATGGTGATGACGAGCAGATCAATATCGACCTGCCTAACGTACCCGCGAATGTAGAGAAAATTGCATTCTCCATTACAATCTACGAAGCTACAGAACGTAGCCAGAACTTCGGACAAGTCTCCCGTGCTTATGTGCGAATCGTCAACGAAGCAAACAGCGAAGAACTGATTCGTTTCGACCTGGGAGAAGACTTCTCCATCGAAACAGGTGTAGTTGTTGGTGAATTGTATCGTCATAGCGGCGAGTGGAAGTTCAGTGCCATCGGTAGTGGTTACCAAGATGGATTGGTTGGATTGACACGCGACTACGGTTTGCAATAGGACGTACAGTACGACTTACAGGATGGGAAGAACCGTCTCCTGGACGGTTCTCCTTTTCATTTAATCACATATTTTGGAAAGGTGGAAAAACAAATGACGATCAGTCTTGCCAAAGGACAACGTATTGACCTGACTAAGACGAATCCGGGCCTTACCCGTGTGGTGGTTGGTTTGGGTTGGGATACAAACAAATATAGTGGTGGAGTCGACTTTGACCTGGACGCCTCGGCTTTTTTGTTGTACGAAGATGGAAAAGCCAAAGGTACGGATGACTTTGTTTTTTACAACAATCCAAGCGGCGGTGCGGGTTCAGTAACACATACTGGTGATAACCGTACAGGTGAAGGTGATGGCGATGATGAGCAAGTTGTTGTTGATTTCAGTAAAATCCCTGCGCACATTCACCGGATCGGTATTACGGTAACCATCTATGATGGAGATGGACGAGGGCAGAATTTTGGACAAGTCTCCAATGCTTTTGTTCGTGTTGTAGATGCTGCAAGTGATCGGGAAGTGCTTCGGTTCGACCTCGGAGAGGACTATTCCACAGAAACAGCTGTAGTGTTCTGTGAGTTCTACCGTGCAGGTGCAGACTGGAAATTCCAGGCGGTAGGCAGTGGCTTCACAGGTGGACTATCTGCTTTATGCAAAAATTACGGGCTGGATGCACAATAACATAACTTGGCATAGAAAGGTGATTCTGCTATGGCGATTTCTGTCGTGAAAGGCCAGAAGAGTGATCTGACCAAAACCAATCCGGGCTTGTCCCGTCTAACGGTAGGCATTGGTTGGGAGGCAGCCTCGGGTGTAGAGCTGGACACATCAGCATTCCTTCTGGGTTCAGACAATAAAGTGGCTGGAGATGAGGATTTTATCTTTTATAATCAACCCTCTACCTCGTTCATCACGTACATGGATGGTGGACAGGTTGGTGGCGAGAAGAAACAATTCGCCATTGATCTTGGCAAAATCCCTGCCCGAATTGAGAAAATCGCCTTCAGCCTGACGATTCATGACGGTGAAGCACGACGCCATCATTTTGGACAGGTTCAGCATGGTTTTCTACGGTTTGCCAATGCAGCTACAGGTCAGGAAGTAATGAGATATGATCTGGGAAGCGGTTTTACAGTGGAGACCGCAATTGTCATCGGTGAATTGTATCGCCATAACGGTGAATGGAAGTTCAATGCGATAGGATCGGGTTTTGCAGGTGGTTTGAATGCACTCTGCGCTAACTTTGGTGTGGATGTAGATGGTGGATCAGAACCTGCACCAACGACTTCAACCGTTCCTCCGACAGCTGTACCGACTCCACCACCCCCGGTGCCCGCACCAGAACCGACGCCTGCTCCTGTGAATTCGATCAATTTCAGCAAAATTGAATTGAAGAAGAAGGGCGACACCATTAACCTCAAGAAAAATGCGGGGGGACTTGGTGAAATCCTGATTAACCTGAACTGGAATCAACAGGGTAGCAAAGGGTTGTTTGGTCGTAGCAAGAGTGTGGATCTGGACTTGGGCTGCCTGTTCGAGATGAAGGATGGTACACGAGATGTGATTCAGGCCTTGGGACAGACGTTTGGTTCACTGAATCGTTTCCCTTATATTGCACTGGATGGGGATGACCGGACGGGATCGGTTAAGACGGGAGAGAATCTGCGGATTAATGGTGCCCGTATCTCGGAAATTGAGCGCATCTTGGTATTTACCTATATTTATGGTGGTGTGGCCAACTGGTCTCAAGTAGACGGTGTGGTAACTATCCAGCAGAAGGATGGCCCGGATATCATTGTCCGAATGAATGAATACGGGAGTCCGCTTGGCATGTGTGGCATCGCGATGTTACGCAATGTGAACAATGAGACATTCAGTATTGAACGAATCGTGCAGTTCTATAATGGGCATCAGGCGTTGGACGAGGCTCATGATTGGGGAATGCAGTGGGTTGCGGGAAGAAAGTAATCATTTGTATTTATTCAATATATAAACGCTGTATCGGTCAGCACCATTGCAAGGATACTGTTGACCAACGTTATCCTCGATAATAGACCATCAATCCCTCCAGACTAGGAGGGATTGGTTTTTATGCCCCGACAGCTGGAATCAACTATTGCAGATTGGCTATTGCCAAAGGTGCGAGGAGGAGACAACCCTGAAATATTTTAACTTTTTGAGTCTGGAAGAAGAAGATACTTTATTTTTCTCTTCACCCGTCTCGTTCAATCACCGGACTTCCAAAGATCTACTGGCATATGCTGTTGGGGCTGCTTTATATATGCCCGCGACGCGCACACATATCGCGGACGACATTATGAATGGTAAACATGAAGGTCTGACGACTATTATTATTGATCTGGAGGACGCTGTGGGTGACGACCAAGTAGAGTTTGCCGAGCAGTGTCTGGTACAGCATCTAACTCAACTGATGACTTATATGGAGACAGGCATGCTGAGTCAGGATCAAATGCCTCTTCTGTTTGCTCGTGTACGTTCACCACAACAGTTGGAACGTCTCATTGATACGTTGGGAGAATTGGTGTCCATGCTGACAGGCGTGGCATTGCCCAAGTTTTGTGTGGGCAATGGAAGAGCCTATTTCGACCAGATCCGCAAGTATAATCAACGGAAACCGGATCATTATCCCGTTCTCTACGGAATGCCTATATTGGAAACGGCTTCAATTATATATCGGGAGACACGTTGGGAGACCTTACTGGGCCTTCGAAACATCCTCGATGAAAATGTTGAATATGTGCTCAATGTACGCATTGGTGCGACCGATTTCTCCAGCCTGTTTGGACTGCGCCGAAGCCCGGAATTGACCATATACGATATCGCCACGATCCGTGACTGCATCTCGGATATTATCAATCTGTTTGGTCGAATGGACAAGCCGTATGTGATCTCAGGTCCTGTCTGGGAATATTTCAGTCAGCGGGAGCGCGTGTTCAAACCTCAATTACGACAGACTCCATTCGAAGAAACCCTGGGCAAATCAGGGCTGCATCTGAGAATGAAATATATTACGAACACAATGGATGGATTGATGCGTGAAGTCATGATGGACAAGGAAAATGGAATTGTAGGCAAAACGATCATTCATCCTTCTCATATTAAGCCCGTACAAGCGATGTACGTTGTTACACATGAGGAATATTCCGATGCCCAAGACATCATCGCCCGTAATGACGGTAGCCTGGGTGTGTTCAAAAGTAATTACTATAACAAAATGAATGAGATTAAACCACACTTGAGCTGGGCGAATCGAATTCTAATCCGATCACAAATATATGGGGTGTTACATGAACAGCAGCATTTTGTCGGGCTCTTGCCCAAGCATGAGCAACAACACAACTACGTTCCCAATTCTTGATCAATTCAGTCTGAACGTTCAGGTTACACATAACCCGCTGCAACTTCCACTAGAATCTCTATTTTCCATGGCTGCACGAATCAATAAGAAACGTTCATTTCTGTTTGTAAGCAGACTGCTAGGCAAGCACATCCCGGTTAACCCGTATACCTCGCTTCTGAGTGGCGCGGCATTGGCTGTTCTGTTATATGAGCACCTGACTGAAAAGACGGAAGAGATCAAAGATCAGATCACCGAGTGGAAACGGGAAATGGTCGAAGGTTTGATTGATCCCAAGCAAGCTCGGCAAGTGTACGGCATGTTGTTGCAAGAGAAATTGAGTTTGCCGGAAACGATTCGTTTTGTTGGTTTTGCCGAGACAGCGACAGCGCTGGGTCACAGCATGTACGAGATGTTTGCTGATCAAGCTTCCTATATTCACACCACTCGCGAATATGTTCCAGCGATGCATCCAGATATTCAATTTGAAGAAGAACATTCCCATGCGATGGCTCATCGTTGTTATGCGTTGGATCATGAAGCCTTTGCAGGAGAGGGTCCGATTGTTCTGGTGGACGACGAGATTACGACGGGCAAAACGACGTTGAATATCATTCGGGATATTCAGGCCAGATACCCCCGGAAGCAATATGTGATTGCTTCGCTGTTGGACTGGCGTACGGAAGCGGACGAGAATCGATTTGCCGAGCTGGAAGCTGAATTGGGAATTACCATTACACCGTTATGCCTGTTGAAGGGCCGTATTGAAGTGGTGGGTACTCCACAGTTGGAACCAACACTGCAAGATGAGCAGCTATCCCATCCTGCCGTAACGCTTCAGACCACTACCGTTGCCGATGCCTTCGATCAGCTGCACGCTACTTCGGAGGATGGGGAAGGTAAACGTAGCACAGCGAGCTACGTCCAGCATACGGGCAGGTTTGGTATGCAATCCCGTCATAATGGCGAATTGCGCCAGGAGATTAGTCGGATTGCAGAACGGCTTCGGACGCAGCGTACGGGAGAACGGACTTTGGTGATGGGAACAGGGGAGTTCATGTACATTCCGATGCGTATTGCTGCCGAGATGGGAGAAGGCGTGTTGTATCAATCCACTACCCGCAGTCCAATCCATACACATCCGGCTCCAGGATATGCTGTTCGTAGTGGTGCCGGATATGCCTCACCGGAAGACGCATCTGTTCGTAACTTTATCTATAACATCGCTCCGGGACAATATGATGAGATTTTTGTTCTGCTGGAGAGACAGATGTCCAAAGAACGAATGGAACCGATGTTGAAGGTACTGGGGCAGTTGGGGTGTGGACACATTCATATTGTATATTGCGGCTTGCCAGAGAAGACAGGGGACAACGAGCAATGAACTTAACTACACTGGAGCTAATCAGACAACGTGAGATTCCGTCTCCCGAACCGATGGGCAGTTATGCTGCATCGGACGTTGTTTTCCTACTGAAAGATATCAGCCATGTTGATCTGGAAAAGGGAACGGGTGAACGGGAGCAGGCGATCCAATCCGGGGTTCATTATTCGGAGATGTTGCCCGTGGAATATCAGCCCACAGCAGAATACATCGAGCTGTTCCATCAGACGCTGGAACAATCCGCTGCAAGAATCGCACGTCATACCGCCATTGTGGCTGAGAAGATTGTAGAGCGTAGGGGACTGAATCTGGTGCTGGTATCTCTGGCTCGAGCCGGAACACCTGTGGGCATCCTGATCAAACGTTATATTGAATTGAAATACAAAGTGACGATTCCGCATTATAGTATTTCTATTATCCGTGGCAAGGGTATGGACGAGAACGCAATTTTATATATTTTACAGCAGCATGGTCTGGAAACAGCTATTCAGTTTGTAGACGGTTGGACAGGCAAAGGGGCTATTCGCAAAGTGCTGAAAGAGTCCTGTGACCACATGGAACGGACTTATGGCGTAAGTCTTGATGATGATCTTGCTGTGTTGGCTGATCCGGGGCAATGTTCAGGAACTTTTGGGACAAGGGAAGATTATCTTATTCCTAGTGCTTGTCTGAATTCCACGGTATCGGGACTGGTGAGCCGTACAGTACTTCGCGATGATCTGATTGGACCGGCAGATTTTCACGGGGCCAAATGGTATCGTGAATGGTCCTCAGCGGATGTGTCGACCCAATACGTGGATACCATCGCTCAGTATTTTCCACAGGTGATGAACCAAGCGGAGATTCGCTCGGATGACAATGCTACCGGTACTTCGGAAATTACCTGGAAAGGATGGCAGGATATTGAGTCCATCCAGCAATCTTTTGGCATTGCGAACATTAATCTGATCAAACCTGGAATCGGAGAAACAACCCGGGTGTTACTGCGCCGTGTCCCTTGGAAGATTCTTGTGGACCGTCTGGATAATCCGGATTTGCAACATATCATGATGCTCGCCAGAGACAGAAATGTGCCGGTTGAGGTATATCCGGGATTAACCTATTCCTGTTGCGGCATTATTCAATCCCTGGGAGGTGGCGGAGAATGATGATCTACGCAAGTGATCTGGACCAGACGCTGGTGTACTCCCGTCGTGCGCTCCGTATTCCCGAAGATACACCGGGACTTGTTCCCGCAGAGTGGATTAACGGCAAGTTGTCCGCTTTTATGTCAGCATATGCATTGGAGCGGTTGCAGTCTTTGCCACAAGACATTGTATTTATGCCTGTGACGACACGTACAGTGGAGCAGTACCGGCGCATTCATATTTTTCAGAGCGAATGTATTCCGAAATATGCGGTGACGAGTAATGGTGGCAACATCATTGTTGACGGTCAGGTAGACGATGAATGGAATCTGCATATTCGTTCTTTGCTTCGTCAGCAGGCAGCTACTCCCGAAGAGATCCTGAATTTATTTGACGATGTGCTGAGCCCGGAGTGGGTAATTAATCAGCGATTGTGTGATGAGCTGTTCTTTGCATTGCTAATCGAACGTGACAAGCTTCCAATGGAGCATATTGCGGAAAAGATTCGGGTGTTAGAGACGCTGGGATGGGAGAGTTCGATTCAGGGGCGGAAGCTCTATCTGGTGCCTTCGGCCGTGAACAAACGAGCTGCAGTGGAGCATATTAGGCAACGCATTGGCGATGTGCCTGTGATTGCTTCGGGTGATTCCTTGCTGGATCGTTGTTTGCTGGACTTTGCGCACTACGCCATTGCTCCGTCTCACGGAGAGTTACATGTGGAGAGACAGCGTGTACCTGAGCAGGTACCGTATCAATTTACGGAACAATTCGGTGCTTTTGCAGCAGATGAGATTCTCGATTACGTTCACCGTATTCATAACGATCAACAGACCCAGATAGACCATGCCGAGATAAGGGAGACCGTATAAATGAAAAAAATGAAGATTTACTTCAACCGTTGGTTCTCTGTAACGTATCATTATATGAATGCGATTCGGGACAATGAGGACGGTATGGAATTTGAGATCTACGGTACTCATCCTGATCCTGGACATATGGCATTACAGGGCTGTGATGTTGCAGAAGTTGAACCGCGTCTAACGGGCCGGGAGTATGTTGATTTTTGCCTCGACTTTTGCCGTCGTCATCAGATTGATGTGTTTATTCCACGCTGGAACATGCTGGACATCAGCAGACATATCTCCCTGTTCGAAGAGATCGGTACACGGGTTATCGTATGCTCGGACACGGAATTGCTGGAACAATTGATGGAGAAAGACCGGTTCTATGAATCGGTGCGTGAGAAGGGCATTATGGAGATTCCGGATTATTTCACGGTCAGTAATGCTGCACAATTCCAGCAAGCCTATGAGGCGCTACGTGCACGTGGACACGATGTATGCTTCAAACCATGTAATGGTGAGGGTGGTATGGGATTCCGAGTGATTAATAATGAACGTGATCCGTTGCAGGAGTTGTTCGGATACGCGCTTAACTCCATTTCGTATGAAGATGCCCTGCGTGCGTTCTCTTCTGCTCCGTCCTTTCAAAATGTCATGGTGATGGAGGTACTGGAAGGATATGAATACAGCATTGATTGTCTTTCGGATCGCAATGGGAAACTTATAACGGCTATCCCGCGTAGAAAAGAAAGAGGACGTTTGCGCTTGCTTGAAGAAAACGAGGAATTGCTGGCGATTGCCCGCAATGTGGCAGAAGTATATCGGATTCCTTATAATTTTAATATACAGATGAAATATCGCAAGGATACACCGAAGCTGCTGGAGATCAATCCGCGTATGTCGGGTGGGTTGCACATGTCTTGTCTGTCGGGCGTGAACTTCCCGTATCTGGCGGTCAAGTCTGCACTTGGCCATGATATTGGACCACTTCATCCGAAGTTTGGCATACTGGGAAGTCATATCGAACAGCCATTTATAATCGACGTTCAGAAGGTAAGCGGAGTACACCACGTCTAGCTGAGAATTTCCCTCAACATTGACACCTTCTGGATGGTTTTTTTACAATACGGATGAGAGGTTATTCAAAAAGTCCATCTTCTCGGTACTGAAAATCAGACTTTTTGAATATGCACTGTATGTGTTGTTAAGGCAGGAGGACAAGTAATGTTACGGAAAACGAAGATAGGTATAGGCGCATTGGTCGGTTATGGTCTCGCGGCGATCACGAGTCCCTTTCTACCGGATGTCATCACGTGGGCAATTCCGGCACTGGCAACTGTGGTCGGAGGATTGATTCCTTCACGTTCCACGCCACGTACACAGGTCCAGGGTTCGTCATCAGCCCCTGTACCCATTACAGATATCGGAAATGAACCATCCCGCTTGAATGGTGGACAAGCACCGAGCACAGTGCCAACAGGGGCACGAGAAGCTTCTCTGGCAGAGCCCCAACCGAGTTCCACTCCCGCACAGCATGCAAGCACAGAACAAGCGAAGCCTTCCCGGACTGAACCAGATCCTGTATTTGATCCGGTGATTGAATACCTGGAAGTTCTGGAGGATATGATCATCTCAGAAGGTCAGAAGAACGAGCTGGATAATGAGATCGTGGAGAAATCATTGGCGTTGTTTGCCCGTTTGCAGCGTGTGATTCCTTCCCTTCAGGAACTAAATAACGGAGATATCAACCATACGGTGCGCAGACTTATTTTGAAAGACCTGAACGGTTTTATTAATCCATTTTTACGTTTAAGTGGAGAAGCCAAACGCAACAATCGGCGTATGCTGCTGAATGGTCTTCGAGACGTGGATTCCAAGATATCGGATATTGTATCAACGATTGAACATAAAGACTTAATGGAGCTCCAGAACAAAGCGGAACTAATACATCAACGGTATAACAGCTCTGAATTATAGGAGGGATTGGCATGGCAACGGAATGGGCTCAGTTGAAGCAGGAAGATGAGCAACGGATTAACCAGGAAGCAACACAGCTTATTCAGAAAGTGTCCCAAAGTGATCCGGCTCATCTGGATACCTTAATGGATGATATCGGCAAGTTGGGCGTGAAAACACAAGAGAGAGCAGGACAGACTCTCAAGTTGCTTGATCGCCCAGTCAATGAATTGATGTCCGGGAACCGGGCAGAGGTATCAAACATGATCCTGAAGCTCCGTGATGAATGTGAGAGTTTGCAGCAGAGTAAAAATGTGAGTTTTGTCGGGAAGTTGTTACGTAAAAGCCCGCTGAAAAACTATGTATACCGTTATCAATCTGTTCGCACGAACATTGATGCGATCATTAACGGGTTGCGGGACGGCAAGGACAACCTGGAAGAAAGCATCGTGAACATGCGTCAATTGAAACGTTCTTCCATTCAGGAGATCTACAATTTGCAGACCAAAATCTCTTTTGGTAATCAATTGAAAGCATTGTTCGAAACCGAGATCGCCAAGCCTGAGAACGAGAATCGTAAAGCACATCTGGAGCGTGGGTTGCGCAAAGTGGTAACACGTACCCAATCCATGACAGAGATGATCATGCTGTACAATCAGGCAATCGCAGCTACCGACATCATTAATGATAACAATGACAAGCTGATTGATTCCGTTAATAATGCCATTGATAAAACAGCAAATCTAATCACCGTTTCGGCCATGATTGCGATGGCTCTTAATGATCAGGAGAAGGTCATTTCTGCTGTGGAAGCTACGAATAAGACGATTGAAGATCAATTCAAGGAGAACGCCAGATTGTTGAAGACAACAACAGAGAAAACAAATGAACTGTTGTCCAAACCTGCGATGTCCCTTGAAGCGGTCAATCAAGCGATGGGTGATCTGATGTCTGCACTGGATCTGTCCGAGCAGTCCAATCGCCGGATCATCGAGAGCTGTAATGACTATACCAACAAGATGACAACCCTTAACGCCAAAATGAGCGATCGACTTGGTCTGGAAGGACCGAAGGCTGCTGCCATTCCGGAGAAAAACAAACCGGATTCCAGTGCATTAGGATCTTTCCTGGATTAGGGTAGGACTCGCTGCATATCGTATCGAGATTGCTACATGGTTTTATTTTCTACGAGGGACGCCGAGTGCGTCTCTTTGTTTCATTTATTTGATAGAATGATGGTAAAATCTGGGGTTGTGCGAAGGAGCTTGCTGAACATGCTGGACTTTGCAAACGGGGAGTGGACGCTGCATCCATTTGACGGCATACTGATCCAAAACCGTGAAATGTGCAGTCTGATTGTATCGGAGCTACTCCGTAACAAAGATTTTCATGTCATGTTGGCTAAAGAGAAAATCATCTTATCCCAATTACGCACCAGTGTTAACCTCCAGTCCAATGAGCCGGATGAATGGGTAGCAGATCGGAGAAACGCAGATTATTCCAGTCCTGATGATGAGTTGATGGATTACATAGGGAACCACAGTTTCGAAGACATATTACAGCTTGAGCAAGAACAGATTGAGGCCAGAGTGCAATTCTTCCAACAGATCATTCAGAGAATGTTTATGGAGGGGCTTGGACCGGAAGATGCTGATTTCATCAAAGTTCAGGCCGTGATTCGGATATATAAGGAGACATACGATCGTCTTGGTGAGTTGAATGATCATAATAGGGGTGATCGTGGACGCAGAAGATGGTAGGATGTAAAGGTGAAAAAAAGGTTCATCAGCCATAGGCAGATGAACCTTTTTGTTCTTCTGATATTCAAGGGAGATGAATGGTTTGGATATGATCGGTATGCATAATTAAAGAAGTCCCATCCGCTTCTACCAACGCAAGCAAGTGGTTGTCTGCATTCTTCAATAACCCTGCTCGGTAAGGCTTGCAACCGAGGTTGAGTACAACAAGTTCACCTATCATTTTATGAAGTTGCTGATCGAGTGTACGGGAGAGTGACATGGACGAAGGTTGCATAGGGAAATGTTGCTTACTAAGAGAATAGGGTGTGCTGTTAGTAGGGGAAGGAATAATATATTTCAGATGATTAATGGAAACATAGATAGAATGATATAACGGAGAGTAGAACATAAAGTAGTCATTCATAATATTTGTAATATAACCATGTAATGTTTTCCCTCCGATGGAAATTTCACTGAAACGTCCACGGGCGTTCATCAGCATTTTGCGGTAAGAGATGTTGGTGTGATCCATCTCGGGGTCGGGTGTTGGCAAAACTATACTTGAATCATCTGCCGTATTGACATGCATGGATTGAACATGATGAAGTGGAATATAAACAAATCGCTGGTTTCCGTAGACTACAATCAGATCCTGGCCTACATCAATGATCTCACCCTGGATCGGTAGTTTACAGCCAGACAGCTCCAATTCGACGGATTTACCCAGCCAATGAGTAAGAAGTTCCACAGTATTCCTCCTCTCAATAGAGAATAGATGTCCAAATATATAGTGAAATTAGGCTAACAATTAGACTTATTGGTATCACAATAAAGGTAACTTTCATATACTGTTTCCAGGAGATTCGAATATGATGGGTCTTTAATATATACATCCAAATTAACGTTGCCAAGGTGCCAATAGGCGTCAGCAAGGCTCCGATATCACTTCCCAGAATGTTGGCAAGATACGCAAGATGCAGTTGAGATTCACTTAGTGGAAGATCTGTAACAGCAAAGGTCCCAATCATGACGGAGGGCAAATTGTTGAATAGATTGGAAAGCAGAGTGAGCATTAACCCCGACACAGCAATGATGCTGGCATTTCCTCCTTCTATTATAGGTTTCATCCACTGAATGATCGATGCGGTCATGCCTGCTCGGTGAAGACTATCCACAATAACATAAATGCTGAAGGCAAAGAGTAGAATGTGCCAGGGCGTTTGTGTTATCACATCTTTGAGTCCAGTCCGGGTGCGATACCAACGCACAGCGAGCATGAGAATAACACCAGTGATTGCAACTACCTCCATACGTATACCGACTTGCTCAGCTAGAAAATATCCTGCACGGATAAATACAACGATACCAATACAGACACGGAACAGCCACCAGTCTACTTTATTCTCGGATTCAGTTGTCTGAAGCGGATGATATCCTGAACCTGATGAAGACTGCAGGGATACAGGGAAATGATGAATAACTTTGGGAATACTTCTACGAAAATAATAGAACAGTAGTACAGTCATCACCATGATCGCAAGCATGGATGGCACAAACATCATCTGAGTATAAGTATTCAGATTTAAGCCAACCATTTGCAAAGCAATCAGATTAGCCAGATTACTAAGTCCAATTGGCGCACTGGAAGCCGTGGCGATTAGAGCACCGGAGATCAGGTAGGGTAACTGTTGATGCATTTTCAGACGAAGTATAGAACAGATTCGAATAATGATCGGAGTTGTGATCAGAATACTGCCATCATTGTTGAAGAAGATGGTCATGAGAAAACAAAGTAATAGAATTAGCCAGAACAATCGAAAGCCGGAACCTCTTGCTTTCTCAATCATATTCAAAGCGATCCAGCGAAAAAAACCGATGCTATCTAAAATAATCGACATGACAATGGTAGAGAGGATTGTTACGGCTGCACCAGATACGATCCCGAAGATTCCAACTATGTGAGCATAGCTGCTCACTCCAGTTAAAATAAGAAGAAGGGCGCCAAGCGAGGTGGGTATAGATTCATTCAATCCGCCAGGACGCCACATCAGGAAAATGACAGTGATGATAAAGACCCCGAAGGTTAACCACAACTGGTAGTCAGGCATTTACTGTGATTCACCTCCCAGGGGGAGAAGTCCTGACGAAGCCTGAAGCAGATGTTCATGGGATGGAGTGGGCCTTCCGGGTGTAACGATCCAGTAAAAAGGCACACCAATCAAGACTAATGCGACGAAGATCAACATGATAATTCCCCCCTTTAAGCTGGTAGATAACTTAAGTTGTCAGTTTATTTTATTTACTTCTTTTTATTGCCGGATTTGTTACCACGGGATTGACTGCCTTGGTTGCCTTGATTGCCACGCGACTTGTTGCCACCTGATTTATTGCCTTGAGATTGGTTGCCTTGAACTCGTTGCCCCTGAGAACGATTGCCTTGATTGCTTCGAGATTTATTGCCGCCGGACTTATTCCCCTGAGCTTGGTTGCCTTGAGCTGCTTGGTTCCCTTGAGAACGATTGCCACGCGACTGGTTGCCTTGAGCCGCCTGATTACCTTGGGCTGCTTGGTTCCCTTGACTTTTATTATTACTGCTATTGTTGTTGTTGTTGTTGTTCCCACCACCACGTACGAGGGATACAGATTTCACATGTTGCATCGGAATACGAACAATCTCCTGATTTTTCAAAGTCATGATCAATTGGTTCTGGTTGGCATCGGCCAGGATGCCTTCCACTTTTTCAGGTCCTCCCCGGTTAATCTGAACATGGCGGAAGCGGAGTGCTTGCATAACGCCCAAAAACGTGTTGGAAGGAATAGGGTTCCCCATGGTTGCATTTCGGTTACCACCGGAACGGCCTGTATCTGTTATGCTTTTGACATGTGATTCATTAACGTAGACAATCCCTTCTTTGCAGTTCATTGCCATGTAGTCCCAGCGTACGTCCGTAAGTGTACCTTGTATTGAATCAGGTCCTCCCCGGTTAATCTTAATCTCTCTTCCCAACAAACCTCTTATTCCTTGACCATTCATAGACATTGTGTTTGACCCCTTCCATGATATAAGTTCAGATGGACAGAAATGGTGGATGTAAATGTGATCCCTTCCATTCGTCATTCGTGTCTGTCTGTAGTTTAAGCATATGTGACATGCTTCTTGGAGGGACTAGCCAGTTAACTATATTTATACCATTTCAGCTATAATCTATGAAAATGATGTAAATTTATAGATTAATAACTCGGTTATTCCGCATTATGACAAGTGAATTGGGATGTGATAAGTATCAGGACTGTGCATTCGCCCGTACGACTTTCTGTGCATCTGCATAGGATGATGTAAGAGCCTACGGGCGAATCTTACAGGTACTCGAAAGGCGGATGGAAATGGCTCTACCTGTCTACCATATCAGCTTGTCTCCAACCGAATATCAACAGTTAACGTCCAATATATGGTCAGAGACGTTTGTGAACAGCACGATGCAGATGGACGGTAAGCCGTTTCCGATCCGGCTTCGATACCGTGGAGGACATACACGCGGTTATCCCAAAAAATCATTTGAGATTCGTACATCCAGCCGAACGTATCATTTTAATGCGGAGTATGATGATCCTTCGTTGTTGCGCAATGCACTTTCTTTTCGTTTTTTTGAGTCGATTCGTGTACCCGCACCGTCTACACAACACTGCGTACTCTATCTGAACGGGCAGCTTCTGGGTGTATACCTGAGGATCGAAGGAGTGAAATCCTTCTTTTTTCGCCAACGGAAAATCCCTGTGCGCAGTATCTTCTATGCGGTGAATGATCATGCTGGTTTTATGATAAATTCGAATTCCTCTTCAACAAGTACCGATCTATTGTCAGGGTACAGCTTAATTCGTGGTAAAGATGTGGATCGCACAAGGCTACGTAACTTTATTCAGCAGTTGAACATAAAGTCCAGGCTGGAATTGTTTCGTTTTTTACAGTCGAGGGTGGATACAGACAATTATTTACGCTGGTTAAGTGGAGCTGTGCTTACAGGGAACTTCGACGGATTTCATCAGAATTACACATGGTATGAGAAAATCAAAAGCGGTAAATATGGCATCCTGCCTTGGGATTATGAGGGTACTTGGGGGAGGAACTGTTATGGAACACGAGTTGATCCCAATCTTGTTCGTATTCAGGGGTATAACAGACTTACCGGACGATTGCTGGCATTCCGCAGTTTCCGTCAACAATATAAAAAGCTGATGCGGCAGCATCTGATGAATGCTTTTACAGAGAAGCGAATTATGCCTCTAGTCCATCGATTGCACAATGGGATTCGTGAAGATGTCAACAAAGATCCTTACATGAAATGGCCCATGGATGTATTTGCAGGTGAACCGGAAAGAATTCGCGAATATGTGCTGAAACGTCGGGAGTATCTAAGTGAAAAACTACGTCAGCTGTAAGCACATAACTAGCGCGGGGAAGGGAGACCTTCCTTTTTTTACTGCCAAAATGAAGAGAAGTTTATTGTATTGGGAAAAGTAGGGTAATAAGAATAGAAGCGGCATTGTAAAATACGCTATAATAACCATATGTGTACATAGAAATGATTACATATTGGACGCTGTGGAGAAAACAACATGTCTAATGGAGGCTCTGAGCTGGAACGTGTTATCGGTTTAGGGTGCTCCGAGCCGGAGGAATGCTTATGATCAAGCTGTTGTACTACTTGAAGAAGTACCGAGTTGCCGCGATTGCAGCCCTGGTCATGATGTTAATTGAGCTTGCGGTGGAGCTGGCTCAGCCTTATCTGATCTCCAAGATCATTGATAACGGGATTCAGCAGGGAGATCTTTCTGTCGTCTGGTTGTGGGGGGGGGTGCTGGTTGGCAGTGCTGTTGTGGCTTTTGCTGCCGGAATTGCGAGTTCGTTCTTTGCATCCCATGCGAGCTTGGGGTTCGGATACGATCTGCGGGAGAAGTTGTATGAGAAAGTGCAAACGTTCTCTTATGCCGTCTTTAACCGGTTCGCAACGTCGTCCCTGATTACGAGATTAACGGGGGACGTGACCCAAGTTCAGGACACGGTCTTCATGAGTCTG
This sequence comes from Paenibacillus sp. FSL R5-192, assembly GCF_000517845.1. NCBI lineage: Bacteria > Bacillati > Bacillota > Bacilli > Caryophanales > Paenibacillaceae > Paenibacillus > Paenibacillus sp. FSL R5-192. The sequence goes on along the minus strand of NZ_ASPR01000043.1, from coordinate 172,242 downwards.
CGTTTCATGACGCGTGTGCCCCTGGTGGTGATTGGTAGCATGATTATGGCAGTAATCGTGAACCCGAGGTTGGGTCTGCTGCTGGTTGTCATGGTGCCTGTACTGCTCATTGTTGTAGTGTGGATGATCAAAAAGGCAGCGCTGCTGTTCCGCAATGTGCAGCGCAGACTGGATGCCGTCAATGGAGTCATCCAGGAGAATCTGACAGGCATTCGGCTGATCCGTGTTTTCGTACGGATGGGCCATGAGATCGAACGCTTTGCCGGATTCAGCGGCAAGCTGATGAAAGGCACAATCTCCGCGCTGCGCCTGACGGAGACCACGATGCCGTTTATGCTGCTGATGATGAACGTTTGTATCATCGCCGTGTTATGGTTTGGACGAGTCGACATTGCCTCCGGTAATGCAACCGTGGGTGAAGTGGTCGCTGTCATTAACTACCTGCTTCGCACAATTGGTGCCATGTCTGCGTTGTCATGGATTCTGGTAACCTTCTCGAGAGCAAGCGCTTCGGCGCAACGGCTGAATGAAGTGTTTAATACGGAGGACACGTCGGAGACTGAACAGACGAAGTCGTTATCAACGTCTGTACCATCTGCTGGATCTGTGAAATCTTCGCATTTTCCGCAATCTGTATACCCGGCGAAGAAACAGCCCGCTGTGCAGGGTGCGGTTGAATTCCGCAGTGTAGGCTTCAGTTATCCGAATAGTGAAATTACAGTACTGGATAACATCACATTCACGGCAAAAGCGGGGGAGCGCATTGCCATTATGGGAGCAACTGGCTCAGGCAAATCTTCACTGGTGCAGCTTATTCCGCGGTTATACACAGAGGATCAAGGAAAGGTACGGATTGATGGTGCCGATGCATCAGAGCTGGATCTGTCCATGCTGCGTGGTGCGATTGGTTATGTGCCGCAGGAGGTTGTCCTGTTTACCGGTTCCATCCGGGAGAATATTGCCTGGGGTCAGGAAGAGGCTACCTTGGATGAGATCGTGGAAGCCGCAAAGCGCGCGCAGATCCATGAAACAATTGAGAATTTACCAAACGGTTATGATACATTGCTGGGTCAACGGGGAGTGAATCTCTCCGGCGGACAGAAGCAGCGACTTTCCATTGCACGAGCACTGGTACGTAGACCAAGAATTCTGATTCTGGACGATAGCACAAGTGCGCTGGATGTGGCTACAGAAGGCAGACTGCTCGATGCGCTGGAGGAATTGTCGTGTACCACGTTTATCATCACCCAGAAGATCAGTTCAACGACTTCGGCGGACCTGATTCTGCTGCTTGATGATGGACAACTCATTGGACAGGGAAAACATGAAGACCTGATGGAATCGTCAGAGCTGTATCGTCGAATCCATGAATCACAATACGGGGAGGGTGCACAGCATGTTCAAAGCATTCATTGAGCCTTTCCGTCAGCCGCCACCGCCGATTGATCCGGAGACGTTACGATCAGGTGGTGGTCGTAAACCCAAGGCACGGGCGAAGAACTGGTCAGGTACGCTAGGTCGTATCTGGACCTATCTGGCACGGCGCAAGGTTAAGCTGTCCATGGTACTGTTGATGGTGTTTGCCAGTTCCGCACTCGCTTTGCTTGGCCCTTACATGGTAGGGGTGGCCGTGGATGATTTCATCGCGGGTGAAGCCGGGGCAAGCTGGACTCGGTTTCTGATTGGATTAACCGCAGTGTATGTCTTGTTCTCTCTTACATCCTGGTTACAAAATATATGGATGATCGAAATTGCACAGGAAACCGTGTTCCGCATGCGGTATGATCTGTTCTCCCATCTGCACAAATTACCGATTCCATTCTTCGGTAAACGCCAGCAGGGGGAGATTATGAGCCGGGTGACCAATGATATCGAGAATGTCAGCGGTACGTTGAACAGCTCGGCGATCCAGATTTTTTCGAGTGTATTAACACTGCTCGGAACGTTTGGGGTTATGCTCTGGCTCAGTCCGCTACTGACCCTGCTTACCTTTATCGTTGTGCCTCTGATGGCCATCGGCATGCGTTGGATTACGCGCAGAACGGGACCGCTCTTCAAGGAGCGGCAGCGCAATCTCGGTGAACTTAACGGTTACATCGAAGAGACTTTATCCGGGCAGCGGATCATTAAGGCATTCTCCCAAGAGGAGCGAGTGATTCGCGGTTTTGAGGAACGAAATACCCGCATCCGGATTTCCGGTTTCTGGGCACAAACGATCTCTGGCTTTATCCCGAAACTGATGAATGGATTGAATAACCTGAGCTTTGCGATTGTGGCGGGCATCGGTGGTATTCTGGCGATTCAGGGTTCGGTTACAGTCGGGGTGATTATTATCTTTGTGGAATATGCCCGTCAATTCACCCGTCCGCTGAATGATCTGGCGAACCAGTGGAATACGTTATTGTCCGCGATTGCGGGGGCTGAGCGCGTATTCGAGGTGCTGGACGAAGATGAGGAAGCGAAGGATGAAGGGGCAGCGGTATCTCTGGACAAGGTAGAGGGAGCCGTTCGCTTTGATAAAGTATCCTTTGGATACGATGAAGGGCGTAACATTTTGCATGAGATCAGCTTTGAAGCCAAACCGGGGGAGATGATTGCCCTTGTGGGTCCGACCGGAGCGGGGAAAACAACATTAATTCAGCTATTATCCCGTTTCTATGATCCAACAGGTGGCACGTTAACCGTAGATGGACGCGATATGACCACCATTCGGCGTGAGAATCTGCGGTCACATATGGCATTTGTACTACAAGATTCATTTCTGTTTCAGGGCACGATTCGAGAAAATATTCGATTTGGCCGTCTGGACGCAACGGATGAAGAGGTGGAAGCAGCCTCCCGGCTGGCGAATGCCCACTCCTTCATTGTGCGAATGAAGGATGGATACGACAAAGTGCTTCAGGCCGACGGGAGCGGCATTAGTCAGGGGCAGAAGCAACTACTCGCCATTGCCCGGGCAATCTTGGCAGATCCATCGATACTCGTACTGGACGAAGCGACGAGCAGTATTGATACCGTCACGGAGATTAAAATCCAGGAAGGGCTACAACGTCTGATGCAAGGCCGTACCAGCTTTGTCATTGCCCACAGGCTGAACACGATCCGTCAGGCCGACCGAATTTTGGTGCTGAAGGATGGGCATCTATTAGAGCAAGGATCTCATGATGCGTTGCTGGAACAAGGCGGTTTCTACAGCGAGCTGTATTACAGTCAGCTGCGTAAAAAGGCTCAGTAGTCATTTTGGATAATATGTGACATGTATTAGAAAACTTGTAGGTATGTAAAAAGAGCAGGGATGAGGGTACGATACTCCTCACTTCTGCTCTTTTTGCATATTTTATTGAATAAACGTGGAAAACGGAACTGTGATTGTATGTTAAAATAAGGATATATTGGAATAGGTCCGTTTTTGGACGGTTGCCAGCGGTTTTTGAGCATGAGAATGAATTTTTACACGTATGCCTGTAGTCAGTCATGTGATGCATTAAAAGAGAGGAGGGCAATGCGGAATGGAATTCAAATTTGGGAATGCTGCTCTTCTTCTTCCCCCTTTACACATTACGATTATCGCAATCATTATTATTTTCATTCTAGTAAGGTGGAGCAAGCAGTTAGAAACAAGACGTTTTACGGTTTTCTTTTACTTTTTGATTAGTACGTTCATTACTCCAATTTATTCTCAAAGTACATCAGAAGGTGTCTTTGAGCTATGGATCCCCGCAGGGTTTATTTTGGTTTTCTTTTATTTGATTCGCAGCGAAAGAAATCATCCATCTAAAATGAAAGCGAGTATCTTAGGATTTTCAATAGCATTATATCAGTTAATCCTTCAATATGTTGGATGAAGGGACAGGATAGGATAATTCAACAAGAACAAGTAAGCAATAGGTTGAAAACAAAAGAGCAGATCCTGATCACAGGACCTGCTCTTTCTCATCTAACTTCCACTAACTTTCCAGTTATTCGGCTGTTCAACCGTTAACGGTTGGTGTCTGCGAATATAATCCTCCACCAGTGCGGCCATGTCCGTGGCACCTTCGTGCAGTACCTTTTTGCCCGGATACATTGCATAATCCCCGCCGCCAGCAGCGCGGTAGCTGTTCATCACCACAGAGTACATGCCATTCATGTCCATTGGCTTGCCTTCATGTTCCAACTTCACAACTCGACTGCCTACAGGTTGGGAGATATCCAGCTCGTATTCCATGCCAGCCCACATATCGTAATTATAATGTTGGGGTTTGGGCTCCATATAAGCCGGATTGACTACCACCTCACCAGAAGCATTCACTTCAAAGTAACGTGCCGTTTGTTCCAGTGCCTCCCGGATATCCTGACCACTCAACTCCAGCACCGTCAGAGTATTAGGATAGATGAAGTTGGATAACACGTCCCGAACGGTGATGTGACTCCCGAAACCGCGAGCTTCTTCACTCAGCATGGCGGTATTGGAGAGCTGCGCTCCAGTCGCTTCCATCTGCACTTGATGTACAAAAGCAATGAATGGATGTGCCTTGAGTCGCAGAGCCGTAGCATTGGTGATGGATAAATCCCCAGCCACCTCGCCAATGGGTTGATCAAGCCATGCTTGTGCCTCAATTTCCAGCTCTTCTGTCAGTTTCATGACGGTTGCATCAGGTTCAACCTCATGATGTTCATCCAGAAGTAACAACCGAGCCTTCTTATCTGTAATCTGCCATTTCCCGCCCGATGATTGTTCCAACTGAACGGATACATGCCCCGCACCATTTCCACTGAATCCCGGCTGAATGACGGTTACGCCATGAATATTAGCGGTAAGCTGACGATGTTGATGTCCGGTAAGCAGCACATCGATGCCTTCGATGTCCCGGCAGATGGCATAGCCTTGATTTTCTCCAGTTAACCGTTCGGTGGGCTCGCCTGTCTCCAGATCACTCTCAAATCCACCGTGATAACTGACAACCATTACATCTGGTTGTTCATGCTCGTGTATATAGTTAACCCATGTACGGATGGTCTCCAAGGCATCAAGGAACTGTAACCCCTCAATATTTTTCGGATGCTCCCAGTTTGGGATGTAATGCGTAGTTGCGCCCAACAGGGCTACTTTGACACCCGCAGACAATGTTTTGATTAGATACGGAGGACCGAAGGCAGGAACGTCTGGTTGCTCATCTTTTACGATATTGGCAGACAGCCAGGGGAAATTGGAAGCTCCAACTGCTCCGCGTAATAATGCCTGACCATAGTTAAACTCGTGATTGCCCATCACCGCAGCATCATAACCCAGTTTATTCAGTACTGTTATGAATGGATGCACTTCGTTTTTGGAAACCTGTGAAGCTGCATAGGAGGCCAAGGGTGATCCTTGCAGCAGATCCCCGTTATCCACCAGCATCAATTCAGGTGAACGTTCACGTTCCTTACGAATCAGGGAAGCCAGCAGGGCAAGCCCAGTCGGGCGGTAGGCATTGGTATTGTAATGAATGGGACGGATCGCCCCGTGCAGATCACTGGTGAACAGAATGTCGAAGCTTGCCGTATGGTTTGTGGATGTCATTTTACAATCTCCTCTAATATATAAGTTCAGATATATGGAATTACTATAAAACGGAGAAGAATGAATAGCTTGAAGAACCGAAGTATGCGCCGTTATCTCCGATGTTCTTCCTATATCTTCAACCATAATGAGCCTATTCTAACAGATACAAGTCGCGCTGACAGCCTGACAGGAAACTTTACAAAACTCCAAATTTCGTTTCACATCGCGCTAATATTTGGCAACTATAGTAGATAAGTACTGAAAAATAGAAACTCTTTGGAGGGTGTTCGTTTGAAGAAGTCTGCTTTATTTTTACCATTGTTGATTTTGGTTCTGTTTCTGAGTGCTTGTGGGTCTAGCAGTAGTACAACAGGTTCGGCTAACGGGGATAATTCGAGTTCAAATGCATCCGGTACGTCTACGGCAGAGACAGAGAAAGCTGTCGAAGGTTATGTGCCAACTGAACTGACGGTTCAATTTGTTCCTTCCCAGAACGCAGATACGCTTGAAGCCAAAGCGAAACCGCTGGAGAAGTTGCTTGGTGACAAACTGGGCATTCCGGTAAAAGTCAGCGTATCCACCGACTACAACACAATTATTGAAGCAATGGCTTCCAACAAAGTAGACGTAGGTTTCTTGCCTCCGACAGCTTATGTACTGGCTAAAGAAAAAGGCGCTGCGCAGGTTATCTTGCAAGCACAACGTTTCGGTGTAAATGATGAGACAGGTGCTCCAACCGAAGAGTTGGCGGATTCCTATAAATCCATGTTCATTGTGAAAAAAGATTCGCCGATTCAATCCATCGAGGACCTTAAAGGTAAAAAAGTCGCTTACCAAAACGTAACGTCTTCCGCAGGTTATGTATGGCCAGCAGGTCTGTTGCTGGACAGAGGCATTGATCCATTAAAAGATGTAACACCTGTAACGTTGAAAGGTCATGACCAAGGTGTTATCGCTGTATTAAACGGTGACGTTGATGCAGCAGCTATTTTCCAAGATGCCCGCAACACGGTAGCTAAAGACTATCCGACTGTATTTGAAGATACACGAGTACTGGCGTTCACTGAGCCTATTCCTAACGATACCATTGCCGTTCGTACAGACATGAATGCAGATTGGACTGCGAAGATCAAACAAGCCTTCATCGATATCGGTAAAGATACTGAAGGTCACCAGATCATCAAAGAAATCTATACGCATGAAGGTTATGTAGAGTCCGATGATAGCAAGTTTGAGATCGTTCGTCAGTATGGCGAAAAAGTGAAAGGTGAATAATTTTGATCCAAAAGTAGTTCGGGATCTGTTCACATTGTAGTCGCTTTCTTGGATGGGAACAGCTTAATCGTAGCAATGGACAGGCCAGTTCAGCGTGATCTACGCTGCGCTGGCTTGTGCCATTATAGCAAGGACTCATGTATGGTTGATCATTATGAATGAAAGAAGGATATTGTCATGATTGAGCTTCATAACGTTACCAAAACTTACGCTAACGGCACCAAGGGCCTGGATAATATTAATCTGAAATTTGAGCAGGGTGAATTCATTGCTGTAGTGGGTCTGTCCGGTGCGGGTAAATCAACGCTCTTACGCTCCATTAACCGACTGCACGACATTAGTGAGGGCGAGATTCTGATTAACGGAAGTTCCATCACGAAGGCACAAGGCAAACGGCTACGCATGATCAGACGTGACATCGGCATGATTTTCCAGAGTTTCAATCTGGTAAAACGGTCCAGTGTACTACGTAACGTACTCGCTGGACGGGTTGGATATCATTCCACTATGCGCACCATTATGGGTCGTTTTCCAAAAGAGGATATTGAACTGGCATTCACTGCGCTGGATCGTGTGAATATTTCGGAGAAAGCTTATTCCCGTGCAGATCAGTTGTCTGGTGGACAACAACAGCGTGTGGCTATTGCCCGTGTACTGGCACAGGAAGCAAAAATCATTCTGGCCGACGAACCGGTTGCTTCACTTGACCCGCTTACAACAAAGCAGGTCATGGATGACCTGAAACGTATCAATCAAGACCTTGGGATTACGACCATCGTTAACCTTCACTTTATTGATCTGGCGAGAGAGTATGCGACCCGTATTGTCGGATTGAGAGCAGGCGAGGTCGTATTCGACGGTCCGGTGGAAGAGGCAACGGATGAGCGCTTTGCAGAAATATACGGCAGACCAATTCTGGCTGACGAATTGTTGGACAAGCAGGCTGTGCATGAGCAGGGAGAAGTTGTGGTATGAAGGGGCAGTCCAATGTTCCACTTCAGAATTCAGGCGGAGTAGGGAAGGAACCTGGTTCCAGCCCGGCTCAGGTTGTAAATCGCCCAAAACCGCCTGGGCGTACGAAACATTTGCTCACCTTAGTGATCATTCTGCTCCTTCTGTGGGCCAGTGCCAAACAGACGGATGCCAGCTTTACGGAGTTGTTTGAAGGTTTCCCCAACATGTTGGATCTGTTGAAGGAGATGTTCCCACCCCGGTGGAGTTACTTTGATAATATCGTGCAAGGCATGCTGGAAACGATCCGAATGGCCCTGATTGGGACAACCATTGGTGCGATTATTGCGATTCCGGTCTCGATCATCTGTGCCGGTAACCTGATGCCAAGTCGCTGGATCTACTATCCGGCGCGCTTTCTGTTGAACCTGATTCGGACCGTGCCGGATCTGTTGCTTGCTGCTTTGTTCGTTGCTGTGTTTGGTTTGGGGCCAATCCCCGGAATCTTGGCACTGGCTGTGTTCTCGATAGGTCTGATCGCGAAGCTGACGTATGAGACGCTGGAAACCATTGATCAGGGGCCACTGGAAGCGATGACGGCAGTTGGTATGAACCGGATTCAGCTCATTGTATATGGCGTGGTGCCGCAACTGGCTGCCCAGTTCACATCCTATGTGCTGTATGCCTTCGAAATTAATATACGTGCTGCTGCTATTCTGGGACTGGTGGGAGCCGGAGGGATTGGACTCTACTATGAGGCCACACTTGGGTTCCTGGAGTATGACAAGACCAGTGTAATCATTCTGTTTACCCTTGTCATTGTTCTGGTCATTGATTATGTAAGTACTAAGCTGCGGGAGAAATTGCTATGATGAAAAATGAAACAAGCCGCATCCGGCCTAAACCACGGAAGAACCCGCTACGCTGGGTCATTGTGTTACTGTTAATCCTTATGTATGCCTGGGCGCTTGCCGGTGTACCGTTTACTGGTTTCAAGGAAACTGCCGCTCAGATTATGAAAGCTATTGTAGCCGGGATTTTCTCACCGGACTGGGAGTTTGTATATTTGCCTGAGGGAGAAGACTTGCTGCGCGGACTGCTAGACACGTTGGCAATCTCCGTACTAGGTACTGTAATCTCGGCCGTGCTCTGTATCCCGTTTGCGTTCTGGTCTGCCCGTAACATGAGTGGGCATCGTTCCATCTCGGGTGCAGGTAAAATGGTACTCAGCTTTATTCGCACGTTCCCTGAGATTATCATGGCCTTGTTGTTCATCAAGGCAGTAGGCCCCGGATCGTTCGCAGGGGTACTCGCCCTTGGGTTGCACTCCATCGGCATGTTAGGCAAATTATACGCGGATGAAGTTGAAAATATCGACTACGGCCCATCCGAGGCGCTGCTTGCCTCCGGAGCCAATCGTATGCAGCAGTTGTGGTTTGCCATCCTGCCACAGGTTATGCCTGGCTTCCTGAACTATACATTGTATCGTTTTGAGATCAATGTACGTTCCGCGACTATACTGGGTGTAATTGGAGCAGGGGGGATTGGTACACCGCTGATTTTTGCGTTAAGTACTCGGAACTGGCCGCGAGTAGGTATAATCCTGCTGGGTATTATCGTGATGATCACGATTATTGACTTGATCTCGGGGTATATTCGTAAGAAGCTGGTGTAAGGGTTAATGTGGCGCTACGAATATACTAGATGATAAATTAAGATTAGTTGAGAGCGGAAGAAGAGAGGGCTATTCGGTGCCGGAATATTGGCAGGGATAGTCTTTTTTTGTGTCTGCAAATAAACAACGGTGCGTTCTTGTTGCTCTGTTAAGCGTTGAGGAATAAGAGGATTCCAAGAATATGTATAAAGATGATTGAATTATTTTCCAAATCCATGTAATATTAATAGGTTTCTATATAAAGGGAATTAAGGATATTAATCAATACTCCTCTTAGATATCCATATTAAGAAGTGAGTTTTCAAAAGGAAGGTGACTTATGGAATTATTTCAATATATATGGATTGGGTTTATGGTACTCCTATTGCTGTACAGAATGATCTTTCAGAAGTTTAAAAAAAATAACAGAGAAAATATTGGGCTCAGTGCAATCCTGATCATTTTCACGGGAAGCAGTTATACGTTTACACAGATGAACTTGATTTTTGTCATTAGTGTCATCGCCGTGGCCGTTTATTGTGCTGTATGGAACAGCATTCTATTTGTTAGAAATGGATATGAGCCGGAACGTTTGAAATGAATAAAAAAAACCGAAACCATGTTGCCCTGTGAATCAGGCAATGTTGGTTTCGGTTTTTTAGTTGCTTGGTTAAACGTTAGGCTTCTTAGCTGAGACTTAGCTAGCCAAAGGCAAAGCTTTAGTAACTTGAACCGTAATTGTCTCTGTGCTGGTTACGCCTGCAGCGTTGATCAGCTCAGCACGGTACGTATACGTTCCGTTAGCGCGACCCGATAATTCAGTTGTAGCATTTTGAGAAGCTGGTGTTGCCGCGTTCAACGCTTGTGTATCAATCAATACATCATTCTCGTAGAGACGGTATTCGGTTGCGTTTGTACCCCACCAGAGGTTCATGGATACGTTGTAGTTGCCGTCACCATCCCAGTTGTTTTGGGACAACGTAGCTTTGCCTGGAGCGGCATTGGTTACTTGTACCGTCAGCACGTCACTGCGTGTTGTGCCTTTGTCATTGGTCAGTTCGGCTACGTAGGTATACGTGCCGTTGGCTTTGCCTGTAATGGCGGTTTTGGAGGACTGAGCCGATGGTGAAGCCGCAGTCAACTTCTGCGTATCGATCAGAACGCCATTCTCATACAGTTTGTACTCAGAACCGTTTTCACCCCACCAGAGGTTCATGCTTACGTTGTACGAACCTTCGAACAGGCCAGTGGTATATCCATTATCAGAAGAAAGCACCGGTTTACCCGGTGCTCCTGCAGCTGGAGTGGAAGGCACTTCGCCGCCACCTTGCTCTTCAGCAGGTACAAAATCATTCAAACTTCTAGGTTTCAATTGATATACATCTTTGAAAATAGCGGAAACGCCTGTGATATCGATTTTGTCACCAGCAGCATAAGGGAAGGAAGTCTCCGTCACACCTGTACGGGTGTCTACACGGATGTGTGTGCTCGTTCCATCTGCTGCTACCGCGTCGAATTCAAAAGATCCAACTGGTGTAGCACTGATGATATTCTCAATCGTTACATTTTTCAATTGAACCAGTTGACCTTGGTTCGCATCTGTAATTGCAGTAACCTCGATTGGAGCAGGTACGGAAGCCGTACCTGTTTTCTCAATCGCAACGATATCGGTAAGCTCGAACTCGCTGTTATAGATGGTTGTTGCTGCTGTTACTTTCACCTTGTCACCAGCATGGAAGCCGCTAGTGTGCTGGAATACGTAGATTCCGGCAGTTTCATCTTGAAGATAGAAGGCTTGTCCACCAAATGCACCTGGCTCTGTCGTCACAACACCTTCGATGGTTACGGTAGTGCCAGCAGCTTTGGTGCGTGCTTCAGCAACTGTGATAGCTGCTGGAATCGGTCCTTCTTCTTCCGGAAGCTGTTCTGCTGGCACATTGCCAACAGTCACGGCATTGGTGATCAGGTTGCTGCCATTCAGACGCAGACGCAAGCTGGCAGCGCCAGTTGTACCTGGTTTGATCCGGACGTTCAGATCTTTGATCCCGCGACCTTGGCTGTCCGAGGTTACACTGAATGTGGAACTATAGCCGTACGAAGTTGGCCAAGTACCACTTTCATTCTGGATCATGGCGACCTGTGTTCCGCCAGTCAGATAGATACCGGCACTATAACCGGATACGGTTGTGTTTGGAGCCATATTCTCCACAACTACACGAATCTGGAAGTCTTCTGCATTCGGAAGAGTATCCTGTTTCACGAAGCTGTATGCAGCGTTCGCACTGGATGCAGGGCCACCGTAAGAACCAGCCTTGAACGTGGAACGATCGTACCACTTATATCCGGCAGCAGGTGCGGACCAAGGTTCAGCCTGTGGTTCTGTGGAAGCAGCCGGCTCTTCGAATGGCAACAGCGCTGTAGCTGTGTCCAGTTCAAGTCCGTTCACTTCAGTTAAGCTTGTGTAGTTCTCTTGTGTAGCGAGCCAGTTTACGGTGTTCACGAGCAACACGGCATCATCGGCTTCTTTAAAACCGTCATAAGTTGTTTTGCGTGTGCCTGTCTCTTCACGCAAGTATTTTGGTGATGCATCTTCTACTGGAGAGGAGTCACCGATGAAGGCAGCTTTACCTGCGCCCAGCTTGGATACAGCCACGTAAGGACCTTCTTCAATCCCGCCGCCGTTGTAGACACCTTGGTCTACCGCGTTATTCCATTTTGCGTTGGTTTTTGGCAGGTACACAATACCTTTTGCCTTTTCCGGATCGGTGATTGCAAGTGTTGAACCGGCGTGCATGGCTACAGCCGATACGCCTTCTGTGATGCCGAAGGCTTGATCTGCCGGTACAACGATATTGGCGTTGATATCGCCAAGTGCGTTATAGCGGAAACGTACGCCGAAGTTATCGGACAACCAGTCCGAGCCGGTTACATTTTGCATCGCTTCAGAATTACGCTCATCGGTGCTCATACCTTTGGCCGGATCTTCGAATGCTCCCCGACGATAGCCGTTGATGACTTCAGAGCCATCCCAGCGGTTTTTATTACGGTCTGCATTATAGTGATCTCCAACAAAGAAGATGCTGCCGCCCGTTTCAACATATTGTTTCAGTGCTGCTTGTTCGGATGTTTTGAAAGGAATTTGAGGCTCTGCAATAACGAATACGTTATACTCTTTCAGATCATCATAGGTAAATGGAGTTGTCTTGCGAAGTTCTTTGACATAGTAACCATCATTCGCGAGTGCATTCCCGAAGTCGGAGAAACCTCCATCAATGACCCAGTCTGCAGCTCCAGCCGTCTGGCCGTGAGAGTTGTCGAACAATACTTTTTTACCTGCATTTTGGTTCACAACCTTTGCCTGGATGAACGGTGCCGGGTCTGTCGGTCCTTCCGCATGAACCGATGCATCTCCGTTCCATAATCCGACCTGAAGCGGCAAAGCCATGGACAATGCCAGGAGTGATTTTAAAAATACTCCTCGCATACCTGTTAATTTACCCAACCAAATCCCTCCCAAATATTAGTTGATTCATGAGTTCGTCCATATTCTACCACATGAAAATCTCACATAGTCATAACAATTTGTAAAAATTAACTCGATATTTGTAAAATTGGGTCTTTTGACATATCCATAGGTATTTCGGTCCCGTCATAATCCATCCAATTCTGCGTACATATTGATTTTACGCAAATAAAAAGCCATCTCTTATGAGATGACTTTGGCCCGAATTCGATTGACGGCATGGAAGACAGAGGATTTAATCATGCCTTCACTGCGATTCACCAGCTCTGCCGTTTCCTTAATGGAGTATCCATGGATGAGGCGAAGTTCTAATATTTTACGATGTTCGGTGTTGTTGATATGGGAAACAAGATCATGAACACCTTCGCTAATTTCAAGGTGGGATGTATCGACGTGATGGGTAGGTACCTCCAGACGGCTGTCTCGTCTGAGTGTACGGGTCCGCCTGCGGAAGCTGTCCATCGCCAGGTTACGGGCAATGCGTTTGAGATAATAGAGAATGCGATCTTCAGGGATATCCACGGTAACGTTCATTAGTCGAATGAAACAATCCTGTGCCAAATCTTCTGCGTCTTGCGGTTGTTTGACGATATGGGATAGATACCTTGTGATTTCTGATTTATAGTTGATATAAGCATCATTAATTTGTGTGCTGTTCATATGATGTGAATCCCCCTTGGATACAGATCAGGCTTGGGTCCGGTCTGGTATGAGTCTCTTTATGATCCAAGTATATCGGGTGGTTGTTTCCAAAAGGTTCAGAGTTGTATCGGAGTTGTAACATTTCGTGCTTCCCTCTATTCAAGCATACCGCTTGGGATACAAAATAAAGGCAGATGAAGGAAATTCATAGAGCAGGGAGATTACGAAAGTATCATGAGACAAAAAGAGATTTTAATTATTGAGGACGAGGAGTCCATTCGCGATATTTTGTCCTATTCGTTACGTAAGGAAGGATTTGAGATCAAGGAAGCAGCTACGGGAAAAGAAGGTCTGGATCTGCTTCGGGATTCGAAGCCGGATCTGATCCTGCTGGATCTGATGCTGCCAGATATGAGCGGTTTTGATGTGTGCAGGCAACTATCTGTGAACTCCAAGATACCTGTCATCATGATCACTGCGAAGTCGGACATGTTGGACAAGGTACTTGGCATGGAGCTTGGGGCGGATGACTATATCACGAAGCCTTTTGATATCCGTGAGGTGGTTGCGCGCATTCGGGCGATTTTTCGCCGGATTGATCTGATCAGCGAGACACTGGAGAATCAGTCCTATGAGGTGGTAAGGCTAGGCAAGCATATTGAGATCCGCAAGGATGAACGGGAAGTGTGGAAAGACGGGGAACGGGCAGGACTCACGAATAAAGAATACGATCTGTTGTTATTTCTCGTGACCCATCATCGCAAGGTGCATACACGTTCTGAACTACTGGACAAGGTATGGGGATTTGATTTTGCAGGGGATACCCGAACGGTGGACATTCATGTACAACGGATTCGCAAGAAACTGGATAGTGGTGTGCAAGGCATTTCGATGATTGAAACGGTATTCGGTGTGGGGTACAAGCTGAATATTCAGGTACAGACATGAAGTGGACGATCCAGTTCAAAATGGTGGTGCTGTTCTCGGTCATTGTATTTATCGGATTCTCCGTCCTGTTGATTCTGTCCAATAAGGTAGCCCAGGAGAATATGTACCGGGAAGTGCATGAGGATATGGTGCAATCCAAAAGAAATCTGGACATCGCGCTGAATCAGTACTTTCTGATACATAACAAACGCATGAGCAGAGACTCGCTCGAAGCAGGGAGTCGCGAGCTCGCGGAGCAGATTGGATCAGCCGTTGGTGGGGAGATTATAGTATATCGCCCCGATGCTTCGCCATACGAATCTGTTGGCAGCGAGGTTAACGTTGCTAAGCGGTCTGACCATCCTGATGTGGAGGAAGCCGTACATTCCCGGATTGCTTACACCACAGTTGTGGATAAGGGTCGGGTCACAGCCAGTCTGTCCTTCCCTCTCCAGATGGATCAACAATTGATTGGAATCGTACAGATGAAGAAGGATTACACGGAATTGTTCAAACGCAACCTTCGTTTTCAAAATACAATCAAGTTTTTTGCAGCAGTTATTTTCGTATTTGTATTTATCGCATCCATCTTTATTTCCCGGAAAATTACACAACCCATCCGTGTACTGACAAAACGTTCTGCAGAAGTGGCCCAGGGAAGTCTGAATGCGGACATTCAGATTACAACCAAGGATGAGATCGGTGAACTGGCTTCAAGCTTCACCGTCATGATTGATCGGGTTCGGGAGCAGATTGATGTGATTGAGCGAGAGCGAGACGAAGTGAAGCAAGTACAGGCGAGAAGCAAAGTCTTTTTTGACAATGTGACACATGAATTGAAGACACCCTTAACGACGATTCTGGGATACGCCCAGATTTTACGGGATAACGGATTTACCGACCAGGACTTTTTTGACAAGGGCATGAATTATATCATCAAGGAAAGCCAGCGTCTCAACACGATGGTTGCGGATATTCTGGAGGTCTCGGTCTCCTCTGCGGTCATTCAGGCATACCGGTTCGAACGTATCGATATATCAGATATTATTCGCGAAGCTTGTGAGGACATGTCGATTAAGGCGAGCAAGTACAATATAGGCATTCACTATGAGCTGGAGGAACATCAGTATGTACAGGGAGATCGGGATAAGTTGAAAGAGGTCTTCCTCAACATCCTGGATAATTCGGTCAAGTACAGTGATGTGAACTCCATTATCGAAGTACAATCCTTCCGGTTAGGTGAGTCCATTGCTATTGTGATCCGTGATCAGGGGGAAGGAATCGGTGCTGAAGCGCTCCAGCATGTATTTGAACCCTTTTACCAGGATAAAGGAATTAACAGGGCCGAGAAAGGCAGTGCCGGGCTGGGGCTGTCTATTGTGAAGAACATCGTTGAGCGTCATGGAGGAACAGTGGAGATGAAGAGCATCATGCGGGAAGGGACACAAGTGAATATCAGTCTTCCGGGGGAAATGAACGCATGAGACATTCTGGATTTTGGCGTAAAAACCGTGATAGATTGATGCTGTCAGGGTTGTTGATCGCATTTGTCAGCGGAATTTTCGGGATTGGGAGCCTGTTCAGTCTTGGAAATCTCAAACCAAGAACGGTGATTTTGCCAAGTGAGCAATTCAACAGCCGTCTGGCGCCACCACCGAGCAGTACGATTCAGATCGAGTCGGCTACCAAGATTCCAAATGACTTTGCGATCTTTGATTTTGAAGTGGTAGACCGGAACACGATTATATTAAATCAGCCGGAATTTTCCTATTCAGGACTCAAGCTGTCTCTCCTGCATCTGGATGATAAGGAAGTGAAGAACATTGCGGCTAATACGGATTACGGCATAACGATCAGCCCAGACCACAAGAAGATCATTTACTCCCAGTATCGGTCAGGTCAGACGCAGAAGACAACGTATGAGTATATGATTCAGAGCGGGGAACGTCGCAAGCTTCCGAACGACAACTCGTATTATCGAGTGTTTGTAGGGAATGAATCCTACATCGGTCAGGATGATCTTTTATTTAAACAAGTCGATCTGAGCCAGGGGACGAGTCAAGTCATCTACACGTATGATGAGCTGATGGGCATGTTCACAGGACCAAAACAAGGGAAAGGTTCGAGTGATACGTTTATCGTTATGGATGTGTTGCAGGTCAGTGAGGATCACCAACAGTTTTATATACTGGTGATGCTGAAAGACAAGTATGCCATCTATCGTGTATCGCTTGAGGATGAGCATGAAGTGAAGGCGTATGCTGCAATGGAAGACATCCAACAGTACAAGTTGCTGAAAAATGGTGACATGCTCATCCAGGGAACGATGAATAAGGTTCAGGGGCTGTATCGGTATCACGCATCGGAGGAGCAGTATGATTTGGTATTACAAGGTTCCATCTGGAACTTCGAACTGGATGCAGATGAATCGCGAATCGCTTACTTTTATCCAATGGATATTCAGAATCAGAAAAATGAGTTGCATGTTGCCTACCTGAATGACAGCAAGATTTCGTCGGATACGGTGATCTATCGCAATATTGATAACTTCATCAGTCTGAAATGGAATGACGATGAATTATTTGCTGTAAGCAGCTCAGTGGATAAAAGTGAAATGTACCGCTTTAGTTTCAGAGCCTGGTAAGCTGCGGAAGGTATACGAATATAAGACCTTGGTCTGATGGAGCGATAGCTGCTCTGTGGACAAGGTCTTTTTTTGTTATGACATGTTACAAGTTGGATACAACTCGGGCCAGCCCGGATACATCTCCACCCTATAATGATAAGGGAATGTGCTACGCGAATCTATACATACAAGTTCAAAAAAACTGGTTTTCAGTACTGAGAAGATGGGATGAAGCTAGAAATGGAGTAGCAGAGCGTAGGGAAAACTACGTGAGCAACGGACATTTCGGCTGAATTCTATATTCGATGTTGATGATGTCATTAGACATCCTTCGTAATCAAAAGCGGGCTTTTTTGAACAACCTCTGTACATATTTAGCAAGTAGAAAGGAAGAAATGTAGTAATGCTTCAAGTTGAACAATTATCCCACTCGTTCCGCAATGGTCAGGGAACCGTGCCGGTGCTTCAGGATATCAACCTGACGATTGGAGAAGGCAAGATGGTAGCCCTGCTGGGCAGTTCTGGTTCGGGTAAATCCACACTGCTGAATCTGATGGCGGGGCTGATGAAACCGGATCAGGGCAAGATTCTAATTGCGGGACAAGATATTGTACGTTTCAGTGAGAATCGCCTGGCTGAGTTCAGGCGCAGTCATATCGGGTTTATTTTTCAATCCTATGAACTGCTGTCCAATCTTACGATCCGGGAAAATGTAGAATTACCCTTGGTGTTTATGGGGATAAGCCCTTCGAAACGCAAAGCAAAAGCATTGAAGCTGTTGGAACAGGTTGGATTGGGTGAAAAAACAAAGTTGTTCCCGTCCCAGTTGTCGGGCGGTCAACAACAACGTGTCAGTATTGCACGTTCGCTCATTACTGAACCCTCGGTGATCTTTGCAGATGAGCCTACCGGGAATCTGGATACCGAGACGGAGGAAGAGATTATTGCGATTTTGCAGCAGCTTAACCGGGATATGAATACAACCTTTGTCATTGTGACACATGAAGCAGAGGTCGCGGAGCAGATGCAAGTTGTGCTTACACTGCAACATGGAATATTGGTTGAAGAGGCTGTAAGGGAAGTTTGAGGCAAAAGGAGAGGAAATGTGAGAATACGGGATGTAGCACGTATGGCCTGGGGACAGATCATTCGCAGAAAAATGGTCACACTGTTGTGCATGATGGGGCTGTCCATCGGTTCTGCCGCCATGATCATTGCACTTAGCGTGGGGCAGTCCGTACAGACCTATAGCGAGAAAACATTGAACGACAATTACAAGATGGATGAAATCACGATTACGCCCAATGAAGGCATACGTACTGGGAACGGCAAGGGGAATGGTCAGACATCGAAGTTTGAACGGGGAGCATTGACGTTGGAAAAGATTCAGATTATCCAAAGACTACCCCATGTTGTTGCCGTGGCTCCCATGTTAAAGCTGGATTCGCTGGAAATGGTGCTTCCGGATGGTCGCAGCACGTATGTTGAGGTCATTGGTACCCAGCTGGAGACCCTGGGCGGGTTTGGATACAAGTATGCTGAGGGACGTGGGGCAGAGGATGGTCGTATGGCGGTAACCAGTTATGGGGCTGCATTTGGACTCGTGGACCCCAAAGTAACTCAGAAGTTATTCGAGCAGTTGAATGCTGATCCATATAACAATGAGCTTTTGGAGCAGTTTACGGAAATGTCTGCGAAGCAGGATCAGTTGGTGCAGCAGCGTATTCAGTTTCGATATGAAGATTATGCGAATGCGAGTAAAACCAAAATGAGTGGTTCTATACGCGTGTCTGGAGAACTGATGAAGCCTTCCAACATGGATGATATGAGCGCTCAAAACGATAAAAAAGTATATCTGCCGCTCGATACAGCTCGTGCATTGCAGGATGAGCTTGGATTACAGCAGGCCGACAGCAATACGGCCAAGCATCTTAACTCAGCTCTGGTCAAGGTTGAGGACAAACGTTATGTATCCCAGGTGGAAGAACAGATTAAAAAGCTGACTTTAAACACACAGAGTAATCTGTTCCAGGAGGAAGCGATGGCAGGTCAATTGGCGATGTACCAAAAAGCGGCATTGGGGATCGGTGGTTTTATCATGCTGCTGGCCTCATTATCCATTATTGTAGCGATGATTATGTCCACGCATCAGCGGCGTAAACAGATTGGTGTGATGAAGGTGCTGGGCGCAAATCTATGGCAGATCCGTCAGATGTTTATTACGGAAGCAGCGATGCTTGGATTAATGGGCGGCGTGGCTGGTGTGGGGATCGCCTTTGCTGCCCTCGGCGGGGTGAACAGTCTGCTGGCGAGTCAGATGGCAGATCAGATGAATGGTCCGATGACCGTCGTTATTCAGCAGTCGGCTCTGCCACTTGGCATCGTTTTTGCTGTTCTGGTTGGCATTGTATCAGGTATATATCCGGCAATCAGCGCATCTCGGACCAATGCATTAACTGTGATCAAATCAATGTAATTTTATCAGCGAAAGGGAAATTGGGCACATGAAGAAATGGATTAAAATCATCATCACCGTTGTACTTTTGGCAGGTGCAGGGTACTGGCTGTATGAAAATTACAAGCCAAAACCGGAGGCGCCTATAGAGATTCCACCCCCGATTACCTTTGATGTGACACAGGAAACGATGACGCAAACGATACAGGTGAAAGGGAAATCCGTATACACCGATCAGACGGATATCTTTGCTCCGTATGCTTCCAACATCAAGCAGTGGCATGTGAAAAGTGGTGAGCAGGTGAGCAAAGGTGATATCCTGTTTACCCTCGGTACTTCCACGTTACAAACGGAAGTAGAACAGTTGCAGAGTGATCTGGAGAAAGCTCAGCTGGAAAACAAGATGAATCAGGTTACCCTGGATCAGGCGAATATGAGTGAGTCCCTTGGCGTGACGGAAGAGGAGCGCAAGAAGGCATTTGCAGATCGGGAAGGTAAACGCCTGACGAATGAATTGAACCAAAAAGCATTGGTCCTCAAGGAGAAGGAGATACAGAAAAAGCAGGCAGTTATAAGTAAGTCTGTTGTGTATGCTTCCGCTTCCGGTATATTTCAGATGAATGAAGAGGATAGCAAGACACGTGCGGTGACGGAAGGACAGCTGATCGGGTCCATTACAAACATCAGCAAACTGAAATTCATGACGATTGTTGGTGAGGAAGAAATGTTCAGGCTCAAGGTGGGCATGCCAGTTAAGGTGCGAATGACAGCGCAGAAAGACCTGCAATTCACCGGGAAGGTGAGTAAGGTGTCCAAATTCGCCCGCAAGAGTACCGATACGGACCTCAAGCAAGCTTCACAGTTTGACGTGGTCATTGATCTGAAGCCGGATGCCAGAATGTATGGAGGCGTGAGTCTGGAAGGCGATATCGAGACGATGCGGAAGGATAAAGTGACGGTAGTGTCCAGTCTCGCGATCATGCGGGATGAGACCGAGCCTTACGTACTGTTAGACAAAGGCAATGGACAGACCGAGCCGCTGACGATCCAGGCTGGAATGGAATCGGGGGACAAGACGGAAGTGGTTAGTGGCTTGAAACCGGGAGACATTGTCGTTTTGCCTTAGATGTAGGAATATAAGAACAAGACATTATATGTAGTGACTAGCTAGACGAGAGGGTTAATTCGGCATTGTAAAACACGAGGTTCATTGTGGCAGATTGCCAGGATGGACCTCGTGTGTCTTTTGGAGCAAGGGATGTCCAGATTCCTGCCTGAATTATGGAAAAAAAATATAATTAAATTTATATAATTCAATTTACAGTAAAATTTACATGTCGTATAATCAGAACATAAGGAGGTGACACCGAACATCATGTTTGTAGATGGATAGGCGAAGACCTTTTTTTTAACCGTTTGAAGAAAGCGCTTACCCAATTTAGGATTCAGACATCCCATAAGTCATTGTTCACACTTCTTCATGTCTAACACACGTTCAACCACACCCACCATATTATACTCATTCACATGATTCGCCGCCCTCACACACCATTTGTTTGCTCCAGATTCCAGTGATACAACCATTTCTTTTGGAGGTGATACAACCAACTCATCCGAACGTTCTCTTCGTGCTAAGCATCATAATGACACAGAGGATCAGACATGAGTACAACCCAATCTAACTAAAGGAAAGGTGGAACTATGAAGACTAAATTGAAAACCAAATCGAGAGGTAAGAAGATCCTGCGCAAAGGTGTAAAACAAATGCTTGCAGCAACGCTGCTCGCTGCGGGGATTTTCCCTGGACTGTCTCCAGGCTTGACTCAGGCGGCTGAAGCACATGTGGATAATCCATTTGTAGGGGCAACCGCTTATCTGAACGAGGACTATTCAGCTCTCGTGGATACGTCCATTGCACTGACCAACGATGCGTCGTTGAAGGCCAAGATGGAGACCGTCAAATCGTATCCAACCGCAGTATGGGTTGACCGGATTGCTGCAATCTATGGCGGTACGGACAACGCTGGTCGCAAAAGTGTAGAGCAACATCTTGATGCCGTTCTCGCTCAAAAGAAACCGGGTACACCAATAACGGCTTCATTTGTTATTTACAATCTGCCCGGACGGGATTGTCATGCACTTGCATCGAATGGTGAGCTTCCACTAACACAGGCGGCACTGCAGACCTATAAAACGGATTATATTGATGTGCTCGCAGATATCTTCGCAGATCCGAAGTATCAGGATATTCGTATTATTGCTGTCATTGAACCGGACAGTCTGCCTAACCTTGTGACCAACCTGAGTACACCAGCTTGTGGGCAAGCCAGCTCAACAGGTATCTACGAGGCGGGTGTGAAGTATGCATTGGACAAGCTGCACGCCATTCCTAATGTGTACAACTATCTGGATATCGGCCACTCCGGTTGGCTTGGATGGGATAACAACCGTTCTGCAGCAGTCGCGCTGTATACAAGTGTTGTGCAAGGAACAGCCGCAGGTTTGAGCAGTGCAGATGGTTTCATTACAAATACAGCGAACACTACACCGCTGGGGGAGCCGAACCTCTCTAACCCTGATCTCAATATCGGTGGACAACCGATTAAATCTGCCAAGTTTTATGAGTGGAATCCTTATTTTGACGAAACCGATTTCACCGCTGCGCTGTATGCCGATTTCGTACAAGCTGGCTGGCCAAGCAGCACAGGTTTCCTGATTGATACTAGCCGGAATGGGTGGGGCGGGGTAGACCGTCCAGCATCTGCTACGGGCAGCAACATCAACGATTATGTGAATTCTGGACGTGTAGATCGCCGGGAGCATCGGGGGAACTGGTGTAATGCCAGTGGCGCAGGTATTGGTGAAGCACCTAAGGCTGCACCAGGACCAGCGCATCTGGATGCTTATGTATGGGTGAAACCTCCGGGTGAATCCGATGGCTCCAGCTCCGAAATTCCGAATAACGAAGGCAAAGGTTTCGACCGGATGTGTGATCCAACCTTCACAACTCGGGATGGTGTATTAACAGGTGCGTTGCCTAATGCTCCGGTATCGGGTCACTGGTTCCATGATCAATTCGTGGCACTGGTGAAAAACGCATTCCCTGTACTTCCTGCAAGTAACGGTGGAGGCAATCCTCCGGGTGGAACAACAGCTCCGGCAGCACCAGCAGCATTGACAGCTTCTGCCGGTAACGCTCAGGTCTCCTTGACGTGGACTGCTTCCACAGGGGCTACAAGTTATAGTGTGAAGCGGGCACTGAGTGCATCAGGTCCATTCACAACAGTTGCAGCTAATGTAAGTGGAACATCTTACAGCAACACCGGTCTGATCAATGGTACAACCTATTATTATGTGGTAACGGCAACAAATGCAGTAGGTGAAAGTGTTAACTCTGCAACAGCAACGGCTACACCTGTTGCAGGTGTAACGGCGCCAGCTGCACCGACTGCTCTCACAGCAACTGCAGGCAATGCACAGGTGAGCCTAACGTGGACCGCTTCTACAGGTGCAACAAGTTATGATGTGAAACGCGCGCTGAGTGCAACAGGTCCGTTCACAACGATCGCGGCGAATGTGAGTGGCACGTCCTACACCAACACTGCCCTGACGAACGGCACAACGTATCATTATGTGGTAAGTGCAGTGAATGCAGCAGGGCAAAGTGCCAATTCCGCTGTAGCTTCCGCGACACCTCAAAGTGTCGTTGTACCAACGAGTGATCTTGTCGTGCAATATCGTGCTGGAGATACCAATGCTCAAGATAGCCAGATCAAACCGTATTTCAACATCAAAAATCTGGGGAGTACTGCTGTGAATCTGAGTGATCTGAAGATCCGGTATTACTTCTCCAAAGAGGGCTCGGCTGCGATGGATTCTGCCATCGATTACGCTCAAGTTGGCGGAGCCAATATCCAGCGGACCTTCACAGACTCGTATGTGGAGCTGAGCTTCACATCTGCAGCTGGCAGCATTCAGGCTGGTGGACAGACTGGAGACATCCAGCTTCGCATGTACAAAACAGACTGGTCCAACTTTGACGAGACGAATGACTACTCTTTCGATCCAACGAAAACATCCTACCAGGATTGGAATAAGGTAACACTCCACCAAGGTGGAAACCTGGTATGGGGTATTGAGCCTTAAACTTTATTTGTAACTGACTTAACCGCAATCCTCTGTGTGTTAGAGGATTGCGGTTTTTTGCTATGCATTACAAGGAGTCATTCTAGATTGAAGTTCTTGATCAACTGAGAAACGTAGTGGAGGGGACGAAATCGATTCTGAAGAAGCGAAGCGTTCGCCTTTATCAACGGATTTTTCCCTTGGAAAGGGGATGGAAGAAAATCCGGGGATAACAGCGATCATAAGAACGATTCGTAACCGGAACGGATAACCCTCAGAGTTGCAAGTACTTATTTCCTAATGACTCCTAAAAACACTGATTATTAATCGTTTTGGACGGATATTTGCCTAGGGTCTGGCAGACAGGATGTCTATAATAGAACCCGATGGGCGGGATTCCCTCGCTCGGACTGAAAAGAGAATGGAAGGGGGACCGCACTCTGGTAGTCGGGCAAGCTGATTTCTCTTTTTTAATATTGTAAGCGTAATCATTTCGGGTTGAAACCTTCTTTCGAAGAAGGCCTCTATGAATTATCGAACGTCTAATCATCATCGATGTGTACAAGCGTTACCCATTCTGTCTCAAGGAGCGTGAAGGTGGATGAACTCAGAAACAACAGCGCCGGTACATAAGGGATCGGTGTCAGGTCGGCAATCCGGTCGCAAGAAGGCACGTATGCCACTTGCAGCCAAGGTGCTCTCTTCGGCACTCAGCGTAGCTTTGCTCATTGGAGGAACAGCTGGCGTTACGGGAGCGGAAGCTTCGAACGGTAATGGGGCGACGGAGGCTGGCCTGCAATCACATAAGGGGGGCAGTCACGTGAAAGAGATTCAACTGGAATATCTGGATCGGGGACTGGTGGCTGCATCGACATCTGAAGGTGTTTTTCTCAGTTGGAGATTGCTTGGTGACGAGGCCACAGGGTATAGCGACAAAGGGCTGACAGGTACGGACTTTAACGTCTATCGTGATGGCAAAAAGATCGCTACCGTCACCGACAGCACCAACTATGTAGATGCCGCGGGTAAATCGTCTTCCCGTTATGAAGTGGCAGCGGTGAACAAGAAGGGCAAGGAGAGCAAACGCAGTGCATCCGTCAAACCTTGGGCGAACGGCTATGTGGACATTCCACTGCAAAAACCCGCCGATGGCGTGACGCCTGCCGGAGAAGCTTATACGTATTCCGCCAATGACATGAGCGTGGGTGATGTGGATGGGGATGGCCAATATGAGTTTTTCGTCAAATGGGACCCTTCCAACGCCAAGGACGTATCGCAAAAAGGATACACAGGTAAAACCTACATTGATGCTTACACCTTGGACGGTCAGTTGTTGTACCGGATCGATCTTGGGGTCAATATCCGTGCAGGTGCTCATTATACACAGATGCTCGTTTACGATTTTGACGGAGATGGCAAGGCCGAGATGATGTTCAAGACCGCTCCGGGCACGAAGATTATCAAATATAACAAAAAAGGAAAAGTAACATCCGAGAAGTACATCACGCTTCCCAAGCAGGATCGCAAGGCAGGGTATTCGAACGAAGATGATTATCGCTTGAGTGCTGATGGTTACTACGATCATGTGGTGGATATGTTCAGGAACTGGCATAAGCACGACGAGGTTGTAAAGGGGAACTGGCCTGCAACATTAGAAGAAGCTTTTGGAATCGAGAAAAAATATAATTACCCATTATCTCAGCAGGATGCCGAGAGCTTGGCTGACTACTTCATTGATGTGTACGCGGTAGAACGCAGTAACCGAAATGAGCTGCGCAAGTTTGAAGGTTTTATCGTGGATGGACCGGAGTATGTTACGGTATTTGAAGGCAAATCAGGCAAAGAGCTGGAAACCATTCCATATGAACCTGAGCGTCATGATGATGGCCTGATGTGGGGCGATTATGCGATGGCACGGATTGAACCCGGGAATCGAGTGGACCGTTTCCTAGCCGGAGTGGCTTATCTGGACGGCAAGAAGCCGTCTGCAATCTTTGCACGCGGATACTACACACGTTCGACGATGGTTGCCTACAATTGGGACGGCAAGAAGCTGAAGAAGGAATGGAAAGTGGATAGCGGCTGGACACCGATGAAGAACCCATTCAATGACGGACCGCACGGCGTGGATGGTACAGATCCGCAGTATGGCTCCATTACAACTCAGGGAGCGCACTATTTCAGTGTGGCGGATGTGGATGGTGACGGCAAACAGGAGATTATCTATGGCTCCGCTACGATTGATCATGACGGCAGCGTGCTGTACAGCTCCACAGACCTGATGCCTGCCGAGAGTGCTGCACCGGGAACCATCGCCCGTCTGGGTCATGGGGACGCACTTCATGTGGCAGATATCGACCCGGATCGTCCGGGACTTGAAATTTTCATGGTTCACGAGGGTGGTCCGTGGGCGCCATACGGCTATTCCCTGCGTGATGCGAAGACCGGAGAAGTAATCTATGGTGGGTACACGGGGAAAGATACCGGTCGCGGCATGGTGGGTGATGTTGATCCGACTCGCCGTGGGCTGGAGACATGGGCTGTAGGTTTGTGGACAGCTAAGGGTGAGAAAATCAGTGATCAGATGCCGGGAACGAATATGAATATCCGTTGGTCTGCCGATATGTCGACACAGATCGTTGATGGTGCCATCGACGTCACACCTACAATCAAAGACTGGAATCGTGGCACGTTGCTGACGGCAACAGGCACATTGACTAACAATCACACCAAAGGTACACCTTCTCTTGTAGCTGATATCTTCGGGGATTGGCGGGAAGAGATGCTGGTGAGAACCACGGACAGTTCCGCGATTCGTATCTATCTGAGTACCGAGAAAACGGACCGCAAGTTGTACACGCTCATGCATGATGCGATGTATCGCGTGGGTATTGCCGGACAGAACAGTGGATACAACCAGCCTTCCTATCCGTCCTTCTACATGGCATCGGATATGGACTGGTCCAAAGTAACGCTACCTAAGTTCTACACGCCAGGTAAGGGCGGAAAGTAAGCAGACTGGATGAGCAATAGCAACATAACATGTGTTCATGATCAGGCTGTAACGTAACGCAGCGTCGTCAGTTTTAAGAGTTGGCATCAAAGCTTGGAAGCTCTGGAATCCCATTGTGTTTCGGCACATGGGGGGTTCAGAGCTTTTTTACATTGGAATCTGCGGGTAGAGCTTGGCTTTTTCCCAGCCATCCGTGTTACATCATTCTTTTACATCGTTGAAGTTTAGATGCTCGGTAGTATTTATCTAATTAAATAATACAATGAGGCTTTTAACCAAGACAGTTTATATCCACCCGACAGAATTGCTACAATGGAGAAAAGTGAGGATGATCGTTGCAGGAATGGGGGTATGGATATGAGCATCACAAAGCGCTGGACAGGAAGCCTGTATCAGGAGGCATTGCGAACAGAGGATTGCGGGCCGCGTTTCTACGCGTACTATTACAAGCAGTGGGACAACTATCGTATGTCCTATCACCATCATGATTCCACAGAGATCATGTATATTATTTCGGGAATGTGCCGGGTGGATGTGCAGATGCCGGATGGGGGCTCGGAGCAGGCTGTTTTGAAAAAAGGACAGTTCATTATGCTAGATGCAGGTGTCCCGCACCGTTTACTGGTGGAAGATGGCGTTCCTTGCCGGATGCTTAATGTGGAGTTTGCATTCTCAAACTCGCCTCCTGGACAGCTATCCATTCGCCAACTCGCGCTGGAAGAGGAAGAAGTCCACACTCTACTCACTAATGCTTCGCCATATCTGGTACTGCCTGACCCGGAAGAAGTGTATCACATTATGAAAAGTCTGGTGTTGGAACTCGACCAGCGCGGTCTGCAGGAGCAAGGAAGGTCGTCTTTACCGATAGGAGTTATTCCTACAGAGGAAAGGGCACAACATCGCGAAGCCCGGAATCTGTCGTCTCCTGAACAGGGTATGCTGGTGCGTACGCTGTTTATCCAGTTGCTGGTTCGTGTTGCACGTCTGCGCGGAGAAATGAGCCGGAGTGCGCCAGATCAGGCGGAACTGTACGTCAAACGAACCATTGAATTCATGCATCACAATATGGATCGCAACATTCAGATGAAGGATATTGCGGCAGCCGTCAATCTGCATCCAGGCTATTTACATCGTATTTTTCGTCAGCACACGCAGCGCACACCTACCGACTACCTGACGATGCTTCGCATGGAGAAGGCCAAGATGCTGCTTCAGCAGACGAATATTCCTATTTCGGAAATCTCCGACTATGTTGGAGTAGGCAGTCGTCAGTATTTTCATATGTTGTTCAAAAAATATACAGGTCGTACGCCGGTTGAATTTCGCTCCTCTATGGAACGACATGTCAGTCAGTACCCGTCCGATGAATGAGCCGATTGCAGTTATTTCGAATACAACTGGATTATTGGAGCTAGCGCGTAAAAGTTAGGATTTTTGACAACAAGATCTTGAACAGGTCATGATTTTGATAACGCTTCCCTATAAGCGGTTGGTACAATGATTTCATGAAGAGAGTCATTAACCGAAGCGAAAGATTCGGATTAAGGGAGGACATAGGGATGTCTTTTAAAGTGGCGTTTATCGGGGCAGGAAGTATCGGATTTACACGGGGATTGTTAAGGGATTTGCTCACGGTACCCGAGTTTAACAACATCGAGATTGCGTTCTGCGATATTAACCAGCACAATCTGGACATGGTGACTGAGCTGTGTCAGCGGGATATCCGTGAGAATGGATTGAATATTCAGATTCAGCCGACAACAGATCGTAAAGAAGCATTGAAAGATGCAAAGTATGTACTGTGTACGATTCGTGTTGGGGGACTGGAAGCATTTGCAACAGATGTAGATATTCCACTGAAATATGGGGTAGACCAATGTGTCGGCGATACGCTGTGTGCAGGCGGCATTATGTACGGACAACGGGGAATCGCCGAGATGCTGGACATCTGTAAGGATATTCGTGAACAGAGCGCACCCGACGTGCTGCTCTTGAACTATTCCAATCCGATGGCGATGCTGACATGGGCTTGCAACAAGTACGGTGGTGTACGGACGATCGGACTGTGTCATGGCGTACAGCATGGTCATCATCAGATTGCGGAAGCTTTTGGATTGAAAAAGAGTGAAGTGGATATTGTCTGTGCCGGCATCAACCATCAGACCTGGTATATTCAGGCTTCTCATGAAGGTAAAGACCTTACAGGTGACCTGCTCGAAGCCTTCGAGAAACATCCGGAGTATAGCCGTACTGAGAAAGTGCGGATCGATATGCTACGCCGGTTCGGATATTACAGTACAGAATCGAATGGTCATCTGAGTGAATATGTGCCGTGGTACCGCAAACGTCCGGAAGAGATTAACGAATGGATCGACCTCGGCAATTGGATTAACGGAGAGACAGGTGGGTATCTGCGGGTATGTACCGAGGGGCGCAACTGGTTCGAGACTGATTTTCCTAACTGGATGAAGGATGAACCGATGCAATTCATTCCGGAAAAACGGGGCGAGGAGCACGGTTCATATATTATCGAGGGACTGGAGACGGGACGTGTCTATCGTGGACATTTCAATACCGTTAACAATGGAGTAATCTCTAACCTGCCAGATGATGCTATTATTGAAGCACCGGGATATGTGGACCGCAACGGCATCTCCATGCCACATGTAGGCGATCTGCCACTTGGTCCGGCTGCGGTATGTAATGTGAGCATTTCCGTGCAACGCCTCGCGGTTGAAGCAGCGGTCAACGGAGATGACAAATTACTTCGTCAGGCGTTCATGATGGACCCGCTGGTGGGTGCCGTGTGTAATCCAAAAGAAATTTGGCAGATGGTCGACGAGATGCTCGTTGCACAGGCCGAGTGGTTGCCGCAGTACGGAGATGCGATTGCAGCTGCAGAAGCAAGACTTGCTGCAGGTGACTTGATTCCAACAAATGAATATGAAGGTGCAGCACGTCTGAAGGTGAAAACAGTGGAAGAGATGCAGCAGGATCGCGATGCCGCGAACAAAAACGCGGGGGAATCCGATAAAGGGAAAGATCGCGAGAAAGTGCAGCAATAGATAAAAATGCGTAAGGGCCTCTCCGAAATGGAGGGGCCCTGTTTGTTTCTATTTTTTTTCGACACCACGGATAACAAAGGCAAAAGAGGTATCACCCAAGGAAACCTGGGAATTTTGAGGGGAAGTCCAGCGGGCAAAGGCTCCATAATAATGAGTACCTTTTTCCTGCGCTAACTGGAATGAACCTTCTCGCAAAGAGTTGAGGGTGAGGCAGTTTTGTTTGTACCATGACTTGGAGTAGGATTACAGCCGGATAATATAAGCAAAGTTGAAAGAAATAACAATGGGGTCAATGTTCTTATCGGATTGAAGAATTTTATTTGCAAGAGAGGAATGTTGCTAGTGTTACTCTTGCGATGCATATTTACCATGTGATACATATTACCTTTACAGACATAGTAATATGTCTTATAGTATACACAGGACGAAAGAAAGTCGGTGAAACTCGTAGATGGATGTGCAAGTGATTAACAGTGATCTGATTCGGGGCAATATTGACCCCATCATTCTGAGTGTACTTATACCCGCAGATAACTATGGTTACAGCATTATTAAGGAGATCTATCGTAAGAGCGGAGAGCAGTTTGAATTGAAGGAACCTACGCTTTATTCCAGTTTGAAGAGGCTAGAGAAGAGTGGATATGTGGAGTCCTACTGGGGGGGAGAGACGCAGGGAGGACGACGCAAATATTACCGAATTACAACGCAAGGCCTTGAAGCCTATAGAGAGCAGGTTCATGCTTGGCAAGCAGCCAAGGCACTGATTGATTGCATGATTGTCACTGGAGAAAAAGGAGATGAAGACCTATGAGATTGGATGCTCGCATCACCCGTCATGTGAATCGTTTGTTCGCTCACGCACAAGATACATTAGACAATCGAGAATTAAAAGAAGAGATTCACAGCAATCTCGCTGCGCGGATTGACGATTATATCTCGCAGGGTATGAGTGAAGAGAAGGCGTTCCAGACCGCCATTCAGCATATCGCTGGTATGGATGAAGTGATGAGTGACCATCGAAGGGTACAACGTGTTCCTTACTGGACAGCGTTGTTGCAGTCTGCTCTGATTTATAGCCTCATAGCCTGGATCATTACCATTCCAATGAGAGTGCTGATGCAAGGCTCCGCCATAAACAATCTGCTTATGATCGTGAGTCTCATTGTTGGTGGCACATATGTATTGTATCTGTTGATCAACAAGTCGAACGATTCTGCAACTTCCGTGAAAACAACGGTTATTCGAATCCCTGCCTTAGTGCAGTGGAATCGCAGGATATGGTGGTTGTGGGCAGCATTAATACTCGTACTATGGGGAACGCAGGCAGCGTTGCGATTCGGAAGCAACATCTGGTTTAATCGACCCATTCAGGTGGATGGACCCTATCAGTTTGCTGTGATCGTCATTGCCTTTGCCATCCCATTACTGAGTGTCATTATTCCTTTGGTTGTGCATCGGGCGTATCGGATTGTTAGTAAGTATGAAGTGAGTGATGCGTTATGAGAATTAGAAACATATGGATTATAACACTTGTTGTGTTGGGCATCAGTGGCTTAGTGATTGTTGAGGGCTTCGTTAATCCGAAGATCGAGGCGAAACAGGCTCGGTACGAGGAAGAGCAGCAGAATCCGCTGACACATGATTTTGCCGCTTTAGCCAAATATCGCAGTCCCTACATGGGTGATAATTCAAACCTTAGTCATCTGAATCAGGCTTTACCTTTACGTGAAAGATTGAATGGTTACCAACTGTATCCGGAGACCTTCACGGTCCAAGTGAATTATAGCTTGGATACGCGTGAGATGGATACAGAGGAACTTGAGCGGATACTTGTATATAATGCGGTTGCGAACTTCGTTATGATCGATAATCTGGAGCAGATCGTCTACCAGTTTGAGAATACCAGCCATACCTTACGTCGTGAATCTGCCCAACAATGGACAGGTACGGAATTAAAGGAACTTCAGAACCCGGAGCTATGGAATTCGACTGTACGCGAGAAGCTGGTAGAACCGGCACAAGTGAAAGAGGCTTTTTCACAGATTGTTGACAATTAAACTGCATGAAATAGAAGGAAATAGGCAAGAGACTCGACTCTTCTCCCATGCTATGTTATTATAAATCTCTGATAACGTGGTAACGAACTAAAGCGTTTGGGTTTTGGTTATAGACATGGAGGGGTTCGAGAGATGAGAAAAAAAGCGATTCTACTATTATTCATTAGCATATGTGTATTGATTGTGGCTGGTTGTTCCAGTTCCGCAAGCAAAGACGATAACACGATTGTTGTAGGAATTGATGACAAGTTTGCTCCAATGGGTTTCCGGGACGAGCAAAATGAAATTGTTGGTTTTGATATTGATTACGCAAGAGCTGCAGCGGAGAAAATGGGTAAAGAAATCACATTCCAGCCGATCGACTGGTCTTCCAAAGAGTCAGAGCTGAACAGTGGCCGGATCGACATGATCTGGAACGGGTACACCATTACGGATGAGCGTAAAGAGAAAGTACTCTTCACGAAGCCGTATCTGGAAAACAGTCAAGTAGCTATTACCTTGGCAGACTCGCCAATCACAAAGCTGGATGAACTTGATGGTAAAAATGTGGGATTGCAGGCGCTGTCCTCCGCGGCAGATGCACTGGCAGCAAGTCCTTTGAAGGATAAAGTGAAAGCTTCCGAATTTAAGGATAACGTGCTTGCACTAACGGATCTGAAGACAAAACGTCTGGATGCGGTCATCATTGATGAAGTGGTAGCGAGATACTACATGTCCAAAGAAGAGGGAACATTCAAACTGCTGGATGAATCTCTTGCACCGGAACAATATGGCATTGGTATCAAAAAAGGCAATGAAGAGCTTCTGAATCAGCTGCAAAAAGCGTTGGATGAGCTGAATGCAGACGGAACAGCTGCTAAAATCTCCACCCAATGGTTGGGTGAAGATAAGGTTCTGAAATAGGCAGGTTACACACCTGTTATATAGTTAGAAACAAAACGGACCCCGTATTCCATGCTGGAGCGATTTATGCCCCAGAGGAATGCGGGGTTAACAGATTAGAGGAGACAACACAATGAGTTGGGATTATTTATCGACCATTTTAAAACCTATGCTAGAGGGTGCACAGACCACCATTTTCATGTTCTTGCTAGCGATCGTGTTATCTGTACCGCTTGGATTTGCGGTCACGCTTGCGATGAGAAGCCAGATTAAACTGCTGGCGTGGATTGCCCATACGTATGTATATGTGATGCGAGGAACACCGCTACTGCTCCAAATTCTATTCTTCTGCTTCGGTTTACCGTTGCTTCCGGTGATTGGAGAGTATCTGGTGTTTGATCGTTTTGTTGCAGCGGGGATTGCGTTCATCCTGAACTATGCGGCGTACTTCGCTGAAATCTTCAGGGGCGGACTGCTTTCCATTGATAAAGGGCAACATGAGGCAGCGAAGGTACTGGGGTTAACAAAGTGGCAAACGATGACTAAAGTCATTATTCCTCAGATGATTCGTGTAGTATTGCCCGCAACGGCCAATGAATCCATTACGCTCATCAAGGATACGGCACTGCTCTATGCCGTGGCTGTACCTGAGCTGTTGTATTACGCCCAAGCGGCGGTAAATCGCGACTTACAGCTGACACCTTTCTTCGTGGCGGCGGTTATGTATCTGCTCATGACACTCGTACTCACCGTGCTGTTCAAGCTACTTGAGAAGCGGTTTTCATTTGAATAAATTAAATCTGATCAATCAAAGGACTGTCTGCATATGACACATATAATAGAAGTAAATCAGTTGAGAAAATCATTCGGTGCACTTGATGTACTGAAACAGGTATCTTTTAACGTGGAACCAGGCGAAGTAATTGCCGTCATCGGACCTTCGGGTTCGGGGAAAAGTACGATGCTGCGCAGCCTGATTCATCTGGAGGATATTTCGGGTGGAACGATTCGCATTCAGGATCAAACGTTGGTTGATAATGGCCGTTACGCGGGTGCCGCAGATATTCGCAAGATGACGGATCGTATGGGTATGGTGTTCCAGCATTTCAATTTGTTCCCGCACCTGACTGTACAAGATAATTTGGAACTTGCACCGAAAACTTTGAAAAAAGAAAGCTCAAGCGTCATTCGATATCGTAGTCTGGAATTACTCGGCAAAGTAGGGCTGTCGGACAAGGCCGATGTCTACCCTGGTAATCTGTCCGGTGGACAGAAACAGCGTGTAGCTATTGCCCGGGCACTGATGATGCAGCCGGACATTCTCCTGTTTGATGAGCCGACGTCGGCACTCGATCCAGAGCTGACCGGGGAGGTATTACGCGTAATCAAACAACTGGCACAGGAAAATATGACCATGATGATTGTCACGCATGAGATGGGCTTCGCCCGTGACGTTGCGGATCGTGTATTTTTCATGGATAACGGGGAAATTGCAGAGGCAGGTCCACCAGAACAGATCTTCGGCAATCCGAGGCTCGCACGTACCCGGACGTTTTTACAGCGGGTGAAAGTGGAAGGATAGAAGGCTGAACGTAGATGTAGCCAGGTGCGAATGCCAAGCTCACATGAAATCCCTGGGGGATTCGCACCTCAGATTTTGTCGAATGTGGCATTTTTGTTCCCTTTTGGCAATAAATACTTGAATATTCTGGATGTTGTAGATTAAAATGAATATAATAATTAGCTCGATAAACGAAAACACGTAATAAGTATATACGCATATGCTGCTGTTACGTGTTTTTTCGCTGTCGCACTCCGTATGGAGTGCGTGGATTGAAATATGTAGGATAAGCTGTTCATTCGGTTCATTTATAGTCGCACTCCGTATGGAGTGCGTGGATTGAAATCTCTTTCATCGGGGAATTGTTTTGTGATTGGTGGTGTCGCACTCCGTATGGAGTGCGTGGATTGAAATCGTGTGCTACAGCAAAGGAAATCATTGCCGTGAATGTCGCACTCCGTATGGAGTGCGTGGATTGAAATAGTACGAAGAGCCTGTCCCGGCTCACGTGCCATCGTCGCACTCCGTATGGAGTGCGTGGATTGAAATTTATCTTTACAAATTAGAACATGTTTGTCCCAAGTCGCACTCTGTATGGAGTGCGTGGATTGAAATTTTTAACTGACCAGTACCGTCATCGAGCTTATGTGGTCGCACTCCATATAGAGTGCGTGGATTGAAATCATTAAGATAATGATCAAGATAATCGAAACATGGAGTCGCACTCTGTATGGAGTGCGTAGATTGTAATCGGTGAAGTGAAGAGTGGAATTAAAGGCAAGGTTATTTCAGATCTTTTTGTTATGTTTGAACTCCTCATCCTGAAACTGGATTAATATACCTCCTATATATACATACTTCATATTGTGTTTGATAAAGTAAATATTTTTAATATAATTGGGATATTTACAAAATATGTAGCATAATTTTCCAACTAATCAAGTATAATGATGTTACTTAACAAAGAAGGAGGATATACTTTGGATTATCGCCAGAATGATGTAGATCGATATTATAGTGATACAGTTCCACCACCACCTTATGTAGTACCAAAAACAAACGGCAAGTCCATAACATCTCTCGTCTTGGGGATTCTGTCCGTCACGATTCCTTATGTGGGTATTGTAATCGGCATCGTTGCGATTATATTTGCATCTTTGGCCTTCAAAGAGATCAGAGTTCGCATGGAGCAAGGAAAAGGGTTAGCGATTGCTGGTCTTGTCTGTGGAATCATAGGTACAGCCATTTATGTATTACTTATTTTGCTCGTACTATTGTTTAATTTCGCTATCTCAAGTTCTGAAATTTACTCTACATATTAGAAATATGAAGTTAGCAAACTTAGATTGTATCTAAAACTAGAAAAGCAAAGGCGTACCTTAGCCAACACCTCTGTTGTCCATAAGAGGGGGCTTAGGTACACGCCTTTGCTTTTTAATTTACGAATTTACAGGTGAAGTGCGACTTCACTGCTGACGTTTGCGTTCTCCGTGGTGCGATGCATCAGGAAATACGTTAAGGTTCCTCCAAGACCAATCACGGCGAATATGCACAGAATACCAATCTGATCCCAGGTTACACTGAACTGTCCACTCGAGATAACTGCTTTATAACCTGTTACCGAATAGGTCATAGGCAGCCATGGATTAAACACTTTCAGCCAATTTGGAATTAGTTCGAGCGGGAAGGTGCCTGCACTGGTGGTGAGCTGGAAGATCAGCATCAGAATCGCGAGGAAACGACCCGGATTCTCCAGCCAAGTCACCAAAGCCTGAATGATGTACATGAAGCTTAGACTGGTAACAAAGCTGAACAAGAGGAACAATGGAACGCTCTGAACCTCCAGACCCAATACGGACAATACGAGCCAGGAAGCGAGAAGGGACTGGACAGCACTCATGATCGTGAAAGCAAGGGTTCTGCTCACAAAACGATTCCAGCTACTCGCATCGGTAACCGTACTGCCGCGTGTGGGTACAACTAGCGTTGCAATCAATGCTCCGACAAACAGCCCCAATGACAGAAAGTATGGGGAGAATCCAGTACCATAGTTGGGCACTTCGTTATGTTTATGCTCATCCACCTGAACAGGCTGTGCATACATTTCAACAAGTTCATCCGTCTTTTTCACACTGCTAGTTTCATCGGCCGCTTCATTAAGCTTGGTGGCAAGTTCGCCAGAGCCGTCGGTTAACTTGGCCGTGCCTTCTTTTAATGCTCCTGCACCATCATCTAGCTTGTGGGAACCGTCGGCAATGGTGGTGATTCCGTCTGAAAGCTGGTTCATACCCGTAACCAATTGGCCTGCACCTACATTTAACTGACTCGAACCATCTGCAAGTTTGGCTCCTCCGACTGCTGCTTCGGTCAACTTGGCGTTAAATTGTTGAAGGCCCGTTGCAAGCTGCTTATGTCCGGTCGATAATTGTGTCACTCCTTGTAAAAGTTGCTGTTCACCCTGCACTAGTTGGGTGCTGCCTTGATGCAGTTGCTGTTGCGCAGCCTGGAGGCGTTTGCTGCCTTCCACTAATTGCTGTCCGCCTTGATAGATCTGTTCGCTGCCA
Organism: Paenibacillus sp. FSL R5-192; assembly: GCF_000517845.1. NCBI lineage: Bacteria > Bacillati > Bacillota > Bacilli > Caryophanales > Paenibacillaceae > Paenibacillus > Paenibacillus sp. FSL R5-192. The sequence continues at coordinate 135,398 of NZ_ASPR01000043.1, read as the reverse complement.
GTGGCAACGGCCTGACTTGCTACCAGCAATTGCTGAACAGCAGGGCTCGCGGCAAGCTCGGGACTCGCTTCGGCTAATTGGGCAAGACCTTGCGCAACGGCCTTAGCACCTTCACTCACTTTGCTACTGCCTTCGACTGAGGTTTGCAATCCGGCTACCAGCTTCGCACTTCCTTGCTCGGAAGCCGCGAGTCCTGCATCCAACTTAGCCGCGCCTTCCTGAGCGGATTGAATGCCAGCCTGTAACTGTTTTCCACCTGCTTCAGCCTGCAATGCACCGTTACCCAGCTTCGTGCCTGCTGCCGCCAATTGGGATAATCCATCGGACAGAGAGTTGGCTCCTGCATGAAGCGTGCCGATTCCTTGTGCCAAGGTAGCTGTACCCTCTTTTAACGGTGCCACACCTGTTTCCAGTTTGTCGGTTCCATCCGCCAGTTTGGACAGGTTCTCTTTTAATGTAGCGGCACCCTCATCCAGCGTGATCGCACCATCATGAATCTGACCTGCTCCATCCCCGGCATCTGCCAAACCACCAGAGATTTCTTCGACCTGATCCAATAGCGTTTCAGTGTACGATTCTGTGACTTTGGCAGCGACTTTGGAACGAATTTGTTTGACCGCCGTGCCGCCAATCTGACCCGCGAGGAAGTTATATCCTTCATTGGGTTCATAGATCAGCTCCGCTGGTTGTGGGTGATCCTCCATCAGAGTGGTAGCTTTTGCTGAAAAATCCTCCGGAATCACAATCGTCATATAATACGTGTTGTCTTGCATACCTGTTTCTGCTTGTTCACGAGTCACGAATTGCCAGTCGAAATCATCGCTTTTTTTCAATTCATCGACCAGATTCTGACCGACCTCGAGTGATTTGTCATTGTAGACTGCGCCCTGATCCGTGTTGACCACGGCCACAGGTAACTCATTCATTTTGCCATAGGGGTCCCAGAATGCGTTCAGGAACAGGCCACTATACAGCACCGGAATGAACAGTACAACGAGGATCGGAATAAATACTTTTGGTTTCTTGAAGGCGGACTTCAGTTCCTGCCCAAATACGTGGAATGATTTCATCATGTTCTCTCCCTATCCTTACGCTAATCCGTTTGTTCTAACTCTAATATGTGTCGAATCTAGTGGTATGCCTTTCTTCTATGTGGTGGATAAGCCATTCTTCAGAAAGAGGCCCACAAAATCCTTGATCTGATCTTTGTGCAACGTAGGATGCGCTTTGTTCCAATCTGAGGTTAAGGTGACATACAGCTTCAGCAGGACAAAAGAAACCAGCTTGGGATCATCTCTGCGAATCTGCTCCAACTCCATGGCACGGCTCACCTGACGCTCCAGATATTCGAGAATGGCTGTCTCCACTTTCTGCAAACCTTCCTTGGCTTGCGGTGTACCAAACTCGTTGACCTCCTGAAAGAGCTTGATCAACAGCTCATGTTCCTCCCGGTACTCCAGCAAAGAATCCATACTCATATGCACGTTATCCAGAAAGGAGTTCTCTTCCTTCACCGTCTGCTCTGTAATCTGTCTCATATCCGCAATGATCGAGCGCAGAATCTCGCTAAACAGTTCTTCTTTATTATCAAAAAAAGTATAGATCGTTCCCTTGCCCACATTGGCAAGTCTCGCAACCTGCTCCATCGTTGTGGCCTTGTAGCCAAACAGGGCAAAGGATTTCTCGGCAGAATCCATCACCTGTTGCCTTCGATCTATCGTTTTCATCGCATATACACCTCCTTATATGTTGAAAGGTAATGGGTAAGGTAAGTTATCTAATGACCCATTTACTGTTTCGGTCAACTGGTCGTTAACAAATGTAGCACTTGAACAGGGAAGATGGATGTGATCATTGTCATAATGTGGGCTGGGGGATGAAAACAATAAATGAGTAGAGGAAGTACGGATGAGGAGTTACTATAATATGGAAAAGTGCTAAATATATCAGTTATAGAGTTGAATAGCTATAATAGCAAAGGGTGGCGAAGAAACAATAAATATTAAAATACAGCAAAGAATGAGGAATACGTATGGAACACGTTTTATGGACGATCTATCTTGGATTGCTTGGCACAGCATCACTCTCGTATCTTATTAAAGGAAAGTATAAGTCGAAACTTAGCAAAATCGATTTTGTCGTATCCGTTATTACATGGATAGGGTTGCTAGGATATGTAACGGAAATAGCTATTTTAAATCCTTCTTTGTGGAAATTTATTGCTGTGACAGCTCTGTTATGGGATGTATTATTCGCAATGCTTTTAAAGGATAACGAAGGGGAAGAGATTTTGGATGGATTACCAATTATGACGAGGAGAGTTTGGATGTTGATAACATTAGTTATCGCGATTGGACCTCTATACTATGGGCTGTTTAGATATGCTTTCTCTTAAGCGGAGAACTTCTTTTATATTTTATTAACAATGTAACTTAATGGTACAATTCTGCGTCCAAAATCTAAGAGCCAAATTATATATTAGAGTGAGAGGAGGTCTACCTTGAAATATTTCTCCTACATCCTGATGATGTGTCTTGTCCTACTCGGTTGTTCCGATTCATCATTGGAAAGCAACGATACAGCAGACCGGATTCAAAGAGAGGGACAGACGATGACGGCAACCAGACAATTGGGTGATTATGAACTCCGATTAAGTGTCCAACAATCTGGTGATCACGACTTCACTTTTCAACCGGGAATAAGGTATAGAGGACAAGATGTCAACCACGAGATTTTCCATTCGAAACAGCTTTTTGATATCGATCTGCAAATGGATGGCAAGACGTTTCTCCCGCCGAGGTCGAGTACCAGTGAAGAATTGGTAACGAAATTAACGAAAGATAGCTGGTATTCAGAAAAAGTTGAAATAACCCTTACACCGGAGCAGGTTCAATATATATCGAATAGTGAGGCCGATCTTATTCTTAATGCTGGATTTCGATCCGAACAATCCGGCTACAATGATGAGAAAAAGATGATGATAAGAGCAGAAGAAATACTGTCTGTTAAATGATACCGGGAAGGTATAAAGCCTACCCTGGTAACAACAAAAAAACCAAGGCTTTGAGTTCAGTCACTCATGAGCCTTGGTTTTTACTGTGTCTTATTATTTTTATCTATATCCTATTAATTCTATTCTGCGCGTACTTTAAAGAATGAGATCAGTTCTTGCAGTTGCTCGGATACAACCGAGAGCTCATCGGAGGCACTCACAATGGCTGCCATGGAGGCTTCCTGCTCATCAATTGACTGCTCAATTTGTTTACTGCTGCTTGCTGCCTTGCTGACATTGGCAGACAGTTCATCGGCGGTGGCAGACATTTCCTGTGTGCTTGCCGAGATTTCTTCAGTAGAACTGGAGATATCCTGAATCTGGTTTGCAACTTTATTCGTAGCAGTCAGAATATTCTCGAAGAATACACCAGTCTCTTGGGTAACTTCCAAGCCTTTGGTAACTTCCTTGGAACCCAACTGCATCGCTTCGGAAGACTGCATGATATCCCGTTGAATTTCTTCAATTAACTGTCGAATTTGCTTCGCTGATTCCTGCGATTGCTCTGCAAGGTTACGTACCTCACCTGCAACCACCGCAAAACCTCTTCCTTCTTCACCTGCGCGGGCTGCCTCGATTGAAGCGTTAAGTGCAAGCAAGTTGGTTTGTCCAGCAATCTCCGTAATCACGTTAACAATGTTGCTAATCTGGTTCGAGTTATTTTCCAAAGACTGAATCGAATTTGACGTATTTTGCACCGCACCGGAGATCAGGCGCATCTGCTCAATGACTTGTTGCATCACCACATTACCTGTGCTGGAGCGCTGCTCCATGCTGAGTGCTTCATCTGCCACATCGGCTGAGCTACTGGCGATCGTCTGCACTACCGTTGACATCTCTGTCATGGCACGTGCGTTCTCCACAGTGGCTTTGTCTTGTGACACCAGTCCAGTAGATATTTCTCGAATATTGGTGCTGATGGATTGAATGTTCACATTATTTTTCTCGGAAATGCCCAGTAGTTGTTTGGAAGATTCCGAGAGGTGATGTGAAGCATTCTGTACTTTATAGATGGTTGTATTGAAGCGATGGATCATCGCATTAAACTTCTCGTTGATGATACCCAGATCATCTCGTCCGGTATCGATGGTTACGTCCAGATTACCCGTGCTGACTTCTTCGATACCTTTCATCAGATTGCGGATCGGAAGCAACGTTCTTTTCAGCAAAATGAATTGCAATACCATGAACAGGATCAGGAAACCGATCAGGAACATCAAACCGTACGTAAGCAGTTTGTTCAGGCCTTTTGGAACGGCACTTGCATCTACATCGAAGTAAAGAGCAGCGTACATGGAGCCATCTGCGTTATTAATCGGATAGATCAGAGTGGTCCAGGTTCCGTACTCATCCGTGTAGAAATCACTGAAGGCAGGCTTTCCGTCCTTTTTCATCTGTTCCAGCACTACGACGTTATTCTGAGGCAGCGGGTACATGGCACCTGCGGGTAGATTACCTTCCTCGAATGGTTCCAACAGATTCGTTGGAATCGCGATGATGGACGTTCCGTTTCCTTGCTCAAGTTCTGAACCAAAAATGTACGCTTGCGCGATGTTTGGATAGAATTCATGGATGGAATCGAGATAAGTTTTCATTTCCAGCTGTACAGGACCGGAGTAGCTTTTTTCCTTAGCCGCTTCTGCCACTTTGGCAGTGTCGAGATCATCATACCATTTCTGGGTGATGACGGTAGCCTGGTCGTGCAACTGTTCAACCAAGATATTTTTTTGCAATTGATACGCGGCAGTAATCAGGATTACACCGATCAACATGATGCTGCCGAATGAAATCACCAAATTTTTGATGAAGAAAGGCATGGTACTCCAGCGAAGCTTATTAAACAAGATGGTTCACTCCTTCTACGATTGTGAAAATGCACTATACCTGGATGGGATGCTATACGCTATGTAATCTAATGAATATTTAGTGGAAAATTGTTATCGTGCAACTTCTATAATTCTGATTTTTGCTGTGGTTACGTGACATTTTCTCATGCTTCAGTGTGCTTTTTGCATTGTTTCAAGTTCTACTTCACTTATAGGACCCCCAGGTAAGTTACTCGTAGATTATATCGTTATAAAGTCATATTAATATTAGCTTTTAGAGCAAAAATGGTTCTAAGGTACTGGTTCTGTGGGCGCGTTTTCATTTTCGATCTTTATTATTACGTTTGTTAATGCAAGGTTCTAGTGAGATAGATGAAATTAATTACTATATATCCCAAAAATATTATGTTCCAAGAGGCCCCCATTCGTAAGGGGGCTTTTTGGGCTTACTTGTCATGACCTAAAGAAAACACAAGTGAACGAAAAGATAGTCCATTGTTGCCCTTTCGCAGGAACGCTAAGATGAAGTTGTTAAAGCGTTTACATCACGTAATGAAGGGAGCTTAAATCGGATGCCAGAAATTACGATCAGGCTGTATGAAGGCAGGACGGATGAGCAAAAGCAGGAGATAGTGGAGGTGTTCACACGCGAGCTCTCACGTATTATCGACCGTGAGCCGGATTACATTTCCATCGAATTCAATGAGATCCCATGGGACGAGAACGTTCCTGATAACTTGAAAAGCGCGCAATCACAGAAGCAGGGAGGGGAGAAGACGTGAAGCCGGCAGATATCGTGCCACCAAGCCGGGGTGCAACCGGACTTCACTCGTCTAGTCTGGGCGTTCGGCTCGGAGATGCGGGACGTTATCTGTGGCGATACCGGATACTATATCTGCTCTCCTTACCGGGTATCCTGTATTTTTTCCTCTTCAAATATGTACCTTTATTCGGTTCAGTGATTGCCTTTCAGAACTACAACATTTTTAAAGGCATCACCGGAAGTGATTGGGTAGGTCTGGAGCATTTCCAGAAGATGTTCAGCCATTATGATTTTTTAAGAATTCTCAATAACACACTTCTGCTTGGATTATATGATCTGGTGATTGCATTCCCGGTACCGATCTTACTGGCGATTCTGCTGAATGAATTAAGGATGATTGTGTTTAAGCGTTTGCTGCAAACGATTGTATACATGCCTCACTTTCTGTCCTGGGTCGTCATTAGCGGTATCTTCATGGGTATTTTCTCGATGGATGCCGGGGTGGTCAACAAGGCACTTGGATTTCTGGGCATGCAACCGATCTACTTCCTTGGAGAAGACTCGTACATTCGTTCCATTCTGATCGGTTCCGGGATCTGGCGCGACTCCGGGTACGGCACGATTATTTTCCTGGCTGCCATTGCGGGCATCAATCCCGATCTGTATGAGGCGGCAGAGGTGGACGGAGCTGGACGTTTGAAGCAAATATGGTCGATTACCCTGCCATCCTTGCTGCCAACGATTATGATTTTGTTGCTGCTGCACATCGGGAAGTTCCTTGATCTGGGCTTTGAGCGTGTGTTTGTATTCCTGAATCCGCTCAATCTGGAATCTGGCGAGATTCTCGATACGTACATCTACAAAGCCGGGCTTCTCTCACAGCAATACAGCTATACAACAGCCATCGGGTTGTTCAAGTCGGTCGTGGGCTTGATGCTTATTCTACTCGGTAACTTCTTTAGCAAAAAAACAACCGGCGAAAGCCTGTATTAGGAGGCGAGATGGATGCGTACCCCCAGTGTCCGTTACCGTATATTTCGCATTGGAAATCTCGTTTTTCTTACGCTGCTCTCGTTAACGATGATTCTGCCTTTCATTAATGTACTGGCCCAATCACTTAGCAGCTCGGAAGCGATCATGGGCGGAAAGGTCAGCTTCTGGCCTGTAGCTTTTACCTGGATCAATTACGAATATGTATTCGGCGATGCTGCCTTCTGGCGGGCTTTTGCGGTATCGGTTGGGGTGACGTTAGTGGGTACGCTGGTCAATCTCGCCGCAACGGCATCACTCGCGTATCCCGTGTCCCGTCCAGAGTACAAAGGGCGTTCACTGGTCGTTATGTTTGTCCTGATAACCGTTGTATTCTCGGCACCGCTCATTCCGAACTTTATCCTGATGAAAGAGTTACACCTGGTCAACAATCCACTGGTGCTGATTGTGCCAGGAGCGATTAACGCCTTTAACTTTTTTGTCATGCGTTCGTTCTTCTCACAGCTGCCGGGTGAACTGATCGATGCCGCCCGTATCGATGGCTGTGGAGAGTTTGGCATCATCTGGCGTATCGTTATTCCATTATCCAAACCGGCCATGGCATCACTCGGCATTTTCTATGCGGTGGGCCACTGGAATGCGTATTCCACCGCGCTTTATTATCTGAATGATCCGGCCTGGTGGCCGATCCAGGTCACACTCAAGAAGCTGTTTGAGAGTGACGATATTTCCGTCGATCCGGGTTCTGCGGTCTATAGCACCCTTGCACATACATCGCCGGAAGGTATCAAAATGGCGACCATTATCATCGCCACCTTGCCAATCATTATCATTTACCCTTTCCTGCAAAAGCATTTTGTAAAAGGAATCATGGTCGGCTCCGTCAAATCTTAACTACAAGCAGCATACAGATCTGACGGAAACGGGGGAATGGCGATGTTCAGAATCTTGATTACGGACGATGAACCGATGATTCGGATGGGTCTGGCGAAGATGATTAAGCAAGCAGGACTGTTCGATTGTGAGATTCGGCAGGCGGCGCATGGGGAAGAGGCCCTTCAGGTGGTGAAGGACTTTCAACCACACATCCTGTTCACGGATATTCGCATGCCAACGATGGATGGCATTGAGTTGTGCCGACATTTATCAGAGCAAGGCAGTACGATGCGCATTATTGTAGTCTCCGGTTATTCAGACTTTGAATATGCAAGAGCCTGTATGGATTATGGGGTAAAGCGATATCTGCTCAAGCCAGTGGGACGACAGGAGCTGCATGAACTGCTGCTCAAATTGCTGGCAAGCGAAGAGGATAAACCTACGGTATCCCTTGTACCCGTGAGGGAGCTGAATGATTGGGCCATGCGTCTGGAAGAGGCTATATGGGAGTTAAGGCAATCCGATGTGACGGAGCTACTCGCAGCATGGTCGAATCGTTATCCAGCATATGCCCTGATGCCTGAGCAGACGGCGGAGCTTTTTCAGGAATTGTTGGAATTGATTGTGGCCCGCATGAACGCCCGTGGCAACGGAACGATGAGTACGTCCAGTAAGATTATTGTAAGCGCTTCCTCAAAAGAGTGCTTCGAGGCTCTGGGCAACGGAATCCAGACGTTGATGAATAGGATCAAGGAAAAACGCAGCGGCAAGCGCAAGCATCCGGTAGAAGAAGCAAAAGCTTATCTGGAGAAGCACTTGCGCCGGGAAGTGTCACTGGACGAGATTGCTTCCAAGCTTGGGCTGAATCCATCCTACTTCAGCCAACTGTTCAAGCAGACGACCGGTCAGACCTTTATCCAATACCGTATACGCAGCAAAATGGAACTGGCCAAACGCATGCTGGAACAGCCGGGCAACCGGATTACGGATATATCCTACGAAGTGGGGTATGCGGATCATCCCCATTTTACCAAGACATTCAAGAAAATTACCGGACTGACCCCGTCCGAATATCGCAGTAAGTTGGGCATTGAATGATGAAGCGCAGCCTGTCGATCCGCCTGTTCTTTCATTTTGCCATCGTAATTACGTTGTCCCTGTCTGCCATTGGCTTATTCACCTATACCTATGCCTCGACTGAGATGAACGATCAGCTTGCGGACAACATCGCCCAAACGATGCGTAATACGGCGTACCAGACCGATCTGTATTTGCAAAATTATGATCGCGCGACTTACTCCATCCTCTCCAACGGAAGTGTGAAGCACTTCCTCGATATGAGTTCGGAGGATAGTTATAACTATTACGAGTATAGCCGTCAGATTAAAAGGAACGTGTTCCCGCCTGTATTTATGTTATATCCACAGATCAAGTTCCTGTATGTTATCGGGGAGAACGGGCGGGTTGTCATCGATGACAACCAGAATTCAGCGGGCATACCCGATATCGATGCTGCACAGCAGTATAAGCAGTTGCTCGCTGCAACCCCTGCGAATGGCGAATCGACTTTGCTCACACGCAGTATCCGCAGTGGACAGAATGCAAATGTCATTACGATTGCGCGCCGGATCAGGGGGGTGTCCTCCTATACACCAAACGGAGTGCTGGCGATGGAAGTGAATGTGCTGGAACTTGACAACATCTGGGGAGAACTCGATCTCGGTCAAGGGGGCTATCAGTATGTGATGGATCAGAACGGAAATGTCATCTACACTCCTGGGGACGAGGAGGCGCAGACCGTGATGTCGTCCAGCACCGTGGACAGACTTATGGACATGGAGGCAGGGTCACTGGAACAGAACACGGATGGCACCAAACGGCTGTTTATATCGGAGCTATCTGCCTATTCGGGCTGGCGCTTTGTTGCTTCCGTGCCGCTCTCGGAGCTTCAAAGGCCGATTGCAACGATCCGCTCAGCTACATTATGGGTTGGTGCAGGGACCTTGCTCGCTGCGCTTGTGGTGGCCTACCGGATCGGAGCATCTCAAGTAGAACCCATTCGTGTGCTGATGAACGGAATGAGACAGACGGAGAAGGGAATCTGGAACAAGGTGGAGATGAAGGAAAGGCGCGATGAGATCGGAGTGTTGATTCGCAGCTATAATCTGATGGTCAGCCGTTTGTCGGACATGATTGAGAGTGTATATGAGTCGGAGCTGCGCCGCCAGAAGTCGGAAATTGAGCTACAGCAGGAAGCGTTGGAACGACACCGTGCGGAATTTCAGGCGCTCCAGTTGCAGATCAATCCGCATTTTCTCTACAACACGCTGGAGACGATCAAATGTTATGCCGTTGTACAGGATTCCGAAGAAATTACGCAGATGGTGGAATCGATGGCTCATATGCTCCGTTATTCCATTCAGACCAATCTGGAGGAAATTACGGTTGCCAATGAGCTGAAGCATGTGCTGGCCTACCTTTCCATCATGAAACATCGCATGGATCGGGAGCTTGAAGTTGAGGTCATCATTGCACCGGATCTGTTGCTGGAAAAAATGGTTCGTCTCACCCTCCAGCCCCTGGTGGAAAATGTGCTGCAACATGCGTTTCCACGGGGCATGGAACCGGGTCATTTTATCCGCATCGATGCTCGGCGTCTGGAAGATCGATTTCTTGTCATCGTTCAGGATAATGGTATGGGCATGAGCAAGGCACGTCTGGAGAAGCTGCGTCGCCGTCTGGAACTGAACCGTCTGGCAGGTGAAGACACCGATGATGTTTATCATCGTGGTGGCATCGGACTTATGAATGTACATCGACGGATTCAGCTCGTATTTGGGGAGACGTACGGCTTGATGATGGAGAGTGAGGAAGGCTTGGGAACGACCATTACGATGGCGCTTCCGGCGGACCAGCACAGCAAGCGAATTTAATTGAAACCAATAACAAGGAGGAAGATAAAACATGAATATCAATTTACAGAACAAAATCGCATTGGTAACAGGTTCCAGTGGAGGGATTGGTGCTGCTATCGCTGGAGCGTTGGCTCGTTGCGGGGCAAAGGTTGCTGTGAATGGTCTGCATAACATGGATCGGGCTGAGGAAGTCGTGGCTACAATCCGGGATGCTGGTGGTGAAGCGGCGGCATTCCAGGCAGATGTGACGGATACGGATGCGATCAGAGCGATGGTTGAAGATATTACACTCCGTTTCGGCGGTCCAATTGACCTGTTGGTTAACAACGCAGGACATCTGGTGAAGCGAAGTCCCATTGAAACGATGAGTGAGGAGCTGTACAGCCGGATTATGGATGTCAATCTGAAGAGCGCCGTCTTTGTCTCCAAAGCAGTCATTCCTGGCATGAAGGCGGCAGGTGGCGGACGAATTATCAATCTGACCTCCGTAGCGGCTCATAATGGGGGCGGGCCGGGTGCAGCGATTTACGCAGCATCCAAGGCGGCCGTCATTGCGTTAACCAAAGGGCTCGCCAAAGAGCTTGCCCCTGGCGGGATTACGGTGAATGCACTCTCCCCGGGCTTCATCGGACAGACGGCTTTCCATGCTACGTTCACCTCGGCAGAAGGTCGGTCTTCTGCGGTAAGCAGCATCCCGCTTGGACGGGAAGGGACTCCCGATGATGTCGCAGGAGCGGCGTTGTACCTGTGTTCCGACCTGGGTTCTTTTATTACCGGAGAGACGCTTGAAATCAATGGCGGCATGTATATGCGTTGATGATACAACATTGTGATAAGGAGGGGACAAAACGATGGAAGTGAAGCGAAAGCTTGCAGAAAGATCGTTGTACCAACCCATCAGCGGGCCGTTCCATGTGGACTATGCCCCTGACGAGCATACCGTTCTGGCAGAGAATCCGCCAAGGTTTACCTGGATGGCGGCACAACAGGAGGATGAGAATGGCTATCTGCTGCAAGTGTCGGCGAGCCCTTCTTTTCAGGAAGAAGAGACGATGACCTTTGCGCCGCTCCCGTATAACTTTTTCACGCCTGACCGGGTGTTTGAACCTGGGGATTATTATTGGCGATATGCGCTACTTGTAGATCATCCAGTGCAGCAAGGGAGCGAATACGAAGCGCATGTCTCACAGGGGAAGCAAGGGAGTGAAGCCGAAGGGCATGCCTCGCAAGGGAAGCAAGGGGAAATGTCGGCTTGGAGTGAGGTGCGGCGGTTCACTGTACCAGTGGGATTACCCGAGACACCGCTACCTTCCCGGGCGCAGCGATACGATTTCACAGACATGTCTCACCCCCGGCTGTGGCTTGGTGAGCGTGGGCTGAATGCACTTGCGGATGCCATTGCGTCAGATGCTACATACTGCGGCTGGGATGCGTTTATGGCACATTCCGTGGAGCCGTGGGCAAACCGTGAGCCCATTCGTGAACCGCAACCGTACCCCGAGAACAAACGTGTCGCCGCACTCTGGAGGCAAATGTATATTGATTGTCAGGAAGTGTTATATGCGATTCGTCATCTGAGTATCGCTGGGCGAGTGCTTCGAGATGAACGGCTGCTTGATGCGGCGAAAACCTGGCTGTTGCATGTGGCAGCTTGGGATACGGAGGGAACGACCTCCCGTGATTATAACGATGAGGCGGCCTTTAGAGTCGCCGCTGCGCTCGCTTGGGGTTATGACTGGCTGCATGATGAGTTGAACAGTGAAGAGCAGGAAGTGGTCAGGCGCAGTTTGCTGCGGCGGACAGAACAGGTAGCCCAGCATGTGATGGTTCGCTCGAAGATTCATCATGTGCCCTATGACAGTCATGCGGTGCGTTCATTATCCTCCGTGCTTGTGCCCTGCTGTATGTCCTTGTTGCATGAGGAGCAGCAGGCTGCACAGTGGCTGGATTATGCAATCGATTATTATGCCTGTCTGTACTCCCCTTGGGGAGGAAGTGATGGAGGCTGGGCCGAAGGTCCAATGTATTGGACAACAGGTATGGCCTATGTGACCGAAGCGATGAATTTGCTGCGAAACTATGCGGGCATCGACTTTTTCCGTCGGCCATTTTTCCGTCGTACCGGGGATTTTCCCTTCTACGTCTACCCGCCTGATGCACGGCGCGCCAGCTTTGGGGACCAGTCTACGCTGGGTGACCCGGTAAACTTGAAAACAGGTTATCTTGTCCGCCAACTGGCTGGGGTTACAGGCAATCGCTGGTACCAGTGGTATTTTGAGCGTGTACGTCAATCTGATCCGGGGACAGAGGGTGCTTTTTATAACTACGGTTGGTGGGACTTTAACTTTGACGAATTAGTATACCGGCATGATTATCCGCAGGTGGAGGAAGAGTCGCCTGTGGACATCGAGCCGCTGAAGTGGTTCCGTGATGTGGGGTGGGTAGCCATGCATCACCGGATGGACGATCCGGATGAGCATATGATGCTTCTGCTCAAGTCGAGTCGTTATGGCTCGATCAGCCACAGTCATGCCGATCAGAATAGCTTTACTCTGCATGCATTCGGTGAGCCACTCGCGGCGGATACGGGCTATTATATCGCGCACGGCAGCTCCTTCCACCGGGAATGGCGCAGGCAGACACGCTCCAAAAACAATCTGCTGATTGGTGGAACAGGCCAGTATGCTGAGAACAACAAGGTGCTAAATATGGCCGCAACCGGGCAGATCGAAGAGGCCTATTGGCGGGACGGCGATGGTTATGTTCGCGCATTGGCGACCGATGCCTATGCCAGCACAGTACCCCATGTGAAACGTGTTGTACGAGAGATTCATTTTCTGCAATCATCCTATTTCGTCATTGTGGACCATATTGACTTGGAGAAACCAGACAGCGTTCAATGGCTGTTCCATGCACTGCACCCGCTAGAGCTGAAAGGGCAGAGCTTCCGTCTGAACGGTACTAAGGCGGGGCTTGAGGGCACGTTTGTATATGCTTCCTCCGGTGAGCTGGCGCTTAGCCAGACGGATCAATTCGCAGAGGTGGACCCGGCAGAGTACGAAGCGCTGGACAGACATTATCATCTGAGCGCGGAAACGCGGCCTGCCACAAGTCATACAATTGTTACGCTGCTTGTACCATATAAGATCGAGGAGCCGAAGTATGTCCCCTATTTCATCGATGACCAGGATCACGGCATCCATCTCTATTTTACCGACAACGGTGTAACAAAGAAGATCGAGGTATCCAAGACGTACTAGTAAATGCGGACCTAAAGAAAACGCAATCTCATCTAAAACATCCCCATTGTTGCAGGCGGTGGGGATGTTTTATCATCTTAATGAAAGCGCTTCATCGACAAGTGATACCTAAACCTAAATCAGGATGAAAAGAGGGGTAGCATGAAAAAGTGGATGGTCACAGGCATGGCGCTATTGCTGGCGGCAACCTTCATGGCGGGATGCAGCAAGGGAAACGGGGCGGAATCCGGTGAGAATGGAGGAGACGGCAAGACGAGGTTCTCCATGTCATTGCGAACGCTGGCGTATACGTATGTGGAAAAGTCACCGGACATCAACCAGGATAAATGGGTGAAAAAGCTGGAGGAGCTGACCAATAGCGATCTGAAAATCGTGCTTGTGCCTCATAAGGAATATGAGCAGAAAATGGTCCAAATGTTTGCCACCAATGATATTCCTGATGTGGTGCAAGGTGATGGCGGTGTCAACGGCAAGGAGATGGCCGGCTCGGTTGAAGCCGGAGTATTCCAGCCGCTGGATGAGCTGTTGCAGCAGTATGGGCAAGATTTGCTGAAAGCCGTGCCGAAGGAAGCCTGGGACCAGGTCACCCATGACGGCCAGATCTATGCCATTCCCGAATATTTATCCAATCCATCCCGCCGGGCAACCTGGATTCGTAAGGATCTGCTGGATCAAACGGGATTGCCTGTGCCCACCACGGTGGAGGAAACATTGGAAGTGCTGCGCGCCTTTAAAAAGCTTGGCGTGGAGAATCCATATATGGGGCGTGAAGATTTCAAATATGCGGATACCTTCTTTGGTGCCTATGATGTGCAGCAGTTCCTGTCCATGATGGAGCAGCAGGGCGACCAGATTGTACCCAAGTTCATGGATAACGAGAATATGCAGCAAGCCCTGACAGTCTATAAAACGATGTACGAGCAAGGGCTAATTAACAAAGAGTTTGCGACCATCAATTCGACGGTATTCAAAAATACGATTCTCTCCGGCAAGGCGGGTATGTGGTCCATGAATGCCAACGAACTGATCCAATGGGAGAAACAGATCAAAGCGTCGGTTCCCGATGCCAAAATCGAAATTATCCCTTCGCCTGTTGGCCCGGACGGTAAAGGTGGTTATTATCTGTACGGTCCGGTGACACGTGCCTACTTTATCAATAAGGATGCGGCTGATCCGGCTTCCATTATCCGTTTTTTTAACTGGATGGTGTCCGATGAAGCGGAGAAGTTTTTCACGTACGGCACGGAAGGAGAAACCTACACAGAGGATAATGGGGTGATTTCGTACACCGCTCCAACGGATTCCGCTGGCGTGGACGAAGAGCGTTACCGTCAGTCGTTCTTATGGTTTGTACAGGACACAACGTACAATAAAGGCTCGTTATCGCTGACAGAAGAAGGCAAGAAACTGATGAATATTTACGATACGATTTTAGCCAAAGAAGGCCGGGATGGCATCAACTTTGATCCACGATTGGAGGCCTTTGTGCAGAATCCCGAGATTGCTCCCAATTCGGATACACCTCCTCAAGTATTGCTCACGCACATGATCAAAATGGTTTATGGTAAGGAGCCGATCTCTGATTGGCCGAAAGTGGTTGAGGAATGGAAATCCAAGGGTGGAGATCAGGCCATCAAAGAAGCTACGGAGAAATTCAATAAGGGTGAAGGCGTGTCAGCACCGCGTCGCTAACGATATAAGTCGAACTATACATTTTACACGATAACAGCGATCGGAAGGTTGTTCTGTCATTGGAGTGGCAAGTCAGCTGAATACGGAGGGATACAAATGAAGGACTTGTTCAAAACGTGGACGAAGCGGGCTGTACTTGTTGCCATATCTTTCATACTCATTACCGGTATCGCCATTCCTGTGCATGAAGTCCGGGCGATGGAAGAAGATATTCCTCATTCTGTTATCCATGCTGCACAGGAAGAAAATATCCCGGAACCCGAGGGGCCCGAACTGGAGATTTACGCGGAAAACTTTGATGATCCCGACAATTTTGGCTCTACGGGCGGAATTGCATTGAAGGCACCATGGCGTCAGGACGGTGCGGGCGGGAGCAAGGCCAAAACGTCTTCTTCAACAACCGCACCATCCCAACCCAACATGGTCAAGATAGATGGAACCGATGCACTCGCGTTGCCACTTGATCTGACCGGATACGGAAACATTCGGCTAAGCTACTTCACAAGAGCTTCCTCCTATATAAGCGGAAGCGTGATTATTGAATGGTCGAAGGATGGAGGTATTTCCTGGACGACGTTGGAGACGTTTGAACTTCCTCCAGGAACTACAGATATGAAGAATAAGGAAGGCAATACCTTAAAAAGCTGGACGCTGGGTTCCGAAGGGAACAATAACAGTACAGTGAATATTCGATTTCGGACAGGAGATACCATGCAGGCCAACATGTATATCGATAATGTTGCCATTTACGGTCAGGCCATTCCGGGTATAACGCCTGCCCCTTCCCCAGTGCCGCCTGGAGAAGAGAATACTGAGTTTACGCCACCACAAGGAGTGACTTTATACGAGGATGTGGAGATTGGCATGGCTGGTGGGCGGGCAATGTATTCATCCATTGCCGTTCCCGAGACAGCGGCAGCTGAACCGATGCCAGTCATGATCTATATTCACGGAGGTGGGTGGAACCACGGGGATCGGAAGCAGGCATTGAACTCCATATGCAATTATGTGCTCAAACGCGGTTACATCGGTGTATCTCTGGACTACCGGCTGACGCCTGAGGCGCCTTTCCCTGCCCAGATTCAGGATGTCAAACTTGCTATTCGATATTTGCGGGCCCATGCCGCCCAGTACAATCTGGACCCCAGTCGTATCGGCGTCTGGGGATCATCTGCGGGCGGTCACCTGGCCGCATTACTCGGGACCACGGGGGACTTGGTCGTTGGTGATCCCGTCGTGCTTGATACAGGAGTCACGGTAGAGATACCAGATCTCGAGGGTTCTGGCGGATGGCCGGAGTATTCGGACAAAGTGCAGGCGGTTGCCGACTGGTACGGACCCGCTGATTTTATGACGACATTTGCCAATAATTATAGCTCGGTCACGGCTCTGCTAGGCGGTCATCGCGCATTGGATGTACCGGAACAGGCCAGACTTGCGATGCCGGGCACCTATGCTTCACCGGATGATCCACCGTTCTGGATTCGCCACGGGGATGCTGACGCCACCATTCCATACACGGACAGTGTTACCTTTGCAGAGCAGCTTCAATCTGCGGGTGTGCCGATTGTGGATGTGAAGATTGTACCCGGTCAGGGCCATGGATTTACAGGTACAGCTACCGAGAATGCCAATGCGGAGGCATGGGCATTCCTGGATGAACATGTGAAGAACCGGACCGTTACGGAGCCAGTTATTTTCAAAAGCAACTCCGAAGATACTTCATCTGGCGAGGGTGAAGAGGAAGAAGAACGACCGTTGATGGAGAAGGTCATCGCCAGCAAGCTGCCAAGCGACGATGCGGCGATTGATAGTAGCAAGCCTGATCTGAATCTCAATCAGGCTACAGGTTCCAGCACCGGATTACTAAGTATTTCTTCGACTACTTCCACCAAGAAGTATGTTTATTTCAAATTTGATATGACCGGAAATGAGCCGGAAGGAGATCGTTATCGACTACGGATTGCCGCCAAGAAAGGCACTTCAAATACCGATACGGAGTTGTCTCTTTATGGTTTGGATGCCACAGACTGGGGTGAATCATCACTAACCTGGTCGAATGCTCCCGTCCAAAGTCTGAGCGAAGCTTCGCTGCTGGGCACATTCCAGGTCACGGCAGATCGGAATGGAAGTCCGGCAGTCTATGAAGTGGATGTAACCGATTATGTGAAGGAACGTGCAGATGTTGGGCAAGTGGCATTTTTGCTCGCGGATGCGGGATCAACAGGTGTTTCCGTTAACGTCTATACCAAGGAAGCCAACGGAACGAGCAATCCGCGTCCGCAGTTATCTGTCATTGCTTTAATCGAAGAAGGCAGTGACACGCAGTCACCCGAATGGGAGCAGGGAGCTGAACTGGAGATTCGCAACTGGGGAACGGATTTTGCGGAACTGAGATGGCCCGCTGCCAGCGATGATACAGCTGTATCTGCCTACCGGATTTATCGGGATGGCGTTTTGTTGAGCGAACAAGGTAAGCAGTCATTTCGGGACAGCGGACTTGCAGCGGAAACACCATATACATTTCAAGTGAGGGCGATTGACGAAGCGGGCAACGTCAGCAGTGCTTTATCAACCGAATTGACAACCCTTGGCGTTCCGGTATCGTCCCTGCCTGTGGCTTCCGTCACGGCAAGTGGCAGCGACGGCAACCTGGCGACCAATACCCTCGATAATAACAGCTATACACGCTGGTCTGTTGCAGGAGAGGGGCAATGGATCACATTTGATCTGGGGCAGGCACAGCCAGTAGGTTATGTTGGAATTGGTTTTTACAAAGGGGATATCCGAAAGACATCTTTTGAGATGGAATCGTCTGTTGACGGTGAGCAGTGGACCCAGATATTTAATGGCGAAAGCAGTGGAGATACAACCGAAATGCAGGCGTTTGATATCCCGGACATATCTGCACGTTATGTGCGAATTACCGGACGTGGCAATTCCGATGGAAGTATTTACACAAGTCTGAGCGATGTGCATCTGTATGCCCCTTTTGCAGGGGGAGGGACACCTGTGGCTCTGATTCCATACATCGTGCCACAACCACCTGAAGGGACGATGCCCTTTATCGCCCCAGGTCTGACAGAAACAGATGGCACACCACATGCTGTCCATGCTCCACATGCCGTGACCGGACGTACAATTGATGTACGGGATTATGGAGCAGATCCTGCTGACAACACGAGTGATGACCGCCCTGCTATACAGGCTGCGATGGACGAAGCCAACGTTGGGGATGAAGTGTTTTTACCTGATGGAGTGTACAATTTGTTATCCGGGCCGGATTTGAGCACCAATCTGATGCTCAAATCCGGAGTGAATCTGAGAGGTGAGAGCCGTGAAGGAACTGTGCTCAAGACATCGCTGAATCAGGTGACGGGAAGTGCCGTTCTGAAAGCATCGGCTCAGCACAGCATTCTCGTATCCAACATGACCATAAATTCATCCTGGTCCGGCAGCTACACGACTGATCATCAATCCAATAACCCCTCCGCAGGGGGGCCGGATAGCATGATACACATCGCCAATTATGGTGAGGCACCATCGTATGACATTACGATTGACGGCGTAATTGTGGAGAAATTCAAACGAATGGCGATCCGCATTGAGCACAGCCGCGATGTTGTTGTGAAGCATGCAACCTTCCGCAATGCAACAGATCTGGGTCCTGGAGGTTCAGGTTACGGAATTTCAATTCAGGGAACGGCCAAGACCGATCGGCTCGGATTTGACAATGATACGTTATGGAATGTGGTGGAGGACAGCGTGTTTGAGGGACCTTATCTGAGACATGGAGCGTTGATCCAGTTTGTGGCACATAATAACGTGCTACGTGGTAATACATTTAACGGAACAAAGCTGGATGCCATTGATCTTCATGGTGAACTGGAGTATTTAAATGAAATCTCCGGCAATGTCATTACGGACGTATTGACAGGCGCAGGGATTGGGCTCGGCAATACTGGGGGTTCGGCGCCCAGCAACCACAGCAAGTCGGGCAAAGGAAACTACATTCATGACAACACAATTACGAACAGCCGAATCGGTATTTCGGTAACCATGGGTACCCCCGATACCCTAATTGAGGATAATCTCATCGAGAATACCACTATGATTGCAGAGGCAGCAGGGATCAAAGTGTTGAACGGACCGGGCACGGTGATTCGCGGCAATGTAATTCGTAACAATACGGCGAGCGGTTACTGGGGTGTGAGGCTTGAGCGCGACAAAGGCGATGCCGGAGCAGGCAATGTCGGCGAAGGGGACCCTGAGAATGTGTGGATTGAAAATAACCTTATTGAAGGGAATTCAAACGGAATCGGCCTCTTTGCCGGAGTAAACATTCTAATGAAGGCCAACATTCTAAACAATGTAGATGAGGACTACTACAAAGCAGCAGGTGTTACAGTTACCGAGTTATAAAGAATCAGAACAAATAGCCTGGCAGGCGTCTATATAAGTTGAAGCTCAATATTACACCATACTGCAATCGGAGTGATAAGGTGTAACATTTATAGTTCAACTTATGTAGCCTGATGGGCTACTTTTTGTTATGAATCCTTAATTTAAGATTCACTAAAGGTTCGTCCCCTACCATGGTTACATAAGCCTCAGTTGCTTAACAGAAATCCAAGAAGGAGGATTCATCATTTGAATATTTTATTACGAAAAGTTGCAGTAACGGCATTGTCCGTGACGATGGTAACGACATCTTTTGGTCTGATCGGAAGTCCGAATGCGGCATTTGCCGCAGAAAGTACAGCGACAACCACGAGTGTAGGCGTGACGCAAGCTTATGAATCGTTGTTCCAGACGGATAACGTCATTGATGTGAATGTAACGATTGATGATGCAGACTGGAAGAGCATGCTCGAAAGTCCGTTGGATAAGGATTATAAGAATGTGAGTGTGGAAGTGGACGGCAACAAGCTGGACAATGTCGGTTTCTCCACCAAGGGCAATCTGACCTTGAAAGCTGTAGCCTCAATGGAAGATTCGGACCGTTACAGCTTCAGACTGAAGTTTGATAAATACGACAAAACACAAACCTTGCTTGGATTGGACAAAATG
Organism: Paenibacillus sp. FSL R5-192; assembly: GCF_000517845.1. Classification (NCBI taxonomy): domain Bacteria; kingdom Bacillati; phylum Bacillota; class Bacilli; order Caryophanales; family Paenibacillaceae; genus Paenibacillus; species Paenibacillus sp. FSL R5-192. The sequence continues at coordinate 114,954 of NZ_ASPR01000043.1, read as the reverse complement.
GTACTAAACAATAACTACGCCGATCCATCCTATATGCGTGAAGTTCTTCACTATGAAGCACTGCGGAGTATTGGCATGGATGTACCAATGACGAACTATGTTAATCTGTACGTTAACGGCGAGCTGGTTGGTTTCTATACTGGCGTTGAAGCAGTGGATGATAGCTATCTGGAGCGCAACTACGGTGAGGATTACGAAGAAGGTGTCCTCTATGATACGGATGAGAAGAGTTATCTTCAATATGAAGAGGGCAGTGACTACAGTACAATCACCAAAGATTTGGGTACGGATAAGGACAAAGCCAAACTCAAAACCTTCATCCAAACGCTGAACGAGATGCCAGAAGGTGAAAAAGGTGATATTGAAAGTGTACTGGACGTGGATTCAGCGCTTCAATATATTGCAGGCAACATGGTTTTTGGCAACTATGACAGCTATAACGGCGACAAAGGACACAACTACATGCTTTACAGTGATGCCGCGGGCAAGTTCACCGTTGTTCCTTGGGACTTCAACATGTCCTTCAACGGGTACTCGGGTGGAGGTGGACGTGGCACAACAACCGGATCAACCACGACCAACACCAACGCAACGAACGTATCTGTGGACGAGCCGGTACTAGGCATTAACATGGAAAATGTACCGATGATTAACAACCTGCTTGCTGTGCCAGAGTATAAGGAAAAATATTTGAGCTACGTCAATGAACTGACAGACTATATGGAAGGTATTCAGGATCGTATTACTGACCTTGCCGATGAGATTCATCCTTATGTGGAAGCAGATCCAACGAAGTTTTATACGACAGAACAGTTTGAATCCAACATCGCTTATTCTGCAAATGCAGACGCAGCAGGTGGTATGGGCGGTACACCACCAGAAGGATTTGAAGGCATGGAAGGAATGACACCTCCAGATGGAACAACACCTCCAACTCAGCCGGGTGCTGCAATTGGAAACGGTACAACAGATGCAACAACGGGTACAGATAATACGCAGACACGCCCTAGTGGTAACTTTGGCGGTGGGGGTGGAGGCATGGGCTCCATGGCAGCCGGGTCACTGACGACATTTGCACTGAACCGTCTTGCGAATCTGCAAGAGCAACTTGGACGTGAAGTAACGCCTTTGCCTGAGACTTCGGAAGAGACAGGTTCGAATACCTCATCCGGAACAACCGACAAAACCATTACCGTAACTCTCGATGGTAAATTGATCACATTCCCGGATCAGGACCCACTGCAGCAAAGTGGCCGAGTAATGGTACCTGTGAACGCAATTCTCGAAGCACTAGGTGCAGAAGTGACTTGGGACAAAATGGCGAAGACGGTAACAGCTGTACTGAATGACCAGACCCTTGTGCTCAAGATTGGAAGCAGCACCGCAACCGTAAATGGAGAGACACTCGAAATTAATGCACCAGCGATCATTCAAAACAGTCGCACACTCGTGCCTGTACGCTTCATCTCAGAAGGTCTGGGACTTACCGTGGACTGGGATCAAACCGCTGCACAAGTAAGCCTTACATCCAAATAAGAAAATATTTCCTGCAGATCACCGTTGTTGTATGGAGAATAAGAAAGGGATTCGATGGTCAGATCGAATCCCTTTTTGTTCTGCTTTTCAGGTTAGACGGAGCGAACATCCAGCAAAATCCGGCCTCGTCCATGTCTGGCCTCACTTTTGGCATGCGCTTGATTCGCTTCACTTAAAGGGAAGATAGAATCAATCTCTGAGCGGAGGGAACCGTTAGCGATTAGCTGAGCGATTGTGTACAGATCCTCTGATGTCGGGAATTTGGAATTAAACTTGGCTGTAACGCCATACTGCGCTGCTTTTTCGGCAGAAGGCAGTTGAGTTAACGATACCAGGTTGCCCCCAGGTTTCAGAACACCCCATGAGCGATCTTCGATCTCTCCACCGACCGATTCAACAACCAGATCTACATTGCTTACCAGCTCTTCAAACAAGGTTGTCTTGTAATCAATCACTTGATCAGCACCCAATGAAGCAACAAAATCAACATTTGCAGCAGACGCGGTAGCAATAACATGAGCGCCTTTCCATTTTGCCAGCTGCACTGCGAATTGTCCGACACCTCCCGCAGCAGCGTGGATCAGAACGGTTTGCCCGGCTTCCAACTCACCTTCGGTGAACAGTGCTTTCCATGCAGCTTCAGCTCCGCCTTTAATGGTCGCAGCATCCTCAAAACTCAGGTCGTCTGGCATATGCACCAAATCCGTAGTAGGAGCCATACCATACTCTGCATAACTACCCTTCACATTACCAAAAACACGATCTCCCGGCTGAAAGGTATCGACACCTTCTGACACGGTTTCAACGATGCCAGACATGGCCGTTCCGGGTGTATAAGGTAGCTCTTTGACAAACACGTCCTGCAACCAGCCGTTACGAATCTTCCAGTCCAGTGGAATGGCTCCAGCATACTGAATGCGTACCAGAACTTCGCCGGCAGCTGGCTGGGGCTTATGGACTTCCTGTTCGAACTGTAATGTATCGGGTCCTCCGTATTGATAAATCTGAATAGCTTTCATTTTAGATGTATGCATTGTGTACACGCTCCATTCGTTAAGGAAATTTAGGATAGGGATGAATCAATCTGTGCAGCAATTTTCTGTGAAAGAGATAACAGCAAGTTCTTCTCTTCATCGGAGAGGCCAGCTGTGGTGATCTGCTCCACTTGGCGCCAGGCGTTATTCACTCGATCCTCCAGTGCGTATCCGGCTTCTGTCAGGGATACAATGGTCACCCGTCCATCTGTTTTGGAACGACTCCGAGTAACGAGACCGGCATCTTCCAGACGGCGAACAGACTTGGCTACGGTTGAGTGGTCCAAGCGAAGGGTGCGACCCAGAGAGTTTTGGGATTGATGATCTTGGGCATATAACTGCATCAGCATAATCTCTTGACCGGGAAAAAGCCCGGTATCCCGAATCAACTGCGCAGCAAGCCCTTTGTGAGAGCGCGCAAGAGCAAAAATGCTAAAACTGATGGGATAGTTCGCTACTGCACTGAATTCCTCATTATTTAATTCCTGGAGATTATCAGGCTTTTTGAAATCATCTTTGGCTGTCATCATGTACCTCAACTTTCTTAATTGCGTTGTCGGCAACATAAATATAACAATTAAATATGTGGTTGGCAACATAAAATGAATATTTACACGAAACGTAAAGGACAAAGAACCTGAAGAAACGGAGTGTTCGGCTACAAGCTTTCTGAAAGAAAGCTTCATCGAAAGGTTGTTCTGTCATCGGAGTGTCCAGTGTAAATATTCTTTAGTTCAACTTATACAGCTCCTCTAAATTTCCAGACAGCAGATCATTCTCACATAATTACGGAGAAAGCGGAAAAACTTTGATTTTTAATTTTTATTACTGTGATAAAAGTCACTGAAATATTATAAATATTGTGAAGACTCCTACCGATAAGACTATAGTGATATTCGAAACGGAATCGAAATTGGTTTGAATATCCCCACAATTACATAGGGAAAAGGGTGGCTCACACACATGCGAAGCATGAGCATCGGTACCAAAATCAGTTTGATCGTTATCAGTATATTTATCGTCTTCTCATCAGCCGTGGCGGTAAGTGTAATCCTGGAGATGAAGCAGGGGATCACGACATTTGCTACAGAGAAGGCAAAGAGCGATTTGGAGATGGCAAATAGTATCATTACATATAAGCATCCAGGAGATTGGGCCATTAAGAACGGACAATTATTCAAGGGAGATACCGCGCTGGAAGGCAACTTTGAACTGGTGGATGAGATTGGAGAAGCTTCTGGTGACACGGTGACGATCTTCCGAGGTGACGAACGTGTTGCAACAAATGTCATGGTGGACGGAAAGCGTGCTGTCGGCACGAAGGTATCGGACGAGGTCGCCCAGACCGTTTTGCAGCAAGGGGAAAGATACTTCGGTGAAGCCGTGGTTGTGGGTCAGAAATATCAGACGGCCTATGAACCAATCAAGAACGCATCCGGAGAGATTATCGGAATTTTCTATGTTGGCGCTTCTCAATCGTTAATTGATGTGATTATCTCCTCGTTCCTCAAGACATTCCTGATCGTATTCCTGCTTGCAATGTTAGTCGCAATTACCCTGATCCTGCTGTACGTTCGCAGGGTGAGAGTAAGAATCGAACGGGTATCCGTAGCGATTAAACGTGCGGGTACGGGCGATTTCACACAGCCAGTTGTGGACAACGTCCAAGACGAGATTGGTATGCTCGGCATGGGATACAATGAGATGAGAAGTAATCTCCAGGTCATCATTCAAGGAGGACTTCAAGCTGCGGAGAAAGCAGAGCATTCGACTGGGCTGCTACTGAAGATTGCGGACCAAACGTCCAAAGAATCGGCGCAGATTGCATCCTCCGTTGAACAAGTCGCACAAGGAGCTGAGAGTCAGACAATTAGTACGGAAGAAAATCTGCAGGCCATGGAAGAAGTGGCGATAGCCGTACAACGCATGGCGGACAAGGCCTCCAGCATCTCGGACTCTGCTTTGTATTCACGCAAACAGGCTGAAACCGGAGGTGAAGCGGTGCAACTTACCGTTCAGCAGATGTCTACCATTGAATCTTCCGTTACCACAACGGATGAAGTCATTCGTATGCTGGAAGGGAAGTCGGCACAGATTAGCCAGATGGTTTCCGCCATACATGAGATTGCAAATCAAACGAATCTGCTTGCTCTCAATGCATCCATTGAAGCAGCAAGAGCAGGGGAGCATGGCAGAGGATTTGCCGTCGTATCTACCGAGGTTCGTAAACTGGCTGAACAAGCCGGAGACTCTTCAGATCGTATTGAAGAACTGGTCGAAGCCATGGAACAAGATATGCAGCAATCGCTATCGGCCATGTCGAGAGTGAAGGACGAAGTACAGGAAGGACTGCGCTTGACCCGGGAAACGGAGCAAAACTTCAGCCTGATCCGGGATACAAACCTGCGTATTGCTACAGAGATTGAGGACATGGCTGCGACAAGTGAAGAGATGTCCGCAGGCGTGGAGCAGATTGTAGCTTCTGTGCATGAGATCGCTCGCCATGCGCAAACGGCTAGTACCAATTCACAACAGGCTGCCGATTCTGTCCATGAACAGCTCAAGTCGGTAGAGCAGATCAAGGCATCTGCGGCTATTTTGTCTGATGTGTCGACAGAGCTGCAGACCTCACTTAGTCCGTTTAAGATTTAATATCTGTTACAATAGGGAAAAGGAGGGACTACAATATGGCCCCTGATAAAACAAAACTTTTCCCGAATGAGAATATCCGTACGGTATGTTACATTCAAAACCTGCCGCCGCGTTCCAACGTGGACATCGGTGATTATACGTATTATAGTGACAACACAAATCCGCCAGAGCAATTCTATGACCGGATACAGCATCATTATGACTTTATTGGTGATCGCCTGGTCATTGGCAATTTCTGTGCAATTGCGGAAGGTGTGACATTCATTATGAATGGCGCGAATCATCGGATGGAGGGTATGACCACGTATCCGTTCAACATTTTTGGTGGAGGATGGGAGCGTGTGACACCTACACTGGAACAACTTCCATATAAGGGTGACACGGTACTGGGGAACGATGTATGGCTTGGACAAAATGTAACGATCATGCCTGGTATCACGATTGGAGACGGGGCAATTGTTGCCTCCAATTCAACCGTCGTTAAGGACATTGAACCCTATACGATTGTTGGTGGTAATCCAGCCAAGACTGTTAAAAAGCGTTTTGACGAAGAGACGATTGCACTGCTGCTGGAATTGAAGTGGTGGGATCAGGACGAGGAATGGCTGGATACGCATTTGGAACGTCTTGTCTCTGCATATGATCTACAGATCTTGCGCGAACTTCTGAACAGCAAATAGGCTGGATGTGCATTGTGCTTAAAAGACAAGAAAAGCTGGTTCCTGATGGAGCCGGCTTCCAAGCAAATCAGGCCCTGGACCGTTTTGAGCGGATCAGGGCCTCTTGTTGTCCAAGATGAAATGTTAATTTAACGGGTGGGTGGTCGTAGGGTACAATCAGACTTTGTTGATGGGGGCTTCAAATGAGTGTGATTTTCTGTATGATCCGAGTTTGTCTGTTTGCCTGAATAAAAGTTAATGATATCATCAACGGTAGTAAACACGACATTTAAATCCATATTATCATTGTGTGTTTGAATAAAAACCTCTTTTCAATAAGTTGTTGCGTTGTTTAATTCAAAGCTTCTTTCATGCTTAAGCCTGCTGTGAATACAGGAACTTTACCTGCAGGTAGTTGAATTTCTTTGCCTGTTTTCCGGCTTCTTCCCGTTCTTGCCTCACGCTTCTGCACTTCAAATTTCCCGAATCCGACCAGTTGAACTTCTTTGCCTTCTTTGAGAGCTTCGAGAATCGAATCCAATACAACGGTTACAGCTTTTTCAGCATTCTTCTTGGAGAAACCGCCAGCCTTGGCTACTTCTGTGATCAATTGTTCTTTATCCATGTGGAATACCTCGCTTTCATTCTTGGGATGTGGAAACTTTGCTGTGACACATATGTGTAAATAAAAAGCTGCCTTATTAATAAGGCAGCTTTCATATAATTAAAGTTTAGTAACGTTCTCAGCTTGTGGTCCACGGTTACCTTGAGTTACTTCAAATTGAACGCGTTGACCTTCGTCCAAAGATTTGTAACCTTCACCTTGAATTGCACTGAAATGAACGAATACATCTGTTCCTTCTTCAGTTTCGATAAAGCCGAATCCTTTATCCGCGTTGAACCATTTCACTGTACCTGTTTGCATGTGATTCCTCCAAAAAATAAGTTTTTAGCCGATCATTATGACGAGTATAATTTAAAATTGACACTCACCTGGTGCATTTAAACCACGAACTTGATGTCCGCTAATGTATCGATTAATATGATAATACCATGTCCGCTAATATAAGTCAAGATTTGGAGGTATTTTCTAATGAATCAGTCATCAGGGGTTTCGGTGCAGCGGGAACCGACAGTAGAGGAATTCATACATATGCTTGCTAAAGAGGGAGAATTGCATCCCAAAACCGTGAAGGAATATACAAGTGATCTGAAACATTTTATCGAATGGTACAAGGAAAGCACCATGCTCAGCGAAGAGTTCTCACTGCGAATTGAAGATGTGGATACATCCACTTTAGTCAGTTATCGTGAAGATGCTCACAAAGTTATGTTATTGAAACCAGCCACCATTAACCGGAGGTTGATTACGCTGAAGCGTTTTTTCAAATGGGCTGTCTTGGAATCCAGGATCAGTCATGACCCTTCCAAGCCATTAAAATTCATTCCGGAAGACAAAGTAAGTCCACGTCGAATGACTTTTGAAGAAGAGCAGGCATTCCTCGCGGCAGTGGAGTATGGTAATTCCCTTCGTGATCAGACCATCCTGACCCTTATGTTTCACACAGGCTTGCGAACGATGGAGGTATGCAACCTCAAGCCTCATGATATCGAACTTGGTAGACGAAGCGGTCACCTGACAGTGAGCGCCGATAAACGCAACGTGCAACGTAAGATCCCTTTGAATATACAGTGTGTTGTCATGTTGAATCAGTACTTATCTGATCTTGCTACCGATCGTGCGTACCTTTTTCCTTCAGAGAAGACAAATGATCGTTTAACGGAGAGAGCACTGCGCCACCTGATTAAAAAAGTAATGATAACAGCAGGGCTGGAAGGACTGAGTTCACACGACCTGCGTCATCGTTTTGGCTACGCCATGGCTGAGCATACGCCACTGCACCGTTTGGCCGAGATAATGGGACACACCAACCCAGATACAACAATGATTTATTTTAAAGCATTAAGTACGAAATCATCGTAGAGAACAAGAATGAAGAATCTGAATTATAATCACAGTCAAAACACCTCTTATTAGAAGTACTTCGAAATTTCCCGTGTTTGTATTACTTTAACCTACCTTTAGCATTCATATACTAACCTTCACATTTGACTTAGGCACTGCCCGACAGGGTTGCCTTACCTCCAATAAAGAAAGCGATTACATATCCCTGATAATATTGTATATTATGATGGCAACCTTGGAACAGATCAACGCTGAGCCTTTGCGTTTTGCTTCAATTCGTTGAGCCATAAGAAATCAAATGATTCACAATGCTACATATATATTCGTTGATAGGGCATAAGGCCGTCATCAAAAGGGAGGAATCCAAACGTGTACCGGGTACTGCTGGTGGATGATGAAGAAGATGTGCGTGAAGGACTTGTTGTAGAGGTCGATTGGGAAGCGCTCGATCTGCGGATTGTCGGTTTGGCTGAGAATGGGCGGGAAGCATTGGAGATGGCGGAGCGGGTGGAGCCGGATATTGTGGTGACCGATATCAGCATGCCATTCATGAATGGTCTGGAACTCGCACAAAGATTGAGGAAACGTAATCCACTCGTGAAGGTGGTCATTTTGACTGGATATGATGAATTTGATTATGCGAGGCAAGCCATCTCGTTAAGTGTGGACGAATATCTACTGAAGCCGTTCTCGGCAGGACATCTCACCGAACTGCTCACAAGACTGCGCGCTCAGATGGCGGCTGAAGTGGCTGAGCGTGAAGATGTACAGCAGCTGCGTGAGCACTATCATACCAGTTTGCCTTTATTACAGGCAGATCTGATGGCGACCTTGCTCCATCGACAGAAATCCTCAACATATATTCATAGTAAAGCCAAACAATGCGGATTGGATCTGACAGGAGAACGTTATGGGGTGTCCGTATTGACACTGCATATGGATGGAGATGTACAGAAGGAGAAGTCTGAGGGAGTATTCAGCGAGCCCCCACAACGACATAACAAAACAACATCCGAGGTAGCGGATCAGTCTGAGATATTCATTCCCGGAGGTTCCTTGCGTCAATCTGAGGATGCTGAGCTGAAACGCTTTGCGGCACTTAACATTGCGGCAGAAGTTTGGGCGGAGCATGGGGCTGGTCATGCCTTTATGCATCAGGAGACGATTGTCCTGCTCTATGTGGATCGTACGGGCGGTACAGATGGAGTGAAGCGGCAACAGAAGGCATTGGAAAATGTGATGCGCAGCATCAACCACTATTTACGTATCCCGGCTACGGTGGGCTCTGGTCAGATTGTGGATACACTCGCGGATGTGAATCATGCCTATGAAGATGCCCTGCTGGCATTGGATTATCGGCTTGTGCCGGGGACAGATTCAATCATATACATTGCGGACGTGGAGCGACAGACGGCGGGCAAGTTGCGGTTCGACGAGTTGAAGCAGCAGACGTTGACACGATGCCTGAAGGCAGGTACACAAGCAGAGCTGGAGGAAGCACTGGCGATCATTTTCCGGGAAATTACAGTGGAACACGGGCGAAGTGATATTCAGCTCTATTTAATTGAAGTGTTAACAACAGTATGGAAGGCAGCACAGGCATCAGGGGAAGAAATGGAAGACATCTTTGGTGCAGGGTTCCAGTTGTATGCGGATTTGTTCCGACTGCCGGGACTCACTGAGGCACAGAAGAAGGTACAGGAGGTCTGTCTACTCGTGCAACATCGCATTGCGAGCGGACGCCAGCATGTATACAAAGATATTGTCGAGCAGGCGTTAGTCTTCACGAAAGAGCATTATGCCGACCCGGACCTGTCCATTCAGAAGGTGTGCGGACATTTGCATATCAGCTCCGGTTATTTTTGTGGCATTTTCAAAAAAGAAGTACAGCTTACCTTCCTGCAGTACCTGATGCAGATCCGAATGGAGGCAGCGCGTGAACTGCTTCGCTCGACCGAGCTGAAGTCGTTTGAGATTGCGGAGCAGGTTGGCTTTGCCGAACCCAATTACTTCAGTTTTTGTTTCAAAAAACATATTGGTGTCTCGCCGAAAGAATATCGTAAACAGGCTTCCCAGGCGGCAAGTGAAGGTTCAATCCGATGAAGTTCTTGTCCAGATGGGTGAAATCCATGGGAGTTCAATTACGCTCTCGTCTGCGTTCGTCCAGAGTCAGCAGTATCCGGTTTATTATAACGTGGTCCTTTTCCGTCTTCATCGTCTTGGTGCTAACCATCATGGCGATGCTTCTGCATGACAAGTTCACGCAGGCTGCCGAGCGAAGTGCGGAACTGACGACGAGACAGATTGTGGATCAGGTTAGTTATAATCTGGAGGATTATGTCCGCAGTATGTCGCATCTGTACCGTGCCATTGAGGAACACATGCTGCGTGACGGGACATGGGAAGGGGAACTGGTGGACAAACAGCTTGACACACTGCTCAGCAGTCGTGAAGATATCATCTCGATTACTTTGCTTGATTCCACGGGGAAATTGCTCAAGAACCGACCTACAGCCGAATTAAAAACCAGCGCCCATGTGACACAGCAAGGGTGGTTTCAGTCTGCGCTTCGTGTGCCGGATCACCTGAGTTTCTCGTTACCTCATATTCAGAACATGTACACAGGCCCATATAAATGGGTCGTTTCCATGAGCAAAGGCATAACGATACGGCAAAATGGTCAGGATCGGCAGGTTATTCTGCTGGTCGATATCAATTTCAAACAGATGGATGAACTGAGCCGTCGGGTCAGTCTGGGGCAACGAGGATACGTGTATATCATTGATGAGAGTGCGGGCAATATCGTGTACCATCCGCAGCAACAATTGATGTATATGGGACTCAAAAGCGAGAATATCGAACAGGCTTTGGTGGCTTCCGGCAGTTACGAAGATGAAGCAGATGGGCAGAAAAGGCTGAATACCGTAAAGTCCGTTGCCAATATCGGGTGGAAAATCGTCGGTGTTGCTTATCTGGATGAGATTATGACAACGCGTCAGGAAGTGAACGGATATCTCATTCGTGTATTGGTCGTTGTACTGGTACTGGTCATTCTTGTCTCGCTGTTCTTATCCTCCAGTCTGACTCGTCCGATTCGGCGAATGGAACGTAAAATGAAGGCCGTAGAGCGCGGGGATTTCAACGTGGAGTTGCCGATTGAAGGGCCACTGGAGGTGGAACGACTATCCCGTCGCTTCAACCTGATGGTCAATAAAATTCGCACCCTGATGGATGAGATCATTCATGAACAGGAACATAAGCGGCGTCTGGAGCTGGAAGCTTTGCAGGCCCAGATTAATCCGCATTTTTTGTACAATACGCTGAATTCCGTGGTGCGCATGGTAGGCATGAGCCGCAATGAGGAAGTGATCACGATGATCACGTCTCTCTCTCGCCTGTTCCGCATCAGTCTTAGTCAAGGTAAAACGATTATCACGATCAGGGAAGAGCTGGAACATGCGCAGCATTATTTGACGATTCAACAGATGAGGTTCAAGCGCAAATTCAACTTTACCATCCATGCAGATGAGACGCTCCTGGAATGCCTGACATTAAAGCTAGTGCTGCAACCCCTGATTGAGAACGCCATTGTTCATGGCATCGAGTACCACATGGACGAAGGAAGTATTGAGGTCGATGTTTATCGTGAGGACAACAAGCTGGTGTTTCGCATTACAGATAATGGGGTCGGCATGACGGAAGAACAGATGTCGGGATTATTAAGTGGTCGTCCTGTGGTCAAAAGTGGTGCAGGCTCCGGCGTAGCGGTGCGCAATGTGCATGACCGAATCCGGCTCTATTATGGGGAGGGCTTCGGACTTGAATTTGCAAGTGAGTTGGAAGAAGGAACCACGGTCTGGATTCGGATTCCCATTCAATCGCAGCAGAAGGAGGGCGAGCCTAATGACAGACAATAAGGAGAATAGGAGCGATATCCACAGCCACAGAATTGTAGGGTCATACATTCGTACGTTTTGGAAAAAGGTTGCTTCGAGCTTCCCTGGAATCCGGAAACGTCGGTTAGTAACCCTGACAGTTGCAAGCTGCTGTCTGCTCATATGCAGCGCCTGTGGCTTATCGAGTCCCGATACTACGGCAGTACCGCCACGTATTGCGCTCATTACGCCAGCTGGGACAGGGGAACTTGCGGAAGCTATCCGGCTTGGCGCCGAAGCGGCTGCCAAAGAGAACGGAGCCGAACTGATTACTGTGGAAGCATACCCTTCCGATGGTGATGTGTACACGCCTGCCATTCTGGACTCTGCTGGAAGTCAGATGCAGGTTAAGCAGGCCAATGCAGGCCGTGGAACGTTGTCTCGCAGTGCGCGAGAGCAGGCTCAAGTGGAGGCCGCCGCATCGGCTCTGAAGCAGGGGGCATCAGCTCTATTGGTTGATCCCCTAAGTGAGAAGGCCCTTAGTGACATCATTCAGGAGGCACAGACAACGAATTCCGATGGAACCATTGTTCCTGTCATTGTGCTTAACGATGAATTTCCCGTGAAAGGCATCACCAGTTTCATCTCGATGGATAATGTTGAGGCGGGAAGGCAGGCCGGCCAGGCTATGGCGGAGCTCTTGGAAGGGAAAGGGCATGTGGCCTTATTGGGCCCCGATCCTCTTAATTCTGGTCTGATTCAGAGAGAGCAGGGAGTTATGGAAACCTTGGTACAGTATCCTAATATTCAAGTGGAACCCAAATCGATATGTAATACACGGGATGGATGTTGGCAGACTGCGAAGCAATTGCTGGACCAGCAGGAGGTAGATGGTTTCATTACTCTTCAGGAACCGGCTTCTCTGGGAGCAGCCGATGAACTGAATCGACGCAACTCTGCGGACAAGGTAAGGATTGTTGGATTTGGCAGTGAACAACAGCAACTGGAGCAATTGCAAGAAGGAGTCTTTGATCATCTCATCGTCCAGAATGGATACAGTGCAGGTTATCTGGGATTGAATCAAGCTGTTGCGCGGCTGAACAATCAACAGGTGCAAGCGAGAGTGTTACTTGAGACCAAGCTGGTTAGTACAGACAATATGTTCTGGATGGATAACCAGAAGCTGTTGTTTCCTTTTGTACAATGAACCAATGCTGGAACGAGTGCCGGAACGAATACTGAATGAAGAAATTAAGGTGTTTGTTAACTTGAGGAAGATTTCGATAGAACAGGTGAAGATATTGTATTCGAATTTAATGTAAACCCTTTCATAATAAAGACATCGGTGAAGCCGAATGAACTTGGGGGAGGTCATTAGGATATGAAGAAAACATGGATGACACTGTTGATTACGGCATGTATGGTTGTGGCGGCGGGGTGTAGTAGCGGCGGAGACAGTGCAGGTGGAAGTACGGGAACAGATACAGGAGGCCAGACAGCAGCCGGTACGGAAACGCCCAAGATTGGTGTTGCCATCTACAAATTTGATGATACATTCATGACGGGTGTACGTAATGCGATGACCGCAGCAGCGGAAGGCATTGCGACCCTGGATATCGTAGATAGCCAGAATGCACAGCCGACCCAGAATGAGAAAGTGGATCTGTTTGTGTCCAAGAAATACAATGCAATGGCCGTGAACCCGGTGGACCGGACGGCGGCAGGTGTCATCATTGACAAGGCTAAGGCAGCGAACATTCCAGTGGTATTCCTCAACCGTGAGCCAGTAGCTGAAGATATGAACAAATGGGATAAAGTGTACTATGTAGGAGCAAAAGCGGAGGAGTCCGGTACGATCTCCGGTCAGCTGATTGTGGATTACTGGAAAGCACATCCGGAAGCGGACAAAAACGGCGATGGCAAACTGCAATACGTCATGCTGAAAGGGGAACCGGGTCACCAGGATGCAGAGCTTCGAACCAAATATTCGGTTCAGGCGATCCAGGATGCCGGTATCGAAGTGGAAGCACTGGCGGAAGACACGGCGATGTGGGACCGGGTGAAAGGTCAGGAGAAAATGCAGGCGTTCCTGGCTTCCCATGGTGACAAGATTGAAGCTGTTCTCGCGAACAATGATGACATGGCCTTGGGTGCCATTGAGGCATTGAAAGCAGCCGGATACTTCAAGGATGGCAAATCCATGCCGGTGGTAGGTGTGGATGCAACAGCTCCAGCCATTCAGGCTCTACAGGATGGCACAATGCTGGGCACGGTGCTTAATGATGCCAAGAATCAGGGTGCAGCCACCGTGGCACTGGCTTCCGTACTTGCCAAAGGTGAGACACCAACAAAGGAAAATACCAAATACGACATTACAGATGGTAAATACGTCTGGATTGCATACAAGAAGATTACAAAAGACAACATCGCCGACGCCCAATAACAGCACGAGACAGGGACGTCCGACATTCGGGTAGCGTCCCTTTTTTGACGGTCATATGGAAGGGAGGAACCAAGATGGAGTCACCTTACCTGCTGGAGATGAATGGAGTTTCCAAAGCATTTCCGGGTGTGCAGGCACTAAGTCAGGTCACATTGAAAGTAAAGCCGGGGACGGTTCACGCCTTGATGGGAGAGAATGGAGCGGGGAAATCCACACTTATGAAATGTCTGTTCGGCATGTATCGTCCAGATGAAGGAACGATACGAATCGAAGGAAAGGATGTGGATATTCCGAATTCCAAAGCGGCACTTCAGCAAGGAATATCCATGATTCATCAGGAGCTGAACCCGGTCCCGCATCGTCCGGTGATGGAGAATATATGGCTGGGTCGTTTTCCGATGAGGGGAATACTGGTGGACGAGAAACGGATGTATACTGATACGCTGGCCCTGTTCAAGGACTTGAACCTGGATATTGATCCGAAGGCTCAGGCGGGAACACTGTCTGTCTCCAAGATTCAATCCATGGAAATCGCCAAGGCGGTCTCTTTTCAATCCAAAGTCATCGTCATGGATGAGCCAACTTCTTCCCTGACAGGCAAGGAAGTGGATCAACTCTTCGCCATTATTAATGAACTGCGCAGTCGCGGCGTATCCATTATCTATATTTCACACAAAATGGAGGAGATCCTGACGATCTCGGATGAAGTGACGATCATGCGTGATGGCTTTGTTGTCGGGACATGGGATGCTGCTGATCTAACGACAGATCTGATCATTACACGTATGGTTGGCCGTGATCTGGACGAACGTTTCCCGGAACGGACGAACGTACCCGGTGAAGTGATATTAAAAGCCGAGGGTCTGACATCAAGCCAGTCCAAATCGTTTTGTGATGTATCCTTTGAGCTGCGAAAAGGTGAAGTGCTTGGCATTGGCGGCCTGGTTGGAGCACAGCGGACAGAATTGATTGAGTCCTTGTTTGGACTGCGCGGACTCGCTTCAGGTACAATTTCGATTCATGGGCGCAAGGTGAAGATTAATTCCCCCGCAGCAGCGAAGCGTCATAACATTGCGTTGCTCACGGAAGAACGAAGGGTTACAGGGATATTCCCTGTATTGTCAGTGTATGAGAACACGATCATTGCCAGTCTGGGGCGCTACCGAAATCGTGTGGGCTTGCTGGACGAGAAAAAGGGCCGCGAAGAGGCACGTGAGCAGACGCAGAAGTTCAGAACCAAAACTCCTTCAGTTAACACGCTGATTCGAAACCTGTCTGGCGGTAATCAGCAGAAAGTTCTGCTGGCCCGTTGGTTATTGACCGACCCCGAGATTCTGCTGCTGGATGAACCGACACGTGGAATCGATGTAGGAGCCAAGTTTGAGATTTACACCATTATTACGGAACTGGCTCGTCAGGGCAAAAGCATTATCATGATTAGCTCAGAGATGCCCGAACTGCTGGGTATGTCGGATCGCATTATGGTGATGAGCGAAGGGCGTCTCACCGGAATCGTGGACGGAGCCGAGGCAACTGAGCAGGATATTATGAGGCTGGCCGCGCAGCAGCGGATGGCTTAGTCAGGAGGGAAACAGATGCACACACAGATGATCAATCAAGTGAAACAATATGTAACACAACGCGCCATCTTTATTGTACTGATCCTGCTCATTATTGGTATTGCGATTGCGGATCCGAATTTTCTGGCCTTCTCCACACTGCGGGACATCTTGCAGCAATCCTCCACACGGGCCATTATTGCGCTCGGTGCAGCCTTTATCCTTGTCACGGGCGGGGTCGATCTATCCGCTGGACGGGTGGTTGGTCTGACAGCGGTTGTATCGGCATCGATGTTGCAAATTGATGAATATGCCAATCGCTTCTTCCCCGATCTGCCGCAGTTATGGGTGGGTCTGCCGATCCTTGTCGGGATTACCGCGGGTCTGTTCGTGGGATTGGTAAATGGACTGATTGTCGCCAAATTACATGTGCCCCCATTTATCGCAACGCTGGGCACAATGGTTGCTGTGTACGGACTGAACTCCATTTATTTTGATACGGAACCCAACCAGTCACAGCCGATCGGAGGATTGAGACCCGATTTTACGGTTATTGGCTCTGGATACATTGATCTGGGCGGGGGTTATTCCATCCCGTATATTGTCCTCATTGCTATTGCGGTGGCATTAGTCTGCTGGGTGATCTTTAACAAAACACGTCTCGGCAAAAACATGTACGCGATCGGTGGCAACATTCAGGCAGCGCATGTATCCGGGATTCATGTGGCTCGCAACCTGGTGACGCTGTATGCCATTGCGGGTGCACTGTATGGTTTGGGTGGTGTGCTTGAGGCAGCACGCACAGGTGGAGCAACAAACAATTACGGTAACATGTATGAGCTGGATGCGATTGCTGCATGTGTGGTAGGCGGCGTATCAACGGCAGGAGGTATTGGAACGGTACCCGGGGTTATGGCGGGTGTGCTGATCTTCGGGGTCATCAACTATGGTCTAACGTTTATCGGTGTAAGTCCATACTGGCAGTTGATTATCAAAGGATTGATCATTGTTGCTGCGGTGGCTTTTGATATCCGTAAGTATATGGCGAAAAAATAAGATTAACGTGAAAAGGTTACACCGTTGTACTCCGAGTGCAGTACTATCCTCCGATCGCCCTTATCCCCTGATTTTCTTGATTCCCTATATTAATAGGGGAAAATAAGGTGATAAGCGTATGCTTCCGATGTAGCTTTCTCCTAGAAAGCTTTAGGCGAACGCTATCGCTTCTTCAGATTGGTTCTGCACTCTACGTTATGGTGTAAAAATTCCATTCATCTTATATGGAAAAGCAGCAAAGAAGCCAGCCCTCGGGATATAGAGAGCTGGCTTTAATTGTTATGCATTTACAAACCAATCTACGACAGTAATTATAGGGCCAATAATGCAAAACACTAGCATAAACGCAGCCACGTTACAGGCAACACTTGAGCCATAATGTGAACGATTTTTTTTGGCTATCCAGATGGTAGGGATCCAGAAGATTGCTGTGGCTACAAAGGGGATATGAAGTCCTTGATCTCCGTTACTATAAATAGGCAAGTTTAATAGTTCGAATAGTCGATAACCTAACCTGAAATTTTCTTCTCCCCACCCGTAGTTAAAAGCGAATCCCATAGCCAGTATGAGCAGAGATAGAGTACCCAGACCGAAAGGTTTTCGTTGTGTTGTCATGTGATATCCTCCATTACCAAGTATTTATCCTAAATTAATCCATTAATGTATTGTACCACAATATTGATCTATGCGAAGAGGAATTGTTTCACTTTTGTTGATTACAATTACATCATATGTCCTATTGCCTTCATAATTTATACATTCGTGCGAATTTGGCGAGCCTCCACTAATCGACAACATCAGCTAATCATAATCGATATAATACATGTACATAAGTTATTTGATGTGAGTTTTATGTCAAAGGGGGCGAGGCTGTTTGCTTAGTTACACGATGAAAATGGTGATATTCCCGCTAGGTTGTCTGCTTGTCATTCTGTCCTCTTATGTTCTCAGGCTTACCCCTAATATGGCAATAATGTCACTTTCGGCGACATTATTGGTAGCAAGTATTTATGGGGAGAGACGATATCCTGTGTTGCGAAAATTTCAGTGGATTTTTCTAGGGATATTCCACTATTTCAGTGAACTGAACTGGTGCAACATGCTGTATTATATGCTCATTATTTCAATGATCCAGGACAAACCAAGGTTGGCGCAGACCTTGCCGATTTCGTTGCTGCTTATGTTGCAATATACGTTGATTCGGCTTTCGTATGTGCCTGTAGATACATATGCTTTGCTGGTTTCGTTATTTGACCTGTTAACCTCGGTTGTTATCATTTTTTTGTATCATACCTTAATCAACAGTGAGGTCGAGAAGCGCAGGCTTCGGGAAAAAAATCGGTTCTTGACCCTGCATGATCCGCTTACCGGACTGTTGAATTACGAAGGTTACATGGAGGTGTTACATAAGACAGTAGAAGAGCAACGGTCTTTTTTGCTTGTCCTTTTGAACGTCAATAACTTTAGCGGCTTTAAAAAAGAGTCAGAAGATCCTTGGTGTACGGTAATCACAGGTACAGGCCAGATGATCAGCAATCATTTCACCGAGGCCTATGGCATATCCCGGTATGCAGGAGACCGATTTGCGGTCGTTTTGCCAGAGATACAGGATGTGGAAGAACGAATGTCGTCACTACTATCCGTGCAACTTCAAGGACTCCAGGTAAGCTACAGCATCTCCCTGTACCCGGAAATGTCGGATTCGTTGCAGCACTTTATGACGGTAGCCGAGGATAGGCTGCTTCAACAACAGCGCAGCAAATGGCTGAAAAATGAAGAAGAAGTATTTCGTTCCGAGAGACTAAGGGCTGTAGGTGAACTGGCCGCGGGTATGGCTCACGAAATTCGGAACCCGCTTACCGCAATTCGGGGATTCCTGCAGCTGTCCCGTGGACAAGCGTTTAATATCGCGCCATGGTATGAAGTGATTATGGGTGAGGTGACAAGAGTAACCGATCTGACGGCTGAATTTTTGCAGTTTTCCAAACCACATGCGAATCACATGAAGCCTGAACATTTGGGTCACTGCCTTGAACGAGTGATGTCTTTGACCGAGTCAGATGCGGCATCCCGAGGGCATCAAATTACGCTTGAAATGACTAATGAGCCAGTTGTGATCATCATGGATCGAGATAAAATTGTGCAGGTATTGATCAATCTGATTCGTAACGCTTTTGAAGCAATGACAGACCCTGGTGAGGTCCATATGGATTTGTTGCAGGACGGAGACGCAGTGCTCATTTCAATTACAGATACAGGAAGCGGCATTCCGGAAAATTCGCTATCCACCATCTTTAATCCATTTTATACAACCAAAGAAGAAGGTACGGGACTTGGACTTGCGCTCTGCCAGAAAATCGTTCAGGATCACAATGGTAAAATTACCGTCCATAGCGAAATGGGGGTTGGCTCCACCTTCACGCTTCATCTGCCAATGGAGACTTAAATCATATAAGGGATCCAAAGATAGCAATTAAGTAGTCATTAGACAAAAACATAAAAACGCCGCATGGGTCCAGAAGAACCCCGTGCGGCGTTTAATATTTCGATTAATAAGTTGATGTGTGGAGACTACATCGGTTCCGATCATTTTAGATATATAAGAGTGTGTCTGCAAATTCAAGTAAGCGATATGATGATGGAGGTCAGCGTATAAAAGTCTGAAGTTCAAGCCAGTTGATCCTGGCGAATGGGTAGTCGATTTTCTAAGGAACATAGGACGTCTTATTTGGCCTTCAAGTCCTTACTTTAATTTGTAAGAAACTTCAGACACGTTATTTCCCAACATCCCATGAAAAAACGTTGAAAATGGCTGTTTATTTGGATATAACGTGTCTCAGATTCTTTAGATTTCTGAGGGAGCTTCAAAAGCTTGAATAAGGCGCCTCAGATTCGTTAGTTTACGCTCTTGCTCTGTTCCAACCGCGAGCTGGACGATGTCCTCAAGCCCGCCCGGCACGGAGTGGAGCTTTTCATTTGGAATAGAGAAAACCCACTTTTGTGGCATATTGATCGCTTGTTCGCACGCGAAGGACATGTTCTCCCACATTCAGGATACAGCGCAATTACTTGCTCCATACGCGCTAAGGTCCGCTTCGGCATGGAGTAACTTTGCAGAGTCGCTTTAGTTCGACTTATTGAGCTGTCCCTGATGTAACTGATAGTAGAATCCTTGTTGCTTCATCAACTCATCATGGTTGCCCCGTTCAGCGATCTGTCCATCATCAATGACGAGAATCTGATCGGCTTCACGAATCGTGCTCAGTCTGTGGGCGATGACAAAGCTGGTACGGTCTTTCATTAAAGTGCGCATCGCTTCCTGAATGTGCATCTCCGTGCGCGTATCAATGCTACTCGTTGCTTCATCCAGAATAAGAATGGCCGGATCAGCCAGAATTGCCCGGGCAATGGTCAGCAGTTGTCGTTGTCCCTGACTCAGGTTGCTTCCCCCGGAAATGATGGGGGTGTCGTAACCTTGTGACAGTTTGCGGATGAACGAATGTGCATTCGCCAGCTCAGCCGCTTGCCTGATCTGTTCATCGGTTGCGTCGGGCTTGCCGTAGGCGAGATTGTCGCGAATGGTACCCGAGAACAGGTAGGCATCCTGAAGTACAATGCCGAGTTGCCGACGGAGTTGATCCTTCTCCAGTTCCGAGATGTTACATCCATCGATGGTAATCCGTCCGCCTGTAATCTCGTAGAAACGGGGTAACAGGTTGATAATGGTCGTTTTGCCTGCGCCGGTGGGTCCAACAAGTGCAATCATCTCACCAGGTTTTGCAGTAAAACTGACCTTCTTCAAAATGTCTCGCTCCGCACTGTATCCGAAGGAGACGTCTTCAAATACCACTTTACCTTGAATCTGGTCCAGTTGTTTCTTCTGTTCCTCTACGTATTCGCTAGGCGTATCCATAATGTGAAACACACGTTCAGCACCTGCAATTGCAGCCTGAATCAGATTGTACTGATTGGCCAGATCGTTGAGCGGCCGCTCAATCTGGCGGGAGTAAGCGAGAAAGCTGACGATCAGTCCGATGGACGTCATTTCATGATAAGCCATCCATCCACCTACAGAAGCGAGTATGGCAAACCCGATATTGTTCATCACGTTCATCGTAGGTCCAACCAAACCCGAAACGGTCTGGGCCTGTGTGCTGGATGTGCGCAGTTTCTCGTTCAAATTCTCAAAATGTTGATGTGCCTGATCCTGACGGTTATAAGCCGCTACGACTTTTTGTCCAGCAATGGTTTCCTGAGCATACCCATTAAGCTCACCAAGCAATTTCTGCTGGGCTGTGAAGTGTTTACGTGTTCTTGACGCGATCAGGCGAGTGGCGATGGTAATCAACGGTACAGTCACCAGACTGAGCAGGGTAAGCCGAACATCCAGTGCAAACATGATCGACAAGGAGCCAACTAGCAAAATGGCGCTGGACATCAATTGGGTTACGCTTTGGTTCAGCGTTGTAGATACGTTATCGATGTCATTGGTCGCCCGGCTCATCAGATCCCCGCTTTGATTTTTATCAAAAAAGCTGACAGGCAGCTCTTGTAGTCGGGAGAACAACGCATGTCGCAGATCCTTAACGGTCAGTTGGGACACACCAATCATGACATAGGATTGAGCCCACATCAGGAGTGAGCCAAGGACATAAACACTCAGCAAGAGGAGACATTCCTTCAGCAAACCCGCTGTTACTTTGGGCACGATATGTTCGTTAACGGCACGGCCGAGAAGGTAAGGTCCTGCCAGATTGAGCAGTGTTCCAAGAGCCGTCAGCACTAATGCAGCAATGACTCCTTTGCGATGACGTCCCATGTACGACCATACCCGGATCAGGGCATGGCGAGCATTTTTGGCTCTGACTTTGGGAACAGGTCCTCTGCCTGCTGGTCCGGGTCTTCCGATGGGAGGCACGACCGTTTGTTGTATGGAGGAAGATGCAGGTTTAGCCAAATTGAACATCCTCCTTCCGTTGCTGCGAATAATAGATGGCTTGATAGTGAGTCGAATGAGCCATAAGGTCATCATGTGTGCCCCTGGCAACGATCTGTCCTTCATCAATAACATATATACAGTCTGCATCCTTCACGGAGGAGATCCGCTGTGCAATCAAAAAGGTCGTGCTGTCTTTCATCAAGGATTGCAAAGCCTTCTGAATGCTCGCTTCCGTACGCAGATCCACAGCACTGGTGCTATCATCCAGAATCAGCACTTCTGGCCGCATGAGCAGGGCGCGTGCAATGGATATACGTTGTTTCTGTCCACCGGATAGATTGACCCCGCGCTGACCCAGCTCCGTGTCATAGCCATCTTTCAGTTTCATAATAAAATCATCCGCTGCCGCAGCTTGCGCCGCAGCACGCAATTCAGCATCTGTTGCATTGGGCCGGCCGAAGCAAATGTTATCCCGGATGCTGCCGCTGAACAGAATGGATTCCTGGAGCACAATGGATACACGGCTGCGAAGATCCTGAAGATCCCAGTGGCGAACGTTCACTCCATTCACGAGCACTTCACCCTGCGAAGCATCGTATAGACGGGGAATCAGCTGCACCAGCGAGGTCTTGCCTGAACCTGTTGAACCGATCAGGGCCACTTTCTCACCCGGGCGAGCCTTCAGGTTAATTCCGGTGAGTGCATGGTCTCCGTCGTAACGGAAAGATACGTCTCTGAACTCCACTTGACCGCCTGTGTGCGAAGGAAGGGGAGACGGTTGGTATGAGGACTGCTGACGTTTAGACTGATGTGACTGTACATTCCCGGAGTTATCGATTCCCGATTGAATATCCGGCTGTGTATGTAACACCTCGTTGATCCGTGCAGCTGATACCTTGGCGCGGGAGAAACTCATCATCATCATGCCGATCGACGTGAGGGAAGAGAGTACAACTGTGACATAGTTGATAAAAGCAATCAGATCTCCGGCAGCAATATCGCCTCCCACTACCTGGAAACCTCCGAACCACAGCACCGCTACAATGGTAGCGTTCAGCATCAGGCTGAGCACGGGTGCATTCAGTGTGACGATCCGCCAAGCTTTGACGGCGGTTGTAGTGTAATCTTCGTTGGATTGTTTGAACCGCTTTTTCTCCAGACGTGCACGTGCAAATGCTTTGACGACACGAATGCCGGCAAGATTCTCCTGAAGCACAGCGTTGACCTGATCAAGTTTGTTCTGCACACTGGCGAACAGCGGATAGGAAGCTTTTATCAGAATAAATAAAATAATAAACAGCACCGGTACAGTCGCAATAAGAATTAAAGCCAGCTTTACACTGATCGTAAACGCCATGATGATACTACCAATGATCAACATTGGCGAACGGATAAACATCCGCAGCAGCATCTGTACAAAGGTCTGCATCTGGGTAATGTCACTCGTCAGACGAGTGATCAGAGATCCTTCCTGGAACGTATCCAGATTACGGAAGGAGAAGGTTTGAATATGGTCAAACAACTCCTGGCGCAGATCTGTGCCGTATCCAACGGCAGCTTTGCTTGAATAGAGTGTACAGCCTGCGCCGCCAACCCAGCCGATTAACGCAACAAGTAGCATGATCAGACCTGTAGTCACGATATGGGGCAGATTCCCTGCAAGTACACCATCATCCACGATGCTGGACATCAGCTTGGGCTGGAGCAGGTCCATGGTAACCTCAAGTACCATGAGCAGCGGGGCGACGATTGCTGCTGACTTATACGGGGTCAAGAATCGTTTTAACGTCCACAATAGGGAATCACCTCAATCTTCATAGCATAAGTGAATCAATTTCATAATACCTTTAGCTGGTCTGCATCACCTCAGGATTCACGCAGGTTTTGGAGCATACGCTGTGCAAGTGCAGACATGATCTCGGATTCTTCCGGTGTAAAATCTTTCTGGGCCTGCTGTTCCAACTCCTGAATCACTTCTCTCAATTCTTGTAGCGCAGAGCGCCCCTGATCCGTCAGGTATACCCGCAGACTACGCAGATCCTTCGGGTCTGCTTCGCGTCTCACATAACCGGATGATTCCATACGTTTGAGCATGACGGTTACCGTTGCGGGACTGCGCTGAAGTTGTTCGGCCAGGTTTTTCTGGGATTGGCCATCTTCCCGTTCAAGCTGGAACAGCAAAGGGGGCTGCCCCGGGTATAACTCGGGGTGGTTCACAAGTTTCTCATGAACCTTGTAGCGTTTCAGTTTCACGAGTTCGGATAGCTGTCCCATTAACCGATCATTTTGGACTGGGTTCATTTCATCTACTCCTATCCTTTTAGTTAGTCGACTAACTAAATCTTAAGTTCGATTTGACATATCGTCAAGTGAATACAGATCATTTATTTTAGACTGGAAATATTGACCTGAGATAAAATGATGTGATAAATTGATATTATCTAATTGTTAATAACATAATGTTAATAACAGAATGGAGTTTGTATATTATGACTTACGAAGGTTCCTCTGGAGGAAAAACTCCCGATTACCGGGAGCATCAGAATCAGGTACATATCAGTGAACAACAGTTTCTGGAAACGTATAATGCTGGTGATTACGAACGTCCTTCCGTCACCGTGGACATGTTGGTCTTTACGATTCGCAGTGAAGCTCAGGAGAATTATCGCAAGCTTGCGGAACCCGAACTCCAGTTACTACTAATCCGGCGGGGTGGCCATCCCTATCTGGGACAGTGGGCGTTACCGGGCGGATTTGTCTCCATGCAGGAATCATTGGAAGATGCTGCTCGGCGGGAATTGTTGACGGAGACAGGGCTGGATGATATTTATCTGGAGCAACTGTACACCTGGGGAGATGTGGAGCGAGATCCGCGTACACGGGTCATCAGTTGTTCCTATATGGCGCTAGTCGATAGCAGCGAGCTGGAGCTTCAGGCTGGCGATGATGCCAGTGAGGCCAATTGGTTTCGGGTGGAGCAGCGGCTTCTGGAAGAGAAGCGCCATATCCATGAGCGTGGACGTGTGACAGAACGCAGATTGCAGTTGATTTTGACCAATGGAACAGAAGAGTTATCGGCAATTGTTGAAACGAAAGAAACCATAGAAGGAAAAGTACGAAGCCATCGTTTGACGTTGGGGGAGGTTCAGGGGGTTGCATTTGATCATGCCAAAATCATTCATTATGCACTTGAACGTCTGCGATCCAAGATCGAGTACACGGATATTGCATTTAATCTGATGCCGGAGACGTTTACGCTGACTGCACTTCAGAAAGTACATGAGATCATCAGTGGCAAAAAACTGCTGGCTGCCGCTTTCCGGCGTAAAATCGCCGATTGGGTTATTGAGACGGGAGAGTATGCGAGCAGTGCCGGTCATCGACCATCACGTTTATACAGATTGAACCCAGAGAGGCAGACACCCTGAAAAGGGGAAGCATCAATGAACACGGACGAAGTGATTCAAGCCATGGGCGGGATCACTGCAACCATGAGGAACAAGTAAAGAGGGGATATGGATGGAAAAGTTTACGTTTTTCTGGCGGACTGCATCTCCGTTCTCGCAGTGGCACCCGGCGGATTTTACCATGAACGGGGTTCACTACACGAGTGCGGAGCAATACATGATGCACCAGAAAGCGCTGCTGTTTGGCGATCAGACCATCGCAGACAAGATTCTGAAGGCAAGCTCTGCTTCAGTACAAAAAAAGCTGGGCAGACAGGTCGCAGGTTTCGACCAGACTTTATGGGAAACGGAATGCCAGCGCATTGTCTACGAAGGCAATTGGGGCAAATTTACACAAAACAAAGAAATGCTAACCGCGCTGCGTGCCACCCGTGGAACGACTCTCGTGGAAGCAAGTCCGGATGATCGCATCTGGGGTGTGGGACTGGCGGAGGAAGATCCGCGTATTCGGAATAGAAGAACATGGCGGGGAACCAACTGGCTGGGTGAGATTCTCACCCGTCTAAGAGAAGATATAGGAAGTGATTCAGATGAGTGATAAGCAACAGTATAAGAACAATAGCAGTAATAACAAGAACAGCAGTGGACGTTACAACAACAACAGTACACTTGATAGATCAACGGGTATTACCGGCTCCAATCCACGTACCATGCGGGCCAGTATCGCACAGCAGACGCTGGCTATTTTGGATGAAGGGCAATACGTAAATGGGTATGATTGCAAGGTTGAGATAGGTATCGATGTGCAGCAAGCCATTCGAAATTCGGTATTATATCGTCCTTCGGAGCTTTCCACACTCAGGGGGAAGTTCCGTACAGAAGCTCACGCAGAAACTCATTCGGTAGCCTCATCAACTGAAGCTGAAGCTGCATCTGTGTCAGTGCGCATTGAGGTTACTGGAGAGACTACACTTGGAGCGGCTTCACGTTTGACGGTAGCTGAAGGAAGAGAAGATGTGGTCTGTCTGAACTTTGCATCGGCGAAAAATCCTGGCGGCGGTTTCCTTGGTGGAAGTCAGGCACAGGAAGAGAGTCTGGCCCGAGCGACAGGACTATACCCGTGCATCGCCCAAATGGATGAAATGTACGAGTACAATCGCAAACAGCGATCAGGTCTCTATTCGAATTATATGATCTATTCTCCGGATGTTCCGGTGATCCGTGATGATGAAGACCGACTGCTGGACCAATATTATGTATCATCATTCATTACTGCGCCAGCGGTGAATGCGGGTGTGGTGAAAGAGCGTGGAGAAGCGGATGATCTACAGATTGAGTCCGTGATGAAGGAACGCATCCGTTATATTCTGGACGTGGCTGCTACGAATGGTCATCGGACGATTGTTCTCGGTGCATATGGTTGTGGAGTATTTCGTAATGAACCGGCAGTGGTGGCGAAGTATTTTCATGATGTGTTAGTGGGAGAGGGATTTAAGGACTCCTTTGAACGAATTGTATTTGCTGTATATGATCGATCCTCAGGTCAGCGAACATTAAAGGTATTTCAACGTTTTTTTGGCAGAGGCCTAATAAAAAAATAAGGGATCTACATAGTTTGAACTAATCATTTGCACGATAACGGAGAGGAATGCGATGCAGTTTCATGAGAGAGAACAGGATTTATTTGAACTGGGGGATGAGTACACGCTTGCGCACTGCATATCAGCCGATGCAAGGATGGGCAAGGGCATTGCGGTACAGTTTCGGGAGCGATTTGGTTTGGAAAATCTTCAAGAGCAGGCCAAACAAGAGCCGCTTGAGATTGGACGATGTTATCCGGTAGGACGGACGATGAATCTGGTCACCAAGGCAAAGTTCTCCAATAAGCCGACGTATCAATCGTTGACTAATGCGGTAGAATCCATGCGGGACGTATGTATTATGAATGGCATTACGAAACTGGCTATGCCCCGAATAGGATGCGGGTTGGACAGGCTGAAATGGGATAAGGTCAGTCCGATTATCCAGGAAGCTTTTGCCGATACGGATGTTGAGATCATTGTCTGTACACTGTGAGCGCACTTGGTGGAAGAGGATGGACTGCAGCTTGCTGGCAGACCCAAAGCAAAAAAACCTCAGCTTTGAGGGGAATAGAGTGTAAGTATGATTCATACAAACGCTGTTCCGATTTCAAAGTGAGGTTTTTTGTTGTTTTTATAGTTGATGGGTATCAGATGTATCGGACACTTTATTTTTTGGAGAACATTTCTTTGGCTTCATCCATCGCCATTTTATTACCGATCGATGAGTAATCCAGCCAAGGTTGTGCACCAATAGGGTAGACATGGCCGGCTTTGACTGCTTTCAGGCCTTGCCAGATCGGATTGTTTTGCAGCTCCTTAAACATGGTCTGGGCTTCATCATCCGAATTCACAACCACAAAGATCGCGTCTGCATCATAGTCCGGCAATATTTCACGGGAGACGACTTGATACGGTTTAGTCGAATCGATATCTGTGATCCCTTTGGCAGGAGTCAGACCGAGATCCTCATACAAAATGGGACCCATGGGACGGCGTGTACTGAATACACGTAATTCTTTGGCAGTAACACGGATTGCCATCACAGTCCCATCACCAATCGTGTCATGAATCAGAGATTTCACTTCTTCCGTTTCGGTTGCGTAGTCCTGAATGTATTGCTCGGCTTCCTTCTCGCGATTTACGAGTTTGCCAATGTCTTTCAGATGGTCGCGCCATGTACCGTCATCCAGATTGAAGACATGCACCGGAGCAATTTTTTCGAATTTGGCAATATCACCACCGGAGAATTCTTCGTCCAGATAGATCACATCGGGTTTCAGGGCAAGCAAAGCTTCCATATCCGGGTCTTTAACCGGACCAAGTGGCGTTGTATTTTGAAGTTGATCAGCAACATGGGACAGGAAACCTTTGGCTTCGCCACCGATAACGGAACCAACCGGAGTAATGCCAAGAGACAGCAGATCATTGGTCAAGTGGATCGACATGGAGGCAATACGTTGCTCTCCCGAATTTGCACTGTTGTCTTGATTCTTGGTTGAAGTATCCGTAGACGAACCACCAGAAGCAGATGATGAATTATTGGTCGTTCCACAGGCTGCAAGCACTAGCACCAGACAGATACTCATGACAAGCATAAGATTTTTCTTTAACATGAATAGTCACATTCTCCTTGAACATCTCTTGGATGTCTTTATTGTTTTTTTGAAAAAAAGATCACTTGCTTCGTACTAACAGGTACAAAAAGTAAGGTGCACCAATCGCAGCAACCACTACGCCTGCGGGAATGGCGTTAGGCTGAAAGATCGTTCGCCCGATCGTATCAGCGGTCACCAGAATAACCATACCGATGAGCCCGGCAGCAGGGATCAGATGCCGATGCATCGGACCGACAAGTCTACGCGCCAGATGTGGCGCCGCCAGACCGATAAAGCCGATCCCACCAGCCATCGATACACTGACGGCAGACAAAGCCACGGCACAAAGCAGTAAAATAATACGCTGGGATCGGACAGGTGTTCCGATACTGGTTGCGGCAGCATCTCCAAGATTGAAGGCATCGAGCGTTTTGGATCGACTCCAGATGTACGAGATACATAACACCACCCAAGGAAGCAAAGCTTGCACATGAATCCAATCCCGGCCCCAGACGCTTCCTGCCAACCAGCGAGCGGCAAAGGAATAGGTGTCTTCATCCAGACGCAGGGAAAGGTAGAGTGTCAACGCATGGAACCCGGCCGCTACCGCGATTCCCACCAGAATCAGCTTAATGGGTGATACGCCGTTGTGCCGATCATAAGATAACAGCATGATGATCAGGGCGGCGGCAACACTGCCTGCAAAAGCAAACAACGGGATCAGCAAGGCCACAGAACCATCCATCGTAAAGGAGAGACTAACAAACACCATTAGTCCAAATGCAGCCCCTGCATGTAATCCCAGAATGCCCGGGTCCGCCAATGGATTGCGGGTGATCCCTTGCAAGGCTGCTCCGGCAATACCAAGTCCCGCTCCGGCCAGTACAGTTACCAGGATGCGAGGCAGTCGGTAATCAAACAGTACAATCTGATCATCCGAACTGCCATTACCAAGCAAAGTCTGTAACACAGCCATTGGGGAGAGACGAATGGTTCCTGTGTTCAGGCTGATCACAATAACGGCAATGGCGATGCAGAGCAGGGTGATACTGACGACTATCGAACGTTTACCTCGTGAAGGTGTATTAAAATTCATCGCTACAAGGCCCTCCTTTCTTTACGGGCCAGATAGAGGAAGAACGGTACACCGACAAAAGCGACCATAATGCCTACCGCGAGCTCCTCGGGCGGGTTCACGATGCGTGAGCCCAGATCGGCGAGCACCAGTAATATCGCTCCAAGTAGAGAAGACATCGGAATGATGAGTCGATAATCCACACCCACCAGTTTGCGGGAGATATGAGGGATGACAAGTCCGACAAATCCAATCGAGCCTACTGCCGACACGGACACACCAGCCAGCACAACAACCGCTGCGAGGGCGAGAAACCTCGTCCAGCGCAAGTTAATCCCGAGATTAATCGCTACTTCTTCACCGAGTGACATAAGGGATACACGCCGGGCGAGTGGCATGATCAGTACCAGCGTCACGAGCAGCACGGGAAGAATTAACTTCAGATGCCGCCATTCTATTCCGCCAAAACCTCCCGCATACCAGAAGGCCAGATCCTGACTCAGGTCAAAATAAATGGCAACACCTGTGCTGAGCGAGGTTAACATGGCTGCAATAACCGCTCCGGCAACGGTCAGTCTGATGGAATTCAGACCACCAGGTGCTGCCATTCCAAGCAGGAAGATAAGCAGTGTGCCCAGAACAGCTCCCACGAATGATAAAAACATAATCCAGCCGTATGGCAGTCCGGGCCAAAAGGCAAAGCTCAATGCTACGACAAAAGTGGCTCCAGCATTGATGCCCAGAATGCCCGTGTCTGCCAGCGGATTACGCGTAATACCTTGCATTAAAGCTCCTGCAACGGCAAAGGCAGCGCCGATAATAACCGCGGCAAGGACACGAGGCAGCCGCAGTTCATGAATAATCTGATGTGGTGTCAAAGCTGGGTTGTACTGAAATATGGCAGCCCATACGGTTTCCAGCGTTAGCCCTTTGGCACCTAAAGAGATTGCGACAAACATACTTAGCAGCAGTATGGCTATGGCAGACAAAAACGTCAGCCCAACGGTCACTGCAGATTTTCTTGAATTAGACGGACGATGTGGCAGTCCCGGATGTTGAATACGGGTCACTCCTTTGGTACCAACAACGTATTTCATTGTTATTGATTATCATTATCAATTAGTGATCATTATAGAATCTTAATTCAGGCCCGTACATGGCATAAATTAAGATTCTGGAGATGGACATTTTTTAGATTACAAAAGTGAAGGTTTGTTCGTCAACATAGAGAGCGCTTCATCGAGCTGGATGTTGATGGAATATGGAGCATATACGACCCATGAGTTCCAGTCGATGAGATGTACACGTCCGTTTTTTACCGCAGGATGGCTGTTCCACAGTGGATTCGAAGCCATCTCTTTCAACAGTGTTGCCTTTTCATGCATAGAATTAATCGCCAGTACCAGCACATCTGCCTCAAGTCCGTCCCATTCTCCTGGTGTGAAGGGCAGCCAGTTGAATCCAACGCCGGGAGATTTGCCAGCCAGTTCGGTCTGAATGCGCTGAGGAGCGGCCAATTGCAAGGTTCGATAAAAGACATGTCCAAAGTTCCGATGGCTGTACATCCGTGGACCTTTAGGTGTTAACGTGCCAACGGCAACGGTGATGTCCCCGACGAATTCCTTGATTTTTTTGCGTGCACGCTCTGCCTTGCGTTCATGTCGATCCAGCCAATCTGTGGCTGCTTGGGTACGATCCACAATGGATGCAATCTGATGCATATGACCGAAGACGTCTGTCTGGTTCCAGGGAATCGTGATGATGGGCGCGACATCGCCAATATGCTCCATCGCTTTGGCAACTGCATTGTCCTTGGTCAGAATCAATTCAGGATTCACATCAAGAAAAGCCTGACGTCCCTGTTCCCAAGGTTCATAGGCGTGGAAGGGCAACGTCAGCGATTTGGGCATATGAGGAAGATGGCCTTGGATCTGAGCTGCGCATGGCGTGATACCAAGTGTCATCAGGTGGTCCGTGTATGGATAGGAGAGCGACACGATATTTCGGTGGACCTGCTTCGAATAGGAAGTTGGCGCATAACCGGCATGGTTTCGGAAACGTCGGCTGAAATAAAATTCGTCACGGTAACCCACTTCACGAGCTACATCACGGATACGCAGATCTGAAGTAAGTAGCAATTCCTTGGCTCGGTTCATACGCAGATGAGTGATGTACTCAATCGGATTTTTCTGCATGCGGCTCTTGAATAGCTGCGAGTAATAGGACGGGTGCATGTCAGCCAGTTCAGCCAGCTTCTCCAGCTTGATCTCGTGCATATAGTTTTCGCGCATGTATTGCAGGGTGGACCTGAGCCACTGTTCGGGTTCATCCTGCCCAGCCCCCACGTCAGTCTGGTCTTCTTGAGGCCAGAGCATATGTAACAGTTCCGTCAGGAAGAGCTGTGCTTTCAAGCCCCTTTCCAAACCTTCATTGCTTAATTGTGTAAGCTGTGCGGCAATGCGCTGTATACCGTAAAATGGGCCCTGAATCCAGCCTGTAACAGGTGAACTGAGCTCACGTTCGTAGATTCGTCTGGCTTTTGTTTTCTCCGTAGCCCGATACATATCAAAGTGAATGATATACAGTTCAATATCATGGTCTTCATCACTAAACAGTTCAATTGCAGTTCCTGGTAGGGACAGACAAGCTGATTTGCGAACCACGTGAGATTGGATTCCATTCATGATCAGTTGGCCTGTGAATTTGTGCATGTATATGAAGGTATGATGAGCTAACTCAGTTGTGGACCAGCGCCATTTCTCACGGGTTATAATATGTTCTGCCTGACGAAGTTCGATCAGGGTATCATTCAAGAATGCATCCAGGTCTGCTCGAGTTGAGGATTCCTTTTCTGCATTGGGACTTGTCTGCTGATGCAACAGGTGTGGATTCTTGCCGCTGTGGGCGGTACCTGGGATGGTAGTCATGGTGTTATGCGTCCTCCTCTCTTTGGAACAGTTTAGGTAATGATTGAATCTGGAACGTACCATATTTTCTCGGACATGAAGGTCTATTTTAAACGTCTATTGATGCGTTTTGCATGATGTTATGATTACTGACTGTCTTGTCAAAAGCGCGTTTGCAGTATAGTCAGATGTTTTATGAATAGCACAGGGTATATGATCCCGTTATCAGATGTGATCGATAGTTTAACCAGATTGTCGCTAGTTACAAGTATGTTTACGGACAAGACTTCTTGGCCCTAGTCTGCTGATAATCTTAGCAAATCTACTGGAGAATTGAAATGTACACAGATATGTTCGAGGCCCTGATGAGCTTGAAGTCTATTGAAAGCACATAATCGAAATCGTTTTCTGACGTAAGCGTTTCTTTTTGGTAAAATACAGGGGATAACATGTTGGCCTGATCTGAATCATGAACCTTTTCAACTCAAATTGCAGTAGGGAGGCTTTAATATGACAGAAGTAGTGGGACGGGACAAAGTACGCTGGGGCATTATGGGCACGGGATGGATTGCATCCCAGTTTGCAAGGGATTTGGAGCATGCGGGAAACGCTGTGAAAGCAGCGGTAGGTTCACGGACAGCGGGAAGTGCGGAGAAGTTTGCAGCTGAATATGGTTTTGCACGCGCTTACGGTTCTTATGATGAAATGCTGCAAGATCCTGAGGTAGATATTATCTATGTGGCAACACCTCACCCTGTGCATAAGGAGAATGTAATGGCTTGTCTGGAGGCAGGCAAGGCGGTGCTATGTGAAAAGCCGTTTACGATGAACGCGCGTCAGTTGGAGCAACTGGTGGAGACGGCACGGGAGCGTAACCTTTTCCTGATGGAAGGGATGTGGACACGCTTTTTGCCACCGATCGCTCAAGCCAGAGCATGGATTGCAGAAGGACGAATTGGTGAAGTACGTTTGCTCCAGGCAGACTTTGGATTCCGTGTCGGCTGGGAGCCGGAAGGTAGGTTGCTTAATCCGGATCTGGGTGGAGGCGCATTGTTGGATGCAGGGGTGTACCCGATCTCCTTTGCATCGATGATCTTTGGTGAACAGCCCCAGCATGTATGGAGTACAGCCAATATCGGTGAGACGGGTGTGGACGAGCAATTTTCCGTGTTGTTGTCCTATTCCGAGGGACGTTCTGCATCACTGAGTGCTGCCATTCGTCTGAACCTTAGCAATGAAGCGGTCATATACGGTACGGAAGGCAAGATTCGTCTTCCTTTATTCTTGGCGGGTAAAGAAGCCTATCTGCATGTGAATGGTCAGGACGAGCCGGAGAAGTTCACGGATGATCGAACATGTATTGGTTATGCTTTTGAGGCAGAAGAAGCGGGACGTTGTATCCTCGAAGGTCGGACGGAGAGCAACACCATTAAACTGGACGAATCCTTGGAAATCATGAAGCTGATGGACACGATTCGGGGCCAGTGGGGATTACGTTACAAATCGGAGTAAACAGACAGGAGCTGACGTGTGATGGTGAAGATTCTGATATCCGGGTTTGAACCTTTTGGCGGGGATGCGGTGAATCCGACGGGGGCATTAATGGATGCTCTTGCAAACGAAGTGATCGAGGGTGCTGAGCTAAAAACAGTACTGTTGCCCGTGCACTTCGATGAATGTGCAGACCTGCTGATCGCAGAGATGGAAGCCTATCGGCCAGATGTCGTTATTGCCTGTGGGCTGGCCAAGGGCAGAACATCCATCACACCGGAGCGGATCGCCGTGAATGTCAAAGATATTCCGCCAGGCTCCTACGCGGATAACCAGGGACAACGTCCTGTGGACGAGCCAATTGTAGATGGCAGCCCGGACGGTTTGTTCTCCACGTTGCCCATACGTGCCATGGTGAATGACATGTCCGCAGCGGGTATTCCAGCTACCGTGTCCAATACAGCAGGTACATATATCTGCAACAACACGATGTACCGGGTTCTGGATTACATTCGTATAGGGCAGCTTCCGATTCGTGCCGGATTTGTACACTTTCCCGCCTCCACAGAGATGGCTGTGTTGCAGCCTTCCGTCCCGTCGCTGCCTATTCCCATGATGCTGGATGCACTGCGGATTATGATTCGTACGGTTGTGGCTAATTCGTAGGGATGGTTCCGATTGTTCGGCTGCGGTTGCAGCAGATCGTAGGCGACGGTTGAATTCGTAGACCACCGTTGTGAGATGGAGAGTAGTGAGTTGGGGTGATGGAGGTACAGTAGGGTTCAAGATGACGTGGAGAGCGTGTAGTTGCATGGTTTTTGTCTGCTTCGATCTTGGGTTGAGCAGAGTGTTAGATATGAGTATAAATATGAAGTTGAATATAAAGTGAAAAAAAGAGCTGTCCCATCGTCATAAGTCTGACGTTAGGGGACAGCTCTTTCTATTTCGTGTGTCATGTGTCATGTGTAGTGTAGTCCAACATGGTTAGTGAGGTCACTAGTTTGCAGCAAGTATCTTGATGAAAGTTTTTTGCCTAGGTAAAAAATAGACTCTAAAACCGCAAACCCGAAACCCGAAACCCGAAACCCGAAACCCGAAACCCGGTAAGGCTTATATAACTGTTGCTGGAAAGTAGAGATTCAGCGAAATAGGTACAGGGGGAGTTAAAGGGCAGACTCCGATTCGTGAGCCTTCTAAGCTTCTGAATACAACCTCTATTAACCCGAAGTAACCAAGCTCTTAAGAAACAAGACGCAAGGATAAAGCCATCATCTTAGCTAGCTAAGTGGTTTGTATCCACGAAAACCCCGAATAGTCTTCTACGAAGCTTACTCCTCAGAACACCTTGGAACGGACTCAAACGAACCGAGCACACGCTATTCTAGGAAAATCTGCACATACCAATTTCTAACGAATCGTAGGATCGTTATTGTGTGGAATTAATCGAGTTTGTCGGTGATATGACCGAATTCTAGCTGAATAGAGTGTCTGGGATTCGTTAGAATTTTCGTAGCATGATATTTGGCTAAATAAGGTGCACTGGGTTCGTAAGAGAAAAAAACTGCGAATTTGTAGCACCCTAAGTCTACTTTTACAAACCACTTAAATTTCGAATCCCCGAATAGGCTTCTACGAAGCTTGCTCCTCAGAGCGTCTTGGAACGAACTCTAACGAACCGAGCACACGCTATTCTAGGAAAATCTGCACATACCAATTTCTAACGAATCGTAAGATCGTTATTGTGCTTGAGTGTGAGAGTTATCGGCAATTTGAACGAGATTTAGCCGAATACGGTGTCTGAGATTCTTTAGAATTCTCATACCACGTTATTCGGCTAAATAAGATGTGCTGTGTTCTTTAGATATAGAGCGAAGAGAAACTAAATCAAATTAAATCAAAGTTAGATTCGCAACAGATCAAGATCGAACTCAGGAACGAGTCCTTCTTTCATGGCACGACCAAGCAGTGCAGTGATTGCACCGTAACCATCATCACCCAGGTTGGCGCTGAACTCGTTAACGTACAGGCCGATATGTTGTGCAGCTACGTCAGGGTCCATTTCTTGGGCATGTTCCATAACGTATGCTCTCGACTCATCCGGGTGCGCCCATGCATATTCAACGGAGGCGCGTGCCCATCCGGCGAGGGCATGAGCATCCATGTTGCGACGTGCGATGATCGCTCCAAGCGGGATCGGAAGGCCTGTGTCGCTTTCCCACCAGTTCCCGAGATCTGTCATTAGTTTGAGATCATAATTCTGGTACGTGAAGCGTGCTTCATGGATGACAAGTCCGGCATCGATCTTGCCGTCACGAACAGCAGGCATGATCTGGTCGAATGGCATGACAACAATCTCGCCTACACCGCCAGGAACATTTTGCGCTGCCCACAGACGGAATAATAGATATGCTGTCGAGCGTTCACTTGGCACAGCAACCCGTCGTCCAGACAGATATGCTGGATCGGTCGTGCCATTTGCGGTCAGAACCAGCGGGCCGCATCCTCTGCCGAGTGCACCACCAGCTGGAAGCAGAGCATAGTCAGACAGGACGTATGGCAGTGCTGCATAAGATATTTTCATCACTTCAGGTGTATCGGGTCCATCGGGATTTGCCGCCAGACCATTGGTAATATCAATATCCGCATAACGGACATCCAGCTCAGGTGCGCCCGGGATTAACCCATGCACCCACGCGTGAAAGATAAATGTATCGTTTGGACAAGGGGAAAATGCAATTTTCATGATGTAATAACCTCCCGTAAAATGGAACTTGCAGCCTGAAGCGCATCGAGGGCATCCTTGATGCGCCAAGCGTTGCGGTCGCGTGGACCGACCGCGTTGGATATGGCCCGCAGTTCGAGTGCTGGCACGCCGAACTGCTGGGCAGCTGTTGCCACGCCGAAGCCTTCCATGCCTTCGGCGGCGGCATCCGGCACGCGGCGCAATAGCTCCGCGGCCGTCTCCGCTGTTCCGGTCGCCGTGGACACGGTGACCGCAGTGCCTCCGCTGACAGCGAGCCCAGACCGCTGCAGCTCATGGCGCAGGCGAGCGGCAAGCTCCGCGTCCGCCGCCACAATGGACGAGCCGAATCCAAGCTCGTCCACACTAAGGAAGCCGTCTGGCGTCTGCGAGCCCAGATCGGCAGCAACCATGGCGTCGGCTACTACGAGGGAGCCGACGTCTGCCCGGCCGGGGAACCCGCCGCCGATGCCGGCACTGATCACCAGCATGTAGGCTGGTGAACTACCGGTCCCGGCAAGGGGCCCCGGCCTTGAAGATGTGGCAGATGCCTGTGCCACATCGGATGGGCTTGGCGCATTGGAACCCTGCGCCAACGCCCTAGTGCTCGCAGCCGCTACGGCATATGCCAATGTAGCGGCTGTTCCTGCTGCGGCCGAGGCTGGGCCAACGCCCGCAGCGATGACGTCAAATCGTTCCGCGGCCATGTCTCCCAAACCACGGAGGACCGCATCTTTTTCCGCATCAACCGCGGTTACAATTAACACACGTTGTGATAAATTTGCTTGTACCGGACTAGTATCTGAAGTCGTTGTTGCCCCGCTTAATTCTCCCTGTTGGTCACTAGTCTCGAATGATGCGTTCGCTTTAATATTCTGATCTTCATCCTGTCTATGTTCATTCATATCGGATTCTCCTTGTGAGGTATTAGCAGTGTAACATATGCTTCCATAGTATCTTTCTTACAGCAAGCTTCTAGTTACACTTCTTAGGGTTATTACTGACTTCTATATTTCCGTGTAAATGTATAGTTCAACTTATATAAATGGAATTCGGGGATATATTTGTCCACTACAAAAGGACATTTATCTTCATTTTGTCTTTCAAAGAGTGGACACTTTTTCTAAAAAGATACTATATCGATCCAGGAAAATGAGACACTACATATAGATGTTTTCAGATATAAAATTAAAAATGATCTATATGTAGAATATCAATTCCAGGGTGATTTCTCATGTCCATGTCCACCCTTTAAAAGACAAATATGCAATATGTATGCTCAGTGCGGACAGCACGAGTTGGCACTCCAAACGAACAGATAAACGATTAAAAAGGCTGGAGTCTGCCCGACCCATCCAACGCGAATCATATAAAGCCTTAGGATTTTAGACCAACAAGCCAAATGAATAACGGGCCCAGTCTACACTCGACCACTGCATAGTAGCTTATTTGTGCAAACCCGAATTTAAAGCAAATACAAAGTCTCGCTAACTCTAATTTAGCTGCTACTGTACGGCCTACCGTTTGTGCAGACAATAGATCTATAACGCGAGACAACACAACACAACACAATTAACGCATAACAGACCTAACAATCAATCAGGTTAAACGCGCACAAAAAGTAACAAAGATATAGTGATTATTGAACAATATTTCATCTCCATCATAACGGAAGGGGAAAGACCTGAACAACCTTTGCATGTAATTCTGTCAAAAGCAATCAAGCAAAGGTTGCGGGTAGCCGTATCACTTCGAGTAGCCACATCTAGCCACATCGCTTCAGATAGCCGTTTTGCCTCACTTCATGTGAACGCCACCCTGATCGTGCCCCGTCCTAAGCCGGAATGGACCTGCTTCCCAAATTATATATGTCATTTAAACCATATAACCTATCTTTATTAACGTACTCTCAATAAAACAAGAAGTCAAAGTCAACGGTTGACAATTCGCTTTAACTGTATTAATAATAGTAGTACAGTTAATACACCTAAGAGTTGAATACGTACAGCTGTACAGCTTAGGTAATGCCTTTTTACAGCCAGATAACTACACATACACCTCAGATACAGTCATTTAAAACCCATGGGTTATTTCACACATTTACAGAAAGGAGGTGCGGGATGTTCGAATTAGATGTACGCAGCCGTAAGGCGATCTACGAGCAACTAGTGGACAAAGTCAAAGAAATGATCGTATACGGTATTCTAAAGCCCGACGAGCAGCTTCCTTCCGTTCGTGCGTTATCCACGCAGCTGACCGTGAATCCAAATACGATTCAGAAAGCGTATCGTGAGCTTGAACGTGAAGGTTACATTTATTCTTTGCAGGGAAAAGGGAGCTTCGTATCATCGTCAGTGGAACATCCGAATGAAGCCATGAGAGATGAGATCAGAGAGTCTCTGGTGAAGTTGATTGCAGAAGCTTCGTATTCCGGTTTGACCAAAGCGGATATGACGCTTTTGTTTGAGGAAGCGATGGCCCGTATAGAGAAGGAGGAGCCTCATGATTGAGCTGAATCAAGTCGTCAAAGCATTTGAACAGGAAAAGGCAGTGGATGGCGTAACGATGCACATACATAAGGGGTCGATCTATGGTTTGCTCGGTTCCAACGGGGCAGGCAAGACATCTCTGCTCAAAATGATGGCTGGTATTTACCGTCAGGACAGCGGGACTGTTCGTATCGAAGATAATGAGATTTATGAAAATATGGATCTCAAAGGCCGCACAATTTTTATGGCAGATTCACCCTACTTTTTCCCGCAATCTTCAATAACTCAGATGGCTGCATTTTATCGTTCGGTATATCCGCGCTGGAATGAGGAACGGTTCAAGCAACTGGCTACCGTGTTCAAACTGGATGTAAAACGCAAGCTGCATCGCATGTCCAAAGGCATGCGCCGTCAGGCAGCCGTATGGCTGGGACTTAGCTGTATGCCTGAAGTGCTACTGATGGATGAGCCGATTGATGGCCTTGACCCGGTCATGCGTCAGCAGATCAAAAACTTGTTGTTTCAGGAAGCAGCTGAGCGCCAAGTAACTATTGTTATCTCGTCCCACAATTTACGTGAGATTGAAGATCTGTGTGACCATGTGGCGATTATGCACAAAGGCAGAATTATTGTAGAGAAGGATCTTGATGATCTGAAGGCCGATACGCATAAAATCCAGGTTGCTTTCCGCCACCCGGACCATGCGAAAGCCATGGATGAGCAGATTGATATTTTGCATGAAGAGAAACGGGGAAGTGTATCCCTGTACATTGTCAAAGGCAACCGACAACAGGTAACGGATCAATTCCGTATACATGATCCGTATCTGCTGGATGTACTGCCTTTGACGCTAGAAGAAATCTTTATTTACGAAATGGAGGACGCAGGGTATGATATTCAACCGATTGTTCTGTAACCGGGGCATCCTGATCCAAAATTTCAGACAACATGGATGGATAGGCATTTTATATCTCATCACATTGTTGTTCTCACTTCCGCTATATATTGGAACACAATATATAGAAGTACCTCTGGAAATCACCAGTCTGTTTCAGGCCAATGAAATTCATCTGGTATTTGCGCTGACCTTTCCTGTCGCCATAGCTCTGCTACTCTTCCGCTATATTCAAACTGGTGCACCTGCGGACTTATACCACAGTCTGCCCTTACAGCGTAAACATCTGTTAACGATGAATCTGTTGACTGGATATGTCATGATTCTGCTTCCGATCTGGATAACCACCGGGATTACCGGGTGGGTATGGGCGGTGCTCGATCAACCATCCTATATTTTCAGTGGTCATGATATCTGGATGTGGGGCGTGACGATGAGCATCTTCTCATTGTTTATGTTTACCCTGACG
The DNA here is from genome assembly GCF_000517845.1 of Paenibacillus sp. FSL R5-192. Lineage (NCBI taxonomy): Bacteria > Bacillati > Bacillota > Bacilli > Caryophanales > Paenibacillaceae > Paenibacillus > Paenibacillus sp. FSL R5-192. Next base: position 74,585 of record NZ_ASPR01000043.1, on the reverse strand, counting down.
GTTGCCGTGGGAATGTGTATAGGCCAATCTATTCTGCAAGGACTTACAGTTTTTGGTCTAATATTAATTCCGGTGATCTTTTGGGGAGTTTATGAGCTTCATTTACAACGTTATTTGCTTGGCTTTACGTACAATAATTCGAGTAACTTTAACATGGAAAAAACATCCCTGCTCTTCCGAATGAGCTCTATGGGTTATTATCCTCCAGAATGGGGGGAATTGGGAATTTATGCGGCTATAACTTGTATACTCTTCGTGTTGTGTTATGTGCTGTATGCGAGAAGACATGTAGAGTCGGCGACACAAGCAATTACGTTCAGGATCGTCAAACCCATCTTCCGTTTTGGATTCATGTTCACATTGGTATTATTAGGAGGTGCCTACTTTACCAGAATTGCTCCTGAAGGATCAGGTGTATGGGGTATCTTTGGTTATCTGCTAGGTGGTGTGGTTGGTTATATTGGTGCTGAGATGATTATACGTAAAACATGGCTCATCTGGAGCAGCAGGTTACTCCCCCGGTTTGCAGTATATGGTATCGTGGCAGGATTAATTTTGTATATCCCTGTAGCCGATTGGAACGGTTACGCTAATAATGTGCCCTCAAAGGAAAATGTACAAATGGTACGACTGGGAGGAGACCATTACATCTATGTGAATGATAAAAGTGTAAAACTGGATGATAGCCCATTTTATTCAGATACCCCGGGTTATGTGGATGCTGTGCTTGCACTGCATCAGAAAATTGTGCACTCTGATCTGCCTTTGCTCGAAAGAGTACGTAATCAGAACAGCGGTCAGAACAGAAGCAACGATGAATATGTATTGATCGACTACCAACTCAATAATGGGAAAACGATGACACGTAGGTATCAGATTCCCGAAGAAGAATTCAGGCAGGAATTAGCAGAGGTGAAACAGTGGGAAGATTATAAATCAACGACTTATGACACCTATGCACTGGATGAAGATGTTCGCAGTATTGGTATTCGATCCAGTCTCAACTCGGAGCGTAAAGTATTCATTAGCGATCCTAAGCTGATTCGTGAATTCAAGGAACTTTTGAAGTCTGAAATACTCAATCAGACATATGAGGACCAGCTATCCTCATGGGAATCGTTCGCTTCGATAGAAGTCTATCAGGATTATCTTGATGAAGCATCTTCCAAAGAAAAGCTGGATCGACCGAGCCACAGTGTGAGTTATCAGTTCAAGGCAAGCTATGGCCGCTTGATGGAATGGCTCAAACAGAACAATCTCTATGATCAACTTACGGTATCGGCTGAGGATATGGCTTCTGCCCAATTTGTTAAACAGGAGATTGATAATCAAGGTAAATACAGAATGGTGTATCCTGAGCCTAATTTTGTGGATGTAAATATCGATGGTAACAGACAGGTCGCTACCAAAAATAAAAAAATAATCAGCGATCTGCTACTGCGACAAAGAACCGGTTTTTACACCGATCAGGATACGGTCTACCAAATTAAGCTCAACTCGGTAAGGGGACCGAACATCTATATGATGCTGAAAGAAGAGGATCTGACCGAGGAAATGAAAGCTATTTTGGTCAATCAATAAGCTGGGCTGTATCAGTTGTTAACTATAAGCGGGAAGGGTTCTCCCGTTGATCGAAAGTTTTATTCAACCAGTGAAACCAGATTTACTTGACCAGACACAGTGAATGGAATATATTAGAAAAAGGAAAGGTTCGAGTGACTCGTTCAATCGAATCTCATATGGAACGGCTTATGAGGGAAGCACCCGTAAGAGCAGGCAAATGCCTGACTTGCGGGTGCTTTTTTGTCGTTCGTTGATTTCGTTGGCTATTCTGCTAAATATTTTAGAAGAAAGGGTGTAGAGACGCATGCAAACAGAAGCATGGAAGGAAACGATAAATGAACAGGAGGCCATGGTATGTTGTTCCCTATTGGAACGATCAAGCTCTCATAACTTCATAGAACATCACGGTTTAGTAGAAGAGAAGAAGGGGCGACAGCATATCGAAGATATATCTACAGAAGAAATAGCTTTAATGGAGACGAGTGACATTCTATTCCCTTCTCCAATAGCAGGTAGCCATAGTCACATGATGGAACAAAGTAACGTCCGGCGTCGTCAATTGCCATCGATGACTCATCTTATTTTTGGATCACGCCTGCTTATAGGGCTTGTAATTCTGTTCAGCGCAGGCACGATCTATTTTGCTTCTTCAGTGGAGGCTGCGGGCATAGATCTTGGCGTAACCGCGCAAAAAGCATGGGATTCTGTTTTGAACAAAGCTGATGCACAAACCAAGTTAACGTTGAAGCAAGCGTACGAGAAAGTGGGGAACTGGAAGGCTCAAGAGCAGGTTTGGGAACAAAAACTAAAGACACTTCATGCCGCCAATACCGCGGAATTGGAGCGATTACGTGTAGAAATAAGACAAATCGATGATGCGAAGGTCGCAGCTCTAGCTGAAAAGGTAAAGCAAACACAGGCCCGATATGAACCGCTATTCGCCCTCTATAGTTCAGTCAATCGACAGTTGGATGCAGCCAAAGCCATCAAAAATAAGGAATGGAGTGCAACGATCCGCACACAGGCAGAGACGTTGAGACCCTTTGTGAAGCTTGCCAGAGAAGACATCGGGATCAAGAAAAAGGAACTTGCTGAAGCACGTAAACGGAAGAGCGCTGAAATAAAACGTTTACGAGCTATGCTAGCAGGGGCCGACTCCGCGAAGAAACAGATTCAAACGGCTAAAAAACAGGCGAGTCTGGCAAAAGAACGATATTCCAACGCTCTACAACAGTTCAAACAGAGTACAAAACAAAGCCAAACGTCACGTGTACTCAGCTCATTGAACACCTTGGCGTCTGCAGCAGAGAAGTGGGCAGGCACAAAACAACATATCCACACACTGGAGCAAAAAGTATCCACTACGTATGTGAAAGTCAGACAGGAAATCGCTAAGAGACCCAAATAAGAGGAAACCTGGTCCTCTCCGCAACGTACACAACTTTAGATGTAAAGACGCTTCGATGATGATGGAACGAGGTGAAACTATTGCAGTCCAAGTTGGAAACGAAACGTACGAGGGCAAAAGGTTTTAAACGTAAACGTTACTGGATTCCCAGCGTTGTACTAATTTTGATCATAGCTTTTATTGGGATTGGTACACAATGGACACCCAAAATAACGGTGTTTTTATTAAAATCATTAATTGAAACTACTAATACAGACACAAATAGCAAGGACACTATGCTCTCGGATGGGATAACTCGTGTTGCGGATGTACCCTATGCAGACGATGGGCGTAATGACAGTACGCTGGATATCTATTATCCTTCCGTAACATCGGAACCTTTGCCTGTCGTGTTGTGGGTTCATGGTGGTGGATGGGTCTTGGGTGACAAAAAGGATATCGCAGATTATGCCGTACAATTAGCCAAACAGGGTTACGTTGTGGTCAGTATGAATTATGCGCTCGCACCGGATACGAAATATCCCATTCCCGTGATCCAGACGAATCAGGCTTTGACTTACGTGAAGAACCATGTCAGTGAGTATCACGGTGACCCGGAAAACATATTTCTCGCAGGCAATTCGGCAGGTGCCCAGATTGCAAGTCAGACTGCGGCAGTGGTGACCAATCCATCTCTCGCCAAGCTGATGAACATAACACCAGCCGCCCAGCCGGAAGAGTTGCGTGGGGTTCTGCTATTCTGTGGTCCATACAATCTAAGCACGGTAGCCAATACAGGCTTTCCACTCATACGGACATTTCTCTGGTCATATACGGGAGTCAAAACATTCGAAGACTATCCACGACTGCATGAAATGTCGACCGTGCTTCAGGCCACAGCAGCGTACCCGCCTGCATTTATTACCTCAGGCAATGATGACCCGTTGACCAGTCAATCGATTGAGCTGGCACAAGTATTGAAGCGCCTTGATGTTGAGGTGGAAACCTTGTTTTTCTCAAACTCATCAGAGAAGCTGGGACATGATTATCAATTTGATCTGGAGAGTGACGCTGGACAACAGGCGATACATTCGGCAGTACGATTCATGCAACAGTATAGTCGATGAGCAGACAAGTCTGTGGTACACTCGAAGCAAATGAGGGCGCAGGAGGAGAAGTATGGCAGATAAAGAAGATTTGACCCGGTTCGGGGTGGCGTTTCCTACACCTCTAATTGAGCAGTTTGACCAGTATATTGAGGAACAGGGATACAAAAACCGATCTGAGGCTTTCCGTGATCTTGTTCGCAAAACATTACTGCAACCTTCTGCATTACAATCCGATCAGGATGTGGCCGGCACCATTGTTATGGTCTACGATCACCATATCAGTGATCTTCCCATTCGTTTGATGGAGCTCCAGCATGAGGCGCATCATGACATCATTTCCAATATGCACGTGCACCTGAACCATGACCAATGCCTGGAGGTAATTGCCGTACGGGGTAACCTGGGACGATTGCGTCATTTGCATCAACAGATCCAGGTACAAAAAGGTGTTTTGTATGCGGAGCTGTCTGTGACTTATGTAGATGAACTCAACAAACTGGCTCATGCTCAGAGTCGTCAGGATGGCAACCCGGATCAAAGTCTGGATCACAATCAAGGTGCGGGTCAGCATGGTCACAGTCATCATCATCGCTCTGCGGAGTAAGACAAATATGGGTGTAATTTCTATGAAAATATAGCAAATCTAAAAAAAACAGACTATTGGTTAGATGCCAACCGTCTGTTTTTTTGTTTGTTATAATACCTGACTTTATAGAGCGCTACAAATGCTCGATTATATAACTTTTTAATTATTAATTCTAAAATATGAAAAAATATGGATTATGAAGTCAACTTTATTGACATGCTTTTTAGTTTTTGTGCTACAATTTCTCTAATAAGTAACACGAAACAAGTGAGTGCAGCACATATTTAGAGGGGGAACGACCAGAATGGGCAGATTTTCATGGAGATGGGGAAAACGAAAAGGTAGAACAGGATTAGGCATTTTGCTTGTATGTTCCATTGGTTTATCTGGTTGTGCACAGAGCACAGCGCCAACAGCTTCATCAGCAGAGAATGGACAATCAGGAACAACCTCAACCAAAGACGAATTGGTGCTGGCGGTTGGCACCGAGCCGGAAGGTGGGTTTGATCCAACAACCGGATGGGGGCAATATGGGTCACCACTTTTCCAGAGTACCTTGCTGAAGAGGGATGCCAAGTTACAACTGGTTAACGATCTGGCAACGGCATACTCAGTTAGTGAAGATGGGCTGACCTGGACGGTTACACTTCGGAACGATGTAAAATTCTCTGATGGGGAGCCACTTACGGCTGAAGATGTGAAATTTACGTTTGATACGGCTGCTCAGAGTGGGTCTGTCATTGATTTGACGAATATGGCTGATGTGAAGGCACCTGATGATAGCACGGTTGTATTTACACTGAAGTCGCCACAGTCTACTTTCATCAGTCTGCTGACGACACTTGGCATTGTGCCTGAACACGCCTATGGGGCTGATTACGCAGAACATCCTGTCGGTTCGGGACCGTACAAGCTGGTTCAGTGGGACAAAGGACAACAGGCCATCGTGGAAGCGAATGAAGAATATTATGGTAACAAATCTGCATTCCACAAACTCACCTTCCTCTATCTGGATGAAGATGCAGCCTACGCCGCTGCGCAGGCAGGTACGGTGGATATCGCTGCTATCCCGGCAGCGTTTAGCAAACAACAGGTGAATGGCATGACATTAGAGGCCGTGAAAACCGTAGATAACCGGGGCATCATGTTCCCCATGCAACCTGCTGGTGCCAAGTCGGGCGATGGTCTTCCCGCAGGGAATGATGTGACATCTGATCTGGCGATTCGCCAAGCGGTGAATGTTGTGATTGATCGTAAGGCTTTGGTTGAGGGTGTACTGGAAGGGTACGGTCGTCCAGCGTATTCCGTCAGTGATGATCTGCCTTGGAGCAATGCAGAAGCTGTATTTACAGATGCCAATCTCGAAGAAGCGAAGCGCATTCTGGCGTCTGGTGGCTGGGTGGATGCGGATGGTGATGGTATCGTCGAGAAAAACGGCGTTAAGGCCGAGTTCAATCTGCTTTATTTTGCAGGTGATTTAACAAGACAATCTCTGGCACTGGCTGCTGCGGATATGGTAGCCCAGGCGGGAATCAAAATCAATGTTGAAGGCAAAAGCCGTGAAGAGACAAAAAAGATGGCTTACTCCAACGCTGTATTGTTTGGGTGGGGCAGTCATGATCCTTTGGAAACCTATAACCTCTATAGCAGTACTCATAAAGGAGAAGGGTATTACAATGTGGGGCTGTACAGTAATCCTGTCGTGGATTCTTGGATGGACAAAGCCCTTAAGGCAACAAGTGAAGAAGAGGCATTGCCGTTCTGGCAGAAAGCGGAATGGGATGGAACAACAGGTTTCAGTTATCAGGGTGATGCGCCATGGGCATGGCTCGTAAATATAGATCATCTGTATCTGGTTACGAATGGACTGAACATTGGTGAGCAGCAGATCCATCCTCATGGTCACGGCTGGCCGGTGACAACCAATCTGGAGGAATGGTCCTGGGATAACAGTACAAAGTAGGAAACGTACCGGTAGCTTTAGCCTGAATTGGGGAGAGATTGGATGACAGGCAGGAATGGATGGGCGAGATTTGTTGGTTTTAAAATGTTGCGACTTGTATCTTTATTGGTTGGAGTCAGTGTGTTGTCTTTTATATTAATGCAATTCTCTCCTGTGGACCCGATAGAAGCCTACATTGGTGGAGACATGATCAGGGTAAGCGCCGAACAGCGCAGTTTAATCGAAGAACGTTGGGGATTGAATGAATCTCCCGTGGAACGATTACTAACCTGGGGACAAGCGCTGATTCAGGGAGATCTGGGGACATCAATGATCTACAGACAGCCTGTAGCGGATATTATCCAGGAACGGTTCATGAATTCTGTTGCACTTATGGCTGTGGCTTGGATATTATCCGGCATCATTGGTTTCACTCTTGGTGTAGTTGCTGCCATGAGACGGAATTCGAAGCTGGATCGCCTGATCTGTTGGTATTGTTATACGCTGGCCTCCACGCCGGTATTCTGGATTGCGCTGTTGCTGCTGATGGTATTTGGGGTGTGGCTCGGATGGCTTCCAGTTGGCCTTGGGGTACCCGCAGGAATGTCAGCTGATCAGGTGACCTGGGGAGATCGGGCTATTCATATGATTCTACCAGCGTTGACTCTCAGTTTGACTGGGGTAGCTTCCATTGCTTTGCATACCCGGCAGAAGCTCACGGATGTGCTCGAGTCAGATTATATTCTGTTTGCGAGAGCGCGGGGTGAGCGTGGATTTCAGCTGTTCCGTCGACATGGGTTCAGACATGTTGTTTTGCCAGCCATAACACTACAATTTGCTTCGTTCAGTGAACTGTTTGGTGGGGCTGTGCTTGCAGAACAGGTATTTTCATACCCCGGCCTTGGTCAGGCGACGGTTCAGGCGGGGTTGCGTGGAGATGTTCCACTGCTGCTTGGACTTGTGATGTGCAGTGCGATTTTTGTTTTCACAGGTAATATGGTTGCCGACATTCTGTATCGCTTGATTGATCCACGGATGAAGGAGGAGCTGATGTCATGAAGCAGACGGTAGAACGCTCCTCCGAGCAGACGACAGAAATAGCCGAAGTACAGAAAGTGAAAACTGCGAGTCAAGAGGTACGGTACAACATTAATACCGGGTCTCTACAAGCTGAGACTGGAAAAGGAACAGGAACAACACGCCAAACGAGAAAAGAGTATACGGCTGCCAGAGACCAAAATTTCCGCAACCCTCGCCAAAGAGCGGTGATCTGGGGAAGCCTCGCGGTGATCTGGATTGCCGTTGTGTGGTTGACGGGCAGGCTGCTTCCGGCTGGTTCTACGCTGACTTCACTAATGGATCGGAATTTGGCTCCAACCTGGGCCCATCCATTTGGCACAGATTGGCTCGGAAGAGATATGTTCATGCGTACGTTAAAAGGATTGGCAACCAGCATTCAAGTGGGATTGCTTGCTGCATGTGGTGGCGGATTGATCGCACTGCTGTTGGGTTTGACTGCCGCTTCAAGCAAGGCTGCTGACCGGGTAATCTCATGGATTATCGACCTGTTCCTGAGTGTACCTCATCTGGTATCGCTAGTTATGCTGGCCTTTGTATTCGGTGGAGGTCTGGCAGGAGTGGCGGCAGCGATTGCGCTGACGCATTGGCCGAATCTGGCCCGGATTGTAAGAGCGGAGATGATTCAACTGAAATCCGCAGAATACATTCAGGTTTCACACAAGTTGGGCCAATCGAGGTTACAGGTTGCGATGCAACATATGCTGCCACATCTGGTCCCGCAGCTGTTCGTGGGCATATTGCTAATCTTTCCCCATGCGATTCTGCATGAGGCAGCCATTACGTTTCTGGGGCTGGGGTTGTCCCCGCAACAACCGGCAATTGGAATTATTTTGTCAGAGTCGATGAGATATTTATCTGCTGGTATGTGGTGGCTCGCCTTTTTCCCCGGACTGGCATTGTTGCTGGTTGTTCGTGCGTTTGATGTATTGGGCAACAGTCTGAAGACATTGACGGGTACAGGTAGTTCAAGGGAGGTGAGGTAAATATGGCTCTTCTTGATATTGAGGGAGTGTCGGTGTCATTTCGGCGCGCTCGTGGTTGGTTTGGGCACGAACAGACTTATGTCATTCAGAATCTGGATCTTTCCGTAAACAAGGGCGAGATCGTGGCTGTTGTAGGCGCAAGTGGATCGGGTAAAAGTGTGCTGGCGCAGGCCATCATGGGCATTCTGCCTGCCAATGCCAGGTTAGAGGGACGTATTAGCTATAGCGGCGAGCCTTTGCCCCCAGAGCGGCAGCTTCATCTGCGTGGTGAAGAGCTGATGTTGATTCCACAATCCGTCAGTTATTTGGACCCTTTGATGAAGGTGGGAAGGCAAGTTCAGCCGGTAACCCGAGATTTGGGAAGGAAGCGTAGATTTATGAATCAAATCCACTTGAAAAAGACGGAGCAGGAGCTGACGGATCGTTATCATCTTCCTCAAGGAACAGCCGGGAAATACCCGTTTGAGTTGTCCGGAGGTATGGCAAGGCGGGTGTTAATGGCTACAGCGACCTCAGGTCAGCCAAAGCTGATCATTGCGGATGAGCCAACACCAGGAATCCATCCCGAAGTGTTGGCCGAGACGATGAAGCAATTTCGCAAGCTTGCAAATGAAGGCGTAGGTATCCTATGGATTACGCATGATGTTACGACAGCGCTGACGGCTGCCGATCGCATCGCTGTATTTTACGCGGGGACCAATGTAGAGGCGGCGCAGGTGGATGATTTTAAAGGGAATGGAGAACGTCTGCGTCATCCATATACAAAAGCGCTCTGGAATGCGTTGCCGCAGAACGGATTTCAACCACTCCCAGGCTCCCAACCGTTGGCAGGTCAAGAGATCACGACAGGATGTTCATTTGCTCCCCGATGTAATGCAGCAACCGCTGTATGTATCGGTGAGCGTCCAGCGCTTCGTAAGGTACGAGGCGGAGAAGTGAGGTGTTTCCATGTCACTTGAAGCACGGGACGTGAGTTACCGTTATGATCCGAAATCGTGGGTGTTCCAGCAGATGAATATGCAGGTGAAACAAGGCGAAGTCGTTGGCTTGTGGGGACCAAGTGGCTGTGGAAAAACAAGCCTTGGACGCATCCTTGCAGGATATGCCGAACCTGTGGCAGGACAAGTGCTTCTGGATGGGAACCCACTCCCACGTACAGGAGTATGTCCGGTTCAGCTGGTATTCCAACATCCGGAGAAAGCTGTGAATCCACGCTGGCGAATGCGTCGTGTACTTCAGGAGGCGTCTGTGCAGGATGAACAGTTGCTCGAAGCTTTGGGTATTCAGCAGACCTGGTTGGACCGTAGGCCGACTGAATTATCCGGTGGAGAACTGCAACGTTTCTGTGTGGCGCGGGCGCTTGGCACAGCGACACGTTATGTGATCGCAGATGAGATGACAACGATGCTGGATGCAATCACTCAGGCACAGATCTGGCATACCGTGATGGAAGTGGCTCGCCAGCGTGATCTGGGATTACTGATCATAAGCCATGATCGAGATTTGTTGAACAGGTTGTGCGACAGAATTACACCGATGCCGATATCGATGTCACTGTAATTTTAATTATGTTCGAATAAATAAAATGATCGAATGCAAAAAGGGTGACCCTTGTGAAGTCATTGACCATGAATATGAGTCATGGACTTGACTACGAGGCCCCCCTTTTTCTATTTTGACAAATATTCACCATTTAACAAACAGTACACGTTTTGTTCGCAACGTACACAGATGTAACTGGACAGCTTATTTGCCCGACACATTGCTTAACAACACAGATAACCTGCGCATCGCCTCTTCAACCGTGGAACGTGGACAGGCTACATTAATGCGCATGAACCCTGAGCCCTCTGTTCCAAAGAAGCTCCCGTCATTGAAAGCAAGCCCTGCTTCATGAAGAAGCATATTGCATAGTTGTGCATGTGGGATATTCAGCTCCCGGAAATCCATCCATAACAGATAGGTCGCTTCGGGCAGATGCATCTTAATCTGAGGCATATGTTCCGCAACATATTGCTGTACATACTCCATATTTCCACGGATATAGGCAAGGCACTCATCCAGCCATTCCTCGGCATCATTGTAAGCAGCTTCGGTTGCGACAGCTCCCAGTGTGCTGATATTGGCAAGTCCCATCGTTTTTACACCCTGAGCGAACGATTCCCGTAACTTAGCATTGGGGATAATGATGTTGGATGTGCAGAGGCCAGGAATGTTGAACGTTTTGCTTGGAGCCGTACAGATGATACTTAGATCAGAGACGGCGTCCGAGATCAGGGTCAGTGGTGTATGAGTTCCGCGCTGATGAACAAGATCGGCATGGATTTCATCTGAAACCATCAGTACGTTGTATTGCAGACACAATGACGTAAGCCCTTCAAGCTCTTCACGAGTCCATACCCGTCCAACCGGGTTATGAGGACTGCACAGAATCAGCATTTTGACCCGACCGGTCTGTAAGCTGGATTCCAGTTGTTCCAGATCCATCGTGTAATGACCGTTATTCTCTACCAAAGGATTGGTGATCAGTTCACGGCCCTGACCACGTACTACTTCATAGAAGGGAGCATACACCGGAGTTTGGATGACCACTGCATCTCCCGGTTGAGTGAATCGTTGTACAGCAATGCTGAGTGCAGGCACAATACCTGGAGTGAATACAATCCAGTCATCGTTAATTTTCCAGTTGTGGCGCCGTTCCATCCAGCCTGCAACAGCTGCATGATACGCCTCAGTCCGTACTGTATAACCAAAAACCCCGTGCTCCATCCGTGTTTTCAGGGCCTGAATGACGGATGGTGGGGCAGCAAAATCCATATCGGCCACCCACATCGGAAGCGCATCAGCGGCTCCGAAGATATCCTCAAGCGCATCCCATTTTTCTGATCCGGTAGAGATCCGGTTAATAGGCTGGTCAAATGTGCTGTTATTGTTGTTCATCGTATTTAATCCCCCTTGAGTTCCGTTCCTTCGACCACAAATCGACAAATAATTATCTAATACATTGGTTAATTTCGCAACTATTGTGCGTGTATGATTAGCTTCATATGTATGGTCCGGAATTCAGGACTTTATTCATATAAGAACAACTTAACGAGCGAGAGTACAGCGGGCATACGACAAAGACTATTTTTGTACGCCCTTGGTCCTGTTTTGTCCATTTATCGTTTACAACCTCTTGTCAGATGCTATTATATTGCTAACATTTGGTGGAACAACGGGCTGTTATCTGAATAAGCTCGTACCCATACATGATGAGCATAACTACATGAGTCTTTCGCGTACATCGAGCGATCGTCTTGAATCGTATTATGCATAAGGCTGACATTTGAACTCAGGAGGCGTTTAGAGATGAAAAGCAAAAAGTGGTTGGTTGCTGCGGGTGTGTTTGGCATGGTGTTAACCGGATCGGCAGGTGTATATGCAGGTACACAACTGGAGACAATCAAAGCTTATCTGAACCATGGGCTCGCCATCGAAGTGAACGGACAGAAATTTACACCGACAGGTGACCAGGGCAAAAAGCTTGCGCCAATTACATATCAAGGCAGTACATATCTCCCCGTTCGTTCGATTGCCGATGCGTTAAAGACCGAAGTGAAGTATGATTCCCAAAACAATAAAGTAAGCATCGGTTCTTCAAGCTCTTCTGGTGGGTCAACATCCACAGGCAACAGCGGATCGACATCGCCCTCAACAGGTACAAACACACAGGCGGCAGGAGTAAAGTCCAAGTATCTTCCGGCTGATTTCCCATTACCGAAGGATGCGAAGGCAACAAGTCTCATTGAGAACATAATGGATGGTGACAAAAAAGTAGTGCTCACGTACACAACCAAAGAAACGTTGCTAACCGTTGGAACATCCTACAAAGACTACTACCAGACCAAAAACTTGAGCCAGAACACTCAGGATATCCAGGCAGATGGCTTCAGCATTGTGGGTCGTGAAGATGGCAAATATGCCGTAACCATCACAGGTTCGGTGTCTGCAACCAACAAGGATCTGAATGAAATCACCGTAGTGTGGGGCGAAGAGTAATCTTTCCTTCCATAAAAGGTGAACAGCCAAAGCCGCCCGTTGAAATCATAACAGATTTCATTGGACGGCTTTTAGGGTTGTATCCATATCTGGTTCTATAATCTGAACTAATAGTCTAAATATTAGTCCGTTACAGGTACTCGTTAAACCATCCGGCAATATGCTCCAGACGGCGTACCCTCAGATGAGGATGACCTCCACGGGACAACTCATGGTTGGCACCTGGGAAACGAACAAGCCTGGTGGTCTGCTTGCGCCGTTTCAGCGCAATGAACAATTGCTCAGCCTGTTCAATTGGACACCGCAGATCCTGTTCGCCATGCAAAATGAGCAGCGGGGTGTTCACGTTACCGACATAAGCGAGCGGGGAATGTTTCCATAATTTTTCCGTGTCATCCCACGCGTTACCGCCAATCTGGTCTTCCGTGAAGAAATATCCAATGTCACTTACACCGTAGAAGGATAGCCAATTGGAGATGGAACGCTGGGTAACAGCCGCCTTAAAGCGGTCCGTGTGTCCAACAATCCAGTTGGTCATGAAGCCACCATAACTGCCCCCGGTTACGCCCAATCTGGATTCATCGATAAACTCATACTGGGACAGGGCATAATCCACACTCTCCATGAGATCGCGATAATCGCCACCGCCATAATCTCCGCGACAGGCGTCTACAAACTGCTGCCCGTATCCGAGGCCACCGCGTGGATTGATATACACAACAGCGTAGCCTTGTGCGGCGAGAATCTGGAACTCGTGCATAAATGTAAAACCATACATCATGTGCGGGCCGCCATGAATCTCCAGAATGGTCGGAATTTTGGCCCCGTCGACCATGCCATGAGGTTTCATGATCCATCCTTGCAGCCGTAGGCCATCTGAGGAATTGAACCAGAAGGTCTCAGGTGTACTTAGATGGATCTCATCCTCAAGCTGTGGATTGCTGCGGGTGAGCTGAATCGGTTCTACCCCGGGATTTTCCGCTTGTTCATATATATAGAGATCACCAGGATTTAGTGTATCGGCTAAAGCGGCAACGATCTGCCCGTTTTCCAACTCGGCAAATTGATAAATCTCCCGTTCGTCAGGCCATATATAGTCGGCACTGCTGCCGTCTCGAGCGAATTTGGCGATGCGTACACTACCATGGATGGTCGCCAGACAGAAGATTGAAGAACCATCTCTGCTGAATACAGGCCCCGTGGTTGTCAGATGTGAACGCATGTCGCCAACAATGCTGTGATTCAACTGTACGTCCCAATCCGTGCTCAGACATACGAGTTCACCACCTGATATCTGAAGGGTGTACAACTTCAAAAGTGTGGCATTTCCATAGGAACGGTCACTGGCGAGCAGTGCAAGAGATTGTCCATCCGGTGCAAAGGCCAGTCGGCTGAACGTATATCCTTCCGGGGTCAACTGCTTCACATCCGATCCGTCTGCTTTGGCAAGGTACACATGATTAGTCAGGGTGTAATCATTATGGTCCTCGCCTTCTTCAGGCATCTGCGCAATCCAAGCGATGGATGTTCCGTCCGGGGACCAGGCGTAGTCTCCGACGTCATAATGACCTGTAGTTACAGGAATTGCTTCCGCATCGATCGGTGCGAGAGCGAAAAGGTGGGAACGTCGACCGTTCCACAATCCACTGGCATCTGACTTCATGCGAATCCGGTCTACGACATGTTCTTGCAGCAGTTTGGGTTTATCGTCTATAGGATCTGTATGTTCTGATTCTTCATTTCCGCTCATATCCACGGATGATTTCGCAAGTATGGTATGACCATCCGGTGACCAGAGCAGAGAACTGACGCCATGTTTCAGGTGACTGATTTGCTGTGCTTCTCCGCCATCTGATGCGATAATCCAAACTTGGTATTTCCCATCAACCTCTCTTAAAAAGGCAAGCTGAGACCCATCGGGCGACCAGGCAGGGGAATGATCCTTCTCACCAGAGGTAAAGGGCCTGTCCTTCTGACTCCCCAGATGCAGCAGTCTCAGGTGAGAACAATAACCGTCACGTGCTTCATTCGTTTTCCGGCTTACATATACCAGTTGTCCGCCTTGAGGGGACGGAGTTGGATCATTAACCCATGTAATCTGATAAAGATCTTCCGATGTTATGCCGCGCTGACTCATCATTGTTTGTCCTCCCACCATGAATTAGAATTGGTTAATTTCCTAACCTTTCCATTTATATTAACGGAAAGCTAGGGACAGGACAATATGACTAAGGATGGGAGGGGAGACTTTTATAACAGCGATCGGAAGGTTGTTCTGTCATCGGAGTGGCAAGTGTAAATATTCTTTGTTCAATTCATATAGGTGTGTTAAAAGGATTTGCTCGAAGGATGACGAATCCTAATGTTGAATAAGCGCAGAAATGACGAAAAATGGTCGTAATTCAATGTTTAACATTGGTGAATTTGGTTTAATGTACAATGCAATTCCTGTTCTACATTCAGCTATTTGGTTCATAGCCATTCGTTTATATAGAACTTGTATGATTCAGTCACAATGGAGGAGGAACGTCACGTTGAGCACATCCTATGAGCAACATGTGGAATATCCAAACCGGAAACGAATGGCGTGGCTCACGGCAGGGGCAGCACTTTTTGTGGCAGCCGGATTTTTTTTGATTTTTGATCGTTCTTCAGTTACGAATGATTCCATCCTTTCGGATGTGATTGGACTTCTATCCATTTTGTTTTTTGGGCTATGTTTCTGCTACAGTCTGGTAAAGATGATTAAGAAGGAACCTTCTTTTGTAATCGATGAGGATGGGTTTGTGGATGCATCTTCTTATACCGCAGGAGGAGCCGTGGCCTGGAAAGACGTTGAGAATATTTTTATGTATGAATTGATGGGACAGAAAATGATCGGGGTCAAGTTACGGGACGAGAAAGCCTTTCTGGATCGCCAGAACGGGATGAAACGCAAATTGATGACGGTCAACAGCAATATGGTCGATGCAACCATCAGCGTTGCCCAAAGTAGCCTCACAGTGCCGCTGGATCAATTGTATATCATGATGATGAGCCACTGGAGACATGTGAGTGATAATATGATTTATGATTCGTATAGTCGTCGTTAGAGAGGTCACAATGTCCATAGAGTCTTCAGAATGGAGGAATATAGATGATGCATGGTAATCAAACACGCACGATTCTACTTCCGGATGGAACTGCCTTGCCTGCGATAGGACAAGGCACATGGAACATGGGAGAGAAGCAATCCAGCCAGCAAGAAGAAGTACGCGCACTGCGTTCCGGTATTGAACTGGGAATGACCGTAATTGATACGGCGGAGATGTATGCAGAAGGTGGGGCAGAAGTTGTTACGGGAAAGGCCATCGCGGGCTATCGTGATGAAGTTTTTCTCGTATCCAAAGTGTATCCCCATCATGCGGATCACAAACAGATGATTACCGCTTGTGAGCGTAGTCTCACGCGTCTTGGTACAGATCGTCTGGATCTGTATTTGCTTCACTGGCGTGGAGGAGTACCGCTCGAAGAGACGGTTGAGGCTTTGGAACAATTGAAGCAATCCGGTAAAATCATTCGCTGGGGTGTATCAAACCTGGATACAAGGGATATGCAGGAGTTATGGAGTCTGCCGGAGGGGTCTCAGTGCATGGTGAATCAGGTGCTCTACCATGCAGCTTCGCGTGGTATTGAACATGATCTGCTTCCCTGGATGCGGGAACGGAGCGTTCCTGTAATGGCGTATTGTCCACTGGCACAGGGTGGCAGACTTCGAAGTGAATTGTTGGAGCATCCAGTTATTCAGAAGATTGCGCAGGATCGAGGAGTTACGACTTCTCAGATCGCATTAGCCTGGGTGATCAGGGATGGAGATGTACTGGCGATTCCGAAGGCGGTACAGCTGAATCATGTGGCAGACAATGCAGCAGCAGTGAGTATCGTTTTGACACAAGAGGAACTCGCCCGTTTGGATGAGGCATTCCCTGCACCTAAAGGCAAAGTACCTCTAGATATCGTGTAAAATAGATAACAATACGATTAATAAAGTTATGCAGAGCAGATCTTCACGATCTGCTCTTTTTTTGTATGGATATCGATAGCAGAAGCTTGCCCATCAATTGAGCGAATATATATTTTAACAAATGGGCTTTACAACACTATTTCACTAGTGTACTATGTAACTAACACACCAGTACAGAGGGGAGCGAGAGCTTTGTGACTATAGAATTTGATAACAATTTACCAATCTATCTGCAGATCATGCAGTACATCAAGAGACAGATTGTAACCGGGACACTTCAAGCAGGTGACAAAATTCCTTCGGTTCGTGAACTGGCGGCTGAACTACAGATCAATCCAAATACAGTACAACGGACATTTCAGGAGCTTGAGCGGGAAGAAGTGGTCGAAACCAAACGGGGCTTGGGCAGATATGTGACCAGTGAGGAGCGGAAGATTATGACGATCAAAAAAGAGATGGCCGGTGAATTGCTGGAACGCTTTCTGACCGGAATGCAGGAACTGGGGATCGAAGAGCAGGATATCTTATCCATCGTAGCCGATGCCGTTGCGGAAGGAAAGGGAGGAACAACGCATGAGTAACATCCTTGAACTGAACCAGATCAATAAGACATATGGCAATAAGAAAGCGCTCAGTAATATTACATTGGATATTGCTCCAGGACGAATCGTAGGTCTGCTGGGTAGCAACGGTAGTGGAAAAAGTACGCTCATGAAGCTGGTTGCAGGGTTGTTACATCCGAGCAGCGGAACGATTCAAGTCACAGGTAAGCCTGTTGGGCTGGAGACAAAGGCGCTGGTTTCATTTATGCCGGATCGCCCATTAACCGAGAAGTGGATGAGAGTGCGGGATGCGATTGCGTATTATCGCGATTTCTATGCTGATTTTGATGAGGAGAAGGCGCGGGAGATGCTGGACTTCATGAACCTTGTCGAGAGTGACCGGGTACGACATCTGTCAAAAGGTATGAATGAACGACTACAACTAACACTGGCACTTTCTCGTAAGGCTCGTCTGTATTTGCTGGATGAACCGATTGGCGGAGTAGATCCGGTCGCGCGTGGCAAGATTCTGGATGCGATCGTCAAATTCTATGATGAAGACAGCAGTCTGATTATCTCCACGCATCTTGTGAATGATATCGAACGGATTTTTGATGAAGTTGTCTTTATTCGCGAGGGTGAGCTGGTGATGCGGGAAGAAGTGGAAACGCTCCGTCTGAAATATGGGAAAAGTGTGGATGAGATGTTCAAGGAGGTCTATGCGGAATGATGACATTATTGAAGTATGACTTTAGAAGGAACTGGAATACACTGCTGGCTGGGCTAGTTATTTTGATTATCGCGCAAGTGGGGCTTTCCCTTTTCGTGTCTGAGGTCACAGGGATTGTGCTTGGCATTATGGGTTATGTTGGAGTTGGTGTGGCTATTTATGTGAAAATGATCAAAACATACACGTCCAATATCCGCTCTTATAATCGCCGTCTGTTACCCGTAACGGGCCTATCACATGTGTTGTCTCCTTTGATCTTTGGACTACTTTGCGGGTTGGGGTTAGTCATTATATTCGCGACTCATGCCTACATCTATATCTCAATGAAGCTACGAATGAACATGGCTACCAATATTGATCTTTCGGGTCTGCATGTTTCGGATTATATTAGTTTGTTGCTGTTTAGCGCATGGGTTATGGTATTCATGACCGTCATTATCTTCCTTTCGATCTCGATTGCAGGCAGCTTCCGTTGGAGAACGGGGCCTTGGATTGGAATCGTTGCATTCTTTGTCCTCGTTAATCTGCTTGGCTGGTTGGAAAATATCATTACGACAGGACGTTTTAGTCCAAATGAGATGTTCCGGTATACGGAAGAAAGTACAGGTATTGCAATCACAGCCAATGGTGTACTATGGTCGGACGGCATGTGGGGAAGCATTGTATTTGAAGTCATTGTGGCGGTCATCTTGGTGTGGGCTACCATTTACCTGAACAACAAAAAAGTCGAAGTTTGATGACAGGATAATTTGAACGTGATGCGAGCAACCAGGGTTGCTCGTTTTTTTACATCCAGTAATAATCCACTTTTTGAATCCATTACCATTAATTATACGTATATATAAATATATTGTGTGCTTGAGGCGAGAATAGGTTAAAGAGAACAAAAGGATATGTAAGCGAAAGGAGGAAGCGTTATGGAACTATACTTCAGGGATAACTTTTTTAACGCGGGTTACACCGAGATTATGAATCCGAATCAGGAACAGGCCGGGCATCTGGATTTGAAAAGTGTCTTTGGTTCTTCGCTCGATGTATCGGATAACACGGGATTGGTCTGCAGCGGCAAATTTCGCATGTTAACGAATCGTTGGGATATCACTGCAGCAGATGGGAGACATCTGGGTGTGTTGCGGGCGAGATTCAGTTTTTTTAGTAAAAAGTATGAATATGACGCAGGATCACGCGGTACATATGATGTGTCTGCTCCAGCATTTTCGCAGGAATATGATATAAGTGGCAGTGGTGGCCGCATCGTGGCCAGTTTCCGTCGCACCAGCGGCTGGTTTAGTTCAGGGGCATTTGTATTAGATAACCAGTCGGAACAACTGGACACGTATGAATTAATTGCAGTGGTCATGGGCGTGCACGCGATTAACAAAAGACGGAACTCGGCTGCCAGCAGTGGTGGAACGTAGTACAGGAGCGCATTAACCGTCATCTTAGCAAAGGCAGTCCCTTCAAGACTCGCTTAACCTTGTTCATAGCAATGTGTTGGACACTGGAAACGATTTTAAGTGGAACGGAGTAAAGCTGGTTGCCACTTCACGATATTTTACGAGCAAGCAAGTATACCAAAAAGGTTTGGATGAAATTATCCAGACCTTTTTTTTTCGTATATGGATTTGATTTGGCTTTTGAGCAATAGTTATGGTTAACCCAATCTTACAAAATCATTGACCATCGGCTTTCGCAAGGGGCTTTTCCTCACGTTGGTGGTGCTGAACTTCATTGGAGCATTCGGAGTCCGTATCAGGATCTTTTTCCGCATAACGTGCCAGTGCCTTCGCAGCTGTTTCGGACATTCGCTCCCGCAGTACTGTGTGGTCAGCAATTCGAACCCGTTTGCCGAGAAAACGCATTTTGGATAAGACGTAATCCATCTCATTGCGCGGAACGGTCAGCTCGATCCGATATGTCTGCTTGGCTTCCAGGTACTCGACCTGTTTTTCGAAGCAGGAGAAGGCATAGAGGATTCGGGACAGCTCCTGATTGAACTCGGGCAGTACCTCGATGGTGATGGTCGTTTTACGCTTCTCTGTTATCGCAGCAATTCGGGCAGTGTAACCCGAGGCGGTATCCGGTTCAACCGGTTGGGCTTCCACGGTAACGATGCTGTGCAGCTTGGTCGACATGAGTTTGTCGAAGCGAGGAGCATACCAGAGCACGTACCATTCTTTTTTGACCATGGAATACTCCAGTTTATACGGGAAGCCGAATTCATCATGGCTCGTGCGTCCATTGCGGACGCGACCCGTCATGCGAAATCCCTGATGATGCAGAATGATTAGCCGTAACTGTCGAAGTAGTGGGTGAGAGACACTGTTTTCTTCGCTTTTGGCTTTTTCGGTCAGGTAATCTTGAAGGTTCAGGTCCTGCTCACTATTCAACATATTGTGCATTTTATCCAACGTTACAGGGCTCAGCGCTTCTCTCGTAGCAGGGTGATTCAGCATCATGCGAAGCCAGGCCCGTTCCTGTGAGGTCCAGGTGAACAGTCCGGTTTCATTCAGTCGTGTCATCATCTGATAGTTGAACATCTTCTCGAACAGGTTCATAATATTCCGCAATCTCCTTCCATTCCTTGATCATCTCTTGGCGTAGTCTCTGAGGTGCGATTACTTCACAGCTTGAGCCAAAACTCCGCAACCACGGTTTGATCTCAGTGGTACCGTTGACCTGGATTTCGTAGAGAAAGGTATGATCCGTTTCGGGTATAATTTTGCCCCATTGACCTTGCAGACGAACCCGATCCAGAATAAAGTTGCGCTGACCACGCTCCGGGTGGAAAAAGCGAGCTTGAACCGTCACGGTATTTCCCGTATCCACGAGCCAACTGTAGCGACTAATGTCGGTCCACTGCTGCTTCAGTTTGAGCATGTATTGCTCTTCTACTGAATCCTGTTCCTCCAACTGTGTTATGCCTTCCATGCGGAATTTCACAAAGCCGCGCCGGCCCTGATATCCAATTACATACCAACGACCATACTGATGGTCATAGATCACTTCAAGGGGCACGATCCGGTTGGATCGACCACCTGCTTCCCGTTCAAAGCGCGGATTCGTATTCTGTGAACTGTAGCTGGATGGTTTTTTCGGTGAATAGTATAGGAACTGCACACGTTTACGCTGACGAATCGCACTAAGCAGCGTGTAGAGATGAGCTTCGTCCAGGATACGAGAATAATAGTGATACTTATAGATATAGGGCTCGGTAGCTTCTTCTTGCGGGAAACTTGCCGTAATGGCTTTTTTTAAACTGTCGCGCAATAAGTACCCCTGTACGGAAGGAACCTGGGTGTTCGCCATCATATCCACAAAATCATACAACTCCAGCTGTTCCTCCACTGTTAATTGGGTAAGGACGTCCTGTTGTAAGGCATATTGATATGGCCTGCCACCCGGCTCTTTTCGAATAACCCCAACCTCTTCCAGATACTTTAGATCGGAACGAATGGTTTTCTCGTCAGGTAACGCCAGATCCTCCGGCAGATCAGCACAGCAGGCGTCCAGCAGTTCCATCGCGGTCAGGGTTTTATGTTGTAAGGTATGCAAAAGGACAGAAAGCCGCTGAACTTCAGTCTCTTTCATCGACTTGGCGCGGAAGAGGAAGAGCAACATAGGCTCTGCCGACTCCCCGTATTGGAAGCGGACGAGATCTGCCATTTCCCGGCCTGCTTCGGCACTTGAGCGTTGGTCGGCGACGGTCTGCATGATTTCTTTTAATCTGCGATTGGTTTTATCAAAGGTATGTACGGATATGCCAAGCCGCTCGGCATATTGTTTGCGGTTATATGCACCGCTTGTTAGGGATAACATGCGTAAGAACTGAATTTCTTTGTCAAAACTCTCTCTTGCCATGAACATTCACTCCTTGTTATCCCTTCATTGTAGCAGGATGAGTGGCAGGTTTCATTTTAAACTTATGATGGTCGCCATACTTTCGCCATGTTCGCGTGCAGATGTGTGAGGCATAATAAGGTTGTGAAGCGGGGCAGCAACAAACGCTGCGGATCAAGGTTCCGAGGCGCCAGGGAGGGTTACTTCGACTGTTAATCGACCAGGTCGTTGGTTCGAATCCAATCGCCGCCGTACATGGCGGTGTAGCTCAGCGGTAGAGCGGGTATTATACCTTCCCACCTTTTTCCTCGGAACATTTTATTATGGAATATCAGTAAATAGACTCACACCGGGAGGTCATGAGTGATGAGCAGAGCGAAACAATTATTTAATCAACCTCAGCCAACGACACGTAATCATGGGGGCTACGGAGCCTATGAGCGATTGGTGGAGGAACAATATATACAGATGTTGATGACCAATACTTTGAACAATACGTTCTATGCAGATACCCAGCAACTGATGGACGATGCGATGGTCAGTCATCAGGAGATGGCTGAGGTCGATGCAGGGTTTATGGCGCGGGCGCTGGTCTATGCTCGTAATGAAGGTTTGATGCGGTTACAGCCTCTATACGGGCTGGCACTGCTGTCCAAAGTGGATGTGGATCATTTTGCAAAGGTGTTCTCCCAAGTCGTACAGACACCGGCTGATTTGGCTGATTTTCTGACCATTCTGAGAGGATTGGGTCGGGGGCAGGGCGGCCGAGCGGTGAAGCGTCAGGTGAGTCAATTTTTGAACGGCATTACTGAATATTGGGCGATCAAATACAACGGGCGTGGGCGTGGATACAGTCTGGGCGATATGATCGCTACAGCACATCCCAAGCCGATAGATACGAAGCAAAAAGCCTTATTCCGTTATTTGCGCGGGCATGAGGTGGATCTTACGGAACTTCCGCAGTTGCAGGCGCTTGAAAAGCTGAAAGCTACCCCAAACCCGGCAAGCCGGATGCATCTGATCGAGAAAGGTAAACTCCCGTATTCGGTGGTCACCTCGATCATGCAACCGACACGTACGGTGTGGGAGGCGTTAATGTCACAAATGCCGACTTTTGCGTTGCTGCGCCATCTGAATGCAATGGATCGTGCGGGTGTTTTTGAGAAATCGAAAAATATCGATTACGTAACAGGTCGTCTAACGGATGCAGAAGCCCTGCGTAAGTCGCGCATCTTACCTTTCCGATTCGCCAGTGCGTATGAAATGATTGCGAGGGAAGAACTGCGGGATGCTTTGCGACAAGCGGTAGAGCTATCCATTGGCAACCTACCAACGCTGCCGGGAAGAACGGCTATTTTCCTGGATCGTTCCGGTTCCATGCAAGGGGATTATTTACGGATTGGTTCGGTGCTGGCACTGGCGCTTTATAAACAAACAAGAGGTAACGCACTGTTCTGGTTATTCGACCATATGGTTGAGGATGCTCGTCCCAAGATGGATGAGAGCATCCTTTCCCAAGCTCACCTTATTCGCGCACAAGGTGGAACAGACACCGGTCGACCGGTGCGGGAACTTCGGGATATCGGAGAAAAAGTGGATCAGATCATTATGATCACCGATGAACAGCAGAATGAAGGCAGCCCGTTATATGCTGAGCTTGAGCGATATCGCCGGATGATGAATCCGGAGCTGAAGGTATTTATTGTGGATATAGCACCTTATCAGCAGGCAATGGTACCGCCACGGGATGGCAAAACCTTTTACATCTACGGTTGGAGTGAAACGGTATTGACGTATATTGCCGAGACTGTGGCAGGATATGATACACTCGCGAACCGGGTGAGAGAGATAGAGATTTAAATTGGGGAATTTGGAGGGGACGGACCATGACCTACGTTCATGAAGAAATGAGAGATACGATTAGACAACAGCTGAAGCAGATTGAACAGGAGGAGCAGGTAAGGATCATCTATGCCTGTGAATCTGGCAGTCGGGCGTGGGGGTTTCCTTCACAGGATAGTGATTATGATGTTCGTTTCTTGTATGTAAGACCGCTGGAGTGGTACTTGTCGATTGAGGATAAAAGGGATGTTATCGAACGCCCCATCAGTGATCAGCTCGATATTAATGGTTGGGATCTGCGTAAGGCTTTGAAGCTGTTTCGCAAATCAAATCCACCGTTACTGGAGTGGCTGCAATCCCCCATTCAGTATGATGAACAGTATAACGTGGCACAGCATATCCGTGCACTGTCGCCTTTGACCTTCTCGCCCAAGTCCTGCATGTATCATTATCTCAATATGGCAAAGGGGAACTTCCGCGATTATTTACAAGGTGAGCAGGTGAAGATCAAAAAGTATTTCTATGTTCTACGTCCATTGCTCGCTTGTGGCTGGATTGAACGTTATGATGCGATGCCACCGATGGCATTTGAAGAGCTTGTGCAAGAACTTGTACCTGCGACTACGCCGCTATATATGGAGATTCATGAATTGCTGCGCCGGAAAAAGGCGGGCGAGGAACTGGATCTGGAGCCGCAACTGCCCGCAATACAGGCTTTTTTGGCGGAGAAGATTGAGCATTTTGAACAACTGGCCGGCCAGATGGAGAATGAGCGGATTATTCAATTTGAAGAATTGGACCGGATTTTCCGTTTGGCACTGCAAGAAGTATGGGGGAACAATTAGGACGTTTCTTCTCACCCAGGCAAGCGATTCGATGATGAATGTCCGCGTCCGAATGTTTTATAGTCCAGGTCGGCTGGCTGATTGTGACGAATTGCAATTGCTAGGGAGAGTATGTTCTAAGGAACACAGGACGTCTTATATGGCCTCCAGGGTGCCTTTTTAAAATGTAAGGAACATGGGACACGTTATTGTCCGAAAAAGTCGGATAAAAGGCTGGAAAATGGCGGTTTAGCCCCATATAGCGTGACTTGGGTTCGTTAGGTTTCAAGGGGGCTTCTCATCATGAAATAAGACGCCAGCGATTCGTTAGCGCTCCATCATGCACTTGTGCTGCTTTGGCTCAGGGACGTTTAAGTACGCTTGGGCTTTCAGCAGGTTTGCAAGAAACGCACTAGTGCGTGACGACATTTTTCATATATAAGGAGGAGAACTGATGCATCTGATCTTGAAAGCAAGCGGCGCTGACGCGGGGGTTGTATCCCATTTATTAGCGAAGAATCCGCTGAATATATATGACCGCGTAGACAAAGGTGTGCGTGTAAGAATGGTGTACACTGCGGCTACAGAGAACGAAACAGAAGTACTAATTCATGCCGAGCCTGATCCTGTGGATCTGGTCAGAGGTACACCTGATGGGTATGACATTACGCAATATATCAATGATCGTGAGTTCGTGACCAGCAGCTTGTTCTGCTCCTACATACGTGGGGCGCTAGGGACGGCCTTGAATGGTAAGCCCAAGGAAGACTATGTGCAATGGGTAGGTCATGCTTTTGAGTTGGAACTGACCTTTGGACCAGTGGCTTCCGATCTGCCGGATCGAGTTGTGGAAGAATTATTCTCGCCATTAGGATACGCCGTTTCGGTGGAGCGTGGAGAACTATCGTATTCATTTGATCTGAAAAATAAAAGCACGGTTCGCCATATCATCCTGCGTGGACGTAATACGGTACAACATGCACTGCGTCAGCTTTTTCTACTGATTCCAGTGCTGGATAATTACAAACATTATTTCATCAGTGAAGATGAGATCGATAAAATCAAACGGTATGGTGAAGGGTGGCTGGATGCTCACCCACTGAAAGAACTCATAGTGAAGCGTACGCTACGTTTTACCGAACTGATTCGGCAGTATGAGCGTCAAGAGGGTGCTTTGACTGTGTCCTTTGGACAGGACAGAGGAATAGGCCACACCTCGGAAGCGATTATTCAGGAGAATAAAGCAGGACATCAGGAAGAAGGAGAACAAGAGCACCTGGGGTCCGAGTCCGATAGCGATGAGAAGCAACTGAATGCAGATTCTAGAGGTACAGGTGAAGGTACGGATGCAGATACAGAGATAGAAGATGGTGATGCAAAGATTGCTGATGTAGATACAGGTACAGCTGGAGGAGATGGCGGGCAATCTGAACAATCTGAACCTCCTGTGCGGTTAAACGAGTTGCGTTATCGTGCGATTACAGATGTGGTTGCAGCGTTGCCAGTCAAACGGCGCATTGTTGATATGGGAGCGGGTGAAGGCAAGCTTTCTGCCCGTTTGGCGTACATTCCCGGTGTGGAGGCAATTCTGGCCGTTGAACCTTCCGGTCAGTCGCGGCTCCGGGCCATGGAGCGCTTTGCTAAGTTGGAGGGTCGTTCAGGAGTGGTGGCTATGCCGGAACCAATCATCGGTTCACTGTTTTATTTTGACGAGCAGATGCAAAACCAGGACGTCATGATCCTGTGCGAAGTGATTGAGCATATTGAGGAATATCGTCTAAACGGAATTATGGATACAATCATGAACGAATATCAGCCAGAAGTGCTGCTGGTCACTACACCAAACAAGGAATATAACGAAGTGTATGCTATGGAGCAGGAAAGCTTTCGCCACCATGATCATCGCTTTGAGTGGACCCGTGCGGAGCTGGTTTCCCGGTGTGAGGAATGGACGCAACAAGGGAACTATGCCTATGAAATTAAAGGTATCGGTGAGCATGCAGAAGGTTATGGAAAACCTACCCAACTGGTCATTTTTGAGCGGAGAAAGGAGAGCCAATCATGAGGAGAATAATAACACCGAACGAAATCTCGGATGTAGGCAGAGGGCAGCAGGATAGGGAAAGTGGGACGGAGGAAAGACAGCGTGAGATTCATCTACCCAACGCAGGCATTGTCGTTCTTGTCGGCCCGTCCAACAGTGGCAAAAGTACGTTGCTGGATCGTCTTGTTGCAGAAAGCGTCATTCGCCGCACGGAAGCCGTCTCATCCGATCAATTCCGCATGCTGGTTGGAGATGATGAGTATGTGGATTGGAAACACCGTCCCCGCAGTGAAGCGGATGTGATCTATGCGGAGTATCAGCAAGTATCGGCCAAAGCATTTGAAGCGATGGAGGCGATTCTGGCAACCCGCTGCCGCCTGAACAAGCTGACCTGGGTGGATGCGACACATCTGTATCCCGAGGATCGCGAGCGCCTGATTCAGGTGGCGAGAAAGGCTCATGTGCCTGTGATTGCTGTCGTGTTGGATATTCCGGAAAAAGAACTACTGGAACGTGATGCCCAGCGGGAGTATCCGCGTGGCCGTCAACGGGTGAAACAACAGGTGCAGCAGTTCAAGCGCACATTACGCTCGATCCGTGAGGATGGCTTTGATGCCAGTTATGTGCTGAAGCGGCCAGATGAGATTACGTTTGTCCGCACATCCAATCCGCTGGTGACTGACATGGGTACAGGTATTGATATCATCGGAGATATTCACGGTTGTTATGATGAAATGATGGAATTAATCGTGCGCCTCGGATATGTGGACAAGGACGGAAGTGGCCTGTACCGTCACCCTGAAGGACGCAAATTGGTCTCCGTTGGTGACGTAACGAGCCGTGGACCTGAATCGTTAAAATGTCTGTTGTTCTGGCAACGTCATTGTGCCGCCGAGCTCGCCTACATGATTGACAGTAATCACGGCTGGAAGATCGCACGTTATCTGGATGGTCGAGACGTTACGCTGAGTCATGGTGACGAACGGGTGGAGATGGAACTGCTACAGTTTGAGCAGGAGCACGGCCAAGAGACAGCAAAGCGAGTACGTGCAGAGCTTAGGACCTTTCTGCTTGATGCACCATCTCATCTGGTCTTTTCCCGAAATGGGGTAAGACAGGTGGTTGTGGCACACGCAGGGATACGAGATCATTTTATCGGAAAACAGTCCAAACGTATTCAGGATTACTGCCGGTATGGCGATGTGGAAGGTACGGATGAGCAGGGTCGGCCAGTGCGCAAGGATTGGTATGTGGATCACAATTCGGGTGAATGCATCGTCTGGGGACATGATCCCCGTCCATATCCTACGATTGTGAATGATACGGTCAACATTGATCAAGGTGTCGTTTTTGGTGGCATGCTCACTGCTTGGCGAATGCCAGAACGTGAGGCAGTCAGTGTTCCGGCGAAGCAGGATTATTCTGGAGATCCGGATAGTCCATTAAAGCGCTGGGAACAGCGGCGTTTTGCTCCGCCAAACATACGTAAGTTCAAGGAGGGTTTCACAGTTCAGACAGCATCCAAACTCGACGTGTCTGTGCACGGTGAGGTGGCGAAGACGGCGATTGATACGTTTTCCCATTATACTGTGCCGCTGGAAGAACTGCTCTACATCCCGCCTACGATGAGTCCGCCCCCGGGTGTCTGTTCTGTAGAGGGGTATCAGGAGCATCCGCAGGATGCGTTCCAGTATTATCGCTCACAGGGCGTTACCCGTATGGTTGCCGAGAAGAAACACATGGGCAGCCGGGCCATTTTACTTCTTTTCCGCGATGAGCAAGCTGCGGTGCAGCGAGTGGGCCGACCTATGCTGGGGAACATTGTGACACGGACAGGCCGATCCTTTTTTGACCCTTCAACAGAGCAAGATGTGCTGTCAAGGTTACATACGGACTTGACTGCAGATGGGTATTTTGATCGTCATCAGACGGAGTTCGTACTGCTCGATGCAGAGATTGTACCTTGGAATCTGAAGGCGCGTGAGCTGATTGCTTCACAATATGCACATGTGGCCGAAGCTTCGCTCATGGATCGCTCTACGGTGCTGGACAAACTGCGCGAAGCTGAAGCGGCAGGTCGTAATGTAGATGACTGGTTGCAGGAGACAGCAGGTAAACTCGCTAATGCGGAGACATTTCGCGATGTATTCCAGAAATACTGCTGGGATGTGGATGATATCGGAGATATTCGGATTGCGCCGTTCCACACACTGGCACATAGCTCAGGAGCATTTTGGGAGCAAACGCATGAATGGCACATGGAACAAAACCGTGAGTTTGCCCGGATATCAAAATTGATGATGAAGACGGAATATCGCGTGATTGCAAGTGAGGCAGATGAAGCGGATGTCATTCGTTGGTGGGATGAGATTACGGCGGAAGGACATGAGGGGATTGTGATCAAACCCGAAACATTCCGCGCCTGGAATAGCAACAAAATCATCCAGCCTGCGATAAAAGTACGAGGACGTGCATATTTGCACATCATCTATGGTATGGATTACCTGGCACCCGACAATCTGTCCCGGCTTCGTAAACGCAAAACGTCCAAAAAAGAACGTCACGCCTTAATGGAGAGTGCTTTGGGCATGGAGGGGATCGAGCGCTTTATACGCAGAGAGCCAGTGGAACGAATTCATGAATGCGTGCTGGCGACGCTTTCGCTAGAATCAGAGCGAGTAGACCCGCGTTTGTAAACTGTTATGTGAAAATAAATTTTGTTATTAACCTATATTGTATGGGTAATTATGGTATGATACTCTGGCCAAACTAATTGCTGGAGGTTATCCGTATGCGTATCAAATTAATAAGCAGTTTGCTTGCCATTTTTATGATTTTTGCTACTGTTGCATCTGCCCATCCGGGAAGAACAGATGCAAATGGGGGACATACCTGTCGAACCAACTGTGCAAAATGGGGGCTGAAACAAGGGGAATATCATTATCACAACGGAGGTTCTTCTTCGAGTTCCAAATCTTCCTCTTCAAGTTCATCCAGTTCAGGAAGTACCAAGAAAAGTAATAAGTCTTCAACGGCAACCCAAAAGAAAGCCACTCCTAAACCAGAATATATCAAGTCTGCTATTCAGGTGAAGGTGAATGGTTCCAAGGTTATTTTCACCGAGTCTCCAATTATAATGAATAACACAAATCTCGTACCTCTGCGTGAGATGGCCAAAGCAATGAAAGCCAAAACGTCTTGGGACAGTAAGACTCAGACCATTACCGTTACCAAAGACAAGTACAAGCTAATCTTTACCTTGGGCAGTAAAAAGGTGAAGGTGAACGGAAAAGAAGTCACCCTACAGGCAGCACCCAAGGAAATTAAGGGAACGACGTACATTCCCCTCAGAGTTTTGGTAGAAGGGCTTGGGGCATCCCTCACTTCATCTGGTAATACGCTGACGGTGAAAGTCAAATAATAAGAATAAGAATTCATAAAGAAGCAGGTTAGGAGTTTATCCGGCCCTGCTTCTTTTTTTGTATATGAACTTCGTTAAAGCGAAACCTTATCAGGCCATTTTACTTGGCGCTGCAACTTTTGACATGACCTGGATCAGTCGGTATGAGCAACGGCGCGAATCTCAATCAGTTGATGAGGGAAGGCCAGACCCGATGTCCCAACCATCGTAACAGCCGGACGATGAGTACCAATATACTCTTTATACACAGCAACACATGGCTCAAGATGCTCCTGCGGGTGAACCAAAAAAATCTCCAGTTCAGCAATGTTCGACTTGGTCACGTTAAATCCTGCGAGCACGCGATCCAAGTTATTCAATGTCTGGCGAACCTGTGCTTCAATATCATCGACACCAATAAACGTTCCCTGCATATCATGCGAAAATTGTCCTGCAATGTAGATCGTACCGTTAATGCTGTATCCCTGAGCAACGCTAAATGCTTCTTCCCACGGGACACCGTGGCTATATATTTGAGCTGTAGTCATAAGTTTCTCTCCTTTGGGAATTCAAGATAAGGTTAGTATAAACGGAGAAAAACGACTTGGGCAGTACGCACTTTCATGACAGTGACTATCCATTAGGATAGTGTAAACACGGTGTTTGTGAGCCTAACGACTCATTCCAGAGAATCTTTATATCAGGATATTTAATTTAGGTATAACTAACTTAAGTCCTATATCCTTCCACTAGAATCTGGGTAATAATTATAGTAGGCAAGTGATTAATGGAATCTCATAACGTAACGATAGGGGGTAACCTGTATGGCATCTGTGATTCTGCTGGTGAAACAGACGGAGGACGATGAGAAGGTTATTTATCGCTTCGGACCGAATGAGCGAAAGATGGGGCTCATTGAGATGAATAAGATTAAGGAAAGTGTGAAGGAACTGGAACCTGTCCAGGTGGATGGGGTAAGCCCGAGTTTTTTCTTTAACCGAGCCGCGCAGCGACTGGTACGATGTTTATTCAGGGAAGGCGGCAAGTTCCCGGAACGAACGACGTTTGAAACATAGTTTTAGCACCGCAAAAATAAGTCCACAACCCTGCTCATGGGTCATGGACTTATTTTTCGTTTCAGAACGTTTTGGCATAAGAGATAAGTGCCGTAATTGTGATGATGTTAAGCAACGTTGAGATTAGTACTGTCTGGGCTGCAAAGTCGGGTTCGTTATCGTATTCTTCTGCGAGAATGGATGCGTTGACACCCGTCGGCATACCGGAAGCGATAATAAGTGCCTGTGCAGCGATACCTTCCAACCCAAGCAGTAGCACAATTGAAATCCCGATAGCCGGGCCAATCAGAAGACGCAAAAATGTGCTAATATACACATCAAGGCGATACAGTTGAATTGGATATTTTACAATCTGTGCCCCGAGTGTCAGAAGCGCCACGGCAACCATACTTTGCTGCGCATAGGTCAGCGGCATGGACAGGAACGTAGGCAAGGGAACCTTCCACATGTGTAACAGAATCCCCAGCAAGAGTGCATACGGAACGGGCATTTTAAGAAATCCAATAATCACGGCACGGTAATTACCTTTGAGCTTCGCGCCCTGAATGGACAACACACCATAGGTGAATGTCAGTAATGCTTGTAAAGACATGACCAGCGCCTGAATGGATGAGGCTAGTGGATCGCCACGGAATACCAGTGCATTAATGGGCAGTCCATAGTTGCCTGCGTTATCCAGCATAATACTGTTGTTGAAAGCAGCCTTCATGCCTTTATTCATCCGAAGCGAGCGCGCAAATACAGAACCTACAATATAGAGAATCAATACATATATCGCGTAAAAGAGTGTCACGGTCCCAAGCAGTTCGCCCGACATATCCGAGTGGTACATGCTCATAAAGACGGCTGCGGGGGTAATACAATAGAAATTGATTTTGGCGAGGGTGTACAAGTCCAGCTTGAACACCTTTTGCATCCAGGACCCGACGGCGATCAGGAGAAAGACGGGCAGGACGACTTCAAGCATGATGTCTGCAATCATTAGTTCAGCTTCCTTTTTCATGAAAATTTCAATCCGATTTCGAAAATACTTTGCTTATTATATCATTTTATACACACACGAAAGATTTAATTAGCTAAAAAAGATAAGGGGGCTTCCCATCATGATTCCAGATCATCTGGATGTTGGTTTATCGATATTGTTTATTGGTTTCAATCCGAGCATTACGTCTGGAGAGACGGGTCATCATTATGCTTACAAAGGAAACCGGTTCTGGCGCATTCTTGAACGTTCGGGATTAACCCCGCGTTTATATGATGCACAGGAGGATGGAGAGTTGCTGAAGCTGGGATATGGATTCACGAATATTGTGGCCCGTCCCACCAGAGGTATGGAGGATATTACGAAGGAAGAGTACGCAGAAGGACGACAGATTTTACGGCAAAAGCTGGAGGAATACCGACCAGACATCGCCTGTTTTGTCGGAAAAGGAGTGTACACCCAGTACAGCAAGCGTACCAAAGTGCAATGGGGATTTCAGGACGACCCGGTCGTCAAGGAAATTCAGGAGTTCGTCGCTCCGTCGTCCAGTGGACTCGTGCGCATGTCGATGGATGAGATTGTGGCGATCTATTCCCAGCTTGCTGATTTTGTTGCGGAGAAGAACAGGGAAGATTAAGAGGCAAGTAAGGCAGGAGAGAGAAAGATAGCAAGAATATACTGCCACGGAATGTGGATTCGGGGTTCCATAAAATTCACCACGAAGCCTATAGAGAATGTGCAGCGGCAATCACAGAATGTAGGTATGCAGAGTTCACCCAGTCGGCTTTGCCGATAAGGGCGAATTCTTTTTTTTGGATAAAGTGAGAGGTTTCGGGAACGGCTTCCGTCTATATAGTACAGAACCATGCATGGAAGCTGTAGAGAAGGGGGATTACATGACTCAACAGATACCGGAGGAGGAGCTTATTCAGCGCATTGTTGCAGGGGATAAGCAGTTGTTCTCCGTGCTAGTGGATCGATATAAAAATAAAGTCTACGGCATCATGCGCGGAATGGGCGCGAGTCATCCGGATGCACAGGATCTCGCTCAGGATACGTTCATTCGTATCTATCGTTATCTCCCGTCGCGGCGGGAGGGAAGCAGTTTCTCGTCGTGGGTGTACACCATTGCCGTGAATCGGATGCGGGATTTTATGCGGGAAAAGAAAACCGTCATGTCTCCGGTCGATCAGGCGATCGAACCTGTCAGTAATGAAACACCGGAAAAACGTGTGCTGCATAAAGAGATGCAGCGTGAAATATACCGCCAGCTCGAACAATTACCTGAATCGTATCGTCTGGTGTTATTACTAAAGTACACAAACGAGTTGAGCTATGAAGAGATTGCAGACATTACAGGCATGAGTTCAACCAAAGTACGAAACGCCCTTTATCGCGGGAAAAAAACGCTGAGGAAGCAAATGGAACGCAAAGGAGGTTTAGCTACGTATGAAGCCTATTTCAAGGGATGAAGATCGGTTGTGGGAGGAGCACCTGTACCGTGAGGAGCCGGACGCAGATTTTACGCTTAAGGTCATGCAGAAGCTGGATGGCGTATCTATGGAAAATGGAGAAGATGAGCATCCATTCGTGAAAAAATCCAAGAGAGCGCCTTGGATGCGCCGGACTGGAATTGCTGCAGCGGCAGTTGTGATTCTTGCGGGAGGGGGGTGGTTTGCTTTTGACCGAACAGCAGAGCCACCCTCACCCTCAGTGAGCGCTGTGGATCGCACCTCGCTACCGAACATGGCTGTGCCGGAAGAGTTGAAATATTCCTATTTTGCAGATGATTACAAACGTCTTAAACCTCTCGGACTTGTAGTTAATCCAGATATCAATATCAATGACCAGGGCTACACGCTTAAAATTGAAGACGTGCTTGTAGACCGATCTCATATGGTAATGACCATGCAACAAACAACACCTGATGGATTAGGGGTATCACGGTTTCTGCCTGAGTTGGGGAGAATTCATGTTACGGATGAAGAGGGGCGACAGGTCGCCACTCTTGCAAGAGATGCAAGAACAAAGGGCCCTCTAACTGAACGATTGTTATTCCAGTTTCATGATGAAATTCCGGATCAAGTGGTCGTGCGGGGTGAACTGCGTAATTTAAATGTGGGCAGATATTATGATTACGAGAAGAAATCCTACGAAGATAGAGATGTTACGGTGGATTGGAGCTTCAAATTCAAGATCGATATGACCAAAGCCAAATCATTGGCTGTTGAAAATTCTATGGATAACACATATACGACGCCAGAAGGACTAAAGCTTGATATGACACAGCTTGTACGCACGCCAAACGGAACCCGGCTTGACCTGAATGTGAGTCTGGATGATGAACTTCGTGCCAAAGTTGATGAGAATTGGGCGAGCTATATGAGTATCATCTACCATCTTGAGATTCCTGAAACAAATGAATATCGAATTTTCAATGGAATAAGACCAGATGCCCGTCAAGCCAAGTTCCAGCTCCAAGATCAGAGTGACTTGAGGAACGGTGGGCCGTTGAAGTTGTCAGAGACATGGGACCCTGCGTTGGTAACGGTAGATGCGAAGAACATTCGCTTTGTTCTGGATGGTTACACCCTGCCGGTGAAAGAAGAGAAATCAGTGGAAGTTGATCTGAATAAGAGGCGTAAGGACACGAATTTTTATACTTTTGCACAATTTGAACAGCTTGGAGATAAAATATTATTCTATGATTTTGAGTACGAGCCACTGATGGAATCGTATGATCCTCCGAAGATTGATGTAAAGGAAGGGTATTCACTAGTTCTGAAGGGGAGTGGGACGTTCCGAAATGCTTTCATGGGTGATCGCTGGGTTGCAGTAGATTCGGATGGAAAAGAGTATCCTGTTGAAGTGAACGGTTATCCGGATCAACCTAATAATAACGGTGAATACGTTGAAGATGATCTGC
Source organism: Paenibacillus sp. FSL R5-192 (assembly GCF_000517845.1). Classification (NCBI taxonomy): domain Bacteria; kingdom Bacillati; phylum Bacillota; class Bacilli; order Caryophanales; family Paenibacillaceae; genus Paenibacillus; species Paenibacillus sp. FSL R5-192. The sequence continues at coordinate 39,685 of NZ_ASPR01000043.1, read as the reverse complement.
AATTAAAAATTCGGGGGTTTAACGAAGAAAAGGGTACAAAATTCACTTTGAAAAGAACCGTAGTCAATAGAGAGTATCGCGATGTGAATTGGGAAGTGGATCTTCCGTCGTACAGTAGCCTGCCTTGGCTGAAATAACCAGTAGTACAATTCTTAGACATGAAGTAAATGAAGCTTCGAATGGATGATATAAGGATGGGTGGATGAATCAGTAGATTTAAGTGTGAATGTACAGGAATATAAGGATATAAGCCTAATATACGAAAGAGGCCCTGCATAATGGTATGCGGGGCCTCTTTCATATGTACCAGACTCACGGGACAGCAAGTACCTAACGAATTCATCTTCAGAAAAGAGTGGTTACCTTTTCCGAATTATGCCGATTCCCTTGGAATCAACGTGGTCGATAACATGACGGTTTCTTTTGGTGTCCCCGGGCGTTCTATCCGGCGTTGTAAAGCTTCAACGGCACGCTGTCCAAGTTCCTCTTTGCACAGATTAACTGTGGTTAGAGGGGGAGAAGACGTGACTGCGGAGTGCACATTGTCGATACCGATGACAAGGCAATCTTTCGGTGTGGAGATGCCCATTTCCTGTAATTTGTGCATCCATTGCAAGGCAATATCATCATTAACACCAATCCAGGCATCGGGACGTTTGTTATCTGGCATGTTTTGAATGGTGGTAGCGAGTTGGTTAACCCATTCGCCGTTCTCATACGGAATGTTCCATTCTCTGAAGCTGGTCGTATGACTGGTATCCACATGGAAATGGTTCAAAGCCAACTCTATCCCGATTTTCCGCTGGGCAAAGCTCGCAGCACGACCATCATCTGTGATGAGGCCGATCCGTCGGCAATTCATAGACATTAGATATCTAGCCACGGTGATGCCAGCTTCCAGATTATCATGGCTGATCGTATCACAATTCAGCAGGGGTTCCTGATGATCTACCAAAATAATAGGCCGACCCGTCTGAGAGAGTCGTTGCAGAACCGTATGCGGGAAAGCTCCCATGACAATAATCCCGGCACAACGTTCCCAGTCCAAGTGAGGAGCAATAGCTTTTTCGGGAGAGGTGTTCTCGTCCGTCACTCCGAGTGAGGGAGATACAATGGCATGATGCCAACCACGCTCATTACAGGCGGAGATCATGCCTGACAGAACACGTTGCCAGTAGTGGGGTTCACCGCGGTTGAGCTGATTCATGCAAATGAGAACAAACGGTGGATCGGACGGATCTGCATGGTTTGCAGTAGCAGAACTATTGCTAGTACCTGGAGTACTTTGGCGATACCCCAGTGCCCGAGCGAGTTCCAGAACCCGTGCGCGTGTTCCTTCACTGACACCCGTCTTGCCACTGAGTGCGCGGGAGACGGCATATTTGGATAATCCGAGCTGGTCAGCCAGCGTCTGAATGGATACTTTGCGTGACATATCATTACTCCTTCATTTGACGATCATCTTCTGACACAGTACACTTACAAATAATAATGTTATTATAAATTATCATAACAAAAATAACAATATAGTTATAAGGAGACAACATCCATGGAACAGTTCAGATTACCGAAAATCCCTATGCCGCATCTGGAATTGCCGCAAGCTGTGCAGGATATTCTGACTGAGGCAGAGAAGCGCTTGCAACATCGACCGAGATTGCTGGCTCAGTTTCGCAATTGTTTTCCCAATACACTGGAAACGACCACGAAGCTACTGGAGGATGGGACAACCTTTGTGATTACAGGGGATATTCCCGCGATGTGGTTAAGGGATTCGGTAGAGCAGGTCATGCATTATGTTCCGCTTGCGAAGGATGACGAGAAGTTGCAACGTATTATAGGAGGCCTGATCAAACGCCATACGTTCTACGCTGATATGGATATCTATGCCAATGCGTTCAATGAAACGGCGAATGGGTGGCATTGGGATGCCAATGATGAGACGGAGATGTCACCTTGGGTGTGGGAACGGAAGTTTGAACTGGATTCCCTCTGTTTCTCCATGAAGCTGGCTTATACATATTGGCGGGAGACTGAACTTACGGATATATTTGACGAGCGCTTCAAGAAAGTGATGGAGAATATCGTAAACCTGTGGGAGACAGAACAGCATCACGCAGAGCGTTCACCTTACCGGTTCATGCGGCGCAATTGTCCAGCCCATGATACGCTGCGAAATGAAGGATTGGGTATGCCCGTGAATTATACGGGGATGATCTGGTCTGGATTTCGTCCGAGTGATGATGCTTGTGATTTTCATTATAATATTCCGGCGAATATGTTCGCTGCGGTAACCTTGCGCCAGATGGGGGAGATCGCGAAGTGGGTGTTCCGGGATGAACAACTGGTAAGCCGGATGGCTCGTTTGGAAGAAGAAATACGACACGGTATCTCTCTGTACGGTACTTATCGTCATCCAGAGTATGGGCAGATTTATGCCTATGAGACGGACGGTTACGGAAACTTTTGTCTGATGGATGATGCGGGTACGCCTGGACTGATGTCCATTCCGTATATCGAGTATGCTTCGATTGAAGACAGGGTGTATCAGAACACACGGCGATTCATTTTGAGTAAGGAAAATCCGTTTTATTATGAAGGGAAGGTAGCCAAAGGAATAGGTAGCCCCCACACCCCTCCGGGATACATCTGGCACATGGCGTTATCCATGCAGGGCTTAACCGCAAACAATGACGAGGAAATACTGGCGATGATTGAATTGCTGGAAAGTACGGATGCGGGTACCGGATATATGCATGAGGGCTTCCACGCCGATGATCCCAACACGTTCACTAGACCATGGTTTGCCTGGTCCAACAGCCTGTTCTCGCAACTGGTGTATAAGGCAATGAAAAAAGGAATTCTATAAAATGATGAAAGTTCAAAAAAATACTCACTGCTCGCGAAGCAGCCGTTCCGGTTACGAATCGTTCTTTTGATCGCTGTTATCCCCGGATTTCCTGATCGACTTTTGTAAAGTCGAAATCCGGTGATAAGCGTATGCTTCCGATGCAGCTTTCTTTCAGAAAGCTTTTAGGCGAACACTTTGCTTCTTCAGAATCGATTTCGTCCCCTACACTACTTTTACTATCGAGCGCGACTGTTTTTGAACGATATCATTTTTAGAATAGGTGAGTAGGTAAAAAAAACAAGAAAGCCCAAACTGCTGAACTTTGCAGTTGGGCTTTGTTTAATATGAAAAACACAGGCGCTTTGCTATGTGTTTTTCAGTAGATCGGCGATGAACACTTTCTGTCCTGTGCGGGCGCTTTCCAGGGAAGCGAGGACCATGGCCATGCTGAACTGGTTATCGCTGCAATCGGTCTCAGGCAGTCGGCCGGATTCCAGTGCAGCGAACATGTCTTCGAGACAGCCGTGATGACCTGTTTTGTCCATGACAGGCAGTTCCGCTTCAATCCGCTCACTTGGCTGGAAAAAGGATGGTTTTCCATCAGCATTCAGGCTTTGCGCAGTAACTACTTCAGCATAGATGTCATCATGACCATCCCAGATGGCGGTTCCTTTTTCACCGATTACGCGCCAGTTTGCTTCCCATGATGTGGGTACACCTTCTGCGCACCAGGACCCGCGATAGTTGAATACGGACCCGTCGGACATCTCAAATATACATAACGCCATCGCATTGCCCTGATACCAGGAACCTGGAGGATTGAACTCATGGCAGTACACCGATACCGGATTGGCTCCGAGAATATACCGTGCCTGATCAAATGTATGTATCGCCATATCGAGCAGCAGTGGACTATCCATCAGATCACGGAATCCACCGAAGTGTGGCCCGAGGAAAAAGTCGGCTCCTGCGTAACCTACCTGCCCTATAGCTCCGCCGGAAATGAGGTGCTGGTAGGCGCGGATACGCGGATCAAAACGGCGATTCTGCATGACGGCTTGAATGTGTCCTGTGCTGCGAGCGGTTTGCACAATATCTGTGCAGTCGGAGAAGGACTCTGCCAGTGGTTTCTCGCCAAATACGTGACATCCTTCCTTCAAGGCTGTCATGGCAATGCCGTAATGACTCGCCGGAATCGTGACATCGAATACGATATTTGCACCAGTCGTTTGAATGGCTTCGCGGATATCGGTGAACGTGGGGCAGGTGAGGCCATGTCTTGAAGCAAAAGTAAGGGCTGTCTGTTCATACAGATCGACCAGCCCGACGATTTCTGTATCCGGCCTTTGCAAGGCATAATCCGCCCACGTGTTTGCCATGGCACCGCAGCCGGCGATAATTACCCGATAAGGATGAGTCATGTTCTCATCTCCTTCGCATGGATTGTGTTATACAGCTCGCATGGTTTCCTATACCGGATTGGGCACAAAATCGCCGCCGCGGCATTGTTTCAAATATCGCAATGCATGCACCTGTCCGGTCATTTCGAGTTCGTCTTTGTAGACGGGATCATGCCAGCCTTCAATATCAATCGTGCCCTGATAACCGTTCTGGCGCAGAATGGTGATAATGTCTGCCCAGTTGTTATCCCCGAAGCCGGGTGTGCGGTGCCAGACAAATTCACGTGGGCCATGCACACCGTATTCCTTGACAATATCCCAGGCAATCGTGGCATCTTTGCCATGTACGTGGAAGACTTTATGTGCCCATTTGCGCAGCTGTGGAATAGGATCAATCAGGCTGGACATTTGATGGCAAGGCTCCCACTCCAGCCCAACATTTTCATCTGGAACAGCATCAAACATCATCTCCCAGGCCGTCGGGTTATGGGCAATGTTCCAGTCGCCTGTCTGCCAGGTGCCACCCATATCACAGTTTTCAAAAGCAATGCGTACACCCCGGTCTGCTGCCCGACGTGCCAGTTCACCAAATACTTCCTTGAACCGGGGGATGGACTCGTTAATGGGTTGATCGGTCAGACGTCCGGTGAACCCGGAGACGATATCTGCACCGAAGAGCTGTGCATGATCAATCACCCGCTCCCAGCTTGCCAGTGTATCGGCGTTGTCTCCGGCTCCGGTGAGCGGGTTACCAAATACACTCACCGCGGAGATGACGATACCTTGTTCGTCCACGATTTCACGGACACGTTTGGCTGTCTCTGCCAAGTCCAGGTCACCAGTCGTTTGCCAGAAGGTCAGGTTAAATGATTCGAAGCCGTGTTGCATGATCTGCGGGGTAACGCGGACGGCGTCCTGCCCGCCTACAAGGGTACCGATGCGTAATGATTTATTCATGGTTGTAATTCACTCCAATATTGGCTTATAGTACTTCGTGACACTCATTATAGCCGTGGATTAACGGGATGGCTCTAAACAATCTTGTGTATTAATAGTCGGATCTTGTGAAGAGGGGGAAGAAGTCGTGCTGGATCTGAAAGCGCTTCACGAAAATACCCGAATTGACCATAAATCACATCCATTTCAGCTGTTCCAAAATCGGTGTTCAGATATGAAAGCGGAAGAATGCATTTTGTATTTGCATTGGCATGAACATTTTGAGCTGATTATTATGCGCAAGGGCAGTGCGCTGTTTCATATTGATAGCAAACCTTATATGGTTCGAGCAGGTGAGGTCATCATCATTCCTGGAGGTACATTGCATGTTGGATATGCTCTGGATGACGGGGACGTGCATTATGATTCCGTTGTGGTCAACCGTGCACTGTTCCATGATTTCACTCATGATCCTGTGCATGAGCAATATGTCGCGCCGTACTTGGAAGGAAGGGTGAGGTTTCCGGTCAAACCGGCAGAGGAAAACACAGCCTGCACAGGCTATTATTCTTTGTTAAATGAAGCTGTGGAGGAAATGGCGTTACAGCCCCCGGCTTATCAGCTCGTGGTGAAATCCAAGCTGCATGCCTTGTTCACCCTGCTTGCGCGAACCTTTATGCCGCAGCAGCTACCGGATAGATCGGTCGGATCGTATTTTCCAAACCGCGAACGTTTCAAACAGTTGATTGCACAGATTGAAGCGGACCCCACAGGTAAGATGTCTGTTACGGAAGCGGCAAGTCATGTGGGATTAAATGCGTATCACTTCTGCAAAATGTTCAAAAAGCTGACCGGACGTACCTTCGTGGAATACGTGAACGGGTGCAGGATGAGTGAGGCAGAGCAACTGCTGCAAGGCAGTAGTCTGACCATTACGGAGATCGCCGCCAGAGTTGGCTGCGACAATGCGAACTATTTTACGAAGTTATACAAACAGTACAAGGGAGTAACTCCTTCTGGGGGGCGAATGAAGAAGCAAGTCTGAGTCACAAAAGTCCGCTGCTCATCGTCATGTATGCATTAAGCGGAGGGGATTGATGTACATGACAGAGCATCATAATGAGCCAGAATGGGATATTATCATCATTGGAGCAGGCATTGCCGGTTTGACCGCCTCGATTTATCTGGCCCGTGCAGGAAAGACTGTACTGTTGCTCGACAAAGGGGTACAGCTCGGAGGACGCGCTATCTCAAATGAGATTGCGGGAGCACGCGTAAACTTGGGGGCTCATGCTCTCAGTAAAGCAGCGTTACCCATTCTCCATGAGGTAGGCGTCACACCTATCGGATCAGTACCGAAACCGCCAGATACATTGGTGTTTGAAGGAACAAACGGCGGGAATAAGACAATTTCCCTAGCACAGCTCTTGCTCGGATCGTATTTGAAATGGAGAGAGAAGTGCCAGCTTCTTCGGTTCTACAGTTCTCTCCGAAAGGTAGATACATCCGTTTTGCATAACGTTAGTTTGCAGACTTACCTGGAAACCCTGGTATCCAGTCCACGTGTACGTAGTGTCGTATTTGCGCTTGTTCGTTTGAGCACCTATTGCGATGCTCCTGATCAGGTCAGTGCTGGCGCCGTCATTGAACAACTCAAACAGAACCAAGTATTGTATATAGATGGAGGTTGGCAATTCCTCGTTAGTCGGCTCACAGAACAAGCTCAGCAGGCGGGTGTATCCATCCGCACAAGCTCGGTCGTACGAGAAATTGCCGGAAGTTATCCTCAGATGATGGTTTCCTTAAAAGATGGTTCACAGTTGACGACTCGCCACGTCTTATCAACGGCTGGCCCATTGGATACTTTAGCTCTGCTTAATCCTGCTCTTTCACCCATTGAAGCCAAACTGTATCACAAGTTAACTCCTGTTCGAGCCGCATGTCTGGATCTCGTCGTGTCCGGGATGCCTCAACCGAAAACAAAATTTGTTTTAGGCGTAAATCATCCTTGGTACTACTCCAACCATTCCGCCGCGGCCTCCTTATCAGAGAACCCTGTACATGAAGTTGTGCATGTGATGAAGTATTTGTCGGAATCATCAAAATCGGATCCAAGGCAGGATGAAGACGAACTAAAGGGCTTTCTCGATTTGATTCAGCCGGGGTGGCGCGAGCATATCATTAAGCAACGGTTTCTTCCACGAATGCTTGTCTCACATGGCAGTGTCACAGCTGAGAACGGAGGTCTCTCGGGTAGACCTGGATCTGAGATCACAGGAAGACCGGGGCTCTATGTTGCTGGCGATTGGGTAGGGGATGAAGGGATGCTGATTAATGCCTCTCTGGCGAGCGCAAAACGGGCTGCTCAAATGATAATAGAAGGTAGAGGAATAGATAAGGAAGGAATACATTATGGAGATTGAATTGGTATACAGGACATATAGACCCCTTCTTCTTTCTATCGCATATCGTATGCTGGGATCTGTCATTCATGCTGAGGATGTGGTTCAGGACGCATTTGTAACAGTACAGCAGCAGGGTATTCATAAAGAGAGTAGCTCTGTTCGGAACCTGAAAGCATACTTATGCAAAATGGTAACTAACCGTTGTCTCGATTACTTGAAATCAACACGTAAAAAAAGGGAACTATACGTCGGGACATGGCTACCGGAACCTCTGGTGCAAAATTATAAGGCTGCTCGAGAATCAGTATCAGCCGTGGAACATGATCCACTTCAAACGATTGAACTGGAAGATACGATTTCGTACGCCTTCCTGGTCATGCTTGATCGGCTAACCCCAATTGAGCGCGCGGTATTTATTCTGCGAGAAGCTTTTGAATTTGATTATGGCGATATAGCAGACTTCTTGAACAAGACGGAGGTCGGCTGCCGGAAAATATACAGTCGTCTTAAACGTAAAATCCAGGACGAGCCGGAAGTCGAGTTGACTCCCAGCGTTCAGTCCGAGCAGCTTGCGCTTCGTTTCCTCCAAGCCACGTCGAGTGGAGACATGGGAGGACTATTAAAAATGCTTTCCCACGATGTCGCCTTGTACAGTGATGGTGGTGGTAAAGTTGTGGCAGCAATTAAACCCGTTACATCAAGCCAGCGGGTGCTGGCGTTCATTCAAGGGCTCTTATCCAAAGGGGACAGCGCTGGTATTGTACGTCTGGTCAAGGTCAATGGACAACTAGGATTTGTATTAAGCAGCCCCTCTGAGGCATTCCCGACTGTGGTCAGCCTAGCTTTTAGAAACGATTGTGTTGAGCGGATCTATATCTTGCGTAACCCGGATAAGCTGCAACATCTGAATTTAGGTTAAAGTGAAGTGAATTTGGATACTCATTTCATAAATCTGGAGAACAGACGATTGGCTTTCTTGGCGAGGTCGTCCATTTTGACGTTGGCATGATCGAACTGATTGTATCCCCATTTGATCGTTTGCAGCATGCGTGGGGATATGGGCGTTCCTTTGATCCGTGGATAGATGTTGTGATAGGCCCAGACAAGATGCTCCCAGCGATTGTCATTGCCGTCCTGAATATACTCGGATACGTCAATCACTTTCCCGCGTCCGTTCTGGAGAATTACATTTTTCAGATGAATGTCGCGAGGGTTCAACCCGCGGCTGCGAACGGCTTCTCGAGCTGCGTCCACATCGAGCATCACCTGCTCGGGGACAGCGATTCCTTTTTCCAAACATTCCAGCAAGGTATCCCCGGGTTCAAAACTGATCACGAGTACATTCCGGCCGCTGCCGTAATAGGTAGGGAAGTATGGCAGGCCTTTGAGCTGCTCGTATACCTGTTTTTCATTTTCGAGTTTGTCCAAGGCATGATCCGAGTACATCTTGAAGGCATACTGCGGCAAGCCGTCATACGTAAATACAGCCGCATCCGTACCTGTGCCAATGCAATTCAATCCTTCTACATCGCCGATGATGTTCACGAGCTCATTCCGGTCGCTTCCGATGACTTGGATCTGTTGTAATGCTTCTTCCGCCTGGAACCAATCCGGTCGATTCATGGGTGGTGCCTCCTTTTAGGATATGCCTGTACAATTTTTTTTCATATAATCATTTTCTAACGAACTGAGTAAGTCTTATTTCACGTAAATTGGCAGATCTGAAAATGTAACGAATCAGAGACAAGCTATTGGCTCATTTGCTCGCAGTAAACACGTTCTCCAACCGAAATAAGACTAATTAGCTTGTCTGGGGTTCGTTAGATTCCGTAAAACCTCGTGATCCACGTGATAAGGTGTGTGAGATTCGTTAGCGCCGGGCCTGCACTGGCCCCGCACTAGCCCCGGGCTAGACCCGTACTAGCCTCCCGGTTCCAGATTCGCTGCCCTCTATAGAGTATATTATGCGTTCTGCTCCGCAATTTCATCTTTTGGTGATGTTACTATATAAACGATACGGATCGAATCGGAAACGGTTGCGTCAGAAGAAAATAACGGAAGCACGCTTGCGGCAAGGTTGCCCGGGCTTTATACTGTGAGCATTAAGGGATCTCATGCAGATCCGGCATACAGAAAGGCAGATTACTTATGGCACAATACCCGCAGTGGTCTTATTCGCAGTCGCGGGCGAGTATGTTCGATGAGTGCCTGCGCAAATATTATTATCATTATTACGGTGCCCATAACGGTTGGAAGACAGACGCTGCTGATGAGATGCAAGTTCGTCTGTACCGTCTGAAGCAGCTCAGCAATCTGTATCTTGTCTTCGGGGATCTCGCACATCGGATGTGTGAGTCGGCGGTACGCAGCAGGGAAGAGGGTAAAGATAAACCGCGTGAACACTTCCTGGAACAGACGATACGCAAGCTGCTGAATCAGGCGTATGTGGAATCTATGGACGCGGATCAGTGGCGGTTGAACCCCAAGAATCGCACGATGCTGTCCGAGATCTATTACGGGGATGACACGTTGAATGACCGGATCGCCACGATTAAGGAACGGGCTTCGGCCTGTGTCAGTAACCTGTACCAGACGCTTACGTGGGAGGACTTGTCCCGTGCGAGTACGGATATTCTGGAGATCGAGAAATGGGATACCATGATGCTGCACGATACACGTGTGTATGTGAAGATGGATTTATTGTATCGACGCAGTAACGGCAATATTGTTATTGTGGACTGGAAGACGGGCAAAGAAGATGACTTCTCGGATCAGCTAATGCTGTACGCGTCCTATGTGAGAGAACACTACCGAATCCCTTTGGAGCAGATTGAGCTGCGAGTGGAGTACCTGTTAACCAGAAAACACCGGGAGTTTACAGCGACAGAAGAGGATATCCGGAAGGTGGAGGAGAACGTAGGTCGTTACATTGAGGAGATGCGATCCTGCGTGGAGGATGAGTATTACAACCGTCCCAAGGACGTCACCTACTTCATAGCGATGCCATCGCACCGGTCCTGCCGGGATTGCAACTTCCGCGAAGTGTGCAGTGAGCGAGCAGTCTGAAGCGCCAAAACCGGAACAACCTAAAGGCCTTATACCAACTAACAAGCTATTTCTTATGTGAAAAAAATCAAGAAGCGCAAGCCGGGAACATCATCTGCCCGACTTGCGCTTCTATTGCGTCCCACAGGCCTGGCGACAAGGCGCCGGGTGGAACGATCATATCAAGATTACTGGACAGCGGCGGTATTCTCCAGCGCCTGACCCGCAGGAACATAGGCATGCCCGAGATCCCGGGCAACCGCCTCATACGTGATGTGTCCATTCAGCGCGTTGACCGCGCTGCGAATGGACGAACTGCCACGAATCGCGGCGGCTGCACCGTGGTTGGCCAGCTGCAGCGCATAAGGCATGGTGGCGTTGGTTAGCGCCACCGTGGACGTACGCGGCACGGCGCCTGGCATGTTCGCCACCGCGTAATGCACGACACCATGTTTCACATAGGTCGGTTCATCGTGGGTTGTGATATGATCAATGGTCTCAACAATACCGCCCTGATCAATCGCCACATCCACAATGACCGAACCCGGTGCCATCGTCTTCACCACTTGCTCGCTGACAAGTGTTGGCGCCTTGGCGCCCGGAATCAGCACCGCACAGATCAACAGATCTGCCGCGGCAACAGCTGTTGCGATGTTGGACGGGCTGGATACTAGCGTGTGGATCTGATTGCCAAAGATATCATCCAACTGGCGCAGACGATTCAGATTCAGGTCAAGGATGGTCACATCGGCGCCAAGACCAATAGCTATTTTGGCTGCATTTGTTCCCACCGTTCCACCACCAATAATGACCACTTTCCCCCGACTGACGCCTGGTACGCCGGACAACAGAATACCCTTGCCACCTTCCGTTTTCTCCAGTAGTTGTGCTCCGATCTGGGAGGCCATGCGGCCTGCAACTTCACTCATAGGGGTTAACAGGGGGAGAGCACTGTTGACCTCCAACGTCTCATACGCAATAGCCGTTACCCGACTTTTAATAAGGGCTTTGGCAAGCTCCGGTTCCGCTGCGAGGTGCAGGTATGTGAACAGAATCAGTCCCGGACGAAAATATCCATATTCACTGGCAAGCGGTTCTTTCACCTTGATGATCATATCGGCTTCGGTCCACACTGACTTGGCATCCATCCGAATCTCGGCGCCCGCAGCTTGATATTCATGATCCGTGAATCCACTGCCGATCCCCGCGCCTTGTTCAATCAGTACCTGGTGACCGGCTCTGATGAAATCAGCAGCCCCGGCCGGAGTCATTGCTACACGATTCTCATTGTTCTTGATTTCTTTGGGAATTCCGATTCTCATCACCATGCACCTCGTCCATTTATTGGTTGTTAGCTTATACTACAAGTTTATGACTTGAATAATCGTTTTGCACCTTACTTGATGTCTAATTTTTAGGAATCGAACTCAACATATTGTCGAAAAAGACTGTTCAGGACATTTGTCCATGGATTATAATGTAAGAAAAAATAACACGAAGAGGGATCGCCATTGCGAAATGACCGTGTGTTTACGATCAAAGATATCCTTGCACGTCCGGTATTTGGCCGAGCACGACTAGCGGCAGGGAAGGATGGAGTGAACCGTCAGGTTGGCTGGGTTCATGTATTGGAGATTACCAATGTATCTCCATTCGTAAGCCCCCATGATCTTATTTTATCCACTGGACTGTGGCTTCAATCGGAAGAAGGGCGCGAAGAGTATCTGCTTCAGCTCATTGGCAGTGAGGCAGCCGGGCTGTGTGTGGAGTTTGGTACCAGCATATACGGAATCCCGGAAGAACTGATTGAACTGGCGGACAGACACCAGTTTCCGCTGATCGTATTTGAGCAACCGGTCCGTTTTGTCGAGATTACACAGGATATTCACTCACTGCTCATTAATCATCAGCACCAACTGTTGAAAAGTCTGGAAGCCTACTCCCGCCAGCTTCAGCAGCGTACATTACAGAGTACGGACATGTCTGCTGTGCTGAACCTGTTGCATGAATACGCTGCAAAACCGGTGGTGTACATCTCGTCTATGGAGCCGGGTAGCTTTGTGCCCGAACTTGCTCCGGAGATGGAGCAAGCAATCTATACCTGGTATGAACAGGAGGTAGAACATCTGGATCTGAATGATTCGGATACTGAATTATGGTTCCACATCGACGAAGAGAAGGCTCTGTTGTGTCATCCGGTCGTCTGTTTTGGCCAGGTATTTTCGGCTGTAGGCATGATTGTGCATCCCGCAGCTCCAGTCGAATATCTCAAGCTGTTGCTCGACTATTCAGCGAAGGCAGCGGCAGCGCTCACGCTTCGCTCCCAGTTTCTTGAAGAGAAGATGGTCCGCAATCAGAACGAGCTGATCCAGGATCTGATGAATGGCAACATCCATCAGGAGGAGCAGGCCCAGACCCGAATGGGACTTCGTTTGCTGGTGAAGGGACAGTACTGGTTTGCGGGAGGGGTCATCGAGATTGAGCATCGATTGAAGGGTACGGGCCGGGAGAGGATGGAAGCGAATCATCAGGATGTGCTTGTCCTGCTTCGTTCCCTGCTCAAGAAGAACAATCTGCCTAGCCTGATTATGCTGAAGAACAACCAGGTATATCTGTGCTGTGCGAAGGAAGCGGTAACGGCCGCTGCACGTCATCAACTGCTGCGATTGCTGGAAGGAATCGCCCTGGATGTGAAGCGGTTTGCCAGCCGCAACTTGAACCAGGTTATGATTCATGTAGGATTTGGCAAGTTTCGCAGCCGTTTGACCAGTCTGCCGGAGAGCCTTCAGGAGGCCTATCAGGTGATCGAAGTTTCGAGATCGGTAGATTCGATGGAACATGTTCACTTTTACGAACGTATGGGTATATATCAAATGTTAAAGGCATTACCCCAATCCTTCCTGCAACCCTTTGTCCAGGATCACCTGGGTATGTTGATTGAACATGACCAAACGCATCACCTGCGATTGGTAGAGACGTTGGATGCTTACCTGCAGAACTTTGGTTCCAAACGGGATGCAGCTGCCCAGTTATTTATTCATCGGCAAACGTTGTACAACAGACTGGAGAAGCTGGAAGAACTGATGGGTCCAGGTTACATGGATCAAGGGAGAAGAATCTGTCTGGAGATGGCGCTGCTCGCGCACGCGATGATTGAGAATGGGCAGTGGCAATCCTCTTGATGAGGTGAAAGGGATGCAACACAGACTGTGCACCCATCTTACACTACCTTGAGCACAGTCTAGCAGTTTCTACTAATCCGCCGGGTATGTTGTAATGAAGCAGGCAGGCGTTGCAGAGTGGAAGTGGAGCGTCGGCCCCGATAAAGCTTCACTTGACCGGAGGATGGTGCCAGTGATAAGGAAGAAGGTGCAGCCAGCCGATACGGGGGGGATGACCGGTCAGGGAGTCCTTCCGGTTCTGCGACGTTGTCCTCCATTGAAATGCCACTTTGGTGCAGCCATTCATTAAGTCGTTTGGGATTGATTCCGAGTTGTCCGCTCAGATTACAGATATCGAGGTTTATTCTCACACAAATCCGCCTTTCCTGGAATATCGGGCTGGTAGTAGGGTATGAAAGGGAAGCATGAATTCGAGATCAGTAAATGCTCATGTAACATGTTGATTGCAGTTTGATCGGCGGAATGATCCATTATGATAAGAAATAATGCGGAGGCGTTTATGTATACCTTGTTATACGTTTCCATGTCCGCTGTTTTGAATATTTCCATTAAATTGGCTTTTAACAAGATTCTATCACTTCACATGCAATTGCGCGTCTCAATATAGTCTCAATTTTGTGAGAGAAAAAAGTATATTAAAAGTACCAGTATCTAGTACGGAGGACATATATGGGAAACAGTAGTGAGGCTCAATACGACAAATATCTTGAGGATGGCAAACGTTTCATTGGTCGAACCAAGGAACTGACGACACTGGAGCGGTGGTTCAATCATCCGGAAGCCCCATTAACCATATTTTCAATTACGGGTATGGGAGGCATTGGTAAATCTTCCTTGCTTTCAGAGATGTTATCTGTCTCTCGGGATCGAGGTGCGACGGCAATATGGATGGATGGTCGATCATGTGGGGCAACTCCTTCCGTTTTTATGGATTATTTGTCCTCTACATTAGGCTTGGAAACAATGGATAGTGAAGGATACCCGCGACCATTGAGTCTGCTGAGAGACACATCGATCGAGAAGAGATTGGTTCTGGCCGTGGATAATTATGAAGAGCTTGCTCTGTTAGAAAGCTGGTTCATGGAAGTCTTTGTATCCAAACTTCCGTTAAGAGGGATACTTGTCATTCTTGCATCACGCCCGGAACTGGCGTCCACCTGGCGGACACATCCCCGATTACATCAGAGATTTATACAGATGCGGCTTCAACATTTTACAGTTGATGAGATTACGGAATACATCACGGTGGCAGGCTTTCTGAATCAGGGGATGGCGGGTACCATTACGCGAATGACCGATGGACATCCGCTGGGGCTGGCCCTTGCTGTAGAAGCTGCGGATCAGAGGAGGAATCTTCCACAGTCCGAATGGGCTGAACTGTCACATATGATCAGTGCACGATTGTTATTGGAACTGACGAATTCCCGTCTACATCCCATGGTGGAGGTACTGACACTGATTGAGACAGCCAATCAGGAATTGTTATCATCTGTCCTGGACATGACTGTGACGCAAGAAGACTACCACATGCTGAGACAGATGTCGTTTATCCGTTCCGGTCCGGATGGTCTTGGACTGCATGACATGGCCAGGGTACATCTGCTACGGGATTTTCGACAGCGTGAGCCACATCGGTTGCAGACATTGCGTATCAAGATTGCGAAGCTGCTGAAACCGCTACATGAACACGCAGGGGCTCATGAGCGTCGTCAAATCGCCCGAAAGATGCTGCTGCTCTGTCAGGAATCGATGCTTCAATACCGCAAGTACGCAGACGTGTCTCGTGATTCCCTGTTCTCCCCTCTTGAGACGATGAGAAAAGAGGATCTGCCCGCTCTGCACAGCTTGTTACAGCAATGGTGCGAGTACAGCGTGGAACCATGGCAGGCTGTGTCCTATGGCCCGTTCCTGGATGAGCTGGCGCACCGTTATCCCGAAGGGATCGTATTGATGCGTGACCAGCTTGGAGAGTCAATCGCCATGTTCATTACAGTGCTAGTACATAGGGAAAGTAGCGGGCTGCTACTGAAGTATTTTCCAAATGAGATGAATGAATGCTTCACACCACAGGAGCTTGGCAATGATCCGGATCAGAGTGATACTCACTTTGCTTTGCTGGCTGCGGCAAGAGATGACGTGCCTGGTTACACACGAGAAGAACTGGTGGGGTATATGGCACTGGACCGACTGTCTCTACTGGGTGATGGTGCGCGAGCGATACTCGTTGCAACGAATCCTCACCTGAAACTATTTTTGCAAAGTATTGGATTCCAGATGCGAAGAACCCGCACTCGTGTCTGTGACAGATTCGAGGACCAGGCGGACATACTTGATTTGGATTTGCGTAGCGGGCATTTCGGAGAGTGGGTCATGTCTCTGCTTGATCCGAAATCAACAGAAGATCGTATACAGCCGGAAACAACAGAAGTGGATGGTGTCATCTGGACTGAACAGGATGTTCGCAAGATGTTGGGGGATCTTCGTTCCCCGGGAGAATTGCATGAATATGCTGACAGGGTTAGAGGAGTAAAGGATGGAATCCAGTTACAGCTGTATGTCATGGATCTGTTGGAAGGCAGAGTACATGGCCTATCTCCACAGGATCAGATGCTGTTATGCGCGGCCTACTGGACGCATGCTGGCAATCCAACTGCCGCAGCCCAGACGTGTTCCATGAGTCGGGCGACATTTTATCGCCATCTCAGAACAGCGCTGACTCGCTTGGCGCGGATTTTGTAGGGTTCTATTCGTTCGTCATACCGATAATGAGGACAAGAAGAGGCTGGTCATAGACCAAGCCTCTTCATGCGGTTATAGAGCGTTGCCCTGGAGATGCCAAGTTGCTTGGCGAGTGTTCGTTTGTTGCCATCTGCTGCTTTCAGATATTGAATTAGAAGCTGCGCCTCATAGGTGTCCAATTTTTGCTGGTAGGTAACACCTGAGACAAGTTCGGAATCATTCGAGGTATCTGTTTCGTCCATATTTGCAACTGTTCGAGGTTCTTGTTCTGCTCCCGCCGAATCCTGACGTTGTTGATTTTCGTTGTTGGCGTGTGAATGGATTCCGGATGTCAGTTGAATTTCGGACTGTTCTTGTATGGTGAGGGAAGTGAGGGGATCGGGCAGATATTCCTGCTTCACCTCACCATCTGTCGTCAGAATGGTCAGGCGTTCGATCACATTTCGTAATTCACGTACGTTGCCTGGCCAATCATATTGGAACAGCAACTTGAACACTTCAGGTGGAACCAACTCAATATGACGGTTATAGAGCAATGAGAATTCTTGAAGGAACGTCTGGGTTAATTCATATATATCTTCCTTGCGCATACGCAGAGGAGGGATGACTAGGTTAATGACATTCAGCCGATAGTAGAGATCTTCTCGGAATTGATTACGGGCAATCATACTCATTAGATTCTGGTTGGTTGCTGCGATAATCCGGCAGTCGGCCTGTTTCATACGCGTTCCGCCCACAGGAAAGTAACTCTTCTCCTGCAACACCCGAAGCAGTTTCACTTGCAATTCCAATGGCATCTCACCGATCTCATCCAGAAAAAGAGTACCCCCTTCGGCAAGCTCAATCTTGCCCTTTTTGCCTTTGGGATCTGCTCCGGAGAAGGCGCCTTTTTCGTAGCCGAATAACTCACTTTCAAACAAGGAAGCAGGGATTGCCCCACAGTTAATAGCGATGAACGGTGCAGTCTGCAATTCACGAAGATCATGAATGGCTTTGGCGAATAACTCCTTGCCTGTGCCGCTCTCCCCGAGAATAAGTACGGTTGCTGAGGTGGTACTGATCTTGCGAATGGTCTCCATGCACTGCTTGATGACCGGGCTGCTGCCCTTGATTCTGGCAAATGGATCTAATTCGGGACGTAGCCGAGCAACGGCTTTCTCCAGGTGCTGGACTTTGGAGGTCATATGTAATAGTTCCTGATGTAATCGGATTTCGGTTGTTATATCCACTTCGGCAGCAACTGCACCCACAATATGTCCATCCAGTTGGACAGGACGAGCATTAATCAGGGCGAAGAGGTCGGGCCGTGGCTGATGTTGTTTGCGATAGACCGTTTCACCGGTATACAACGTTTTGAGAGACTGTAGCCGATCTGGAGGGAAAAAGTCCGCTGCGGGTTGTCCAATGATGTCTTTTTTGCTGATCGAAAAAACATGCTCCGCGCCAGTTGTCCAGTAGGCCACCTTGGCATCTTCATTAATTAATGTCAGAGCTGAACCCGCTGTCTCCAGTGTGGTCTCAAAATAAGCTTCTATTAGGCGATGCGCATGCATCATGGCATGCAAAACATCGGATACGGCGATATATCCCAATAGGGGGCCATCATCCTGAATGAATAGAAAAGAAGATGTGTCGAATAAGCAGAAGGCATCTACCAACGATGTTGAGGACGGAATGGTAAGTGTGGAGAGGTCTGTATCCAGAATATCCATATCCGTACGCAATAAAGACATTAATTCTGGAAGTAAATGTTTCATCGATATCACCTCAGTTTGGGCATAACTTTCAGAACTGTACGTAAACCTGTACCTGTTACAAGGAACTTTTATGATCTGAATAAATGGAAATATTTGAGTGAGATAGTTATCCATATTATAGCTTTCAAAGTGAAGTGTGTATAGATTTTTTGACATGAATCATACATAAGACAATCGGAAATAGTGGTTAATTTTGTTTTGTACAACTAGAATACGCTCTCAATCTGAAGCGAAAGTGAAGCATTCATGAACATGACAGTATCAGTTCGTTAATCTCAACACATTCACTGGGCAGGTTAAGTGATTCTATATGTTGACTCTCAATTTGTCCACACCATTAAGTATCGTCTGAATAATACTATACCAAGGACTGAAATGAATGAATTCAATCGAAGGAGGGTGATGAAATGGCGATTCTATCAACTGGGCCCATTGAGAATAATATTTCAGGAATAACGGGGATCCGACCAACTCAATCCGTTACGGTCAAAATCGATAACCGGAATGCGACAGATGTGTTCACAGTGCTTCTTCGGGGCTATTACCTTAATGGAGTCAGAACATTATATGTAGAAGAACTGCTCAATGTATCACCTAATCAGGTCATAACCAAAGTTTATAATGGGAATTTTGATGCTTTTGAGTTTGTATTTTCAACCTCAGACACGGCTGCTCCAGAAGCACAAATATCCGTATGGGGTAAAAATGCCGCAGGCGAATTAGTCGCGGCTCACCGATTGGTATCCCAGGAGTTATTGGGAGAAACGCTGAGCACAACGGGTGTAACTGGAGCCACTGGAGCCACGGGTATTACGGGAGTAACGGGAGGCACTGGGACCACCGGAGTAACAGGAGCCACGGGCGTTACGGGAGTAACGGGAAGCACCGGGGTCACCGGAGTAACAGGAGCGACGGGCGTTACGGGAGCAACGGGAAGCACCGGGGCCACCGGAGTGACAGGAACCACGGGCGTTACGGGAGTAACAGGAGGCACAGGGGCCACCGGAATAACAGGAGCCACGGGCGTTACGGGAGTAACGGGAAGCACCGGGGCCACCGGAGTGACAGGAGCCACGGGTGTTACGGGAGTAACGGGAAGCACCGGGGCCACCGGAGTGACAGGAGCCACGGGTGTTACGGGAGTAACGGGAAGCACTGGAGCTACTGGAGTGACAGGAGCGACTGGTGTTACAGGAGCAACGGGAAGTACCGGGGCTACCGGAGTGACAGGAGCCACTGGTGTTACGGGAGCAACGGGAAGCACCGGGGCTACTGGAGTGACAGGAGCCACTGGTGTTACGGGAGCAACGGGAAGCACCGGGGCTACTGGAGTGACAGGAGCAACGGGCGTTACAGGGGCCACCGGAATAACAGGAGCCACGGGTATTACGGGAGTAACGGGAAGCACTGGAGCTACTGGAGTGACAGGAGCGACTGGTGTTACAGGAGCAACGGGAAGTATCGGGGCTACCGGAGTGACAGGAGCCACGGGCATTTCTGGAGTAACGGGAAGCACTGGAGCTACTGGAGTGACAGGAGCAACGGGAAGTACCGGGGCTACCGGAGTAACAGGAAGCACTGGGGTTACCGGAACAACAGGTGTCACTGGAGCAACCGGTACAGCAGGGCAAGGGTTGTCCTCTTATGCCTATATTTTTAATACTTCAGCTCAAACTGTAGCTATTGAAGCGGATGTAATCTTCGACAGCAACCAAAATCTTACTAATATTACTCATGCGCCCAATACCGCTGCGATTATTATTGGTAATGCCGGGGACTATGCGGTGTTTTTCAACGTTGCAGGTGTGCAGGCAAACCAATTCACCCTTTATCAAAACGGAGCCCCTGTAGGTGGCAGTGTCTATGGTTCAGGAGCTGGGACTCAACCGAATCCAGGCATGGTCATTATTACGGCTGCTCCCGGTGATGTGCTGACATTACGGAATCATTCCAGCGCATCAGCTGTTGGTCTGCAAACACTAGCAGGTGGAACACAGACCAATGCTAATGCTTCTATTCTTATTCAACAGTTAAGTGGTTAACTTTTAAATAATAAATGGGTGTGTCCAGAAAAATAGACATTTAAAATTGTGGTCCTATCTCATAATTAGTGGTTGACAGTCTTCGGTCGCAAATCATGGGAAGTTCTCACTTTAATAATTTTCGCATTAAAAGAGTCATAATATAAAGTCTAGCCGCTCTTTTTGAGTGGCTAGACTTTAGCTTAATTAATAGTTAAGTTCTCTCATTAAAAACATTATTACCGGCTAGGATTCCTGTAGAGCTCATAACCATCCTCTAGAACGCTGAAGTTCGTTAAACTTAGCATTTTTGTTTATCGCTTTAATATGCGGTGGGGTCGTTAGCGCTTGGAGCGAGAGAGCCCCTTTTCGTTATTGTATAACTTGGTTTACAGCCTTGGTTTAAATGCATCTCGATGTTCTCTCAGGAATGCATCAAGTGAACGCGGCGCTCTGCCAAGCAAGCGTTGGACCGTATCCGTAGGCTTCTCTGGCACAACGGAAGACATCGTCTGAATTTCCACAACGTGGTCTGCAAGCCAAGGAGGCATCTGTCCATGTTCGATCAGATCCGTTCGAAGCTCCTCGGGTTTGAGGTTGAAGAATCCGATCGGACGATTGAACAGGGTGGACATTTTATCTGCAATCTGTGCATAAGTGAATGCTTCGGAACCGGTAAGCGTGTAGATGCGGTTCACTGGTTTGTCTCTAGTCAGCACTTCTGTGGCAATATCTGCGATGTCTCGGCAATCGATGAAGTTGCACGGGGAATCTCCAATGCAGCCGAAGAATACATCTTGAGTTGTAATGGTTGGTGCGAGTCGGAGCAGATTTTGCATAAAAGCATAGGGCCGCAGCATTGTATATGTCATCCCGGATTTCACTAGAGCTTGCTCGATTTGTTCATGCCAGCCTGCTACAGTTACTGGTGAACGTTCGTCATATGCTGGGCTGGATATTTTGACGACATGCTTGACTCCCTCTTGCGCAGCCATCTGAATAATGGATGTCTCTAGTTCCACTTGTTTAGGGTTGTTGGATAACGCTAGAAATAGTTGACTGGTACCCGCCAAAGCTCTACGCATGGATTCGGAATCATTTGCATCGGCAGCACAGATTTCAATCCCGGACAACGCCAAGTCCGCCATTTGTTGACGAAGCTTATCCGGCTTTCTACTTACTGCCCGAACGGGAATATCTCTTTTCATCAAACGTCTCAAAAGTGCATTTCCAATCATGCCTGTTGCTCCAATAATAGTAATCATGTTTCAATCTCTCCTTATAATGAACTTGTTTATTTGATAATGTAAGCTCGCCAGCGCCATGTCATGATCGTACAAGCTATTGCACCGGACAATGGAAAATCGAACCCAATATGATCCAACCAAGCCCATGAAGAACTCGGGTTTACGATCTGCAATACATTAGAAATCCCCCACGCCGCCACCAAGCCAAACCCTGCGCCTGCAAGTGCCAAGCAGCCCACGACAACGATTCGGGGTGCTTTCGCCACCCACTGTGTGCGGTTCTTACGGTTACGAAGCCAGAGTCCGGCCCATAGAGCCATAAGTAGAGACGCCCCTCCAATCGTTGTTAAAGCTCGTAACTGAAGGACTTTATCAGCGGTAACGATTCCCCCGATGCTTGCCATGATGGCAGGAGACAAGTAGGCCGGGATTAATTCACGCCACAGCACAAAAGGTTTTGGGGGAGGATTAGCGGCTCGGTTTGGATAAGCTTCCTCGGAATGAATGGGGTCATTAAGGTTAACCATATCACTACTCCTTTTTTGTTTAGAAATCACTGATTTGCTTTCATTTATATATAATTAGGAGCCTAACTATATGGGGATGAAAATGGGCTAGTTGAACTAGCCCGGTTTACCTTTCTTCGTTATGCTCCTAGGATTTTGGTTCGGACAAGTCGTGTGACTCATCTGTAAGTGCAGCAATACCTTGTGTTACACGCCCCAGCAGGTTGAGAAACACACTCCTTTCCTCGATCGTAAGTAATCCGACCATCGCTTCCAGTCTAGCAAAATGTTCAGCAGCCATATCCGTTAGTTTCTTCGCACCTTTGGCGGTCAAAATGACTGACTTCTGACGACCATCAACGGAACTCGTCCGACGAGCAACCAGTCCGTCACGTTCTAAAATCTCGATTAGACCAGTTACGGTAGCACGGGTTACACCCAGATTTTCCGCCAGTTGGGAGGGCAGTTCTTCTCCTTCATGATCTTCAAGATCTGCCAACAGACGATATCGACCTGTCGATAAACCGAATCTGGAGAAATGGATTTCCGCAGCATGCCCAAGTTTGGCTCCTGCTACCATCAGTCTGGATGCGACAAGCACGGCTTGTGCATCCACGTCTAATTGATAGCGATCAACCTGACGCTTGGTTTGTACTAACGAAGGGATGAGGTACATATCAGTTGTTGATTTGTTTTGATTGTCCATACATATAGTATGGTGCCTAACTATATAGTTGTCAACTTTTGTTTAGACCATTCGTCAAGTTGGATGCTCTCGTAAAGTGTTCGTACAGAAAAAACCATGTGCCCAGAAAAAAAAGAGGAAACATGGTTTTCTTTTGTCTTTTTTCATATATATTGATCCAGTTGGAGAATAACTATCGGAACATATTCTTAACGACCATCCAGAGATTAGCCGGTTTTTCGGCCAAACGGCGGGTATAGTACGGATACCACATGGTGCCATAAGGTACGTAACAGCGAATGCGATAGCCTTCTTTGGCGAGACGTTCCTGTTCGCTCATCCGCAGACCATATAACATCTGGAATTCAAAGGCATCCGGCGAGATTCCCCGATCCTTGGCGTATTGTTTCGTCCAGTTAATGATGTGATCATCATGCGAGGCAACCGCAGTGTACACACCCTGATCGAGGTGATTACGAATCATCGTTTTGAATTGATGAATGACTTCAGAAGTATTCTGATAGGCGACTGATCCGGGTTCTTTGTAAGCACCTTTAACCAGCCGAAGCCGAATACCTTCCCGAATCATATCACGTGTATCTTCTTCGGTGCGATGCAGGTAGGCTTGCAATACTGTGCCTGTATTATGCAGTCCTTCCGAGTGCAGTCTTCGGACAATATCCAGCGTCGCTTGAGTAAATGGACTATCCTCCATATCAATTCGAACAAATAGATCATGTGATTTGGCTTGTGCGGCAACGGTACGGATATTTTGGTAACCCTCTTCCGGGTCAAGTGCGAGGCCCATCTGGGTTGGTTTTAGCGAGACGTTGGAGTCTACGCCTTCACGTGCAATGCCTTCTACCAGGCGTACATACTCATCCCTGTACAATGCCGCTTCGCTCAGGCGGGTGATGCCTTCACCCAGATGATCGAGCGTAGCCATAATGCCTTTGTTATTGAGTATGCGGATCTCTTCGAGAGCTTCTTCCAAGGTGTTTCCTGCAATAAATTTGCCTGCCAGCTTCTTACCATATCTAATGGACAGGTTCTCTACAGCTTTGTTGCCTGCCACGGTTAATAAGGTTTTGCGATATATTTCCGTTCCCACACTCATTTTCGTTTCCTCCTTCAGCATTGTGCATCCTTAATTCAAGCAAGAAACGTGCCAGATTTGGCGATGGTCTACTATTTTTCATGGAAATTTTAACTTTATAAAAAGGAATCAAAAAAATCTGGGGATAACAGCGATCGGAAGGTTATTCTGTCATCGGAGTGGCCCGTGTGAATTTTCTTTAGTTAAATTTAACGAGAAAAATATTTCAATCTCAACCGGAGTTGGCACGGATTTTGCTACATATATTTGGTGATGAGTAACATGCAAAATAATTCAGGCGAGCAGCCAGCGAATCTTACATCCTGAAGGAGGAATCATTGATGAATATCCCTTTTGTTAACGAACCATTCACACCCTTTGCAGTCCAGGCGAACCAGGAAGCATTTGAAGACGCACTTCGTCAGGTAGAAGCTGAACTTGGGCAGGAATACCCGATTATTATTGGTGGGAAAAAAATAACAAGCAGCCGCACGTTAACTTCCGTGAACCCCGCAGCCAAGAATCAAGTTGTCGGAACGATCCATCAGGCAGATCGAGAATTGGCCGAAAAGGCCATTCAGAAAGCGGCGGAGACATTCCACACATGGAAACATACTGACCCGAATGAACGGGCCCGTTATCTATACAAAGCAGCTGCCATTATGCGCCGTCGCAAGCATGAATTCTCCGCATGGATGGTCTATGAAGCCGGCAAGACTTGGCCTGAAGCGGATGCGGACACAGCGGAAGCCATTGATTTTATGGAATTCTATGCACGGGATATGCAGCGACTGAGTGAACCGCAGCCCCTCGTGCGGATTGCAGGGGAAGATAATGAACTGAGTTATATACCGCTGGGCGTTGGTGTTGTTATTCCACCTTGGAACTTCCCACTGGCGATTATGGCAGGTATGACCTCTGCTGCACTGGTATCCGGCAACACGGTAGTATTAAAGCCCGCCAGCACAACTCCGGTGATTGCCGCGAAGTTTATGGAGCTGCTCGCAGAAGTTGGTCTGCCGGATGGCGTCGTGAACTTTTTACCTGGACCAGGCAGTGAAGTGGGTGATTATCTTGTGGATCATGCGCTCACCCGGTTTATCAGTTTCACCGGTTCCCGAGATGTAGGACTGCGAATTAATGAACGTGCAGCACGTACTGCTCCAGGTCAGAAGTGGATTAAACGGGTTATTGCAGAAATGGGCGGCAAGGATTCTATCGTTGTAGACAGTGACAGTGATCTGGAACTCGCGGCAGAGTCCATTACCGCTTCGGCATTTGGTTTCTCAGGACAGAAATGTTCGGCGTGTTCCCGTGCCATTATTCATAAGGATGTATATGATGAAGTGTTGCAAAAAGTGATTGAACGGACACAGAAACTGACGATGGGCAGTCCACTTGAAGTTGGCAGTCAGGTTGGACCAGTTATCGATGACAAGGCATATGCAAAGATCACGGAATATATTGAAATTGGCAAGGGCGAGGGACGTCTTGTGCACGGTGGCGGTACCGGGAACGTTGAAGGTTATTTCATTGAACCAACCATAATTGCCGATGTGGATCCCAAAGCCCGGATTGCTCAGGATGAGATTTTTGGTCCTGTGCTTGCGTTCATCAAAGCAGAATCATTCCAGGATGCATTGGATATCGCCAATAATACAGACTATGGTCTGACCGGCGCGGTGATCTCACGTAATCGTGAACATCTGGAGCAGGCAAGACGTGAGTACTTTGCGGGTAATCTGTATTTCAACCGGAAATGTACCGGAGCACTAGTAGGCACACATCCATTTGGCGGATTTAACATGTCAGGCACGGATTCCAAGGCAGGTGGAAGAGACTATCTGCTGTTGTTTACCCAGGCGAAGCTGGTATCGGAGAAATACTAGACAGAAACCCATGATCCGACTAAAAACTTCTTACATTTGCTTGAATAGTATGCTATTATCCCTGCAAATCCTTTTGTTCGTATAAGAAACACAGATGCTTATTGCCGAAGGTATAAGGAGGGTAACGGATGTTGGGTGTTCAGTTGGTACAGGAACAACGTATTCGGCTGTCCATCACGCCGGAGATGAAACAATCCTTTCATTTGCTAACCATGTCTGGCCAGGATCTGACCCGTTACTTGCTGGATGCGGCGGAGGAAAATCCAGTACTCGAACTGGAAGAACAAGCCGCGCCCCTCGCCCGGATTCCGCGGCGAATGGATCAGCGCAGGTATGGTTCCTATGATCCGCTGCTTCAGGCCAAAGGTGCCGAACCTACTCTGGAACAATTGCTGATTGCGCAAATTCGAGTGATGAAAATTCCAGACGAATTGGAAAATATGGCCGTATATTTGGCAGGGTGCGTTAATGATGATGGTTATCTGACGGTTGAACTGGCAGAGGTGCAAGCAACACTTGAGCTTCCGATGAGCAAGATTGCAGCGGGACTGGATCTTCTCCAATCGCTGGACCCTGCTGGTGTAGGGGCGCGGAATCTGCAAGAATGTCTATTGCTCCAGATTAGACGTGATCCATCAGCAGCGCTGAATGCGGAGTGGATGGTGGAAGCGGGATTGGAAGCACTGGTTCCTTTTCACCCAGGTAGAACAGGGAGTCGATTAGGTATGACTTCACGGGAAGCTCAGACTGCCTATGACTATATTACACGTCTGGACCCCAAGCCCTGTCGATCGATCGGATGTACGGAACGGCCACATTACATTATTCCGGATGCCATTGTTGGGTTGCGTAACGGTGAGGTCCATTATAGTTTGCATGCAGCAGGTAACCCTCGGGTATCGATGAATGAAGCGTGCTTCCGCTGGATCAGGGAAGAGGCTCCCGACGCAACCTGGTCTACCCGCGTGGCAGAAGCGAGGGCTATCATTCGGAGTGTACACTTGCGGCGAAGGACTTTAGTACGTGTGTTGACGGCAGTGATGGAAGAGCAGAAGCACTTTTTGGTCAAAGGCCCATCCGCGCTAAAACCACTTAAACTGGCTGTTATTGCAGAGAAGATTGGCATACATGAATCAACGGTAAGTCGTGCGGTGAACGGTAAATACATTGAGACCCCACATGGTGTATATGAACTCAGGGCTTTTTTTGCCTCGGGAATCAGTACAACGTCAGGGGATAAAACATCAGCATCAGCGGTGAAACGTAGATTAAAAGAAATCATTCGCACGGAACAGGCTCAGCGTCCATACTCGGATAGTCATTTGGCCACATTGCTCGCCGAGGAGGGGATTGTCATCTCCCGCAGAACGGTTGCCAAGTACAGGGAGGAACTTCAGATTCTGCCTTCCCTTGAGCGTAAAAGGTGGGCTTAATCGAATAGCTGGCGTCTTATCATCTCTGAATACAAGAACCCCCGCAAACCGGATGAACGGTCTGCGAGGGTTCTTGTTAATTATTTGTGTTTGGGTTGCTGCATCAGTTTTCCTGATTACCTACAAACGTTCCATATTACGCAGGAAGTGTTCTCCGGCAATCCCTGGTGTAGTCATCTGTTCCGGATGAAGAATCTCTTCCAGTTCTTCCGGTGTTAACAATCCGCGTTCGAGAATAATCTCTTGCAAGGAAAGTCCAGTCTTGAGTGCTTCCTTCACAATGGAAGCTGCCACATTATAACCTAAGTGTGGGTTCAACGCCGTAACCACACTGAAACTTTGCTTCATGATTAATTCGCAGCGCTCACGGTTAGCTTCCATCTCTTCAACTGCATAACGCGTGAAAACATCGATGCCGTTATTCATAATTTTCAGCGATTGCAGCAAGTTGAACGCAATAACTGGGCCCATGACATTCAGCTCGAATTGACCGGCTTCACACGCCATACAGATCGTATGGTCGTTCCCCATCACCTGGAAAGATACCTGGTTAATGACTTCTGCCATAACGGGGTTGACTTTGCCCGGCATAATGGACGAACCTGGCTGACGCGGTGGCAGGCGCAATTCATTGAATCCTGCACGCGGACCTGAAGCCATCAGGCGAATATCATTACAGATTTTGGAAAGGCTAACCGCACATACCTTCAGCGCCGCTGAAAGTTCCAGATAGGCATCTGTGTTCTGCGTTGCATCCACGAGATCCTCAGCTGTTTGTAGTGGAAGTCCGGTAACATCAGACAGGTGCTCTGTAACCTTGACGATATATTCGGGTTTGGCATTGAGTCCTGTACCTACCGCAGTTGCACCCATGTTAATGGTAAGCAAGCGGCGATTGGCGAATTCAAGACGCTCAATATCCCGTCCGATTACACGGGCATAAGCTCCGAATTCTTGTCCAAGGCGAATAGGTACGGCATCCTGAAGATGGGTACGGCCAACCTTGACCACATCGTTAAATTCCACTTCTTTTTTACGGAACGCATCCTGTAGTCTTTTCATGGTAGCGAGTAACGTCTCCGACAGTCGGTACGCCGCAATGCGCAGTGCTGTAGGAACCACGTCATTAGTAGATTGGGACATGTTCACATGATTATTGGGATTGCAATGGAAGTAGTCTCCCTTGCTTTTGGTTAACAGTTCCAGCCCGCGGTTGGCCAAAATTTCATTCATATTCATATTCATGGAGGTGCCTGCACCGCCCTGAATGGAGTCTACAATAAAATGATCCAGATGATGGCCTTTCATCATTTCTTCAGCTGCCATGACGATCACATCGCCAATCTTGCTCGGCAGCATCTTCAACTCCATGTTGGTAATGGCTGCTGCCTTCTTCACCGCAGCCAGAGCCGTGATCAGCTCCCGGTGTACCGGAACGCCGGTAATCGGGAAGTTTTCCACGGCCCGTACCGTTTGAATTCCGTAATAAGCATAAGCCGGGATTTCTTTTTCACCGATAAAATCTTTCTCCGTCCGTGTGGACATAGTAGACATCTCGTTCGCCTCCAGTGGCATCAATAAAAATAGTTCGGCTCCAGCGTTGCTGAAGCGCACTCAGTATATCATTTAAGCAAAATGGATGCCAATCTAAATCATTTGGCCTCTTGTGCCGATAATAAATAAAATTAGGGATATTTAAATGGGATATTATTCAATTTTTAAGAAAGTGAGGGATATCCAAGCTTGTCTTATACATTATGCGCTATATGGTAGAGAAGTCATGCATGAACGGCAAATATGAGGGGGAATAGAACGTTTTCAGTGATGTATATCACATGAAATTTGGTACTTGATTGGTAAAATAGGAAAAAAGGACTACGGGGTGTGCACATGAAATGGACTTTAGGAGCAAAGACTGTCGCAGGTCTGGTACTGATTTCGATTATTACCTACGGAACTAGCGGCTTTTTTATATTTTTTGTCAAAGACTGGGTTACGTTAGATATTCCGAATTGGGTATACATATCGATTATCCTGATCATGGGAGTATGCTGGAACGGGATTCTGGGATGGTTTGCCTCACGCTGGCTGACTCGTCCAATCGTTCACCTGTCCCGGGCTGCACAGCAGGTATCAGCGGGAGATCTGACAACCGAGATTCCGCAGCGACGCACGCAGGATGAACTTACTGTATTATATGATGCTTTTCGCGCAATGGTTTCTAACCTTCGAAGCATTGTAAATGATATTGCAGACAGTACAAGAACGACTTCACAGAACGCACAGTCTCTGAGTGAAGCGATTACCCAGGCCGCTGAACAGATCGAGATGATGTCGGATGCAGTGGATCATATTGCGGTAGGCGTAGAAGAGCAGAAGGTCACTTCCCATCAATCTCTGATCACTGCGGATGAGATGCTGAACGATTTCCAGCGTATGCATAGCCAGTCCATGGATATGACAGAGATGTCCGGTCAGATGGAACGATCGGTGGATCATACCAAACAGACTTTCTCATCGTTGATGAAAGGGATGGACGAGCTGGCCGAGTCGCACAATCGTTCCCGCGATATTATGTTGTTGCTGGAGAAGGAAGCCTCCGATATCGAGGTAATTACCCAGTCTGTCAAAAACATCGCAGAGGAAACAGGGTTACTTGCCCTGAATGCTTCCATTGAGGCTGCACGAGCTGGCGAAGAGGGTTCTGGTTTTGCAGTCGTGGCGCAACAGATCCGCAAGCTGGCAGACGAAAGTAAGGAATCGGTACACCGTATTAATGAGCTGATTAGTCGTGTGCAAGAGCGGATCAGGGAGACAGCCCAACTGTCTCATGAGCAGCATGGTCTCGTGGTTAATGAATCAGAGCGGACCGTCTCTGTGGATCAGACGTTGCATGAACTGACAGGAACAGTGGAAGTATTTATGAAGGGTGCGCATGATATCGGCTCCAAGATTGCAGAACAGACCGGTCGCGTGGAGCAAACGCACGGTCATGTGAAGAAGATCCAAGGGAAAGCTGGATCGTTCTCGGATGAGGCGAGACGAATTATGGATGCCGCACACGAAGAGACAGCCATCATGGAGGAGATTTCATCCTCGGCTGAAGAACTGAGACAATTAACCGATCGGTTATTGGACAAAACCAAAGCATTCCGGATGCAGCCTTAAGCTGTGTTCGGGATTTTTTTTGTTTTTGGAGCACAGTTTTGGCATGATAATTTGCTTATTCTGGTTAAAGCCGAACGTTCTTTCGTGAAAACGAAAATTTGTAAAGATTATTTTATGAAAGATTAACAAATTCGCAACTTGCAGGCGATAAATGAAGATATAATAGGATTATCACAACAGATAAAGGAGCCCAGTATATTGAAAACTTGGACAGGTATCCTGCTGATGATTATTTTGGCGGTAGCTACGATTAGTACAACTTCGGCTGCCAGAACCATGAATGAATCGCAAAAACAGCTTAACATAGATGATCAATCCAGCCAGACCGAAGTGGTCGAGGCTTCCAATATAGATAAACTGCATGACACAACGAAGACAACACAGGAATCCATTCCTGTGAAAGAGGAATACGTTTCGGTAGCTCCAGAGAATGAGAACGTCAGATTATACCCTATGAAAGTTGAGGGTTCAGGATATATATATAACGGAATGATTTTGGAAGTGGACGGCAAAACGCGAGAATTTAGTGATTGGCAGGGAGAAGGCGGGTCTTACAAACCCGAAGTGCACGAGTTGGATCTGAATGGAGACGGCCAGAAAGAAATTATCGTTTTGTACACGGAAGGTCATGGAACAGGTATTTATTTGGGACAAGCACGTATCATTAATCCGGTAACGCTGGAAGAGATGAAGATGCAATCTCTGGATGAGATTGCGAAACAGCATGTGAAGTCAAAAGTTACGGTTAGATCAGACCGTGTGGATGTTGATGTCGCCGTTGATGGCGTTCAAGCAGAACCTTTACGGATCGAGGAAGATACGAGTGGCGGCGTATATAACGAAGAGTTGGGATTCGGTGGAGTTACCTATTACAGTGTAGAGGATGGCCAGCTTGTTGTATCAGCAGCAGGATCTTACGGTGCGGCTTTGTATGCGGGTGATCTGACATTTGCTTATGAGTATCAAGATGGCGAGTGGAAGGCCGTAGATTTGAAGTACAGCATGGAAGTGTATGAAGAAGAATATTATGAATCTTTTGATTGATATCATCCTGTTGATATCATAGTGCAGTGGGAATTAAAAGTTCTCGATTGTGGAGTTAAGTGAACAACTGACAAGAATATCTTCCTTTCTCCGTATACGGACAATGGGAAACAGGGCGAGGCTGAAAAAAATGGGGACATACAGCCTCGTTTTGTGCTGCCCGGAAATAGGCAATGTGTACTAAAAATGCAGTAAACAATTGACATTATCACTTTAGTCGTTTAAATGTATAAAGGACAAATCATTTTAACATTCAGGAGGGATTTTGATGAAGAAAAAAGTTGTACTGGGTTTGATGGTAGGCACACTAACGCTTGGGATCGGAACAGGTGCACTCGCAGCAACAGGGTTGGAGCAGATTAAAGCCTATCTAAACAGCAAGATTACGCTAAAAATGGATGGTGCCACGGTGACAGCCAAAGATGCCAATGGTAAAACAGTGTTGCCTATCACTTACAACGGAACGACTTATTTGCCTGTGCGTGCTGTGGGATCTTTGCTTGGGACAGAGATCACTTATGACAGTGCAACTTCATCCGTCCTGATTGGCGGAAAGAATGGATCTGCGCCCGTAACCAACGGAAAAGTAACGCTGAGTGCACTTGGAACATCCGTACTGGGATCTACCGCTTGGCACACCAAAGATCCTAAGGATACCACATATAAAGGCAAGGATTACAAGGATGTTTATCTGCATAATGATCCTACGAAACAGGGGGATGATATCCAGATTAATACGGGTAAAAAGTATTCTTCTCTGCACTTGGAACTTGCCGCGCTGAAAGGAAATCAGGAGATTCATATCTATGATCAGGATCTCGCGACACTCAAAAAGTTCAATATCACTCCAGAAAGCGGTATGATGAGTCTAGATGTGGATGTTAAAGGTACAGACGCTGTCTATGTAGAGATTGTATCTGAAGATCCGGGTTCGGCTCTGTTTGTACCGCTCACAACATCGTATCTGACGAAGTAAAACACAATCTGCAAGTTTGCGACCTTACAGAAGGGGCAAGACAAGCATAAACATAAAAAAACGATGATTCACTAGGCGATTCCTGAACCGTATCCGGTATTCAGAGTTGCCTGGTGAACATCGTTTTTTATTTTCTTTTTGTTACGAATATTAACGAATGACGGTATCCAGCGGTTTAAGATTGGCTTCAATCTCGGCGCGGCGACCTTCAAGGAATGGAGGCAAAGCAAGCGATTCACCCAGATGCTCCAATTCTTCGTCTGTATCAAATCCCGGACCATCGGTTGCAAGTTCGAACAGAATACCGTTTGCTTCACGGAAATATAGGGAGCGGAAGTAGAAGCGATCTACAAAACCGGAGTTAGGGAATTGGAAGTTACGAACCCGTTCCACCCATTGTTTCAGTTCTTCTTCGTTATCTACACGGAACGCAACGTGGTGTACGCTGCCACGTCCAGGACGCTCTTGGGCAAGGTCATTCCGTTCCTCAACATGCACCTCGGAGCCACTGCCACCTTCACCGGATTCAAAAACGAGTACATCAGGTTGACCTGGAGTAAAGGCAGGATAACTTCCTTTAGCTCTGAAACCGAGCAGTTCGGTAAGAACCGGAGCGGTAAGGGAAGCATCTTTTACCGTAAGATGGATAGGGCCAAGGCCTACAATGCCATACTCGGCAGGCACAGGGCTCTGATCCCATGGTTTACCACCAGCGACACCTTTATTATTTTCATCTGAGACCAGAATCAGACGTTGTCCTTCAAAGTCTGTGAACGAGAGCGTGGCACGGCCATCCCGTTCAACAATCTCTCCGTGTGGGACTTCGAATTCGTCAAAACGTTGCTGCCAGTACGTAAGTGCCGCATCACTTGGAACGCGCAGTGACGTTCCGGATATGCTGTTCACCCCTTCACGAGTCTGTCCGGCCATCGGAATCTCAAAGAAGGTAAGTTCGGTACCCGGTTTGCCTTTTTCATCGCCATAGAAGAGATGGTAGACGGACACGTCGTCCTGATTGACTGTTTTTTTAATGAGGCGCATACCCATGATGTTGGTGTAGAAACGATAGTTCTGATCGGCATGTGCTGTTAGAGCTGATACGTGGTGAAGTCCTTTGATTTGCATAATATTTCCTCCTAGATGAATTGGGATAGTGTAAATGTTTAGTTGAACAATTGTTAAGTACGGTATATTTTATTTCGATTAAGAAAGTTACTAACTTTTCGTTTGTTTTGGTTCTGAATTTATCTTAACATAAAGATATTTAAATTACAATGCTTATTTAGAATTCCAACTGGACAGCTCTTTCATTCAATGGCAAAATGAAAAAGTTAACATTAAAGAGAGATAATGTTGGTGAGATCCTTGTAAAGGAGAGAAGAGATGCATGGCGTATCCACCATGGCTGGACCCGTATGATGCAGAGCCGTTTATCCTGTTCTCCACTTCACATATCGTTTCAATT
Source organism: Paenibacillus sp. FSL R5-192 (assembly GCF_000517845.1). Classification (NCBI taxonomy): domain Bacteria; kingdom Bacillati; phylum Bacillota; class Bacilli; order Caryophanales; family Paenibacillaceae; genus Paenibacillus; species Paenibacillus sp. FSL R5-192. Next base: position 5,840 of record NZ_ASPR01000043.1, on the reverse strand, counting down.
AGCGTAATTACAGCAATGATTGTACTGATGTTTTTGCTTCGACACCATCTTCGATCATGGTCAGAGAGGGCACGCCGCATACTGCGAATTGTTCTGGCTTGTATCATGTTTGCCTGTGAAATTGTGCTGCAACTCTGGTATGTGTATGGAGGGATATGGAGCCTGCAGACGTCACTGCCACTCGAACTATGCAGTCTGTCTCTGCTATTATCGGCGTTGTTACTACTGACACGCAGTCGACTGTTACATTCTGCATTGCTGTTTGCAGGCATTGCTGGAGCCCTTATGGCGATCCTGACTCCTAATCTAGGTTATGGTTATGCACATTTTCGATTTATTCAATTTTTCGTTGCTCATGCCTGTATCATTCTGGCTTTACTCTACATGACTTGGGTGGAACAGCTGCGACCTAGCTGGAGATCTGTAGCAGGTTCCATGATATTTGTGAATGTGGCTGCACTAATCGTATACGTTGTAGATGTCATGCTTGACGCGAATTACATGTTTTTGAGACACAAGCCGAGTACACCCTCGGTGCTTGATATGTTAGGTCCTTATCCAATGTACATCCTTGGGGAAGAGATACTTGCGCTAGTCTTGTTCTCGCTGATGTACATTTTGCTCTTTGCCATTCCAGATCGGTTGAAGCATCGTGTGAAAAAAGGTAAAAGCTCCGCGGTATAGGGATAATCCTTGTAGTTGCGCCTGCGCCGTACTATAAACTCTTTATATATAAAACATCCCGCAGTAATCTGAACGGATCAGATTACTTACGGGATGTTTGGGCGTTGTCCCTGAAAGGGGCCAACTTATATTGATATTTTTATCCACGGAGCAGAGATTCCGCACCATCCACGTAGATTCGTGTACCTGTAACATGAGAGGCTTCATCGGAAGCGAGGAACAGAACGAGGTTCGCCACTTGCTTCGACGTTCCAGGTTCGCCCTTGAGCGGATGTTCGTGACCCTCAGGGAATTCAACAGGAATCTGTACTTCTTTCAGATCATCCGACGGGTAGGTGTTATCATCAATGTTGGTATCGATGGCTCCTGGGCAGACGGCGTTAACACGGATCTTATAACGAGCCAGCTCCAGTGCAGCCATCTTGGTAAACGCAGTTTGTCCCGCTTTGCTGGAAGCGTATGCAGAGAAACCGATCCCTGAGAAGACCCGGTTACCGTTGATGGAACTGGTGATAATGATGCTGCCGCCATGTTCTTTCAGATGGGGAATAGCATATTTGACGGTTGCGAAGGTTCCGCGCATATTAATCTCCATCGTTTGGTCCCAGTCCTCAATTTCCATCGTTTCAATCGGGGCCATCGTTCCGTTAATGCCGGCATTCGCAAATATGATATCCAGTTTACCCGCTTCAGCCGCAGCCTGATTGATTGCCTTCTGCACATTATCCGGTTTGGAGATATCACATTCGATCACATACGCTTCTCCGCCAGCCTTTTCAATCGTCTGTTTTGTTTCCTCCGCATTTTCGGGTGTTCGATCCAGCATGTACACTTTGGCTCCATGCTCGGCGAAACGAATAGCGGTAGCTTGACCAATACCGGATCCACCTCCGGTTACAATCGCGACTTTGCCTTCCAAACGTTGTTCTGTCATCTCTGATCCCTCCATGAGTTAGATTATCGTTGTACGCTCTACTTCTAACATACCCGGCTCAAGATGCGTGAATCATATGTGTATATATCAAAAAGAACAGGACCGCAATGCGGCCCTGTTCTTTGAACAGATCATCTTCATGATCTGTCTGCTGTAATATTATTTTGGCATGTGTGATAGGAGACACCCCTAGGTCATGCCCTGGCTTACTTATGTTTCTTCCAGTCCATTGCACTGTTATTGAGCAAATATTCGAAATCGTTATCCCGGCGCTTCTGCTCCGCTTGGCGAGCTTCTTCTGCCTGCTGACGTTCCTGCTCTTTAAGAGCCGCTTCTGCAGCCTTGGCTTCATCCGCCTGAGCTTTCAGCTTCTCCAGCACATCACTGCTAAGCAGATCCTTCAGTGTTGTGGGTTTATCCTGTGCTACTGCTGCTTTGGGAGCAGGAGTGCGTTTTTTGGATTTTGCCATAGGAAAATCTCCTTTCCAAACATGAATCAGGTTCCATTTATCGTACAGTAGTCATAGTATATCAGGTTCCCGTAAAGCATTCCATGAATCTGCGGAACAAAAGCAGGAAAACGAGGGTTGCGTGACGAATGAAAACGGGTATAAAATCATATACTATTACCGATACTGCGACTATTCCCTGGAGAAAGGAGTCGTTGTTCGTGGAAGTAAACCGTGGTTTACTGAAAGGGCTTGCATGGGGCGTTGCCTTTAGCTGCCCGTTATGGATTGCGATTATCGGCTGGTTACGTTTAATGGGATGGATGTATTGAGGATGATGCCGGAAGAGGTCATTTTTTATAAAGTCATATATGTAACCGTTATCATTAAAATCAATAAATAAAGCTCTGCCTTGCGAGATACGCACAGGACAGAGCTTTTGTTTGTTTTGCAGTTTATTAACTCATTAACGAGATATAAAAATGAGGTTTCATCTGTTTGGCTAAGCTGCTGATTAAGGCACTTTTACCGGCTCTGGATACTCCAGACCATGGGTGTCTACCGTAACTTTTTTCATGACCTGATCGGTATCGGGTTTGTCCTTGATTTTGCTTATTTTCTGAGCTGCAATACCATCAACGACTTCTAAACCTTCGGTTACTTTACCAAAGGAAGCATAGGCATTATCAAGATGATCCGCGTCAGCTAACATGATGAAGAACTGAGAACCAGCCGAATCCAAATTATCTCCGCGTGCCATGGAAATGACTCCGCGGGTATGATTCAGGTGATTTTTGTGACCGTTGGATGTAAATTCACCCTTAATGGCATACCCTGGGCCACCTCGACCATTACCGTCTGGATCTCCGCCCTGAATCATGAAACCTGGAATAACACGGTGAAAGATTGTGCCATCATAGAAACCCTGATTCGCTAGTGAAATAAAGTTGTTCACCGTATTGGGCGCAATTTCCGGATATAGCTCAATGACGATCTTCTGTCCATCTGCCATTTCAATAGTAGCTACCGGATTGGGACCCGTTGGTTCAACTGGAGCTGGTGTTTCTGTAGCGCCACTCGAAGGGCGTCCACAACCACTAATGCCGATAAGCAGCATCGCGAGAACCAGCGAAACCACTGTGTTTTTTTTCCATCGTAAAGACATGAAAACGTTCCTCCTTGCATCTCTGCATTATATATTTTCTCCAAATCATATTTGGATATTTACCCAACTATCATACCGTTTTTGTGGACAGGATGGCAATGTAATACATGTGTTTGTGGTGAACAAGGGATGGCCTTCATGGAATGATGGGTGTAAAATAAGGAAAATGCTTCCGCATCGGGGACGTACGGGTCTGTTCCGTCCGCTCCAATACACGGCAGTCCCGGCGTCAGTAACGGAAAGGGCGTGCGGGTATATGAACTTCTCGTGGAAGCGCAATCTGGTCATATTGTGGATTGGTGTATTTTTTTGCAGCACCGCCTATTCGATCTCGATTCCATTTCTGCCCCTGTTTCTAAGTGCTGACTTGGGGGTTCGTGATCACCTGGAGTTATGGTCAGGACTGGCATTTGGCATTACGTTTCTCGCGAGTGCACTCGTGTCTCCGTTCTGGGGATCACTGGCTGACAAATACGGACGCAAGCCCATGCTGATTCGGTCGGGATACAGCCTTGCCGTCTTGTATTTAATCAATTATTTCGTGCAGGACCCGTATTCTCTGATTGTTGTTCGATTGTTTCAGGGTCTGCTTGCAGGGTTTGTTCCAGCAGCGATAGCCCTGGTAGGCACGAATACACCTGAAGAGAAGACGGGTTATGCACTTGGTATTATGTCCACTGCAGGAGCCACTGGTGGTATTATTGGACCGTTAATTGGTGGCGTGGTGAGTCATTATTATGGGAACCGGAATGCATTTTTGTTTTCGGCTATTGTTGTGTTAGTCTCCGCGATCATCGCAACCTTCTGGGTAAAAGAAGAGAACTTCAACCGGAACAAAGCGCGTTCCCACGTCATGGATGACATTCGTGAAGCAAGAGCGAATCGTTTGTTTATGACGGTGCTTGGCATGATGGGCATATGTACATTCTCCGTCATGATTCTGGAGCCACTATTGACGGTCTATGTGATGGAAATGGGCGTTCAGCCGGATCGTGCCTCACTCAGCTCGGGTATTATTTTCTCAGCGGTCGGGGTAGCAACAGTTATTATGGCGCCGCGTTGGGGCAAGATTGGTTCAAGGATTGGATACGGTAAAGTGTTGATCATTGGACTGGTTGGTGGGGCTGTAGGGAATCTTCTGCAGTTCTTTACAACAGGTTATATCGCATTCGGCATTTTACGATTTGTGTATGGTTTATTCTTTGCCGCTGTATTTCCGGCAATTAACGCCATGATTGTGCAGGCTACCGCATCGAGTTTCCGGGGCAGGGCTTTTAGTCTGAATCAATCCGCTGCCCAGATCGGGACGATGGCTGGACCGATTATTGGTGGTGTTCTCGGTGGCTGGTTGCCGATACGCTGGATTTTTATCATTAATGGACTTGCACTGATCATCACTGCGATTGTCGCGAAGTGGTCGGGATTGGATCACAAACTGCCTGGAGCAGGTAAGGTTTCCGCTAAGCGATGATGCTAAATCACTAAGAGTACGTGAACTTACAGGTAACAAAAAAGATGACGCTGTGAAATTACGAGGCCACTGAAAAAGTCCAACATCTATAAACAGATATCCCTCCTCATTTTTTTGAGGAGGGATATTTGTTTTCCTGTATAATTAAATGATTAATTTCAGGTGGTGTCTCGGATGATTTCAAACCAACAATCTCTTAACCTTAGTGCATTTATGGACATATACGATATCGTCGTACCTAAAGATAATATGCTTCGTCAAATCAATGATCTCGTAGATTTTTCATTTGTTCAGGTAGAATTGCAGCATAGATACTGCCTCGACAATGGTCGCAATGCAGTGCCTCCCATTCGAATGTTCAAATACCTATTGTTGAAATCCATTTTCGATGTATCCGATGCGGATGTTGTGGAACGTTCTAAATATGACATGTCCTTTAAGTACTTTTTAGATATGGCGCCTGAAGATGAAGTCATTAATCCTAGTTCACTAACGAAGTTTCGCAAGCTTCGCTTGAAAGATGTGAACCTCCTCGACATACTAATTCAAAAGACCATGAAGATCGCGTTGGAGAAAGAAATTATCAAAAGCAGCGCAATTATTGTGGATGCCACCCATACGAAAGCGCGATTTAATCAGCTATCACCCAAAGAAATATTAATGCAAAAGTCTAAGTTGTTGAGAAAATCCGTTTACAAGATCGATGAAAAAATGAAGGATAAATTCCCACCGAAAACAACGACGAACGAATTATCTGATGAACTGGACTATTGCCAAAAAGTTGTAGATGCAGTAGAAAAAGAAGAATCTCTCTGTGAATACCCAAAGGTGAAAGAAAAGCTGAACTACTTAAAAGAAATCATAGCTGATCACCATGAGCACTTTCAACTCAGCAATGATCCAGATGCACGAATAGGTCACAAAACGGCAGACTCCTCGTTCTTCGGTTACAAAACACATTTTGCTATGAATGGAGAACGAATTATTACAGCTGCGGTAATTACGACTGGTGAGAAAAGTGATGGAAAACAACTCCAAACTCTCATTGAAAAAAGTCGTGACACAGGTATGAAGATCGATACCGTCATTGGAGATACTGCCTATTCTGAAAAAGATAATATTCAATATGCCAATCAC